>PCUY01000079.1 GCA_002787815.1 Bacteroidetes bacterium CG12_big_fil_rev_8_21_14_0_65_60_17 | reverse complement strand
TCGCACGAAGGACAGACAAAGCCGTCAGGCCACCGGAAACGCTCGAGAGCTTCTTCGCACTGCTCTTCACTTCCGTATTTCTCAAGAAACTGGTTCAGACTCATTCCCTTTTGTCCTTGGATGGGATTCTTCATAGCTAGACCTCTCGATTTTGGTGTCCTGAACCAAATTCGAGACTGGCTATGCCATCATAGTGTCACACCTGTGCTGAAGATCAGCGCGAATCAGGTCGATGTTTTATTCACTGCAGCACGAACCGCCGGGTAAACCGGTGTACGCCTGCCCGGAATTGGACGATGTACACTCCCCGTGGCCAGGACGAAACATCCACCTCGACTCGCCTGGAGCCTGGTGCTGTTTGATCGGCCATGCGCAGCCATGGAACGCCCCAATACATCCACGATATCGATTTCCGTATCCATGGACTCGGGAACGGAGTACGCAATGGAAATCCTCGTCGATGCGGGATTTGGATATATGCCCAGCGCGAGCGCTCCCGGGAGGTCCGCTTCGGGCACGGTCGCCGATATACTGGGCTGCGCAAATACGTCTGCTTGCTCGTGGATCAGATCCGCGTATTCCCGTAGCAGCTTCAAGGAGTTGAACCTGCTGTTGCCTTGTGCCCACGTAACCGCATAGTGTGCGGTCGCGGTTTTACCAGGCGCTATGACCGGATTGTTCCATCCGAGCGAATGAACCGGCAGTCGTCCGGGTTACCCGTCAGGTTCTCCATGCTCCAGAACTAGAACGTGAGAGGGTCTCCAGGAAACATGATTTTGACGGGGGTGATGGATTGTGGGCACTGAACCGTCGTTGGGAATCCCAATCCTCCCTCCAAAATTGGGACACTATCTGACCTGCGTGTGTCAAGTGCGCGCAGATATGTGACATCATTGTCCGGGCTGTAGGCCGATGCAACAGCTATGTAGGACGAAAATATCGGGGGTGGACCCCCGCCTCCGGATTGCTGGCTTGCCGGATCAATGTGCACGACACCGACAGCTGGCGATACCATCTGCGTCCCCCGAATTGTCTCGTTTGCACCGTAGGCGAAGAGCATGGACCGCGTTGTATCTGTTCCGACATATTCGTCTCCTATGTCCGGTGTGGCGAAAACCGCCACATGAGCGTCCTCGATCGTCCCGGCGCCCCTGTTCGTAACGTCGTACCGCACAAACACCGAAACACCCACATCCAAATCGAGTGAACGCTCCGATCGACCTGCATAATCGCTCATGAGATACCAGAGCATGTCGTCTCCATGAAGCGCTGGAAGATCCCCGCCCTCCAGAGTGTAGTTCGACGGATCTCCATCCCCATCAACTACGGGAGCTCCCAGGAACCAAGGCCAGCGCTCCAGCGCGGCCGTTAAGATCCCGCTCCGCTGATAACGTTCTATGTCGCCCCGCGTCACCCGATATATTTTTGTACTGCGACAATCGACAGCTTGATCATCTCCCGTGTGTTTACCGGGCAGAAAGCGACTCACATTGAAGTGGTTGGCCGAGATGCGTTCTTCGCCGTTCACGGTTCCAGCCACCCACAGCGCAAAGGAAGACAACGACCCCACATTCAGCGTGGCTGTAAACAGGAGGTTGTTGTCAAACATGTTGCCAAACAGCCGGTTTTCGTTCCAGATGACCGCGCTCATGCCGGCGGTCGAGATTTTGGCTTCCGCCCGCTCCCGTTCACAGAGATTCTCCTCGGAACTACCGCTTACCTGCGCCGCCGCGAGGCCGCAAGGGCAAAACGAGAGGGCAAACATTATTGAACTGCCAGCAAACCGTGCACGCACCATCAAAACCGGTCAAAAGTAGAACAGGTGGTGACCATTATACTGATTTCAATGTGTCCGCGGATACGTTTTCGCGATGTAACGTCCTTGCGAGGCACCTGCAGACGCAACAAAGGTTACGATTCCGTGCTCGCCGGGTCTTGATCGCTCATGGTCAGTACAATGGGCGGAGCGTGGACATGGCGGCGACGATCGAGCAGGAGGACACATTCTGGAAGGAGGTGCTGGATGTGTTCTTTGAAGACTTCATGGCACTGCTATTTCCGGAGGTCCATGCTGAAATTGAGTGGAAGGCTGGTGTGACGCCCCGCGACAAAGAACTCTCGAAACTGCTGCCAGACAATTATACGGGCAACCGATTTGTTGACAAATTGGTGGAAGTCAAGCAGCGCGGTGGTGACAGAGCACTCGTCATGGTCCATATCGAAGTGCAGAGTCATCCTGATGGTGATTTTGCGCAGCGCATGTTTACTTACTATTATCGGGTCCTGGACCGGTATGGGAAGGAAGTTGTCAGTCTCGCGCTGCTTGCAGACGCCGACCTGTCCTGGCGACCACGCGAGTATGGTACCTCACTCTGGGGATGTGGGCTTCACTTTGCTTTTCCGACTGTCAAACTGCTCGATTTCTTCGGCCGGGAGACCGAGCTGGATGCCAGCAACAACCCCTTTGCCCTTCTCGTCCTGGCCGTCCTGAAAGCACTCGAAACGACCTCGGATGAAACGTATGCGACGAAGGAGCGCAGCCGCTGGAAACATCATGCCATCAGCAGTCTATATGAACGAAGGTACCCCCGAAAGCACATGCGCAGGTTGCTCAAGTTTATTGATTGGGCGGTGCGACTCCCGGAAGAATTGGACGAAAAACTGTACGTTGAACTGGCCAAAAAAGAAGAGGGAAAAAAGATGACCTACATCACGAGTTTCGAACGGTTCGGCATGCGGAAGGGAATGGAGAAGGGAATGGAGAAGGGAATGGAGAAGGGAATGGAGAAGGGAATGGAGAAGGGAATGGAGAAGGGGATGGAGAAGGGGATGGAGAAGGGACTTGAGCAGGGACTTGAGCAGGGACTTGAGCAGGGGCGGCTGAGCTATGCCCAAGAAAATGTGCTGGATGCTCTTGAAATCAGATTTGGTACCGTTCCAGAGTCGGTCAAAAGTGCGCTACATGGCATCACGGATATCGGCATCTTCAAAAAGCTGCACCATGCCGCAATCTGCTCCAGTTCCCTCGACGACTTTTCGGGTCGGATGAATCAAATCTGCTCCCATTGACGCTCTTTTTTTCTGATGTGCACCTGGGACGAGAACCGGAGGGTGACCGGGAGCGGCTGGCAACGATCCTGGCGTGCGTTCGATATGAGCTGAACGGGCGGGGCAACAGCTTGCCTGACAACGGCGCCGAGCAGCCTTCCATCATTTTCCTGGGAGATACGTTCGACGCGTTTGTCGACACGCCCCGCCGCATGCCACCCATAGCCCACGCTTGGATGGATCTCGTGAAGGAACTGCGCAATCTGGGGGCCGCGGTCCGGTTTTTCAGCGGAAATCATGACAGGTGGCACGCGGGAAATCTCGAGCGCCACGCGGGCATACGACCGGACCGCGGCCCCGCATACCTCCCTCACCCGAGGGCGAAAGTGCTCGTAAGCCACGGAGACGAAGCAGACCATCTGCCGCCCCATGAGCGGTTCATCAAGTGGCTGTCCGATACGCGCGCCGCCCATGCAGCTTACCGCACCGTCCTTCCGTTCGGGGCGGCGCAGCGGGTGGCGGCGTGGGCGAGTGCGCGTCTTGCGACAGTTGGTCCCGGGGATGCGCGTGCCACTGCCAGCCACGAGCAGACCGTGAACGCCCTGCGCCGGAGCGCCATGGGATACCTGGAAAAAAAAAGGGCACAGGTTGTCGTTTACGGCCACGCCCACCGGGCAGAGCTCACCGCAATGCACGATGGCCTGTACCTGAATACAGGCGACTGGTACCTGAGCAGAACCTATGGCGTGCTCGCGGGCACACACGCGCGGCTCGTACGTTGGAAGGCGGGCGAACCCAGTCCCGACACCCTCGCTGAGCATGTCCTATTCTGACGACGAACTGCGCGAATACTTCGAGCGGCCCGAGAACCGGCGCCGCAGTGGCAAGGATCCGTCACAGGGCGACGACATTCGGCCGCGGACGCCCGTCGGGCGATACTGGTTCAACCGGCTCAAGGACCGGGAAAAGGCGGCCGCCGCATCCATCGTATCCTGGACGGCCCTGGTCGTGCTCGCGGGTACGCTCGGGCTCGGCGGTTATTTCCTGACTCTGCTCGACGAGATTCCGCCGACGCGCGAAATCGAAAACCCGGAGTTCCAGCTGGCGACCGTTGCCTACACGGCCGATGGCCAGGAATTGCAGCGCTACGCGTACCAGAACCGGTCCTGGGCCACGTACGAGGACATCTCGCCCCATGTGATCAACGCCCTGTGGGCGACCGAGGACCACCGGTTCTACGACCACTGGGGCATTGACATGCAGGGGCTGCTGATTGCCGTGCCCGTGAGCATACTGAAGGGCGACCCGCGCGGCGCATCGACCATTACGCAGCAGCTGGCGCGCAATCTCTACAACACGCGTATTGGCCGGCGCGTGACCGTGGAGCGCAAGCTCAAGGAAATGGTGACCGCCGTGCAGCTCGAACGGCGCTACACGAAGGAAGAGATCATGGAAATGTATCTCAATACGGTCGATTTCGGGTATCCGGCGTTCGGAATCGAGTCGGCGGCGCGTATGTATTTCGGCAAGCAGCCGCGGGATCTGACGCTGCTCGAGAGCGCGACGCTCGTCGGCATGTTGCAGGGCACGAGCCTGTACCACCCGGTGAACAACCCGGAGAACGCACGGAAACGGCGCAATGTAGTGCTTTCGCAGATGGAGCGGCGAGGAGTCATAGAGCCGGGTACGGCCGCCGCGCTTGCCGACGAGCCGGTGGAGACCTCTTTTCGCTCGGAAGCCATTACGCGGTCGCTGGCGCCGTATTTCGCTGAGTATGTCCGTCGGGAACTGGAGGCGTGGGGCGAGCGCTCCGGCTATGACATCTATGAGGATGGCCTGATCGTTTACACGACGCTCGATTCGCGCCTGCAGAAAATGGCGGCCACGGCGGTAGACAGCGTGGCCACGTGCCTGCAGGCCGTCGCCGACTACGAGTGGAGCGAAAAGGGCGACGACGAGATGGTCTGGAGCCTCAACATGTGTGACTATCTGCGCTTTGAGGACAGCTCCTGGTCGGAGCTTTACAAGGAAAATCCTTCGCTCATCCGCAACATCCAGGTCGACACGGAGCGTTATCAGGCCATGCGCCGCCTCGGCATGGACCGGAGCGAGATCTTCCAACTGCTCGATGCAAACGAAGCGTACATGGACTCGCTGAAAGCGGCCAAGCACCGTCTGGAGGCCGGCTTTGTGGCCATGGACCCGCAGACCGGATACGTCAAGGCCTGGGTCGGGGGACGCGAAATCACGCGCGACTGGTACGACCATGTGGCCATTGCCAGGCGCCAACCGGGTTCGACCTTCAAGCCATTCGTGTACACGGCCGCCATCGACAACGGGTGGTCGCCTTACTATCAGCTCCCCGACGACTCGGTCAAGTACGTGGACCCGATTACCGAGGTCGAGTGGAATCCGACGAACTTCACCGAGATCTCCGGCCGCATGATGACGCTTCGGGAGGCCCTTGCCCACTCGGTCAATACCGTCACGGCACAGCTCATGCTCGAGGTCGGACCATCGCAGGTGGCCTTCTATGCGAAGCGGATGGGGATCGATACGCCGCTCGCCGAAGTTCCGGCCCTCGCACTCGGCACATCGGACGTAACGCTGCTCGACATGACGCAGGCCTATTCGACATTCGCCAACGGGGGGCTGCGCTACGAACCTACCGTGATTTCGCGCATCGAAGACCGGCAGGGTAATATCCTCTTTGAAGCCAACACACCGCCACGCGAGGCGCTCTCCGAGGTCACGGCCTACACCATGACCGACATGCTGCGCGCCGTCATCCGCGAGGGATCGGGCATCCGGATCGTGGCCGGCGAATACCAGCTCGGCCAGTACGATCTGGCGGGCAAAACCGGAACGACTCAGGATGCGGCCGATACCTGGTTCATGATGATCCACCCGGACCTGGTCATGGGCTCCTGGGTGGGATTCAACGACCCGCGCTTCCGATTCCGGACCAATTACTGGGGGCAGGGTGCACGCACGGCGCTGCACGTCGTGGGCACCTTTTTCAGGGATGCGGCGGCCGAGGACAGCCTGTTCGTCACGAAGGCATCACGTTTTCCGGCGCCGAGTGTGTACGGCGCTCCGGAATCCTACTTTTCGCCCGCAAGCTTGGACTCGCTCGCGGCGCCGCCAGATTCTGTCGACACATCCAATGGCTCCGAGCGGCGCCGCCGCGTGGGTTGGTAATACGTACCGTTCAGGCCGTGACGGTCGTGCC
Organism: Bacteroidetes bacterium CG12_big_fil_rev_8_21_14_0_65_60_17; assembly: GCA_002787815.1. Classification (GTDB taxonomy): domain Bacteria; phylum Bacteroidota; class Rhodothermia; order Rhodothermales; family UBA10348; genus 1-14-0-65-60-17. Next base: position 10,814 of record PCUY01000079.1, on the reverse strand, counting down.
CACCCACGTACGCGCCCCGGCGAACACATTGCGCAGGTTGATGTAGGCCGAGTACGCATCCTCCGACCCGATATTGAAAAGGCCGTATACGGCCGAACCGGATCCGCTCATGGCGCTGAAGTGCGCTCCTTCTTTTTCGAGCCGGTCGCGGATGGCCGCGATCACGGGGTGCTTTCGCGCCACCATCCGCTCAAAGTCGTTTTCGACAAGCCCTTTCCAGGCGGCAGGCCTGTGCTGTGTTACGGCTTGGGCAAGATCCGGACGATCCTCCTCATTTGGCCGAACCAGCCTGTAGGCATCGGCTGTCGATACGCGCACATCGGGTACGACAACAATCACCGTCCAGTTAAGCGGATCCGCGCCGTCTGCGAAACCACCGACAAGCGGTACCAACGTGTCCCCGATCCCGGTGGCATGGCTTGGCACCGGATTCAGGAAGAACGGCACGTCGGCTCCGAGCCCGGCCGCAATGGCGGGCAGATCGACGACGTTCGTATCTACCGACCAGATCCTGGCAAGGCCACGCAGTACCGCGGCCGCATTGCTCGACCCACCGCCGAGCCCCGCGCCATGCGGAATGTGCTTTTCAAGATGGATGTGGACAGGCGGGCAGAGGTCTTCGGTGCTGTCGCCCCGCTCTCGGCCCTTTTCGTGCACCGCCTCCCGAAGCGCCATGGCGGCGCGGACACACAGATTGTTTTCGTCCGTCGGGAGCGACCGGTCCGAGCACGTCATGCCGACAGGCGGCCCGTCCTCTTCCAGTCGCAATGTCAGGCGGTCGGTCCACCCTATGGCCACAAAAACGGTGTCGATGTCATGGTAGCCGTCATCCCGCCGCCGCAGTACATGCAGGCCGAGATTGATCTTGGCGGGGGCGTATGTTGTCAGATCTGCCAATTGCAAGAACCCGTGGGGCGTTGTAGTTTGTCGAAACTAACGCAGTTCGCCCATGTAAACCGCCAGTCTCTGCCTATTTATCGTAATTGCTACTACGGTTTCACCCATCCGGCGGTTCATGTTTCGTTTTAATTCGTTTGATCGTGGTGCGCGGCCCGCGGCTCGTAGGCTCGCGGCGCTCGCTGTCCTCGTATTGGCAGGTTTCATCCCGCATGCGACACAGGCACAGGTCGCAGGCGGGCTGCTCGGCGGTGCGGGAGGCGGCGACGCCGTTAATCCCCTCACACTGCTTCGGCAGCGCCTGGCCCAGAGTGGCCTCTCGGCAAGCGGCGTGCCCATGGAGGGCGTCGTTGACGCCGACGTCTACGTGGTCGGCCCGGGCGATGCCTTTTCCGTGACGGCAGGAGGCCAGACCGTTACACTATCGCCCGCCATCGTCAGTAATGACGGTATTCTCACGCTTCCGGACGCCGGTTCGGTGACCGTCGGCGGCCTGACGCTCGCGCGCGTACGCGAGGAAGCCATGACGCTGCTCCGCGCGGCCTATCAGAATGTTCCGGTCACGCTCTCGCTCGTGCAGAGCCGCCAGTTCTACGTACATGTATCGGGCGCTGTGCCCCGGCCCGGGCGCTACCTGGCGCTCCCGGTAGCACGCGTGTCCAGCGTGCTCGAGCAGGCGTTTGCCGACACGCTCAGCGCCCCGGTCACCAACCCGGACTACCGCCCGTCGCTACGCAATGTGCGCGTCCTGCATACCGACGGAACCGAGTCGCGCGCCGACCTGCTACAGTATTTCACGTCGGGCGATCGCTCTGCCAACCCCTACCTTCGCGACGGCGATGTGCTCTTCGTGCCCGCCTATGAGCCGGCTCGCAGCAGCGTCTACGTGGGCGGCGCCGTCCCCTTTCCCGGATCGTACGATTACCGCACGGGCGATACCGTCGCCGAACTGATTGCGCTTTCCGGCGGCATTGATCCGGGCAGCGCCCGCACGGTGCGCGTTGTCCGCAAATCGGGTGCGGTCACGGAAATGAGCGCCCGCGATGCCACGGGTGAGGCGGGCAGACAGACGCCGCTCCAGGTCAGGGACCGCGTGGACGTTGTCATTCCGGATGAACTCCTCGGCCAGGTCGAGATCTCGGGAAGCGTCCGGTATCCCGGCTCCTATCCAGTCATTGAAGGCGAAACGACCCTTCTGGATCTGGTAGATGCGGCGGGTGGGCTCAGGCCCGAGGCTCTGCCCCGAGGCGCGTATCTGGAGCGCCGATCGCTCCCCGATCCACGCGATCAGCTCTCTACCGATCGGTTCGCGGCGGCCCAGGGCCCCTCCCCGGCCGAACTTGTCATGCTGGCCGATACAACCGCCATCATGCAGCGCCTTCGCCTCTCGGGCATGGATTTCATGAGCCGGGCCTACTTTGCGCAGGAATGGCGCCTGCAAAACCGGGTCTCGGTTGACCTGGAGGCCGTGTTGGCGGGCGCAGGCGCGTCGGGCGACACGGGCGCAGGCGCGTCGGGCGACGCGGGCGCAGGCGGCCGTACGCGTGCGCCGGGGAATGTCTACGTCAAGCACGGCGACCGCCTCATTATTCCGCGCAATCCGGATGCCGTCTATGTATTCGGGCAGGTGGAGCGCCCCGGGTATGTATCTTACGCGCCTGGACTCTCGGCCGGGGACTACATTGCGCGCGCCGGCGGCGCGGGAGAGAACTCCAAAGACATTTTCGTCGTGCACCCGGGCACCGGCCAGTTCAGCGCCGCCGGCGCGCGCCCCCTTGAAAGCGGCGACATGATTTTCGTGGACCGGAAGGTCGACATGGCCGACAGCCCTGAACTGCAGCGGGTGCTCATGGAACAGGAGCGCATAAAGACAACGACGCGGCTGCAGACCTGGCAGACCGTTGCTTCTGCAACCGGCACGCTGGCCTCCGTCCTGGCCCTCATCATCAGTATTCGAAGGCAATAGGTATGCAGAACGAGAACGCATCTGCCGACCGCCCGACCGGGACCGATGCCTGGTGGAACCTGCTGGGCACGCTCTACGCCTGGCGTCGATTCATCATCGGTGTGACCTTCGTCGCGGGCGTCGCATCCATCATAATCAGTTTGCTCCTGCCCGTCTACTTCAAGGCTTCCTCGCGCCTGCTGCTCCCGGAATCGAGTGGCGGTGGACTGGCGAGCGCCCTGCTTGGCGATCTCGGATCGGCGGCCAAGTCCCTGCTCGGAGCAGGTGGTGGAGACTATGTTCGGTACATGGCCATCCTCGATAGTCGTGCTGTCAAGGAACGCGTCGTGGAGCGGTTTGATCTGGTGACCGTCTATGACTTGGAGGGTAAGGACTTTCCCCTTGAGGAAGCCATTGACGTGCTCGAGGACAATGTGGAGTTTGTTGTCGATGACAAACTCGATTTTTTCTCCATCGAGGTCTGGGACCGTGATGCGGAGCGTGCCGCCGCCATGTCCAACTATTATGTCGAATTGCTTGACGAAATAAGCAACCGCCTCAATCGGCAGACGGCAGGCGAATTCAGGTCATACGCGGAAGCTCGTTACCAGCAGGCAGAAGCAGAACGGGGCATCCTGCTCGATTCCCTTCGTGCCTTTCAGGCCCGATACGGCGTCTTCGACATGGAAGCCCAGACGGAGGCTTTTTTTTCGCAGGTAGCCGAAGTCCGCGCGAACGCGGTGCAGTACGAGCTGCAATACGAAGCGCTCCGCAGCCAGTATGGCAGTGAGAACCAACAGGTGAAACAGCTTGCGGGCCTCGTCGACGCATCGAACGAGTTGTTCGAGCGCATGCTCTCGGGTAGCGAAGTCGTTCTTCCTGTTGGACTTGATGCCGCCCCTGACATGATCAGGACCTACGCAGACATCACCATGCAGCGTCTCATACAGGAGAAAATCCTTGAATTGGTCGCCCCCATTCTCGAACAGGCCCGTTTCGAGGAGGAGCGCCAACAGCGACCACTCCAGGTCGTGGACGCTGCCGTTCCTCCACACAAAAAGGATAAGCCCAAGAGGGTTGTTGTTGTCATTGCCGCCACGTTGTCAGTCTTCATTCTGGTATGCCTGTATGCGCTACTCATGACGTGGTGGCGTCAGAGCCATTCAGAGTTTACCGAACGGCTTCGCAGATCTGCTCAGTCGGTCGCCCGGAACAATGCTGGTTGATGAGACCCTGGGCGATACCTGGCTTTTCAACTGGGGGCGCGTGGTGCTGGTCGGCCTCTTGGCGACAGGTCTGTTGCTCACATTCTATCTGACGGTACTCGCGCCTGAGGTGCTACCCTTCTTCCCTGTGCTGCTGCTCAGTGGCCTGGCCGCCTGGGTGTTGTTCCGCTACCCGCTGTGGAATCTGTTTTTCGTCCTTGCGCTCTTCGCCCCGACAGCTGAACTCGATGATGGCAGGCAGCTTGATGAGATTTTGTATGCGCTCTATCTGGTAACGTACGTCGTTGTCTGGCATGTCCGACATCATTTCCTTGAGCGCCGGCCGTGGTCCGATTGCACGGCCGATCGCCTGTTGTTGGGCTTTTTCATCTGGATAGGAGCGACTCTTCCGCTTACGTACATATTTGGAGGTTCATTTGCTGACCAGTTCGCCGAACTCTATGCGTGGACATCTTTTCTGCTGTACTGGCCAATCAAGCAGGCCGTTGCGTCAAAGCCACACGGGCTGCGAACAGTGCTGATGGGCGTTCTGGCTATCGGCCTGTTCGTACTTGTTCGCAACATACTTTCGTACGCTGAGACGCTGAATAATGCTACCCAGGCATGGCAGGTCATCAAAGGCCGCGCAGTAATGAACGAAAGTCTGCTCATGGTACCGGCCTTCATTACGTTCGTGGCGTTCATCCATGCGGAGTCCTGGAAACATCGGCTGATCTCAGGAATCGGTTTCGGACTCTTTTTTACCGGCCTCATCCTGACACAGAGCCGGGGTTACTGGGCCGCCTTTCTGCTTGCAACAATCGGGCTGTTCGTCGTCATTCCCTGGCACTATAAAAAAAGAATTATTGTGGTCGGTATTGGCACGATCGCGCTCACAGGCATTATTGGCCTCGCCATACTCGGTGACGTAATCATGCTCATCGCGGCGGGGATGTGGGAGCGCCTGACCTCCATCGGATCCGCAGCCACGGGAGATATATCCCTCATAAACCGATTTCTGGAGAGCGGGGCCGTATGGGAGCGGATCAAACTCAACCCTGTGCTCGGCCATGGCATGGGCGTACCCTTCCGTTTCTTTGATATCACGTGGGAGTATTCCATGAACAGGGCGTTCATCCATAATGGTTACCTGTCCATCTGGTACAAATTTGGACTGCCCGGCACGCTCCTGTTCTTCGGGTTTCTCAGCAACACCATCTGGCGTGCCTTTCGTTTGTCGCGCACAGACCTGCCGAATCATATGCGCTTGAACAGAACGGCCGTCCTGGCCGCACTTGGATCGCTTCTGGCGTTTGCCGTATCGACGAACACATCGAATGCCTTCATTCTTTCTGACACGCTGCTCATGCTGACCGCACTCTCGGCAATGGTCCATGGAACCGAAACGTCCCTGAAGACCCTGTGAACACGGCGCAGCCCCATATTGCGCTCGTCGACCTGTATGCGGGTGGGCATCACCGAATGTATCTGGAAATCCTTGTGCGACAATTCGTGACCCAGCAGGTACCAGGCCGAATGACGCTTTTTCTGGGTCCTGCCTTCGAGCGTATTCATCCGGGCTTTCAGGATGGCATCAGAAACATGGCACCTGAATGCGTGGATGTTGTCATGCTTGAGGGACTTGACCACATCCGGGAGGGCACGATGTCATGGCAGGAACTCGTTGCCAACGACCGCGCCCATGGTGTGGCCCTGGAACAGGTGGAAGCGCATCGACCGGATCATGTGGTAATCATGACATTCGACCACGCGCAGCTGACAACAGCTCGATTTCGTAATCCGGACATCTCTCTGTGGGGCATATATTTTCGGGCTTCTTTCCATTACCCTCCTTCTACAGCAATGGACAGACTGCGCCGTATTCGAAAGAAGCTCCTGCTGGCCCGGGCAGTCCGTAATTCGTCCCTGAAGGGGCTTTTTTGCCTTGATCCCTGGGCAGTCGAGCCAATCGACCGCCTGGCACGCAGGTCAATGGCCGTCGCGCTGCCTGATGGCAATACAACGATGGTCGAGTATCAACCCCCAGTGACGTCATCCATGCGTACGTATCTTTTTTTCGGAGTCCTGTCCGAATGGAAAGGTCTGGGAGTAACCATGGACGCCTGGGAGAAGCAACCACCAGAGAATGCACGGCTCGTTCTGGCAGGTCGTACCCCCCGGGATGTCGATCCCGAGTTTCGATCGCGGTTGCTGACGTTCAGTCGTCGCGAGGACGTGCTCTGGCATGAAACGTATATTCAGGAAGAAGCCATTGGCACGCTTTTCTCTGATGCTCATATCGTACTCATACCTTATCAGGCCCATATCGGGTCAAGCAATGTCCTGATCAAGGCTGCCCAGGCGGGACGTCCTGTCATAGGTCCGTCCAACGGACAGGTCGGGCGCCAGATTGTCGCGCACCATCTCGGGCTTGCAATCGACTCTTCATCGGTGTCCGAGCTTGCCGACGCGCTAGCGCTTCCCCCGTCTGCCATTCCCTTCAACGTTACCGCAGCCCGAGCATTCGCGGCGGAGAATACCGAGTACCGTATGGCCCGGGTGTTCTATGATACGCTTGTTCCAATCTGGTCACGATGAAGCACATCCTCATCCTCGCCCCACATCTCGAACTTCCACCACGAAATGGTGCCGATCTGCTCGTGGAACGAAATGCCCGCTTCCTGGCTTCGGATGGTCGTTGTGTTATTGTTCTTGCGGCTCGTTCGCGCCTGACGTATGTCAATGAGGAACTCACGGCTGAAGTACACCCATTTGACGGAATGCGCTCCCGCACGGTGGCGGGCATACGTACAATCCTGTTCCGGTCCAATTTTTTCAAGGAGAAGTTTCTTACGCCGTCGTGGATTGCGGCTACAAAACGGGAGTTGAGGACACGTCAGTATGCCGCCGTTGTCTGCAGCTACATCGCAACGGCGTCCATACTCACGAAAATTCCCGCATCATACGTCGAGTGCGCTGTTGCCGTCTGGACGCACAATGACGAATTCAAGTGGTTCAGGACGCTGGCAGAGGCTTCCACAAACCCGATCCGCAGACTGGCAGCACACGTGTCGTCCAGGTGGACCCGTAAATTTCTCGAGCAACATCACGCGCGTTTCCTTTTTGTCCATGTCACAAAAACAGACCAGATCGGTTTTCACGACGCAGTGCCGGACATGAAGAGTCTGGTTCAACCGGTGGGAACGGACATTCCCGACGACGATCCGGCCAATATCCAACCTGGCACACCGCCCACGGTTATCTTTGTCGGTTCTCTGGGGGTTACAATGAACGTGGACGCACTGGAGCATTTTTCGAGCCGTTTTTGGCCCATCCTCAGCGATCGGCTGATTGCCTGCAGCGTTCATGTCGTCGGCAGTAACCCGTCCGATCGGATCAAATCCCTGTGCCGCGAGAATTCGTGGCTGTTGAGTCCAGACGTAACCGACGCAGAGCTGAAAGAACTGTATCGGAGTGCCACATGTGCCATACTCCCATTTCCATATGCGACAGGAGCCAAACTCAAGCTACTTGGAGCACTGGCTCATGGACTACCTGTGTTCGCCACGTCTGCTCTCTCGTCCCAGTCGGATATATTGACCTGGCCGTGCGTCCTGTCCGATTCGCCCGACGCGTGGCTACAAGGCATTAATACACTCATGGTTGAGGGGCTTTCCCTGGAATCCAGGAAAGAACTGAAAGAACGCACCCGACCGTATTCGTGGAAGAGCGTCTCTCATATGCTCAATCAGAACCTGCTACCAGGGCATACCGGTTCGCCTCCCTCATCGCCAAAACACTGCTGTCAATGAATGGTCCCAGAGTCTTTGCCCACACGCTGGTCTGGGTTAAGCGCCACCTGTTGAAACAACTGCCTGTGCCGGAGATTGATCTGCTCCGTCCCCATGTGAAGGCAGAGGACGTTCTGCTGGACGTAGGCGCGCATTCCGGTGCCTGGAGCGTTGCACTCTCACGTCTGGTTCCCCGCGGGAGGGTCTACGCTTTTGAAGCACTCCCCTACTATGCGCGCGTTCTGAGGGGAACGCTCTGGATTCTCCGAAAGAGCAACATAGAGGTTGTTGGAAAGCCGGTGCTGGACGAGGGCAGGCCTGTCCAGATGGTGTGGCGCTCACCGGGAGGCGAGCATCTGACGGGCATGACACACGTCGCAGGGAGAGGAGAGTCCTCCCTGGATACGGTAACCGTCAATGGTATAACCCTTGACGAATTCCTGTCCGGGTCCCGTGGCCATATTCGATTCATAAAAATGGACACGGAAGGTGCTGAATTATTGGCCCTCCAGGGCGCTCGGCACGTACTCCAGAGATTTCGTCCTTTTTTTTACATAGAGCTCAATGAAACATATTGCCAACGCTACGGACATCAGGCTGAAGACGTGATCAGTTTCTTCAGACAGTACGACTATCGGGGTTACCAGCGGCACGCGGGTTCGCCGCTGCTTCCTGTCGAGGCAGCTACGTATGGCGGGGATGGAGATGTTTGGTTCGTTCCGACTGAAACAGAGGAAGCATTCTTGGCTCATCAAGGCCTGTAACAGTTCCAGGTGGCGAAGCGTATTTCGCATAAGTCAGTCCGAATGCCAACTTCTTCCACGCCATCATGACCCGAACTGTACACGCGTTTCCCGGAGCCCTCGTGGGCTTCATCCTGTTCGCCAGCCTGCTGGGCGTTTTCAGTATCGCCCTGCCGGCTACCGCCGCAGCCCAGGACCGTCCGCCGGAAGAGCGCCGCGATCGGGCCGAGCGCGCGGTCTCGGTCGCCGATGAGTACGATGCCGTCGTGAGCGCCATGCGCACGGTGGCTGACATCCTGCGGGCTGCCACACGGCAACAGGTCACAGAGCCTGTGGCCCTGCAACTCAATGCGGCGAGTCACAGGCTCACTAACGCCGCGCCGTCGACCGGCGGCTTCCGGGGCCCGGCCCAAACGTCTGACGACCTCTTGGCGCTGCTGCGTGAGGTCCGCGCGCAGATTCACGGTCTTGCTCTGGAAATCGATGACGCGGCAACACAGCGAGAACTGGTGGATATCGTGCAGGACATGGACCGGGCCATTGCCATGGCCGAGGGAAGCGAGTTGGACGAGGACAGTAACGGTCGCGCGCGGGCCTATACAGGCCGCATTGGCGAAGCACTTGACGACGCAACGCAGTACAGCTGGAATTCGCCGTGGCGCAACGGCCGCCTGCACATGCGCGGCGTTGCCGGGCAACATCCGGACTATTGGCCTTTTGTCGAGAATGGAGTCTACCGGGTAGCTCCCTCGGTACGGTACAACCGCGTGGAGGGACTCGTCATTGGCCTGGCACACAATCCGCTTACCTGGACCAGTCACGACCGGGCGCGCATATTCGGCCGTATTGGATATGCCACGGCGCTCGATGACATCCGTTATGAGGTGGGGGCGGAAACCCGACTCGGAGACCGCAATGATGTTATAGATGTAAAGATTGGTGGTTCTTACCATCAGGACACGGACACGCGCGACCTGTGGAAGTCAAGTTGGACCGAAAATTCACTCGCCGCTGCTTTTTTCAAGAATGATTTTTTCGACTACTGGGAAACGGAGGGCTTTCAACTCTACGCGTCGGCGAGACTGACACCGCTGGTACAGACATCTGTCGCCTACCGGTCCGACGAATACCGAAGCCTTACGCAGAACACAACGTGGTCACTTTTCGGGGGCGATGACTTCCGCGACAACCCCGCCATTGTTGAGGGCGATATGGAAAGCATTGTGCTTGCCATCGAGGGCGGACGGCTGCACTCGCTCAAATGGCGTCCCCGGGGCCTTGCCTTCCGCGCTGAGGCGGAAATAGGCGAAGGTCTCGGCGGTGATTTCGACTTCTCACGCTTTGTGGGCGACGTACGCGGATATACCCGGCTTACGCGTGAAACCGGCGCCAGCATCCGCCTCCGCGGCGGCACGACGTCGGGAAGCGTTCCCTTCCAGAAGGCGTTCTCCATCGGCGGGACCGGATCGGTGCGTGCCTTTCCCCAGAACGTGTTCGTGGGTGACCGGATGGCGCTCCTCAACGCGGAAATTGAGTTTTATGATGCCAGCGTCGGGTCGTTGGACCTGGATGACACGACACTTTTTGGCTTTTTCGATGCCGGCTGGACGAACGCGTTCGGAACAAACGAACTGCGCATGGACGATGTCCTGCCGGCGGCCGGCATTGGCCTTGCCCTTGACAACCGCAAACTCCGGTTTGAACTTGCCTGGCCGCTCCGCGATATGGGTACCGGTCTGTCACCTACCTTCCTGCTTCGCCTGAACCCCACCTTCTGAATGACGCCCACGCGCTCCGCGGCCAGATCAAAAAAGTGGCAGCCCGCTTCGGCGTCGAGCTTCGCCGAAACATAAGCGCATTCGGTCCCGGGGCGCCGAACCGGCGCTCGCCATCACCGAACTGTTCTACGAGGACATTCGGGCGCGTGGGTTCCGGCCGGAATATATTCTGGACGTCGGTGCCAACCGGGGTGACTGGACCGAGATGATGCTTGGTCTCTTTCCGGAGGCCCGATTCCTGCTTCTTGAGCCGCAGCATGAAATGGCGGCCGCCCTTGATCGCCTGTCAGGCCACTATACGAACGTTTCCTGGATTGAATGCGGTGCGGGACCGGAGGAGACCGAGCTTCTGCTGAATATTTCAGACGATCTCAACGGATCATCGTTCATACCGGCTGCCAGCCACCGCAGGGCGGATGACGCCGATTCCGGGGCAACCCGTCAACGCCGCGTAC
>PCUY01000051.1 GCA_002787815.1 Bacteroidetes bacterium CG12_big_fil_rev_8_21_14_0_65_60_17 | reverse complement strand
TATAGTCTGAAAGCCGCTGCCGGGAAATTTGGCGATCTCCAAACGGTGGAGCCTGACGGTTGGGTTGAACCCCACACAGGCCGGTCCATTCAACCCGGAATGTTCGTTGCACAGGTTATCGGACACTCCATAGAACCGCGTATTCTGGACGCAGCGTACTGCCTATTCCGGTGGCCTGTTTTGGGCACTCGCCATGGTAAGATTGTTATCGTTCAGCTTCGGAATGAGGTCGATCCGGAAAGTGGCGAGCGCTACACCGTCAAACGCTATCTGAGCGAGAAGACTGTGAGCGAGGACGGTTGGCTCCACACACGAATTGAATTGCGACCGGAAAACCCGAATTTCGAGCCGATTATTCTGACCCAGTCAGATGAAGGAGATCTTCAAGTGGTCGCGGAGTTTGTTGAGGTACTGGGTTTTCAAGGGTCTTAGGGCCTGTTAATGGACCACGAGAGGAGGTGCGGTAGCGCCAGTCTACCTCCTCACCACATACCGCACCTCACGGTGCCCGCCGCCGGTGGTGACTTCCAGGGCGTACTGGCCGCGTGGCAGTGGGCCAAGGGGGACCAAGATCCGCGAAGAGCCCGCGGCAACAGGGTAACTCGACACCGGACCCCATACATCCCGGCCCAACATGTCGAACACGCGGAGCCGGACATCCGTCGAAGAGGGAGCGCGAACGTCGACAAAAACAGGGCCCCTCGTCGGATTCGGGTAGGCCTCCCCAATAACCAGTTCGCGAGGCAACGCCTCCTCGTCTACGCCCACGAACACGCCCCGTTGGACGAGCAGGGGTGACCGCTCGGATGCCGTCGTATCGGCCCTGGAAATGGCATCGACCGACTGGTAGAGCGTAACGTCGGCGCCCGTGCCCCCGTTCAGCGAGTCGACAACGGCCAGCAGGAACGACATGTCGGTCTCAAAGAACGGAAAAAGTTCGTGACGCGAGCGAAGCGGCTCGGCCGCCGCCTCACTCTCGAACAGGCGCCAGCGGTAGCGGACATCGTCCCCGTCCGGATCTACCGATTCCGTCCACGCGAAAACCAGGCGGGACGTCTCCGAACCGGAAAGAACGAGCGGCTGCCCGGGCTGTGGAATGAACATTTCAGACTCCGTGGGCGGCCGGTTGGCCTGCGTGACGGTTACGCGGACGAGGCCGGTATCGGTGAGGCCACCTGGATCGTTGACGGTGTAGGTCATCTGGATGACCCCTTCGAACGGATCGGGGGCGACAAATGCAATGCGCTGACTGGTATCGATCGACGCCTGCCCGATTACGGGCGGATCCGTGATAGTAATCATGAGCAAATCGTTCTCAGGGTCACTGTCGTTTGAGAGCACATCGATATGCGTCGTATCTCCCGAAATAACCTGTGCCACGTCATCAGCGGCGATGGGCGGATCGTTTACGAACGTGACAATAAGGACTACGTCCGTTGTGTCTGTGTGGCCGCGCGGATCCTCGAGGTGGTACGACAAGCCGTCCGTCCCGCTGAATTCCGCGCTCGGCGTGTACTGCATGGTGCCTGTCCCCGTCTGAAGGAGCGTCCCGTGCGCCGGGTGGCGGACAATGGTCGTCGTCAGCGTCTCATTGTTGGGATTGATGTCGTTGTCCAGCACATTGAAGAAGATGGTGAGGTCCTCCTGCGTCGTAACCGTGTCGGCAACGGCCTCCGGTTTGGGGCGCGGCGGGCTCACGGTGAGCGTAAGCGACCGGGACGCTGTTTCAGCCGCATCCATAGCCGACACCAGCACGTCGTGTACGCCCTCTGTGCCAGCCAGTGGCGCGCCCGATATGAGTCCGGATGTCGTGGCGGAAAGCCCGGCCGGCAGTCCCGATGCCTGATAAACCAAGGCATCACCGTCGACGTCCGTCGCCGCGAGTTGGAATGAATAGGGTTCCTCCACCTGGGCGCCCGGTAGCGCCGATGTCGTTATCTCGGGAGGATCATTAACAGGCGTGACCTGGATGAGCGCCCATGCGTCGGCCGTCAGCACTCCGTTCGTGATTTCGTACTGGAGACTGTCCGCCCCGTTGAAGTTGGTTTCAGGCGCGTACGAGATGGCTGCGCCTGCGATTGTGGCCGCGCCGCGGCGGGGCTGCGTCAGAATACGGGAGATGGACAGCACGGCGCCGTCCGGGTCGGTATCGTTCTGGAGTACGGGTATGTCTGTGGTTTCGTCTTCATTGACCGCCGCGTTGTCCGAGCGCGCAATCGGCACGGACTGCGCTCGGAGCACGAAATGTGCGGTTTCGGAGTCGCCCGAGGCATCGGTCGCGACAATCGTGATACCGGTTTCGCCGCTCGTCGTTGGATTCAATTCTAGCTGATTTCCGTTGAACGCGTGGCTGACCGCTGCCGGATTGCTTTTCTGGATGCCGAAGGTGTACGGCGTTGTGCCAGAACGGAATACGCCCTGAAGGCTGAGCGTGTCGGGCTGGCCCACCGACATAGCGATGTCCCGAAGGCCGAGCGACTGCAGCGTGTTGTTCTTGTAGGCGTGCACGATCTGCCCTGTGGGCGTAGCCACCGTAAACTCGATTTCGAACTGGGCGAGTTGCTGCTGCGTCGGCTGAATGGCATTGTACGAGATGGTGAATCCGTTCGATTCTCCGGGCTCGAGCGCCTTGTTGAAGGCAGATTGGGCATTCAGATTGCCCAGATGATCTCGTTGGCGTACGAATACGATGGTCACAGGAACCGCCAGCTGGTTCGAGAGAGAGACGCTCGATTGGAAAACAAGATCACCAATGAACACGCCTCCCGTGAATGCTGCCACCAGTGTGTCGGGGATGGCTGGCAGTGTGGCCTGTTGCGCCTTGGCCATTTCCATTTGGAAACCCGGGCTCTCTTCGGCGCTGAGCGTAATTCGCGCCAAATCCTGTCCTGTGGCAATATCACTTGTCAGAGTGAGCAGTGTGACGATGGTAATGGCGGCACTGGCGGCGGCGCGGATTTTCTGCAACATAGGTCCTCTCGGTTGGTGTCTGCGACCAACCTACACCCGTCGGTATGCGAGACGGCTTCATACCGCGAAGGTTATATTGATCCACGTCGTGTGTCAGTGATATACCTTCCCACCCTCATCGTCAATCCATGTTCTATCGCCGGAAAGTCATTCTCTCGCTCCTGCAGTCCCTTGGTGGAGAGCTGTCAAAAACGGACTTTCAAAAGCACCTTTTCCTGTTGACACGGTTGCAGGACGCGCCGTCCTACGACTTTGTCCCCCACCACTACGGTTGCTTTTCGTTCGGGGCTGATGCCGATCGTGGTCCACTCATCCGGGCCGGCCTTCTGGACGACACCGACCACTGGAAAATGAAGACGCGAGCGGATTTCGTAGCTGAGCTGAAGGCGTCCGACCAATCGGCGGTGCAGCGGCACCGAGCCCGTTACGGCCATCTGCGAAAACAGGCTCTCATCCGGGAAGTCTACACGTCGTATCCGTATTATGCCATTCGCAGTAGAATCGCCCCCGACATACTCTCAGAGCCCGAGATGGGAGTTTACACGATTGGATACGAAGGACTCAGTCTGGAGGCCTATCTCAATCGGCTACTCCGGAACGATGTGGCGGTCCTCTGTGACGTACGGAAGAACCCCATCAGCCGAAAGTATGGATTTTCAAAGCGGCAGCTGCGCGGCGCGGTTGAGGGACTTGGTCTGCGCTATATCCACATTCCGGAACTTGGAATCGTTTCCGGAAAACGAAAAGACCTTGATACCCCAAGTGCATACAACCTCCTCTTCGACGAATACGAGCGAGATACGCTGCCTGGCTGTGAAAATGAGTTGTTGTCACTTGGCAAACTTGTCCGCGAACACAAGCGTGTTGCGCTGACGTGTTTTGAAGCGTGCCACACGCGGTGCCACAGAAGTCGCGTCGCGAATGCACTCCAAAGACTTCCGGAATGGGATTACGCGGTCAAACACATATAGGCATCATTTTCAATCGTGGTTAATAACAAATATATTTGTATACAAACACGATTGCAACGTAAATGTCTGCGCCCCTTGTCGATCGAAAGGTAGAAGTCCGGGAGCTTCGCCGGCTCGCGCGGTCGAACGCGCCGGAACTGGCGCTGCTCACCGGCCGACGACGCCTTGGCAAGACGTATTTACTGACGCACGCCTAGGAATCCGAACGGCTGTTCCTCTACACGGCATCGCGTACGACCGCAGCCATCAATCGGCGTCAGTTGCTGAACGACTTCTCGGCGTGGGCTGAAACAGACATCCGCCCGGAAGATCACCCGACGTGGAGGAGCGTGTTCAACGTACTGCTCGCCGTGGCTGGCCCACTTCGGGACAAGAGTCCTGTCGTCATCGTCCTGGACGAGTTCCAATATCTTGCCGATGCACCCGACGATGCCGGCATGCTGGCTTCCGAACTGAACGCGGCCTGGGAAAGCCGGCAGGGAACGCCTCCCATTCTCCTGGTTCTGGCAGGCAGTTCAGTGGGTACCATGGAGGCGCTTGCCGGTGGCGGCGGGGCGCTATACGGCCGGTTCAGCTGGCACCACGAGCTGCGCCCATTCGGCTACGTGAACGCAGCCGAGATGGCTCCATTTCCGGATCTTCGGGATCGGGCGTTGGCCTACGGCGTGTTCGGTGGGACGCCCCGATACCTCGCCGCGCTCCGCGAGGACGAAACGTTCGCATCCAACGTGATCACACTCATGATCCGGCCGGGAGGCGAAATCCGGCAGTCCGTGGAAACCGCCCTGGATCAGGAAGATGGCCTTCGGAATGTGTCCAAGTACCGGGCCATTGTGCACGCCATTGCCAATGGACGGACCGAACGGAACGAGATTGCGCAGATGGTGGGACTCAAGAACGATACTGGCCTCATCCACAAGCTCAACGGACTCATTGACTTGGGATACATCGAAATACGCCGGAATATCGATGCGCGCCCACGGGATCCGATTCGATATGCCGTATCCGACCCGGCATTCCGGTTCCATCAGCAATTTGTCGAGCCCGCGGCATCCATAATTGAGAGATACGGGCCCGAAAAGGCGTGGGAGACCGCCATCGCTGGCCGCATTGATGCGTACATGGGGCTCGCGTTCGAAGATATGGCTCGTCAGGCGTACGATCACCTGGCGGAGCGGCTCGGCCTGCCCCTGGTCCGCACGTGGGGACGATGGGAAGGCACGGACCGGGCCGGGCGGTCCCTCGAAATTGATCTTCTGGCCGAACTTGTAGATGGGCGCATGCTGTCGGGCGCCGTCAAGTGGAACCGGGAGCCGGTGTCGGGCAAACTGCATTGGGATCACATGGATATGCTGCAGCGGGCGGCTCATGCCGGGCGCAAATGGGCGCACCGTGCGCTGGAGCCGGGCGCCGTGGTGGTGTACGTCGCGGCCGGCGGCTTTGCGCCCGATTTCTCTGCCGCCCTGATCGGCGGCGATACGACGGGCGCCGAGCCGCAGATTGTCCGATTCGGGCTGGAAGAGATGTACGGGGGGTGACGCCCCCTTGGCAACCATCCGGAAATTCCGAATAGTTCGGACCGAGGGTCGCCGCGAGGATACTTGTACCGCTGAGCCCCTGCCTGTACAGAACAAACTCCATATTGCCATCCGCGATCTCACAGCAGCCAATGTCCGCTTTGCCATCATGTATCTCGCCTACGCGGGATCTGACGCCTCACGACGCTACTCCTCCGGAAGTGAAATGGTGAGCACATCCTCACCGACCGCTTCCTCAAACCGGGCAATAGTCTTGAGCGTCAGGTTCTGCTCTCCACCCAGGACGCGGCTCAGGTACGCTTCTTTCCAGCCGGCACGCATGGCGACCTCTTTCTGGGACAGGTTTCTCTCCTCCAGCACCTCATTCATGCGGTGCACAAGTTCCACTCTGTACTTGCGGCTGAACCGGCGTTCACAGGGAGCCAGTTCCTGAATAAAGGCAGGAAGCTTCGATTTCATACGGCTGCTCGTCCTTTCGCTTCTCCGTTTTCGTAGTGCTGAATAATATACTTATAAGTTAACTCTGTCGTCACAATCTGGATTTGGGATGGCTGCACCCTGAACAGGGGTTGAAGAGGCGATCAAGAAACCTCCCATCCGTCAGCCCGTCCAGATCGAGTCGGACTTCTGGTCCAGGTTCCAGGTCGAGGGCCCGGCCGAATCCAGCCCTTGCACAGTGGTTCTGTGCGATCTCTCGACCGTAGTTCGTCAATTCAGACATACGGATACGCGAAGATGGCGAGCCTCCGTCAGGACACTTCGCCCCTTTTTCCTTGCGCTTATCCGAACGAACACGGACCGGAAGTATGTGGACTGGCTCGACGATATCATCAAGGTCAGCGACTCGCGACTCTATGTCTGCCTTGATCTTGATGATCTCGGTGCCCTGTCGCGCCGTCTTTTTTCGGCATTGCGACATCTTGAGCCGGACTGCATTACCGACGCCCAATACAGTTGGCTGGAGAAGAGCTTCCGGGTTCAGTTCGGAGATGGTCTGAGTGGAACATGGCCGTTGGACGACATGCAGTTGGGACTCCTTCCCTGTCCGGTGCATCTCTCGAACTGCTTCAAAACGATGGCGGTATTTACGACATCGATTCTGGCGTAATCCGCTCGTTTTTCGACACGGAGTATCGAGTCCATCTCGTCATGGAGGCGGCAAAAAGCCGTATGTCGTTCGGCGACAGGCTGAGGCGGGCACGGACCACCAGAAATCTGACCCAGGCCCAGTTGGGCATGAAGTCAAACCTGGATCAAGCCGTCATTTCGAGGATTGAAAAAGGCAAGGTTCGCCCACGAATCGATACCATCAAGAGAATAGCCGCATCGCTGAATATGTCGGCGTCCGGTCTCCTCTCGGGCGTCGGCTGACCCTTGCGGCGATATTGCGCGAACAGACTGATAGATAAAACGAGTTACGTTTCGTACCATTATGTGTCTTACGTACCCGGGAGCGTTGTTCCGATAACACGAGAGGAAGCCAGATGAAAGGAAAAATTTCGCCGAGACTGGAAAAGATTCTTCAGAATCCAGAGTCCCGCATCCAACTCCGTCGTGCACTTACGGAGCCGGGAGCTCCTACTGTACACCTCGATGGCAAGTCTTACACTGTTCGGCGTATTGAACCGAGAACAACTCCTTCGGATAAACTGCATCAGTCCTCCGGTAGCCGGTAGCCTGTAGCCTGCAAGCACAGATGAACATTGCATTTCCGGCCTTGGTGATTTTCCTGCTGGTTTTGCCCGGAATTATTACCCACTATACCTATGCGCGAGGTTTTTGGCGCTGGAGCAGTGCTACATCTGCCCTGAGATTGACCGACGCCGTATCGTACAGTATTCTGCCGTCATTGGCCTTGCAGGTCACAAAATCGTTCGGCGCCAAGCATGGGACAGGAAGTTTCCTCTGCTCCGATTCCAAAATAATTGGCACTATCTGCTGACAGGCGAAGTTCTTGATTTCCCAGACTCTCCGTACGACGCCAAGAAAATTGAGGGTGTCTATCTGTCCGCTGTCATCCATCATGCGGGTGGCGATTACATTTACCGCGGGATTGTCTCAGACTGGGTATTATACCCCAGTGGCGAGCTCCAGTCCTTTCTGATGAGGGGAACGCACCGGCGAATGCTCTCCGATGACCGGAGCCAGGACGAGCAGAGGGATCCGACCGATGCCGGTTATTCCAATGATCCCCGGTACTACGACGTAGACGGACACTATCTCTATCTGCGTGCCGACAATATTCATACGCTCAACCTGGAGTATATCAGTCTCGAATGAAGTGCCGAAACATTCCGCAGCGAATTGAGGAGCGTACTCTGCGAACACCTGTTGGTGGGCATCATCACAACCCGGATGCAAAGCTGGCCAAACTCTTTCCCCACATCGCGCAGGCACCAGAGTGTTTTAAGCGCTGAGCCTCGATTCTGCCCCACCCCCATCAACCCCGCCCCTCCTGCGTCCAGTGCTGCCAGATCATGACCATGGCGGCCGTGTCGAGTTCGCAGTAGCGGAGCAGGGCCTTCCGGATGGCGGCGCGCGCGTCGGCGTCGTCCCTGTGGAGTCCAAACATGGTCGATTCGTAGGCGCGGACGGCGTCCGTGCCGACAGCGACATCGAATTCCACATCCCCGAACCGGGCCGGCGGTAGACCGGCGTACGGCGACAGGTAACCGCCCCGCCCGTCCGGCACGATATAGTCCGGAAAGGCCGCTCGAACGGCAGCGTTCGTCTGCCAGATGGCATCGCACACGTTCTTGATGGATGTTTTGCCCTTCATGAGCGGGTGGAAGTAGTACTGCTCGCACAGTTTTTCCATGTCCACGATGCGGTCCGATGCCAGCAGCGCACCAATCCAGGCGGCCAAGTCCGCCAGGTCGGCCAGTTCCCGCCCCGCCGCCGAAACAACCTGCCCCTCACGGATCTGCCGCTGGATATGCCCCAGGATGGTCCTCTCGTGATGGCTCCAGATAAAGACTGTTCCCGTGTCGCCAATCTGTGCACGGAGCGTGCGCGCGAACTCGAAATTCGGGAAGGACGCATCGGCCTCGCCGTGAAGCCAGGCCGCATGATCGAGCCAATCCGTGGGCCCCGCGGCACATGCGCCCACGTCCGCCACCGTGTGGCAGCTCCACTGGAACGCGATCGATTCGTAGGGCCGCATGCCGGCGTGGTACGGCACGGCGAGACTCGACGTCTCGAAGTCTATGAAATGGAGGGGACCTGCAGCGCTCATCAGTTCACGCCCGAGCGCCGCATCCACGAATTCCGTCCCCTGCCGCGTGTGCCTGAGTTGGATGAGCTGGCGCACGTTTCGTGTGCCGACGGTGCCGTTTTTGCCGCACACCCGTGCCTCATCCACGTCGAAGAGGCTCGTCTCTCCGCGGGCAATCATTTCGTCGAACAATGCGCCGTCGACGCCGGGAATCTGCGTGCCGCGCCGGAGGTCGAAAATGTGGTGGTCGTGCGCGCCAAGCGCCCCCCAGCACTGGCCGAATCCGGACTCGGCGTAGGGAGTCGTCTGGAATTCGCAGCCACTGCAATGTGCGCCGAGGGGCGCGCGCACGCGCACCAGAGCGGGCTGCAGCGATCGGGACAGCAGTTGAGTCGCCTGGCCCACGTCCTCCTCCACGATGGCGACCTCCTCCTCGACGTTCACTTTGGCCAGAAAGTGGTCCCTGCGCAGGGCCGCCGCATCTCCCGTAAAAGATATGTCATACGTCGTGAAGGTGCGGCCATCCGGGCGCGGGACGTCCTGCCGGTGGACCCGGAAGTGCCGGTAAAGCAGATCGATCGATGTCGTTTTGGCTTTGTCCGGCATCATGAGGTAGGGAATGATGTCGTAATCCGGGAAGACGTCGCGCAGGACGAGGGTCTGGAAGGCGACATCGGCAATGTATTCGTCCCACTCGGCACGGATGCCCGGGCCGCCCCGCTTCGTCTGGAACGGCCGCTCCACCAGCGATGAATCCCAGGATTTGGCCTTCACCTCAATAAGTTCGATGGTCCGCGTCCGGGGCATGAGGCGAAGCACGTCAATGCGCACCAGACGGCCGTCGTGGACGAATGTGGGCTCGAAGAGCTCGGTATGCCCGCCGGCCAGCAGCCGCTCGGTTTGAGCAATGGCCTCCGCCGTGCCGCCCGCGTGCGCGACCTCGACGCCCGCCGGGTGAAGAAGCCGGGCGATTTCCTCGACCATGTACCCGCCCTCGGCCAGGAGCTTCAGATAGGCGTCATGGTCCGTCGCCGACGGGTAGCCCTTTTTCCTGTAGTAGAGCTTCGTGGGGCACGTGCGCCCGATTTTGAAATCGGATTTGGAGAGATGCGCAGAACGGAGATGGTCGGACATGGCGGCGGCACTCGGTGGACGGTCAACATACGGAAGCAGAGGCCATTGAGTTAACGACCGCCCATATGTAGATTCCCCCATGCCTGGACGCAACGAACCATGCCCGTGTGGCAGCGGACGGAAGTACAAGTACTGCTGTCTGAACTTCCCGAAGCAGCCGGAAGAACCGGATCCCGATCCGTTCGGGGAGGGAGATCCGTTCGAGGAGGGAGATCCGTTCGAGGACTTCGACGTGTACGGGCCCCTCGGCATGAGCAGGGAGGAATTCGAGGACGTGCTCGTGCCGTTTTTCAAGCATCCGGGCATTATCCAGGTGGCGTCTCGCATTGAATCGAATCCGACGAGTACGCTTACGGTCGTGCTGGAGGCCATCCATGAAATGGAGCCCGGATGGGACGGGGAAGCGGTCGGACTCCCCGGGTCCATGGAGGACCTGGTCGTGGACCGTGTCCTGGCACTCCCGGAATTCGAACATCTTTTCGACGACATGAAAGTTGTCGCCGGTCCCGATCCGTCCGAATATCCGGACGTTCCTGCGCACCCGGAGCGCGGCGTTGCACTGCGGAGTGCAAACATCGCGCTCTTCACGCTGCTGGAGGCGGGTGTTGTAACGCGCCGGAATGGACGCCTGGTGACCAGTGCCGCGTTTCGCAGTGAGGTCGAAAAGCGCGACTACAGCCGCATGTACCCGCTGTTGTTCCGTACGCTGGCCGAAGACGTGTACTGGAGCGTGACGACCATGCAGGACGTATTCGAAGAACTCTTCGGTTACACGCTTGTCCAGCTGGCCCGCCAAGGCCCATCTTCCGCCCCATTCAGCTCGTTCGTCGAAATCTTCTACGATGCCTTTCCCTCCGTCCACCTCCTGGCGGCTACCGGAGGCCATCAGAACGACGAAGAGTTCAACGAAGAACTGGCCGCGTTGGCCTATGTCATCAGCGTCATCTACAGCTTCTGGTGCGTACTGGGACTCGTCGATATTCAGGCAGGTGACTTTTTCAACCACAGGATCACGGTCCGCCCCCTACTTCATGAACTCGTCCAGTTTCCGGACGAATGGCTCGACGCTTCGCCGCAGCACGACGTTCCGGACTTTGATGGCCTGTCGCCGGCATCCATGCATGCGCTCATCTATGCGCCCTTCGATTCTCCGTCCGTCATTTCTTTTGCCGACGTGGTGGATGTCAACGTGGTGGACGCCGACGCGACGAGTGGTGATGTGGCGCCCATCCTGATTGTACTCCAGGAAATTCTGAACGCCATTGAACAGGGAGGGCTGAAGGCCACCAAAACCGGCGCCCTGCCGCGCGCTTTCGCACAGGCCGTCGGCCCGCGCGTCCGCTCAGCCCAGGAGGAATACTGGGCATCGTACAGATCCCGAATACTGAAGGAATCGGATGTCCCGACGCTCGAATCGGCGCGCATTGTTCTGGAACTCGCCGGCGTAGTGCGCAAATACAAAGGCCGGTTCATCATTGGCCGTGCCTTTCGCCCTGTTGTCAAAAAGCACGGTGTGGGCGGCGTCTATCCGGCACTCTTCCAGGCGGCCGTCACCAAGTACAACTGGGCCTATGGAGACAGCATGGTGTCTCTGCCCCGTATTCAGACGTTTGTCGGATATACGCTGCGCCTGCTTCTACGGTACGGTCATGAGACGCGGCCCGATACGTTCTACTCCAGTGCCTTCATCGATGCTTTTCCCGCCATGCTGGAAGAGGCGTGGGAGGCGAGTGAGCACCGATGGGATACGCCTGTCGGCATTCTGACGCGAGCGTACAATCACCGCACGTTCTCCCGGTTCGGGCACCTGATGGGGCTTGTTCATGAAACCCGTGAGCCCGGCGGCGACTTCAGGACACCTCTTGAGGTCCGCGCGACGCCCTTGCTGAGGGAATTCGTCCAGGTCCACGTCTGAGCGCCAAGGCCTGGAAGGCTATTAAGCGGGGGCGTGTCAGGACCAGGGCGTGTTCACACTACAGGATGAATTGTCCGGCATCCTGTCGCTCATCGATCTCTCGACGAATGTGATTCCATACTTCAGGTTCCAGCTGCCACTCGTCAATGAGACGCGGCGCGGGGCTCTGCAGCACGAGGCGCGGATTCAGGCCAATCAACCTCCTCGCGTTCGCGTCGACATCCAGCAAAACCTCGGATTGTGAATGATGTCGGCCCGTCACCGTCTTGCCGCATGCCCGGGGACCCTCAATCACGACTCCGCCCATCGTTTTGAGCATATCCTTCAGCTCACGATCAACCAGCCTGGGGATGTATTCTGCGGAAGACGGCATGCTATTCGGTGTTTTGCACCGTTAACATTCGGTGTTTTGCATCCTGAGCGCGGGCAGGCTCAGCCTGCGTGACCGGCCTGCACCGAGTAGTGCTTCCCCGCCTGCACCGTCACCGCCTGTACCACCCCATCTCGGCCCCGCCGGGCGCGTGCCGGGCCATGTGGTCGGCGGCTATCCGGACGAACTCGGCGGTGGTCATGTCCTCGCCCGGATTTACTGGCGAATAGCCGGTCCAGCAGTGCGGCTTGCGCCGTCCGTACTGGATGTCAACATCAATGCGGGGCTGCGCCTTCCCGTTCAGGAACTCATCGAGCAGATAGACCGCATTGTCCAGGTAGTAGGAATCCATGTCGCCCGTCGCCACGTGGAGTTTGCCGTCGAGCTTTCCAGCCAGCGTCTCCCAGTTCGTCTGTAGATGATGGTTGATATCGAAATGTGACCGCCACCAGGCCGCGGTTTCCTTGTCAATAACGCCGGATACCGGATCCCAGATGGGTCGCGGATACCCGTTTTCACCGACGGGCCCGAATACCGCCTCCCAGATGGCCCATTGGCCGCCTGAACGCGAGCGCGATCCCGTTGCAAGCTCCATGTGGTTCTCCTGGCGCACGGTAGATCGCACGTTGCCGTCGAACGCGCGCGCATTCGGCCGCTCCACGCGGTGCCACTCGCCAGCCGCGAAGTATGCATTTTCGTCCTCATAGACGTTCACGATCTGGTGGTAATTGAAATCTACTGGATCCGGACACCACCCCCAGGCGCCGCCCCAGAAATCGGGCTGAAACACCTGCATGGCAATGGCCTCCCATCCTCCGGTCGATCCACCGGCGACAACACGCGCCCAGGGCTCGGCGATGATCCGGAACTGCGACTCCAGATGCGGCACGAGTTCCTCGGTGATGGCATCGCCATACGGCCCGATGTTTTCGGAATTGACCGAATAGGACGTGTCATAGTAGGGATTGGCATCCCGGATTGTGACGGCAATCACTTTGGGCGATTCGTCCGAGAGCCAGAACCCGGTCAACCCGCGTCCGCGGCCCGTCGCCTGCCCCTCTTCGGTAAACCCGAGCGGCGCCCTGTCGCCCGGAAAATGCCCCTGCATGTACATGACAGGGTAGCGCACGCTGGACTCCCCGTACCCCTCCGGAAGCAGCACGTTGGCACCGATATACATGTCGCGTCCCCAGAAGGCCGAGAGCAGCTCGCTCCGGATTTTGACATATTTGACGCGCTCCGTATCGGGCGGATTGCCCTGCTGAAGAGTCCCGCCCGTCGGAACCGGGTGCCGGGGCGGTATGACCCGGTCCAGCACGAGCGCATGCGTCCTCCCCGACGCCGGGTCCACATCGAGCGGGACGACGCCGCTCACCGCATTGCCGGGTGCTTCCCACTGATCCTGGCCCGCTCCCGAGTTGAGATGCATGGAGACAGTATGGCCGTCAGCCCGCTCGAATGTCGTGTAGACGCTCAGAAGCGCCTGTACGTGGTACGATCCCGCCGGTAAATCAGTGAGCGATTCGAATGGATAGCCGCGAACCGCCGCATCTCCCGAAGAAACCCGGATCACGTCACCGGGCGTGACGTCGGCCACGTCGACGCCCCAGAACGGCACGCCGCTGACGCCCGTCTGCAGGCGCGGCTCGCGCTCATCGTTTCGCGATACGATTACGAAGAGGCGGCCGTGGATGGGCGTTTCAAGGCCCAGCGCCTCGATTTCAGCGAAGGCACTCTCCGAAAGCTGGACATCGAACCCAAATTCATTCGTGGCCGACGTCTGGCAGCCGGAAAGAACGGGCGCCATCAGCAGCAGCATGGCAAGGAGCGGGGCTTTTTTCATGGATATGCGCGTTTCATGGACATTCGGGACCTCTCACCGAAAGGTAGCCGATGGCCGCGAGTAACGCCATGGCCGCACTCAGTGCCACTCAAGGGCCCAGTAGAGCAGCCGGTACAACGGCGATGCCGTCCCTGCGGCGATACGCTTGGCTCAGCTTGACCTCGATGGCAACCACTCGGTGGTCATCCCGCTCCACAATGAGATCGACCTCATGCGCTCCCCCGGCCGTCTGCATGTGTCCCACTGCAGCCTCGGACGCCTGGGCATACACGCGGACGGAGAGTGCCACGAGGGATTCAAAAAGGTGTCCAAGCGACGATCCGTCCCGCGGTATGGCATACCCGGTGCTGCGGCCCGCAATCAGGGCATCCGCACCGACACGCAGCAGACGGGCCGCGAGGGCGGGATCGGCCAGATGATGTTTGGGCGATCGGATGAGCCGGGAAATCGGATTCCGCGTTGGTGCCCATGCCGGGACCGGGTCTACAATCCACAGTCGTTCCAGGGCATCCCGATACGGAGTCGTGGTTGACCGCGCTGGTTTATCCGCTTCGCCGGGAGTTGCGGCCTCCACGTCGACGTCGACAACGCGGCGGATGTATCCATCCAGTTGGGCGCGAAGCGCGCGTCCTTCAAAAGACCGGAGTCCTGGAAACCCGGAAACCACTATTTCCCGCGTGTAGTCGGCCAGCCTGACCCCCGTTTCCCCGCCAATTTCCGGGTGGCCGCATGCGCACGGTCACAATGCGCCCCGCACCGGAGTGCGTTGCTGGCTGCTTCGGGCTGGCAGAGCCCGTCAACAGAAAAGAACCCGGTTGTGCGCCCGCATCGACCGCCCGCCGAACCTTGTCCCAGACCGGAGGCAGGCGCTGCCACTCATCGAGCAGAATGGGACGATCGCCGCTCAGCAGCAGATCGGGATCGGCTTGGGCAATTTCCAGTCTGGCTGGATCGTCAAGTCGATACACGGTCCTGGCCCGTTGCAGCGCCGTTTCCGTTTTCCCTACGCCTTCTGCTCCTTCAAGCGATACGGCTGGAAGGGTAGGAAGGAGCTCATTCAGCTCGTGGTCTACTATGCGGCTCAGATAAGGCACGAAGGGATAATTCAGCTGCTTTTTACCGTAAACGCTACAATCATGCAACATCAATCAGGCTGTTCGGCCCACAGCCGGGCCGCCTCGGCGCCGAGCACATCGAGAAAGTTTTCGCGGTACGATTGGCCGTGCTCATTGAGCCCCTCGAACCACCGGTTCATAAACACGAGCCGCAGCACAGTCACGGCCGCTTCGTCGCGCTCCACATGCCGGAGCTCCTCGCACTCCGCGATGGCCGGCATGTCCACCGCGACCGTGGTCCGCGAAACGAGGTAGTCATAACTCTGGATACTCATCACTTCGCGCACCCCGAAACGCGCCGCCAGCGCCTCATTCAGCGCGTTGACATCGGAAAGCTTCCATTTTCGGGGAGATGCGTCGCTCGGTCGTGCGTCGACCGGTGCGCCCGGTGGTACGGCCAGCAGGCAGAGCAGATTCAGCTGGGGGCGGTAGAGCGATACGATTCGCGGGCTGGACAGCGGCCGCGAGTCGGCCTGTACGTCAGCCGCCTTCCCCCGCTCTGAAACGCGCGCGTGCACATCCCGCGTGAGCCGGCAGAGCGTTGCCAGCTGGCGCCCATAGCCATCCAGGTTGAGCGGAATGAGCCTGTGTGCGAACCAGACACTTGCCGCCGCCGCACCTGGCTTTGAACCCTCGAGAATGAACTTGCCCAGCTGCGGGCGGGGCGATTCCGCCTCCGTCGTATCGTGCCGGTCCAGGCAGTAAGGCGCCGTTTCGGCCACCAGATCCTTCAAGAACCCGTGTTTGATCACGATCGATCCCGCGCCGTAGGGAGTATATCCGGCCTTGTGGGGATCTACCGTCACCGAGTCAACGCGGGACAGGGCGCGGAACGCCGCTTCTGTTTCTCCGCCCGGCGGCGCATCCGTCGGTTCGCCGCTCGGGGCCGCATCCATCGGCTCGCCGCTCGGATCCCACGCGCCCTCCCCTTCCCGGTACATGGTCGCGAAATACCCGCCGTACGCCGCATCCACATGAATGGGCGTGTAGAGGCCCTCGGCGGCCAGGCGGTCGCGTACGTCGGCGAGTGCGTGGACGGGATCGATGGTGCCGAACTCGGTCGTGCCGACAATGCTTACGGTCTGCCAAACGGGACGCCGCTCGGCCTGGCAGGCGCGGAGCACCCGTTCGAAGTCGTCCGGCTTCGCGCGCAGATCGGCGTCGACAGCCACCGTACGGACCGCCCCTTTGCCGAGACCGAGAAGCGGCAGCGCGCGGGCCCAGGAGTAGTGCGCTGTGCGGGGCGCCACCACAGCAGGCGGCACCCATTCAGCGCCGAAATGCGCTTCCACGCGGCGGGCGAAGCCGACGAGGCCCAGATGGGACTGCATCACGGGCCGCAGCGCCTCGAACCGCGCTTCCGGATCGGGTGCCAGGAATACGGCCAGTCGCTCTTCGACTTCGGCGAGCGGCACGTTCATGAGCGCCCAGAGGCCGTCTGCGCTGCGCGCCTCCGCGCCCTGCCCGCCCGCCATGGCAATCGATACGGGCAGCGTGCGGCCCGCCATCGTATACCAGAGGCTCTCGTAATTGGCGACCGTGCCGCCGGATGTCAGGTGCCCGAACGATCGGTCGGTGTCGAACCCGAACAGCGCGGCAAACTGCTGCCCCACCTGCAGTTCGTAGCGGATGGTGACGGGACTCGCCTCGCTCGATACGTTGTTCGGATTGTAGAGCAGCGCCGCGAAATAGGACACGAGCGACGGCAGATTCATTTCCGAAATCATGTGCGCCGCATAGCGTGGCGAGAAAATGGGCACATCCAGTTTGAGCTCCGATATGAGCCGAAACAACTCCGTATAGAACTCCTCCCGGAAATGCCTCGCCTGCTCGCCGTGCACCTTGCTGTACGGAATGGACGGCGGATCTTTCGGGTAGTAGTTGCGCCGCCAGAACACGTGGTCATTCAAGACCAGCTGCAACACCTCGACCAGGAACTGCCGCTGCTCGGACTTGGGCCCGAGGAAATACAGATCCAGATCGTGCTGTTCGTTATGCATGGCGTCAGGCGTATCAGTGCCT
>PCUY01000043.1:154128-168657 GCA_002787815.1 Bacteroidetes bacterium CG12_big_fil_rev_8_21_14_0_65_60_17 | reverse complement strand
GCCATACTTCACTCCTCACGCCTTGATAAACGCCATTTCTGATAGCTACAGCGGGCTCAGGCGTAGTGTTAACAGGCCCTAATTAAACCCGGTGCCGGAGACGGCCGGACGCGTATCCTGGTTGGCTACCTGCCAGGCGGTGCCGAATATCAGACGGGCAATCTTTTCCATGCGTTCGTACTCGATTTTTTCCGGTTCGTCACCGACTCCGTGATAGTCTTCATGCGTGCCCGTGAAAAAGAATATGAATGGGACTCCGTGCTTTCCGAAGTTCCAGTGATCCGATCGCCGGTAGAACTGATTCGGGTCGTCCCTGGAATTGAACCGCTCGTTGAGGTCGAGGCCTGTGCCCATCAGGTCATTTGCCTGGAGGTTGATATTATGCAACTCCTGGGATATCAGATTCGACCCGATGATATAGACGTAATTGGCATCCGGTCCCGGATGCGTGGGATCTACCCGACCAATCATGTCGATGTTCAGATTCGTAACCGTGTTTTCAATGGGAAAGAGCGGCTCGTGGTCAGAGTACCATGCCGATCCGAGCAATCCTTTTTCCTCTCCGGTTACATTCATGAACAACAGGGATCGTCGAGGGCCGAAGCCGTCGTCTTTGGCCTGCTGGAATGCGCTGGCGAGCTCGAGCAGCGTGACGGTACCACTTCCGTCATCATCGGCGCCGTTGTTGATCCGATCTTCCCCACTACCGGAAATTCCAATGTGGTCGTAATGTGACGTAAGTACGACGACCTCATTTTTGAGGTCAGACCCTTCAATAAAGGCTACGACATTTTCCGTTGGGGCGTCATAACGGCTGTTCTCGACCGATCCTGTGAGACGTGTACCACTCATTCCAAAAACCACGGGCGAGTGCGTCTCGGTTACTGTCGACGTAATGGATGCGACCGTGTGGCCCGACGCAGACAATAGAACGTCTGCCAGATCCTCGGAAATACGAAGTACGGGCGGGAGCACGCGGCGCGCCCCGTTAGCAGGCGTGCGGTCCGGAGGGCTGAGTGACAGGCTTCCGGCGCCTTCCGGTACGGGGGCGTCGGCATTGCCCACGATGATGATTCCCGCAGGCATGGTTTCGCCCTGAAGGAGAAAACGGAGCTTGGTGAACCGTCCCGTCGACCATGCCGTGGGAGTTCCATTTTCAGACAGGAGCATGCCACCATTGGATGTCATGGGCTCGCCGTCCAGAATCATGATCCACGTTCCGCCGATCTGGACCCCAGCACTGTTCAGCGCGTCAAAATCGCTGAAATCCAGGTCGGGATCGTGTATGCCATATCCGGCAAACACGAGGGGAGCCGTGACATCCTGGCCTTCTCCCATCTGGTAACTGAATGAGCCATTGTTGACATCACGCGAAAACTCGGCGGAAAAAAGTGGCGTGCCGTTCCTTTCCGCTGTCAATGTACTTCGATCAAATCGGGTACCGTAGACGGTGAAGGGTTGCAGGTATGCATCGGGTCCTGCTGCATCATGAGGCGCGGCGGTGCCGCGTGGTTCCAGCCCCATGAGTCGGTACTGGGAAGCCAGATATTCAGCTGCCAGCCTCTGGCCGGGCTGGGTTGTTTCCCGCCCCTGAAAATGGTCGGATGCAAAGAAATACAGGTGTGCCGCAAGGTCATTCGCGGTGATCGTATTGGCGTATGTCGAGACAATCTCCGGGTCATCGACCAGTGTGGGTGTCACCTGTGCAGAGAGGGAGTTGACGGTCAGGCTGCCTGCCAGGAGCAGCAGCACGAGCAGTCGTGAGCACGTGGGCACGGAGGCGTGTTTGGAGCGGAAGCGTCGTACAGCAGGTCGCATGGTTTTATTCCTCGCAAAAAGGTGGGGACCTTCACGGGGAAGGCCAATTCAGGAAAGACGCCGGCGTTTGTTCAGGTACGCCAGCAGGGCGGCACTGTAGCTCTGGGAAGTGTCAAGCTCTACGAAGTCAACGTTGTGCTCCCTGCATTTGTTACGGAACCGCTGTGAAAAAGCAGCCACTGCTTCGGCATAATTGTCCCTCAGCTGTGACGGCTGCAGGCTCATTTCTTCTCCGGTTTCCATATCCACGAACCGCATGGGTACATCCGGAAATCTGAACTGACGCTCGGTGGCAGATTCAAGTACGTGAAACACAAGGACTTCATGGCCCTTGTAACGGAGGTGGCGCAGCGCAGTGAGCAGCGCGTCGTGCTTGCCGATGTTCTCGAACAGGTCGGTGATGAGTACGACCATGGACCGACGGCCAATCCGTTCAGCCACCTCCTCCAGTGTCGACGCCGCGCTCGTGCGCTTGTCACCGCTCTCTTCTTCGGTGATCGTCTCCAATGTAGCCAGCAGTTGCCGAAGGTACCCCTGCGTGGATTTTGGCCGCCTCATGGTGTGAATGTGCTCATCGAAAGCGATCAGGCCGGTTGCGTCACGCTGTCGTACCATGAGGTAGTGCAGGGCACCGGCCAACCACGCGCCGTACTCCAGCTTACTGATGTCTGCACTGTGTTTGTACTTCATGGAGGCCGACGTATCGAGAACAACGTACTGGCGCAGGTTGGTTTCCTCCTCGTACTGCTTGACGTAATGCCTGTCCGTCTTGGCAAAAACTTTCCAGTCCACGTGACGGAGTTCATCGCCGGGGTTGTACGGCCTGTGCTCTGCAAATTCAACCGAGAAGCCGTGATATGGGCTTTTGTGGAGCCCGGTTATGAATCCTTCAACAATCAGGCGGGCACGCAACTCCATGGAGTTGACCTGCGAGATGAATGCAGGATCCAGGTATTTCAACGATCGTTCGGTGGCGGGCACGTCCGGTTGCGGGTTTTGTTGAATTCTGTCAAACGGTGATGTCGTTTTCTGTTCCACAGGGTCCGTACATTGGGAGTATGCACGCCAAGGATACCGTCAAAGCCCAACTCATGGATGAGCGCGATCTGGAGCGCATTCTGCATCGGATGTCGCGGCAGATCGTTGAAATGTTTGCCATCGATGAAACCGCCGGGGCGGACTTCGGATTGATCGGGATGCAGACCCGGGGCGTCTTTCTGGCACGAAGGCTCGCCGGCCTCATCCGGGATATTGACGGTGTGGATGTACCGGTTGGAATCCTGGATGCAACCATGTACCGGGACGACTTCCGGATGCGGAATCGCAAGCCCGAAGTACGGGAAACGGCCATTGACTTCGATATCCATGACAGGCACCTTGTTTTGGTCGATGATGTTCTTTTCACGGGCAGAACAGTACGCAGTGCGCTCGATGCCTTGATGGATATGGGTCGACCTGCCTCGGTGCATTTTCTCGTAATGATTGACAGGGGACACCGGGAATTGCCCATCGAAGCCGATTTTATCGGAAGGCGCGTGCCAACGTTACCCGGAGAGGAGGTGCGCGTCAGGCTCTCAGAGTGCGATGAAAGGGAAGGCGTGTGGCTCGTTGATTCGGGGGAAGCAGCATGACGTCGGACGTGGAACCGGAAAACGTTCAGGATCAGTCACCGAAGCAGGATACGGGTCTGGCTCACAGGCACCTGTTGGGTCTGGAGGGGTGGTCCCGCGGCGACATAGGGCGTGTCCTTGATACGGCCGTCCAGTTCAGGGAAGTGTTGGACAGACCAATCCGAAGCGTACCGTCACTGCGGGGCGTGACGGTCGTCAACTTGTTCTATGAACCATCTACCCGAACCCGGATATCTTTTGAACTCGCCGAAAAGCGACTTTCGGCTGACGTGGTCAATTTTTCCTCGTCGGGCTCCAGTATCTCGAAAGGCGAGACGCTCCGCGATACGGCGCGCAACATCGAGGCCATGAAAATAGACATGGTGATTATTCGTCATGGATCGGCTGGTGCTCCGTCTTTCCTGACCCGCTGCGTAGACGCCGTCGTCATCAATGCCGGCGACGGAGCACACGAGCACCCGACGCAGGCACTTCTCGATGCGCTGACCATCCGCGAGCAGTTCGGGCGCATCGAAGGACTGCGAATATCCATCATCGGAGACATCATGCACAGTCGTGTGGCGCGATCCAATCTGCACGCCCTGACCACGCTGGGAGCTGACGTTACCATCTGTGGCCCGGCGTCTCTTCTGCCGGTCCATCTGGATCGCCTGCTGGGTGAGGGGGCGCGGGGCCGGGTGCGTGTGACAACGTGTCTCGATGAAGCGCTCGATGGCTGCGATGTTGCCATGGCTCTTCGGATCCAGATGGAACGACAGGGGCGGAGTCTGTTTCCGTCTGTTCGTGAGTACCACGAACAGTTCGGGATCAGAATGGAGCACATGGAGGCGCACAGGGATCTGATTGTCATGCACCCGGGTCCGGTCAACCGGGGTGTGGAATTGGCCACCGATGTAGTGGATCACGAACGCGCCTTGATATTGAACCAGGTCACCAATGGTGTGGCTGTTCGTATGTCGGTGCTCTACCTGATGGCAGACGGCACGAAACGACATGCATGATCCGGACGCGTTCGACATGGTGTATGACCCCGTTCGACAGCGACACGTTGCGGCCACGCCGGAAGAGGAGGTGCGGCAGCGTCTGCTCTCCTGGTTGATGTCGGAATGGCGAATTCCTGCTGGTCTCATTGCCGTGGAGAAAGCGATCGCGGTGCATGGGGCACAAAGGCGACCGGACATTGTGGTGCACGACAGGAAGGGGAAGCCGTGGATGGTCATTGAGTGCAAGGCGCCCGGTGTGAAACTGACGCAGTCGGCAGCCGATCAAGTCGCGGTATACAACCGGTCCCTGAGAGCCCCCTTTCTGCTCATGTCCAACGGGCACGTCCACCTTGGATTCGAACTGGATCATGTCACGGGACGACTGGTGGCACTTTCGGAGCTTCCCGCGTATCCATCAAACCAATGAGACATATTGATCATGCGTAGGGAAACAGAGGTCGCTTTTCAAGCGGTCCGTGAAGCAGCCTCGTTGTGCATGTCGGTCAGTGCCCACACGCCAGCGGCGTCCGATGTGGTTCAAAAAGAAGACGCGTCGCCTGTGACGATCGCGGACTTCGGGAGTCAGGCCCTGGTCTGCCGACGGCTGGGCCAGGCGTTCCCGGAAGATGGAATCGTTGCGGAAGAAGATGCGGCTGTGCTTCGTGAGAAAACAGCGGCGCCCGCGAGAGCACGTCTTCTGCGAGCCGTGCAGGAGCAATACGCCGGGACGACCATGGACGATGTGCTACGGTGGATTGATCTGGGAGCAGGTCACGGTCACGACCACCGATATTGGACATTGGATCCGATTGACGGCACGAAAGGCTATATCCGAGGGGGACAATATGTTGTTGCGCTGGCGCTGATTGCAGACGGAGAAGTAGAAATCGGTGCTCTTGCCTGTCCGAATCTCACGCTACCCGGAATGACATCGCCCGGCGTGATTGTGACGGCTGAAAAAGGTGGTGGTGCGTGGTCGTGGTCCCTTCAGGAAGCGACGTCACTCGGGAAACTCCATGTCAGCAAAGAGAAGAAGAACCCGGGCATGCGATTCTGTGAGTCGGTGGAATCGGCTCATTCGGCACATGGCCGCTCAGCCCGGATAGCCGCTGATGTGGGAATCGGGGGTGCTCCCGTTCGGATGGATTCCCAGGCAAAGTATGCGGCGGTTGCTGCGGGAATGGCAGAGATCTATCTCCGCCTGCCGGTGTCAGTCTCGTATGTGGAAAACATATGGGACCATGCTGCCGGCTGCCTCATCGTGGAGGAGGCAGGAGGGCGGGTTACCGATATGCACGGCCAGCGGCTCGACTTCAGTCGCGGTGCCAAACTGTCTGCCAATGAAGGCATCGTAGCCTCTCACGGTATCGTTCACGACCGGCTTATCCAGTCGATCCAAACGCACTCCTGAGTCGCCTGCACGCCTCCTCGAGCACGTCCATTTCCTTGGCAAAACAGAACCTGAGACGCGTTGCCCCATCCTCGGGGTGTGTAAAGAAAGATCGTCCGGCCACCGTACCTATACCTGCTTTCTGGACCAGGGTCAGCTGTGCTTCCTCATCGTCAGAAAATCCGCTCAGCCTGTTTTGCAGTGGAGCGAAGTCGGCCAGGACATAATAGGAGCCCTGCGGCCAGGGTACATTGAATCCGATTTCCTCCAGCGTGCGGCACAGCACGTCCCGTTTTTCGGCATACGCCTGCGCCATTTCCGTGAAGTAGGATTCGGGCATGGAAAATGCCTCGGCGACACCATGTTGAAGCGGTGTCGGTGCACAGATGTAGATCAAATCGGCAAGAAGGCCCATCTTGTCGAGGATATGTTCGGGTCCAACGGCATATCCCAGCCGCCATCCGGTCATATTGTACGTTTTTGAAAACCCGGAAATGGTGATGGTCCTCTCCATGGCACCCGGTAGCGATGCGAGTGAAACGTGCTCACGCCCACCATAGAGCATGTATTCATAGATTTCATCCGTAATGGCATAGAGGTCATGCTTTTTCAGAAGGTCCAGCAGGGTCATGAGCTCCTGTCGGCTCCACACTTTCCCATTTGGATTGCCCGGCGTATTGACAATGATGGCTCGCGTCCTGTCGGTTATCGCGTTCTCCACTGCCTTGAAGTCAACATTCCAGTCGGGACCCTGCATGGTGATGGTCCGGATCCCGGCTCCCATGACGCGCAGCAGGTTCACGTGGTATCCGTAGAACGGCTCAAATACAATCACCTCATCGCCTTCGTTGAGCAAAGTGAAGAGCGTGGCCACGAATGCCCCGGTCGATCCCACCGTAACCATGACATTGTCGAGCGACTGGGCCGGTATCCGATTGAATGAGCGCGCTTTTTCCAGGATACCTTCCCGTAGTGGCTGGATTCCTCCGTAGTACGAGTAAATTGACTTGTCGGCGTCAATTGCAGCATGCGCTCCCTGCTTGATGGGATCCGGTGTGGGCATGTCACAGATGCCCTGGCCGAGGTTGATACCATCCATGTCACGCAACATGAGAGTGATGGCGCGGATACTGCTCTGCTCAAGTCCGTCAGTACGTCTGGCAAGTGGCTTCATATTCCGGGAACTATCATTGGTTCGATGGGAATATAGAAGCTGAATCCCGAAGTCATGCATAAGGGCTGTGAAATGCTGGATGTCCGATACCTTGAACGCGCCGTGGAACTGGCCCGCCTGAGTGTAGAGAAGGGGGGCGGGCCTTTCGGATGTGTCATAACGTGCGGCGACCAGGTGCTTGCCGAGGGTGTAAACAGCGTGACCCGGACCAACGACCCGACCGCACACGCTGAAATCGTTGCCATACGGGAGGCATGTCGTCGTCTCGGATCATTCCAGTTGTCAGGCTGCATTGTCTACGCATCGTGCGAGCCGTGCCCGATGTGCCTGGGTGCCATGTACTGGGCGCGTCCCCAGGCGGTGTTCTACGCATCTACCCGCAAAGAAGCGGCCCGCGCAGGATTTGACGACCAGCACATCTATGACGAAATGCCGCTTGCGGACGGTGAGCGCACATTACGGATACGACGCATGGGGGTGCCATCTCACGATGCGCCCTTTGATGCGTGGAAAAAGCATGTTGCACGACTGGCGTACTGATCGGGGACGTGCGTTACCGGGCGGAAGCGGGAGGGCCCGAAAAAAGATGTCGCCAGCCAATGAATTCGGTCTGGTATGAAATGCCAATTCCGCCCGTATTGGTAAGCTCTGTGCTCTGGAGAATATCCCCTTCGCGCCTGAAGAATACCTCGAGTGAGACATTGGGATTGAGGCGGACTTCGACGACGAACTCGCCCTGGAGTCCGTCGTTTGCCCTGATGTCGCTGGACGAGCGCGCACCCTGATAGACTCCTTCTCCCCGGATGATCAGCCTTTCATCCAAAAGGCGCAGCGCTACGCCGTAGGTGACGTCCAGGTCCTGCGTATTTTCGCCCTGCAGGCCGAAACTGAAGTCGACGTTGGGGAGCGCAGCGTTCAGGAAACGGTTGAGCTGGGAGGACACAAGTTGGGATACGCTGTTGAAGGCCAACTGTCCACCGGAATCGGACGAGATATTGTCCGTGGTCAGAATGAAGCTGTTCGTGAGCAGGACGCTGGTGGCGTATTCGGTGGACAATTCGGGTTGATTGAGCCGCGCTTCGAGGGCCTGGTTGTTTCCGAGTACATTCTGGTTCGACTGATCAATGGCCAGGCGCAGGTCAACAGCGGGGGAGAAAACCGTGCCCGTAATGTGAAGCCAGACAATCATGGGGACCAGGCGGCTGTCGTCCTGTGAATTGTCAAGTCCGCGCAGGGAAGCACGTGTCCGATAGGAAGCATTGATGTCAAGCGTCGCATTGAGCGGGTCGCCGTCCCAACTCATGGTTCCTCCCTCGGAGATCTGGAAATTCCGCTGGAAAACCTCACCGGCTGTGAACAGGTATTTTCCTGCATTGACCCCCAACGTTCCGAACACGGAGAACTCACCCTCTTCGCGAACAAGTTGGATGGTTCCCTGGCTCGATGCCTCGATTACATCTCCCAGAAGCGGATCTATGACCAGATGCACGACCGATCCTGTGGGTGCCCGGATATTGAGGTCCATGTTGAGCGCATCCAGGAACTGCCGCTCCGCTGTCGGGCGCCGGGCGAGCAGAAAGGGGCGACGGGCCAGTGAGTCGAAGTCCGGAATAACACCCGGCGTATTTTCGAAAACAATGAAGCTCTCGTCGGTTTCGGAAAGTGTTTCCTCGATGGGAATGAATAGCCGGGAGTCGGGCCTGGTGACCGCGTCAGCCGAGCGGAGCGTGGCGTCATAGAGGGGGCCACTCAGCGTGAGCGTGCCACTGGCCCAAATGAAACCGTAGAATGGGAGGTCGTTGGCGGTGCTCGATCCGATGATCTGGAATTCGTCGAGCGTACCGCTCAGGTCGAGCGTGAATTCCCGGTAATTGTTGAAGTTCATGCGCCCGGTCACGTGCGCCGATCCACCCTGATTGTCGCGGGCCACGGCACGTTCAACGTGAATCGCTTCCTGGTCCACGCGCATTTCACCCTCCAGTCCGTAGGTGAGTCCGGTCCTCGGTATGTCGAACGTGCCATCGAGTGCTGCGGCGCGGCCCTCGATTACGGGCTGAAAAATACTGCCTGTTATGCGACCATCACCTACCAGAAATCCATCCACGTTGGCTACGGCGCGGTTGAAGATGTATTCCAGGAAAAACAGGTTCACATGCTCCAGATCCGCGTCCAGGTCGAGTCTGCCTTCTCCCTGGTCTGCCCTCCCGGGCAGTCGGACCAGACCAGACAGAGAGAGATCGTTTTCGACCACGTCACCCAATTCGTTCCGACCTGAAATGTAGACCGAGTCCGATTCAATGGGCACGATTCGAAGGCTGAAATCCAGGTCCGGGCTGTCGGATTCAAAATCACTTTCAATGATCACATTGCCCACGATGTGGTGTTCGAGAGAAGCGTTGTCAAGTCGTACCTGCCCGGAGGCGCGGGGTTGGGTGTACCCGCCCGCGAGATCTACCGATACATTCAATCGGCCCCCGATGCGTTTGCCGATATCAAGATAATCGGACAGGTCGGTCACGAGTAGTTCACGCGCCGTCAATCGGACAACGTCCTCCGGATAGGCCGAGAAGGTGCCTGCAGCGGCAAAAGACTGTTCTGTCAGTCCTTCTGTGTCCCGGAGCGCTACCTCCAATCCTTCCACTCGCGTAGCGTCGGCAAAGAAGTCGATCGTGGCCGGAGTTTTGAGAAACCATTCGGACGGCCCTGCATGCAGGTGCAGCTCTTCCAGTCGAATCCGGTTGTATGTGTCGTGCAGGTCAATGCTGGCCCCGATCCGTAGCGAATCGGTGAGTCCAGGGCGCGCCATGTGGATATCCAGATGCCCCTCGGAGTTGCGCATGGCACCCGTAATACGGGTTCGATCGGCGTCGAGGAAGCCGCGGGCCAGGGAATCGAGGACAAGATCAAGGCGGCTTTCCGTAGTTGTCGACACGGCCGTGCGTGCCGTGTCGGGCCTCGATGAGAGCAATGTCCATTCCGCCTGCATTCCGTGAAGTTCCAAATTTCCGAGACGCACGTGGGGAAACCGGGTCGTTGTGAGCGCTGAAATCGTATCGGGCCCCACCACAAGGTCCATATCAGCGCTACCCGTCAGGGCCAGCGAATCGGCTGCCGGTCTGAATGCTGACAGCAGGGAAGCATTTGCAATGTCAACTCCCAGATGCATCACGATCGGATTCGGTGTCCGGATGCGCGCTTGGTCAAGCTCCAGATTGAGCCTGTGATCACGGCGAACCTGGCCGTCCACGTCAGACTTCGGCTGCAATCGTTTTTCCGAGATCACCGACAACGTCCTTTGCACCATGTCCTGCCAGTGGGAAAGGGTGGGCATGGCGCTTCGCAGCGGAACGTCGGACCGAGCCCATATTTTGAGTGAAGGAGCCGAGAAGTTGAAAATCCTGTCAGATGCGCTCTCATCCGGGGGATGGAAGCGCGCGGAAATCTCCTGTGGTGGCAGCGCGTGTTCAGCACCATGCTGGGCCACCCAGGAAGAATCCAGATCAACGTCGATGGCAAAGTGGGAGGAGTCGGTCCAGTACGGTGAGAAGTTTCCCTCGAGGTCAAGTGTCAGTTGGCTCTGCCACGACGGCATTCCCAGTAGTGTGCCGATGTCCACCTGTTCCATACGTCCGGAAAGTCGTACGGCGTGATTTCGCGGCCAAGTCCCGGACACGTGCATCATGCCATCCTGTTGTGAGAGGACAGCCTCGGCGGCCCACGCGTCGGGTACGCGTTCCACCGTGGCTGTCAGTCGTTCAAGCCGTCTATCGTTCCATCGTGGCCGATCGAGTTCAAGTTCGATGGTTGACACGGCTTCGCTCGGCTTCAAACCCGATCCGGACGCGGAAATCGTTCCCGTAACATGGGTGGAAAGCCGGGATCTGCCGAGCCAGGGGCCGAGGTCAAGGGCACTTGAGCGTGCCCGGAACGAATGTGTTGTGGCATTACGTGACTGCGCGTCGATATCGAAGGAAAGAGCGAGCGTGCCGGCGTCCGATACCACATCCGCGTTGCCGTTGGCGGACCAGCCTGACAGCGGGTCTTCCTGCAGTTGTTTGAGCGACGGAGCCCTGCCTCGGAAGTAGGTATCGATGGAGACTGACGGTACGGTAGTGCGTTCCAGAACCGGATAGTAGGGTGCCCATGACCGGATTTCGTCCAGCTCCAGGATGTCCGAGCGCAGGGACAACTCAAAATCAGCCGCTTCCGGGAGTCCGATTACAGTACCTTCGGCGTGGAGGGACGACGCATTGTGCGACACATCCAACCAGGGAATGGTAAGGTCGCCGACAGATCCCTGGATCATGGCTCCGATTTCAACCATGCCGCGGGAAGGTATGGCCGCCGAAAACAGATGCAGCTCATTGGTTTGCAGCGAGGACGGTCTGATTTCGATCTGAAAACGGGGAGGAGTGTCCCCACGCGTCAAATAGCCGGCCGCCTGGACAGACGATGATCCAATACGCAGAGCGACGTCAGGGACCGTGATCCGGTCTTCGTCCACACGCAACTGGGCGCGTACATTCGACGTGCTTACCTGCTGTTCAGGAAATGTGACGTTCCAACGGATAACGTCTATCTGTTTGCGGGAGTTGGTCCAGGCGACATCAAGGTGGATGTCCATGCTATCCATGGGATGCGCCGCGAGCCACGTCGACCACGCCGGGACGGAAAATGTGTCCGATGCCGACAACGCGCCGGCCCTGACAGCTGCGTCAAAAATGCGTACCGATGCACCGGCCATGGACCAGGATCCGCGTCCAGGTGCTGGCGCCCAGGACGGGTCGTCGACAGTAAGTGCGGCCTGGAGGCTGGTGTCGTGCAGAGAGTCGGAAACCGGATACAGGGCCGCTTCCATTCCGAACACCTCCAGCGTGCCGACGGAGAATTCGCGGCGCAGGAGAGATGACCATCGCGGTGATGCCACAATGGAGTCAATAGCGACGACACGGCGACCCTGCGCGTCCTCGAATACCACATCGGTTGCATAGAGTGTCTGCGCCAGGTTGCCTGTCATTCCACCAATGAACAACGTGCCGGCAAACCGGCCCGATACCGCATCTTCAATCTGGCGCGCCACCTGATCACGACCCACCTGGGTGCGCGTGGCTGCGAAAAACAATATCAGTCCCAGCAGAACGACTCCTGCAGTCAACCGGACGAGCCCCTGGACAATATGATGGACGCGGTTGCTGGTCACCGCAGCCCAAGTACGTGATCCCAGGCGGCTTCAAGGTCGGCGGGAGTCACATCGTCCTCAACATAGGCACACCCGACCTTTCGCAGCAGTACAAAGCGGAGATGGCCTGCCTGGGCCTTCTTGTCGGAACGCATGGCAAATGTCAGGTCGTAGGCACTCAGTCCTTCCGGAAGCGCTGGCGTCGGGAAAGCGCCGAGAACGGCATCTATCCGATGTTGGTCAACCTTTGCATGCAGTCTGCGTGAAAGGAATGAAGCAGCGCGCATACCCAATGCCACCGCTTCTCCGTGCGTCAATGTACCATAACCGGTTGCATGTTCCAGTGCATGACCGAATGTATGTCCAAAGTTGAGCAATGCCCGGTGGCCCAATTCGAGTTCGTCCTCGCCGACAATGCGTGCCTTCACCTTTACTGCCCGGTATACCATGTCCGGAACGACGTCCGGATCGCGGGCCAGAATCCGGTTCCACTCTTTCTCAATCCATGCGAAGTAGGGCTCATCGTCAATCAGAGCGTGTTTGACGGCTTCCGCCAGACCGCTTGTCCACTGGCGGCGATCCAGCGTGTAGAGGAGCTTCGTATCGACGAGCACAAGTTCCGGCTGATGAAATGCACCGATCAGGTTTTTCCCTTCCGCATGATTGATCCCGGTCTTGCCGCCAATGGCGCTGTCAACCTGTGCAATCAGCGATGTGGGGACCTGCACGACGGGCAGACCGCGCAGAAGCGTGGCTGCAGCAAAACCCGCCAGATCTCCGATCACGCCTCCTCCGAATGCCACGATGGGCGTTCTTCGATCTATATTCCAGGTAAGGGCAGCGTCGTATATGGCATGCAGATGCTTCGGGCTCTTGGTGGTCTCGCCCGGTGGCAGAACCAGAACGAGCGCATCCCATCCGTCCTTGATGAAGAGGGCATCGAGCCTGTCGCGGTAATGGGTCGCCACGTTGCTGTCGGTCACGACAAGTACCTTGCCTGCACGGATACCGGCAGAGCGCATGGCGGCCGGCAATTCGTCCAGGTCGGCGAACTGTATATTGTAGGATCGGTTCAGGGGAAGAGTGACCGGAACGGGCTCGTCCAGGTTTTGAAGCAGCATGGCCGACGGTGATTTGAAAAGCAAGCGCATTACAGACTATGTGCACGCGTATGTGAAGCGGGTTGTTCAACACGGGGAATGTACAATTGATGCAACGACCGGAAATGGCCACGATACGTTGTTTTTGGCGAATTGTGTGGGTCCCTCCGGACAGGTTCTGGGAGTTGATATCCAGCATGCTGCCATCGCCGCCACCCGCGCACGCCTGCTGGCGCACGGTGTAGGGTCCCGCGTCGTTCTGTATCCGGGAGATCACGGCCATCTGCTGCCCCAGTGGCTGTCCCGCAGCTGCCCCTGCCCTGGATCGGTGGCGGCCATACTGTTCAACCTGGGTTACCTTCCGGGTAGTGATAAACAGGTTGTTACACACGCCAAGACGACACTTCCGGCACTCGAAGCGGCGTGTCGACTGCTCCGCCCCGGCGGCGTCCTGTCGGTCACGGTGTACAGGGGCCATCGAGGAGGGGCGGAGGAATATGACGAGGTCGTTGCCTTCTTCGGGTCGCTTTCCTCGAAACAATTCGAAATGACAGCATACAAAGGTCCCACACCTGCTCCCACATCTCCCGTAGCGTATATTTTCCGGCGCCGGGTTTGAAATCATGTGCCTGATTCTGTTCTCTTACCGCGTGCACGAAGAACATGAATTGTTGCTTCTGGCGAACCGGGATGAATTTCACGACCGTCCTGCGTTGCAGGCCGATTTCTGGGGAGATGCGCCGGATGTGCTCGGAGGGCGCGACCTGCGCTCGGGCGGAAGTTGGCTCGGGGTGACGACGGGCGGACGGGTCGCGGCGGTCACGAACGTGCGCGAGCCTGGTCGGTCTGTTCCTGACGCCAGGAGCCGGGGTTTTCTGGTGCAGTCGTTCCTGGAATCACGGGAACCTGCACTTGATGCGGCGACCCGTATTCTGGACCAGGGACAGATGTACAACGGATTCAATCTGCTGCTTTATGATACGGAACACCTCGTCTATGTATCCAACCGCATACCCGATCCGCCTCGGATCGTGACACCCGGGACGTATGGCCTGAGCAATGCTGCCCTCGATACACCGTGGCCCAAGGTGACCAGGGGGAAAGAGGCGCTGGACCGGACCCTGGCGTCGGGGCGCGTGGATGTACACACGCTGCTTCCCATCCTGGAAGACACGACCCGCGCTGCCGATCACGAGCTCCCATCGACCGGCGTTCCGCGTGAGTGGGAACGTACCCTTTCGTCGCCCTGTATCT
>PCUY01000043.1:121656-154064 GCA_002787815.1 Bacteroidetes bacterium CG12_big_fil_rev_8_21_14_0_65_60_17 | reverse complement strand
CAGGTACCCGAATCGGTACAGCCTCGCGCCGTAACGTTTGAGCTGCTGTAGTGACAGTTTTATTTTCAACAACCTAATCCACCCATGGCGACTCACCGCATCCGTTTTGAAAATGGTCGTGGCATCCAACTGGCTGCGCACCTGGACCTGCCGGCCGACGGAAGGCCGTATGCCTATGCTCTTTTTGCCCACTGTTTCACATGTTCCAAGAATCTGAAGGCCGTGGGACATCTGACGCGTGCCATGACCCGTGCGGGATATGGGGTACTCCGGTTTGATTTTACGGGCCTTGGCCAGAGTAAGGGAGATTTTGCCGATACGGATTTCAGTTCAAATATCGGAGACCTGGAGTCTGCAGCTGCGTGGTTGACATCCGAGTACGAAGCCCCCCGTTTATTGGTCGGGCACTCACTGGGCGGGGCGGCTGTGCTCCATGCTGCCGGAAAATTGCCGTCTGTGCGTGCTGTCGCGACCGTTGGTGCACCCTACGATCCGGCACACGTCCGACACCTTTTTGCAGAATCAGAAGAGGAAATCCTGAAGTCCGGGCATGCCAAGGTATCGATCGGTGGTCGTCCGTTTACCATTCGAAAGGAATTTCTGGATGACCTCGAGGCACAGGATCCGGCCACGGTAATCGGGAATCTGGATACAGCCATCCTGGTCATGCACTCTCCCGTGGATACCATTGTGGGAATAGACAATGCTGCATTGATCTACAAAGCCGCAAAACACCCGAAAAGCTTTGTTTCTCTGGATTCTGCCGATCATCTGCTCTCAAGTGAGGAAGATGCGCTCTACGCAGGTGGCGTGCTGTCCGCCTGGTCCAGGCGGTACATCGAAGTGCCCTCTGAACAGAAAAGTGATCGTCATGGTCACCATCACGTCACGGTAACTCTCGATGCGTCGCGGTACAGGACAGAAATCGTTGCAGGAGGACACGCTCTGGTCGCCGATGAACCAGAGTCTGCGGGTGGCACCAACAGGGGGCCCAGTCCCTACGATCTGCTCGTGTCGGGACTGGGAGCCTGTACGGCCATTACGCTGCGTATGTACGCCGACAGGAAGAAGTGGCCGATGGACGAAGTCCACGTACACCTCACGCACGAAAAAACACACGCTGAAGACTGTGATTGTGACTCGGGCGACCGGATGGGCAAGATCGATCTCGTGGAGCGTGAGATCGAGCTTGTCGGAGAACTGACCGACGAGCAGCGGAGCCGGCTGCTGGAGATAGCGGACAAGTGTCCGGTTCACAGGTCACTGGCCGAAAGTCAGGTCGTCGTGAAAACGACGCTCAAACAGGTGCACGCCGAGGCCTGACCCCGAGGCCGGCAGCGGCAGGCAGGGTGATGTCCCCACTTCGGTAGAGCAGTCCCTCAAACGGGTCTGCAGCTGTGTGCATGGTGCCATCAAGGTCGAGCCAGTCAAACAGTGCCCCGATGTGCGCGGCGGCCGTCAGAGCTATGGAGCTTTCAATCATGCACCCGAGCATGCACTTCAGGTTCAGCTGTCGTGCCAACCGGACCTGCGGTAGGGCACCCGAAATACCACCACACTTGGCGAGCTTGATGTTGATTCCATCCACATGGGGTGCCAGTGCACGGATGGATTCCAGGTCCTGTACCGACTCGTCGGCGACGAGGGGAGCGCGGCAATGGGCAGGGACCCGTTCCTGTAACCTGTCATTCAGCTCCTGCCACCCGTCCTCTACGGGCTGCTCAATGAATTCGAGGGCACAGCCACCAAGTGCTGCAATACATTCGCATGCTTCGTCGATAGACCAGCCGCTGTTCACGTCTGCACACAAGCTGCCGCTGTACCGTTTTCGTGCATGCCGAACGACGTCCACGTCGTAGGCCGGGTCACCGCTTCCCAGCTTCAACTTCAGGAACGGGAAGCCGGACGCGTTCGAGAGCATACGGTCCAATTCCGTGAGTGACTCCGGGATGGGTAGCGCATAGGTACTCGTCGGCAATTGCCGGCCCTCGAGACCGAGTGCTACGTGGAGCGACTCGCCGCGATGCCTCGCCCATGCATCGTGAACAGCCATGTCGACGGCAGCCCGGGCCGTGGCGGGACCATCGGGTAGGTGCTCCAGCCAGTCACGGACGGAATCATGCGCGGCAACGGAGACGTCGAGGCTCTCGAGTGGAAGTGATCTGATATACGCTTCCACATCACTGATTGTCCAGGGATAGTA
Source organism: Bacteroidetes bacterium CG12_big_fil_rev_8_21_14_0_65_60_17 (assembly GCA_002787815.1). GTDB lineage: Bacteria > Bacteroidota > Rhodothermia > Rhodothermales > UBA10348 > 1-14-0-65-60-17. The sequence continues at coordinate 151,861 of PCUY01000043.1, read as the reverse complement.
CGGGGGAAGCGCCGCCTCTCCTAGGCCCTTCACGTTCAGGTTGTTGCGGCAGGAAAGTGTGAGCAGTGCATTCGTCCGCTCATGGCTGGTGCCGTGGGCAATCCGGAACGCATGTCGGAGAGCGAGTGGGAGGGGGCTGACCTCGAGCTGGATGTCGCTTGTCATGTCGCCTTTGCGTCTGAAACGACCACGTACCCGGGGTGGGACAGTGAGCGTGCCAGTCCATCTTCCAGTTCATCAGGGGTCGTGTCAGGTCGCACAGTCAGATGCCCCGGTGTGCCCTGGTGGACAGGCCACCCGAGGTGCGTGGGAATACTCCGGGTAAGTTGATGAACGTCCACATCCGGCATGGCACGCCATTCCAGATGGCCGGGGCCGGCTTTCCAGTGCGCATGGCCGGCGGCGAGCGCATGAGCCAGGTGGCGGTTGGCTCGGGAAAGCGTACGGGCAACCGCGCTTCGCACTTCAGGTGCATCGGTCGACAGACCTGTCAGAACGGACTGTACGGCGAGTTCCACCGTTTCCGGATGGACAGCCGGACAAACGGCCATGTTTCTGGAGATCACGTACCGCGTCGAAGACGTACTGCGCGAAATGACGAGCGATGCGGAAAGGCACCCCAGGTCGAATGGGTCGGGTGGGTCAGGATAGTCCAGCCGTACGTCGCTGTGCGCAAACAGCTGGGCCAGGTCGGGCAGCATGTCCGTGAAGCGGGCGTGGTTCCAGCATACGACAGGAAGACTCGTTCGCGCAGCTCCGGCATCGGAGGCTGCCCGGGCAATACCCCGCGCAAGTTGTGGCCAGATGTCCATCCCGTGGCCAGCCAACAGCGATGCGCTGTGTCGAAGCCGAATGTGCAGGTCAGGTCGTCGAATGCCAAGGTCAGACGTGACCTCCTGCAGTCTCAAAAAAAGGTCTGTCGTCACCCGGCGGATTTTGCCGAACACGAGGTCCAGCTGTGTCTGTGGATTGCGGCTTGCGCAGTCTGCCGTTGAGACGTATGCGACAACGGCCTCGGGGGTCGTCAGCGGAAGACCGCGATCAAGGGCATCGGAGGCGAGCGCCTCCAGATCATTGGGGGCGGCGCCGTCAGGCGCCGCCCCCATGAGTTCGTCGAGAAAATATTCAATGGTCGTCATCGGACCCAAGGTACCGAATGACAGAACATTATTCCGGCTTGGTAAGCGCCGTGAAGAACTTGCGCAGCGTGATCGAGCCATCTCCCTCCCGGGCTGCACGGTGCACCTCGACCATGAAGGAGCTACCAGCATCCATGCTCCTGTACACACGGCGAAACTCATCAACAGAGGACACCGGCCTTCGGTCCATCCTGGAAATTATGTCCCCACGCCGCAGTTCCGCCTCACGAAAGGCGGAGCTGTTCTGGTCAATCTGCGCAATCAGTACTCCTTGAACGTTCTGACCGGACAGCCCCATAGCCTCCAATTGACGAGCACTGAGGTCCTCGACGCGAAGGCCGAGAGTTTCTTCGGGTATGGTCCCGGCTTTACTCCTGCCTCCGGCGTTTGAGCGGCTTCGTGCGTCTTCCACGTAGAGAGAACGCTCAGCCAATTCAACGCGGATGGTCAGGGCCTCGTCTCCCCGCGTCACGTCGAGTTGTACCTCGTCACCTGGAGCCATATTGGCAATCATGGTGCGAAGTTCATTGAAATCCTTCAACCGTGAGCCGTTCACGGCCGTGATGATGTCACCCTCACGCAGCCCGGCATCGTCGGCAGGTGCCCCCTCCGTCACAGAGGTAACCTGGGCAGCGCTCCGGGGAACGTTGTTCAATCTGGCCAGCGTCTCGGGAACGCGGTCAAAAGTTACACCGAGAAATCCTCGATCGACCCGACCCTTGTCCATGAGCTGACCTGTCACATTCCGGACCACATCGACGGGGATGGCGAAGGCAATACCCTGGTTCACACCCGTCCGGGAGTAGATGGCTGAGTTGATACCGACGAGTTCGCCCTGGAGGTTGACAAGTGGTCCTCCCGAGTTCCCGGGATTCACGGCAGCATCGGTCTGGATCAGCGATGCGAACGGGTTGATGCTGCCCAGCTGGACACTCGTTCTGCGCAGCGCACTGACAATCCCGGAAGTGACCGTGTTGCCAAGATCCTCAGACATGGGCGATCCGAAAGCCAGGACCCACTGCCCGATCCTGATATCGTCCTTCACACCGAATGAAATAGCGGGGAGCGAGCCACTGAAGTCCACCAACTTCAGGACAGCCAGATCGGAATCGGGATCGGATCCGACGATCTCGGCTTTGTGGAACGAGCCGTCGTTCAGCATCACTTCCAGATCGTCGGCACCGTCAATCACATGGAAGTTGGTGGCCAGATATCCGTCGGAGCGAATGAAGACGCCCGATCCAAGCGCATTGGTGCGGAATTGCTGTGGCTCACCCTGTGGTTGTTGTCTGAAGAAGTTTTCAAACGGCGATCCCTGGAAGGGATTCGTGAATGTGCGTTCGACGATGCGCTCCGATCTGATCTGAACGACGGTAGGAGAGACGAGGTCGGCTACCCGGACGAAGGCATCATCTATCGAAACAACCTGGTCAATGCGCGTGTCGCCCTCATGGACTTCCGTCTCCGGGCCCTGTGCGGCCGTGGATTTCATGAGCCGCTCCGACAAACCGAGGACGTCGGATCCGGCCGTAGCGAAGAGTATACCGGCTACGAATGTGACGGCCACAATGAACGTGTATGAAATGGATGTTCTCGTAATCATGACGTGTTGGTTGGAAGTGGTTTCTGCGATGTCCCATGACACAGAAAAAAACGTGCCAGTCTACAGAACGTTTGTCCAGGGTCAAATCGTATCCACACATCCTGTCAATTTGTCGCAAGGGCCTCGAGGAGTCGCCCATGGATTCCGCCGAAACTGCCATTTGACATGATCAGGGCCACATCTCCCGGCTTCAGGTAGCGGAGAAGCATGGGCAGCAGGGCGTCAGCATCCAGACCCTGGAATGCATCGGTACCGTGGCACCGGACATCGTCCAGGACCCGTCCCACGTCCATGAAATTGGACGGATCGTCGTTATGTCTGAACGGCGGCGTGCTCAGGAAGAGCGCATCGGCCCAGCGGAACGCTTCGGCATATCCCGTCTCGAAGACCTTCCGGCGACTCGAGTTGGAACGCGGTTCAAAGACGGCCACGAGGCGGCGGTCCGGCCACCGTTCCCGCGTGGCCTCGAGTGTAGCCCGGACCGCCGTCGGATGGTGGGCGAAGTCGTCGACCACGATAACCCCGCGCTCTTCGCCCCGGATCTGCTGTCTGCGTCGTATCCCCTCGAATGAGGCAAAAGCACGGCCTATCTGACGGGCAGAGACGCCCTCGTCGAGGCAGACACCCAGAACAGAAAGCGCATTCATGAGATTGTGTCGGCCGCTCATATTGAGAAACATGGGACCCAAGCCCTTCCCGTTGACTACGGGTGTGAATCGGATGCCACCGTTCCCGGGTCGGATATCACGCGCTGTAATGTCAGCATGTTCATTTTCAAGTCCGTAGAACCGGATTCTGGCGCGCACTCCATTGGCGAGGGCGCGGACTTCTTCGTCGTCTGCATTGAGCATGAGGAGACCCTTCCCGGGGACGAGGCCCACAAGCGCCCGGAAGGCCTCCCGGTAGTCGTCCATGGTCTCGTAGATGTCTGCATGATCAAACTCGAGACTCGTTACTATGGCCGACACGGGCCGGTAGTGCATGAATTTCGGGCGCTTGTCGAAGTAGGCGGAATCGTATTCATCCCCCTCCACGATGAAGTGCCTGCCCGTCCCTGCGGAAAAGGAGGCATTTCCGTTGTTCATGACACCGCCAACCATGAATCCGGGGTCCAGGCCAGCGGACTGGAGGACGTGCGTGAGCAGACTGGTCGTCGTGGTTTTTCCATGCGTGCCCGCGACGACAAGTGATCTTCGGTCACGTATGAAATAGCGGGACAAGGCCTCGGGGAGAGAAACCTGGGGTACCCGGTGCTCGCGAGCCCATGATGCCTCGACGTGGGTTGGTGTACAGGCATTTCCGACGACGTACAGATCGGCCATGCCAGGAAGCCTTTCCGCATTGAATCCCTCGTAGACCTCGATGTGCTGGGCGGCGAGCCGGGTGCTCATCGGGGGGTAGACCGCGGCATCGGAGCCGCTGACGTGTTTACCAGCCTGCTGAAACAGGCCGGCCAACGATCCCATGCCCGTTCCGCAGATTCCAATGAGGTATACGGAATCGGGGTCCGGGGGTGGCTCGGGGCGCTCGAAAATGCGGAGATGTGCATCGGGAAATGCGTCCAGAGACTTCATTCTGCAACTGCCTGGGGTTCGGATGGATCGTGCGCCTCTGCTTTCAGCATGCGGCCGAGACGGACCGACAGCGAATCGAATGTGGAATACATGACCGGAACAATGACGAGGGTAAGGAAAGTGGCAAAAGTAAGGCCACTGATGATGGCTGTCCCCATGGGCCCCCAGAACTGCGTGTTCTCCGATCCAAATTGGAAGTCAGGGTCCAGGTCCGTCAACAGGCCCACAAAGTCCACATTGATGCCGAACGTAAGTGGAATAAGTCCAAGTATGGTGGTCATTGCCGTGAGAAGTACCGGGCGGAGACGCGTGGCGCCGGCTTCAACGATGGCTTTCTGTTTCTCCATTCCGCGTTCGCGCAGCTGCATGGCATAATCGATGAGCACAATGTTGTTGTTGACCACGATGCCTGCGAGCGAAATAATTCCTATGAAAGTCATCAGGCCGAACGGCGTGCGTGTCAGGATGAGTCCGAGGAGTACGCCGATCAGGCTGAATCCCACGGCAATCATGATGATGAACGGGGAGGAGATCAGGTTGAACTGGGCTACCATGATCATGAATACGAGTGCGACCCCGACAATGAGGACGACGGTCAGAAATCCGAAGCTTTCCTGCTGCTCCTCGTTTTCGCCGGTATATGCCATGGTGTAACCGGGTGGCATGTCGCGTTCGAAATCCGTCAGCAAGGTCTGAACCTGGCCCAGAATGGCCTGGCCGTTGAATCCAGAAGCTGCCTCGGCGGTGACAATGGCTACGCGGTCGAGGTCGAGACGTGTAATGGACCCGAGGCCGCTCGAGACGTTCACGTTCGCCACCGACACGAGAGGCACCTGCGTGCCATCTTCGAATATGGTAAGATCGCGCACGGACTCAAGTGTGCTGCGGTCTTCCTCGCGCAGGCGTACGATGATGTCGTATTCGTCGTCACCCGTCCGGTACGTACCTGCTTCGAGGCCATTTATGGCAGCGCGTACCTGGCTGGCAATGATTGCGGTACTGAGTCCAAAGCGGGCAGCGCGTTCCCGGTCAATGTCGACACGCAGTTCAGGCCGCCCCTGATTCAGGTTGTCTTCTATATCGACCAGACCAGGGATCGCTCCCGATTCGGAGGCCTCTCGCAGCTGCTGAACAACGGTTTTTGTCATTTCGACAATCCGATCGAAATCGGGTCCGGAGATCTCGATATTGACCGGTGCTCCGGTGGGCGGTCCATTCTGGTCCTTGTCGATCGCGATGTGGATACCGGGCATGCCCTGGAGACCATCCCGTATCCTGTTGAGCGAAATGAACGAGTCTTCGGCACGTGCGGCATAGTCGACGAGGTTGAGCGTGATTCGGGATCGTTCGGGACTCGAGGCACCGCCACCAAAATCTGAATCGGCACCCACGCCGACATTGACGAGCATGTTCTTGACATTTGCCTCAAACGCCGGGTTCTGGTCAATGAGGGCCTCTATCCTTGCTGTGGCTTCCCGGGCGACCTTGTCCGATGCATCAATATTCATCCCGAGTGGACCCTCGGCCGTTACCCGGACCTGTCCCGGAGAGGTGTCCGGAAAGAACTCGACACCCGTCGGAGCAGTGATGAACATGCCAATGATGATAAGCAGGGAGCCCAGCGTGGTGTTGAGCAGGCGGGCACGATTGTCGGTAAGAAACAGCGTTCGCCCTCTGAAAAGGACAGCGCCAATTACACCCAGCACGGCAATGGCAGCTGGAAAAAGGACGAGTTCAGCCGCCGTTGAGAATGCGATGTCCGCTTTGGCAAGACTCATCAGGTAGAGTGCCGCCAGGGACAGGACGGTCAACAGCATGCCCGCCTTGACACTTCCCCAACCGCCAAGGAGCACGGTCTCCGCCGTGTGGATAAGGACGCCGAGCGCGCCCACGGCCAGGAGGGCCATACCGGGAATGAGCAGCACCATCGATGCGGCCTGCCCCAGTGTTGAGCCGACGAGGAGGCCGGCGAGCGTGAGGACGAAACCAAGGGTAAAGGCTGACAGTGCCCCCGTATTCCGGACCCAGGCACGGTGGACCGTATAGTCGCGAATCAGCATCCAGGTAAGGAAGGTCCGGTATCGGGCAACGAGCCACGGTAGAAACTTCTGCACGAACCGATCTCCCTGCTTTTTGAGGAGCCGCGTGTGGAGGAGGTAGACCGACGGAACAGCCACGACAAGCACGACCAGCGTTTTCCAGTTCGCCAGTCCGAGCAGAGCGGCAAGGAGCAGGACCGCAAGCACCCCGAGCCGCCTGGCCAGGGGTGTGCGCCTGGCGGCGACCTCGCCGTCGAGGCGCACAAAGATTCCGGTAAAAACCGGATTGATGACAAGGGCCACGAAAAGTGACGACAAGAGCGTCACGATCAGTGTCAGAGGCATGTAGGACATGAACTCGCCGATAATGCCCGGCCAGAACATCATGGGCGCAAAAACCGCGACGGTGGTGGCCGTGGATGCAACAACGGCACTGGCTACCTCACGGGTACCACGGCATGCGGCATCGAAGCGTTCGTATCCCTCTTCACGGAATCGGTAAATATTCTCGACGATCACAATAGCGTTGTCAACCAACATGCCGAGTGCAATGATCAGCGAGAAGAGGATGACGAAATTGAGCGTATAGCCGAGCGCCTGAAAAACGACAAAAGACAGCAACATGGACATGGGAATGGCAATGCCCACCAGTACCGCATTACGCGCACCCAGGAAAAACAGCAGGACCATGACCACGAAGATCAGTCCACTGATGATGTTGTTTTCCAGATCCTTGATCAGGTCACGGACATTTTCCGACTCGTCACCGGTCACGATGACCTCCGTACCGTTCGGGAAGGGAAAGGTATCCAGAACGGCACGTACCTCACGAACGGTATCCAGGATGTTTTCCCCTGCCCGCTTTTTGACATTCAGGCTGATAACCGGCAGTAGCGCCTGTGCTTCTTCCGGGTACACATCGAGGCTTCCGTCCGGCCGCTCGACCTGCCGGACGGAAAGTCGCGAATAGGAGGTGCGATCCGCAAACCCGAATTCCACCCGGGCTACGTCGCGGATGTAAACGGGTCGCCCGGAAGGAGAGTCAATCACGAAATCACCAATCTCATAGGGATCAGTGATTTCACCATCGACACGAACCAACCAGTTCATTTCATCCACATCAATGGATCCACCGGGAAGGTTGGTGTTCTCGTCCCGGATGGCCTGGGCAATATCCCGGAACGTAATGTTGTAGCCGTTCATGCGGTTGACATCGACGTGAACCTGGACTTCGCGCTCCAGGGCACCAATCACGTCCACCTCCAGCACCGTGGAAATCGATTCCAGGTCATCCTCGAGCTGTTCTGCCACATCCTTCAACCGCGTCAGCGAATAGGGTGCCGACAGGTTGACCGTCATGATCGGGAACTGGGAAAAATCGATTTCAGAGACAATGGGTTCTTCTACGTCACCCGGGAGATCACTTTTGGCCAGATCCACCTTGTCCCGCACCTTGGAAAAGGCTTCATCGATCGATACATCCGGGTCGAATTCCACGATCACGGTCGACACGCCTTCCGTGGATGTAGAACGGATTTCCTTGATACCGGTGATTGCCTGGATTTCCTGTTCAATGTGCTGCGTGATCAGCGACTCGATGTCGTTGGGAGAAGCACCCGGGAAAAACGTTGTGACGACGATATTGGGGATTTCGATGGAGGGCGCAGCTTCTTTGGGTATGGTGACATAGCTGAAGATCCCACCCAGTGTCAGAACCACCGTCAGTACCAGGATTGATGTCCTGTACTCAATGGCCTTGTCTGTAATACGCATCAGTTCTCCGTATTGACCACGCGGACGGCATCACCGGCCGTGATGTTCGTCTGCCCATTAACGATGAGCTCATCTCCAGCCTCAAGTCCACTCCGGATCAGTGTGCGCCCTGCATGCGATGGACCCGGAGTGACCGTCCGGAGCGCAGCCCTGCCGTTTTCCACCACGTAGACCGTGTACCCGACTTCATCCCTCAGGATAGCATTCTGCGGGACGACGACCTGGTCACTCCAGGTTTTTCTTGCGAGCAGCAGGTCGGCAATCATCTCCGGCTTCAGTACCCGATCCGGGTTGTCCAATTCAATCTCCACCGTAAACGTCCGGCTTGCAGGGTCTATGACAGAGCTGGCAAAAGTGACTTTCGCGTTACGGGACGGCCCCCCGTAGGAGCGGAATCCAACCTCTACGGGCGTCCCTTTCCTGATATCGTTCGCATACGTTTCCGGTACCCCGGCCCGAACGCGGACAAACTCGGTATTTACAATGCGCAGCAGGGGCATGCCCGGAGAGACCTGCTCGCCGGGATCGACCAGGTGTTCCTCGATTGTACCAGCGAACGGTGCCTGGGCAGCGGTGAACTCGAGCTGCCGCTCGACCGATCGGACCGCTGCTTCTGCCTGCGAGAGCGAAGCCGCCGCCTGATCGCGTTGCGCGGTGACGTTTTCAAATTCGAGGAATGATATGATGGAGTCGGCAAAGAGGCGCTCTTGTCTGTTGAATGTCTGGTTGGCGAGTCTGAATGCAGCCTCGGCCGATCGGGCCGCAGCACGCGCCTGGTCGAGGGTCGACCGGACAAGGCGGTCGTCAAGGCGCAGCACGACGGCGCCCTGCGCTACCTGCGTCCCAAGCGGTGCCATTTCGACGACGGTTCCAGCTGTCTCCGCAGAGAGTACGGCGTCGTTCATGGATACGACGGAGCCGGTGAGTTGAATCACTTCGGTGAAGGGCTCCGGCTCCAGGACGGCGGTTTCCACCTGGAGAGTGCGCTCTGATGTCGTCGTACCGGACGGAGTCGGTAGCGACCCGGGGCGATCGGTCACCGGCATGTCGCCCGAATTTTGACATGCGGCGAGGACGAGTAGTAATACGAGCGTGGAATAGCGTTGCATGAGGTGCAAGAATATGGGTGCTACGGGGTGGGCTCGCCCAATGCTGTCTGATAAGCGCTGAGTGCAACGAGGTAGTCGTGGGTAGCCTGCAGGAAATTCAGACGCGCTTCGTCCAACTGGTTACTGGCTTCTCTGACCTCGATGGGGCTGGCTACGCCTTCTGTAAGGCGTGCCTCTGCAAATTCAAAATTGGTCTCGGCAAGTTGTACGTTGTCCTGTTGGGAAATCATGCGCGTCCTTGCAGAGGAAACATCCCTGAGGGCTGCCTTGACTTCCGTCTGGACGGTACGCTCCAGAAATTCAGCATCGAGTTCCGCCTGGCGGAGCGCGATTTTTCGCTGTTCAAGGCGTTGGCGCGACGCCATACCGTTGAAAACATTCCAGGTCACCCGGAATCCGCCACTTACTGTCCGATCCCACCAGGCATCTGAAAAGAAGCCGAGCTCTTCGGAGGAGAACGCAAATGGGTTTTCCGGGTCGGAAGAAGTAACGACCCTGTTGTCAGGCACACTGCCCTGGAAATTGTAATTGAAGAACGCATCGAGCGTCGGCATGAACTCGGCCCGCGCTACTTTGAGCTGAATGCGTTCGAGTTCCATGTTGATACGGGCCTGTGAGAGATCCGGTCGTCGTGTCAGGGCCAGGGATGCCTGCGAGGTCTCCGGATCCGGTGGGGGAAAACGGAGCGCATCGGCTTCGAGAGCCCCGCGCAGTTTCATGTCGAGCGACACGTTGATACCGAGGCTCAGCTTGAGCGCGTCGATCTGTGCAGCCTGGTCGGTCTGGCGCTGCGTGAGCGACGATTCCAGATTGGCCAACTCGACAGCGGCCGTCATTCGCTGAAATTTCGGGGCCGTACCTTCCTCCACCTGCCTGGATAATTCAGACAGTGTACGCCGTGCACGTGCAACCGACTCACGCGATACGTCCACACGGGCCTGGGCCAGAAGTGCACCGTAGAATCTCCGCCTGACCTCGTCAACGAGGAGTTGTTGTTGCCTGTTCAGCCCGGCTTCGGTAAACGGTTCGAGCCACCTCGAGGCGCCACGTGCTCCGAAAAACGCGCGCCCGTCGAACAGGCTCTGTGTGATGGACAGGCCAGTCAGGAACTGATTGGGGACGCCAAACGGATTTCCACCCCCGTCCTGTTCTATTCCTGCGGCCTCAAGGCCGGCCTGCTGGCGGGCAAAGAACTCCTGGACCGTAATCGGAGACGTAGCGTCGTCTCCGTCCGTCCGGGCCTGTTCGTTGAAACTCAACCAGTCAATGAATCCGAGCGACTGGAAGAATCCACCCGCCTGGGACCCCGTGAAGGGATTGGCCGTCCGGAAATTCCGCGTGTATGAGGACGAAACATCCACCTGCGGGAAAAGCTCTGCCCATCCTTCACGAACCTGTGCACTGGCATTCTGCACATTGAGGCGCGCCTGTTCCAGTGCAATATTCCGGGCGAGTGCGATCTGAATGGCCTCATCGAGCGTGATGACCAACTCACCGGGGAAGTCCTCGTCCGGATTATTCTGACCGACGTCTTGCGCATGCAACGCGGGGGTGTCGGCAAGGCTCATCAGCACCAGTAAAAAGAGGACACGTGTCATGGATAGGACTTGGCAACAGGACGGCAACTTTGCAACCGGCGTGCGTACGTTCTGACGGCAATCAGGTTACGTGAAGTTCACGTATACTCATCGAGCTGATGCGCCTGCAGATAGTCGACCACATTTTTGACCTGCTGGGATGCGTCACGATGGCAGATGAGTACGGCGTCGGCCGTATCGACGACAATCAGGTCATGTACTCCGACGAGTGCAATCAGTTTTTCACCGGCGTGCACCAGACAGCGACCGGAATCGTGTACGACAGCGTGCCCTGTGATGGCGTTGCCGTGGCGGCCTTTCTCTGACAGGTCATATACGGCTTTCCAGTCGCCTACATCATTCCAGTCGAAGTTTCCGGGTACCACAAACACCTTTTCCGCATGCTCCATGACGCCGTAGTCAATGGAAATGGAAGGACACGATTTGTAGGCTCGTGTTATTGCGGCCACCTCACTCTGGGTGCCCATCGCCTTCGCGGACGAAGCAAACGCATCCCATACGTCTGGAAGGTGTCGCTCAATGGCAGAAAGGATAGAGTCGGCGCGCCAGATGAACATACCACTGTTCCAGAGAAAATCTCCGGAGTCAATGAAACGCTCGGCCGTGGCCTCGTTGGGTTTTTCAGCAAATGTCTTTACAAACCATGCACCCGAATCGGCTTCGGTTGCATGTTGTACCGAGTCGTACTGGATGTACCCATAACCGGTGGCCGGATAGGTGGGTTCAATACCGATCGTGACCAGGGCGCCCTGCTCGTGCGCCTTCTCAATTCCCCGCTTCAAAACAGTTTGGAAGGCCTCAACATCACCGATCCGATGATCGGCTGGCAGGACGACCATGATGGCATCGGGGTCGGACAGTTGCAGTCGCAGCGCCGCATAGAGGATACATGGAGCTGTATTTCGTCCGACGGGCTCTGCCAGGATATTGTCCTCGGGTAGTGCAGGCAACTGTTTGCGCGTCGTGTCTACGTAATCGGCATTGGTCACAACATGGCAGTTTTCGATGGGGATGAGACCTGAAAGGCGCTGTACGGTCGCCTGGATCATGGTATCGTCCCCTACGATATCCAGAAATTGCTTTGGTGACGAGCGTCTGCTTACTGGCCAGAAGCGACTTCCTACGCCTCCTGCCATGATGACTGCGTGAACCATGTATGTGGTGGTTTGAATGAAGAGCGGGCCAAAATCAACAGGGGACCCTGCCCCAGGTTTCGGGCAATGCTTGTCCAGGATAGGCTACAGCTCTGCCCGCGCAACGTGTCAGGGAATGTCATTATCGCGTCAAGTGACAACTGGCCTCTCATTTGAAGGGGATTGTGGCAACACACCGTGTTCTTCAGAAAGAGGTTATTTTTATGCAAAGGATCCCCGTGCTTCTTCTTGCCCTGTCGCTCGCAGCCTGCAACATGGAAACCGGGACCGGGCCGACAGGACCACCGGGCCCTCCCGGCAATGCCAACGTTTTTTCACTGAATTTCGTCTTCTCCATGGACGACGCAGAGGTAAATGGTTCCGTCGCGTCGGTCCAATACGACGTTCCGGATCTGACGCCTCTGGTCGTGGATGAAGGGGGCGTATTGATGTTCTTCCGTGACCAGGGGACATGGACCGCCATGCCTTGGACCATAGGCGTAGAATCGGCCGACCTCCCGGCGGTCGATTACACGATATCGCTTGGCTTCGGTTACGATGCAGGGTTTCTTGAGGTATTCTATGAGGCTTCGACACCTGCCATAGATCTGCTGAACGAGCCGGACCGTGAGGTTAAGTTGGTCGTGATTGACGGAAGCGTCTTTGGCAAGAAGGCAGTGGACCTGCAGAGCTGGGAGTCCGTGAAAGCGGCCTACGATCTGTAACCAAACCATGCTGGCGGTCGATGGAGCGCGGCTGCATGCGGACACAGTTTCCGGGCTACAGTTTGTTCGTCTCGTGTCGATACTGGAGGTGTAACCAACAACCAACCAGTCGGAACATGAAACGTCTTGGAACGAATCGCCGGGAGAGCACGAAAAGAACCCAAACGGCCACAATGCGGCGCATCGTAGCAGATTTCATGAAAACGGCTGGCGACGAGTACAGGGAGGCCGGCTACCCATTCGGTAATTCACTCCACGGGCTGTTGATCTGGTTCGAATACGGTCAGCACTCGACCGACAATTGAGAGGCGACAGGTGAGGCACGCAGGGCCTCGTGGCGTCGTGGCTCTTTCGCGCAGCTCGCTGAACCCTCAGAACTTCGTGAATATACGGACTTCGCCCAGGGGATCTGTCCTCAACACATAGACACCGGGCGGCAGCCGAACTACATCCAATTCCAGCGTGGACGAAAAAGCGGTTTGGGCTTCGTGCACGCGCCTGCCGAGTGCATCAAAGACATTCACGGACGTGTTGGCCGGCAGGCCACTGATATGCAGCGATGCGTGCACGGGGTTGGGCCAGAGCTCCAGCGTGGTCTTCTCCGGATGTATGTCTGTCGACGTATTGACAACCACCGGAAGCAACCGCGTGAAGACCGGCACATGGTCGGACGTGTTGCTCAAAAAGCCCGGGATTCCCTGTATGACCGAGCTGTGTCTGTCTGTCGATCCGGCTTCCCCTGCAGCGAACAGTTCGTCACTCAACAGGATGTGGTCAATGGTGGATGTCGGCGAGCGGCAGAACGTGCATACGCCGGCATCTTCGAGAGCCAGTGTGGAGAACCTGTAATTGGCCGTATCCTGCATGAAATTGGTATACGGTGAATCCTGGCCGTTGGTGATGGATGCGCGGAGTTCGTCGTTGTAGTCGCCGAGCACTATGAGGTTGGTCGCGGACTCAAGGAAGTCCAGTCTGAATTTCAGTCGCGAGGACGCATCCTGTCGACGGGACCAGGAATCAAGATCCGAAAACGCCTTCATGTGAAGCGTCACGAAGGTGGCATTGAAGGTCGTGTCAGGGAGCGTGACCAGGGCCTCCATCACGAGCGGGGGGCGACCGGCGAACGCATGCGTGAAATCCGTCAGGATATGTTCAATCCGGAGCGGCTGGATGACGTCCCGGTTGTAGACGAATCCAATGCGCTGCTCACCGCTCTGGGTGGCCAGTACGCCTTCATAGGTACTCCCAAGAGCGGTCAGGACATCCTCGAAGGCAGACGGACTTGCTATCTCCTGGACGGCCCAGAGGTCGATATCCGAGGCGGAGAAAACTTCCAGCACATTGCTGTGTTGCCTGGCTTCGTCCGAAGGCCCGTTCGATGGGCTTCCGAACCACTCGATATTCCACGTGGCTACGTCGAGCGTCGCGGCGCCGCCAACGCTCTGTACCTGTCCGGTCGCGATCCACGGGCCGAGGATAAAAATGATGACGAACAGGCAAAGGCGGACGTGCATGGATATACCTTACTCGAAGTCCGTATTCAGGCGAAAACGGGATATACGGTTGTTTCCAGTGTCGGCCACGTACACGATGCGTTTAAAGTAGGCTACTCCGAGGGGGTTATTGAATTGACCGGAGCCGTCTCCCGAGCCTCCAAAGGATACGTTCACGGGCAATGTGCTTGATGAGCCTGGAGGGGGGCTCACCCCTTCCACTCCCTGGCCTGTGAACACGTGCAGACTGTCGGCCCCCGCGTCGACCACGAAAATGAAATTAGTGCCATCCATGGCAACCGTGATGTCACCCACGCGGTCGAATTTGAATTCATCATAGAGGAAGGAGTTGCCGGCCTCCGGGTTGAACGTGATTTGCAGCTTCTGAGCATCAGGTTGGAATTCCGTTCCATTCGGCGTGTCAACGACGCGGATGGAAAGGGCCGAGAAGCGGAGGGGGCCACCACCCGCTGGTCCGGGAGTCTGACCGACGAGGAAGTGGCGGTCGGTGCCAAAAAATGCTCGTTGTGGCGGATGCACGAACGTGGTGACCGTAGATGGATACACAGCGCTCCTGAGACTCGGGTTGGTCGGGCTGAGGGATATCAGGGCCTGTCGGGGAGAGCCGTCGGGCCTGAATTCGAGGATGATATTGTGTGGAAGGAGGATTGATCCGGAGTCATTGACGGGGCCGGTACGCGAGATATAGACATTGTTGTCAGGCAGCACTCCGACACTGGTGAAGGCAACATCCTCGTCCGACGGAACGGGGTCGGGGCGGTTGAACCGTCGTGAATCATCGTCGAACGGGTGCCAGATGATATCGGCCATGCGGGGCGATCCACTCGAAATGCCATCGAAGCGATAGACCACAGGCAAATTCCAGGACTCCCCGGCGAGCACCGTGTCGCGCCGCGCTGTCACATACAGGTGCATCCGCCGATCCTGTATGACGCTCGTGGCACCTCCCGGAATGGCGATCAGGGCCGCGGCGCGACCGGAAAGATCCAGGATGTGAACGCCGTCATCGTCTGCCACGTAGATCAGTTCGTCGTATCCCACGTAGACATCCCTGGGCGAAGTAAATGTCCCGGAGAACCCCTGGGTAAAGAACGGGAAGAGGGGAACGTACTCAACCTCGTTGATGAGCGATGGCTCGGCGCGACCGGCATCGAAAATTTCGTCCGTTACGGCATCGTCCTTTGAGCCGAACAGACTGTCGCACCCGGCCAGTAGGACGCCCAGGAAAAGCAGCGGCAGCAGAAAAAAGGTTCTTGTTCTCATCACAGCGTCAGGTTCAGGCCTACGCGATTTACGTTTCCAAGGCGATCGAGCCGATTGAAGCCGTAGTCGAATCGAAGATCAGGGCCGGAGATGGGCAGTTTGAGGCCCACACCGAAGCTCGGTGTTTCAAATTCCTCGATGGCGAAGCGATATCCCGTGCGCAAAAAAAGCAGGTCGTCCCAACCATACTCAAGGCCAACATTCCAGTTTTCCGCGTTGTCATTCGGATTGTTGAGTTGCGCCGAGATCTGCACCATGTGGTCCGGACGGTCCCTCAGGAGCTCGTACATGGCACCCATGTGAAACGTGGTCGGTGGCGTGATGGACTCGAAGTCGGTTTCCTGTACGGTGGGGTTGGGGCCTATGACCGTGCGTTCGATGGTACCGTCCGGCCGTCCGTCGACACCGAAGTTGCGTACGGAGACGGCCAGGTCCAGTCCCGTGGCGCCTACGGCGTAAAAGAAGCCGACATCGAATACAACCGTGTTGGTCGTGAGCCCTGCGACGCTCTCACGAATGTATTTTGACGTGACCCCATAGGAAAAAAGGTCGGTCAACTGCTGTGAGAATGTGACGCCCAGGGCGAGATCCCGCAGCTCAAACGTTTGACCGGTTCCGAATGGCTGGAATTCGGTGGTTACGTCCATCTCGCCCGAATCCATGGTCTGGATGCTCGATGCGATGGCCATGTTCGTTCCTGGGATGGGATAGATGATGCCCGCGTAGTCAAGTACGACATCGGCGAAATATTCCGTGTGAAAGAAGCCAGCCTGGATGCCCGGGGACTGTGCTACAAGGGCGGGGTTCCAGAAAATGGCACCCACATCGGACGCAGAGGCCACAACGGTCTGGCCGAGAGCCGCACTTCGGGCATCGACCGGGATTTTGAGGAACTGGAAGCCGGACGTACCGGCGCGTTCGTCACCCAGGGACGGAAGCAGCTGTGCGCTTGTCGTATTTGTACTGGCCGCTGCCAACAGCAGGCCCAGCAGCAGGAGAAATGATCGGATCTGTAGCATCAGAATCGGAAGGCCACCCCCAGGACGATGTGGCGTTGAGGCAGAAACCGCGCCGGGTTGAGGGGAGGCAGGCCGCCCGAATCGGGATCATCGAACCGGAGATCACGCGTTCCCGTGGGAACGTCAAAATCACGGTTACCCCGCAGCGCTGTCATGTCTATGCTGTTCGGGTCGATATCAGGGAAAGCTTTACCCGTCACCGGATTCACTATAATGCTGTTCGACTGGTTGAAGAGGTTCGTGACCTCCAGGGTGAATACCACGTTCGTGCCCGCCACGGGCACCGTGCGCTGTGCATTGAGGTCGAACCACCACCAGGCGTCGCCGATCTCCGAGAAGCGCTCAGCCGGGTCCTGGACGCGCTCATAAATGGGGCGCCAGTCGGCCTCTCCCGTGAACGGGTTGATCTGGTTGCCCCGGAATTCGACCGGCGTGAAGCGTTGGCCGCTCCGCCAGGTGGTAGAGAGGAATACCCGGAATTTATTGAGCCCCGGTACGCCACCCAGTGGTGATGCCTTGTCGTACGAATAGGTAACGCTCGCCTTGATATCGACCGGCCGGTCCCAGGCAAGTGGCGTTTCAAATGTGTTGTCGATGTCGCCGTCCGCCAGGAATTGACTGAGAGCGTCATTGTTCGTTGAGCTCAGTCCGGTTGCGCGTGAATAGGAAGCCGATACCTGTCCCTGGAACGACTGGCGAATGCGTTTCAGGTAACTCGCCTCAATGCCGCGCACGCGCGCGAAGTCTCCGTTGATGCGGAATGCACGTGTGACGTCCCTTCCGGTCGGATCCTTCACGGTCACATTCTGCACGGTAATGAAGTCAAACTTGTCCCGCCAGAACCCCGTCAACGTGAGCACGTCGTTACTGGTGAACTGCGTGCGCAGGCCCAGTTCGTAACTGATGTCGACTTCGGGATCCAGATCCGGGTTTCCAAGGTCCGAGAAGAACGATCGATCCTGGAAGAAGGGATCCAGGCCCGTGTAGACGAAGGTCGGGTGCGGCAGGATGGTCGAGTGGCCGTAGTTGAAAAAGAGCACCCGGTTCTCCTGGATGGGGAAGGAAACGCGTACTTTTGGGAGCATTCGGAACTTGGTGGCCAGTCCGAACACATTGACCGTACCGTCTCTGTAGGAATCCCGGACGCTGTCCAGAATGGGCGCCTGCGGGTCGTCGATCAGGTCATCCACGTATTTGCCGGGAGACCAGTATTCGAGGCGCGTTCCGAGGTTGGCCACAAGCCCGCGGAAGCGGATCTGGTGGCTTACCCAGAGCCCGCCACGCCTTGGTTTGACGCGCCAGATGTCAGAAGACTCACCCAGGCGGTTCGTGCTCGTGCCCTCGGTGTCGGAGCCGATGGGTGCGCCGACCCACGGACGAATGACATCAATCCACTGGTAGTCGTTGAATTTCATTTCCAGACCGATGTTGGTCTGGTGATTTTTGGATACGGAAAACCTCGTGTAGGAGAGCCGGGCTGTCCATTCTTCTGCAAAATGGTCATGGAACTGCGTTGCAATTCCTCCATTGTTGACCAAACCGGGACCAGGAAGAACGAAAAGCGCATTCGGGTCCAGGGGCTCGCCGTCGTTGTCCACGAAAATATTCGGCGGAAATGTCACAATGCTGGCCGGGTCGAGCTCGGATGTGACCGCCTCGGGCCGCCACCGTCTGCCGTTGGCATCCGCCCGGAGCCGGGTGAAGAGCCGTGAGACCTGGATATCATAGAAAGAGCGGTCTCCGAGCACATGGGACCACTTGACGTACGATATAATATTGTCGTGTGCGTAGGTATTGGCATTGTCTGGATCCAGAATGAAGGCATACTGGAAACCGGGCTGGACGATGGCGTCGTTCCCGGTCACCTGGAGCATGCGTGTATTCTGGTTCACGGTGAACGAGCGCTGGTACGAACCTTGGAGCTTCATTCCCGGTCTCAACTCATAGGTGAGCTTGGAGATGCCGTTCCAGCGGTTTCCCGTACGGGGCAGGAGAAATGTTCCGTCGAGGAGAGAGGTGCGGACCTGTTCGGGCGTGGATTCCTGGCGTGTGAAACCGTCGGAAAGCTGCACCTGTCCGGACAGAAAGAAGCGCAGTTTACCACGGACGATGGGACCACTCAGATTGAATTCGAATACCTCCTCCCTGAAATTGGATGCGGCATCGTCATTGAAGCCCAGGTGGTCGCGCTTGTGGTTGAAAAAGCCCTGGAAGGTGTCCGTGCCATCCTGCGTCTGCACGCTCACGACGCCTGACGTGACGTCTCCGAACTCCGCGCCCAGGCCACCTGTGGTCACTTCGATGGACTGAAAGGAATTGGATCCCAGGTCGAGTCCGAAGCCCGTTCCGGCGAGCGGATCCTTCGCCGATACGCCATCCACAATGAATCCGGTTTCATTGGCACGGCCGCCCCGGATGTAAAGTCCGGTTGGATCCTGCATGATTCCCACCTGTGAGGAGACCGCATCCTGGACGTCGCGGAGCGGCGCGGCCTCGAGCTGCTCGCGCGTCATTCGCGTTGTGGAGGCCGATTCCTCGACGTCCACAAGGGGACGCTCACCGATGATAACCACCTCGTCTTCCGTCGAAAGCACGGCTTCTCCGAGCTCCACGTTGAGCACGGTTTCCTCACCGTCGCGTATCTGCACCTCCGTGAAAAGCTTCGTCTCAAATCCGATATAGGAAATACGGACCGAATACTGTCCGGCTCGCAGATTGTCTATCCGGTAGCGTCCATCCGCGTCCGTCGCGGCGCCACTCGTCGTGCCCGTTACAATGATGTTCACGCCAATCAGCGGGTCGTTGAACTCGGTGTCGATTACGCGTCCGACCAGGGAGCCCTGGGCCAGGCTTTCATGTAAACCGGCCAGGAGAAATACGGCCGTGAGGAACAGGTATCTTGTCATCATCGACTTGGAAATTCCAGGGCGCGAAGAAGCGCGTGCACGACGAGTAGACCCGCCGGATCGGTGTCTCCGGGCGCAGTGAAATTCTCGGTGCTGTTCAGATCATTGACGAGCGGTAGTGCCATGAGCGCAATGCGCCGGTCGGCACTGATGGATGCGACCGTGTTCGGGTCCGTCCAGTCGCCACTGCCCCCACTGGCCGAGCGGAAGCGGAATGCACCGGTGTAGAGGGATTCAATGTTGGCGCCTGTGGAACGATACGGACGCAGGTTGATGAAAAAGCGGCTGGATTCGAGGGCCGGGAGGCCCAGTGATGTGCCTGTTGCAGTAGGCGTAACGGGCGCACCACTGGCCAGTTCGAGCCGGCGCACGGAATCGGGAAGTACCAGGGGTTCAGAAAGTGGGAGCAGCAGCACGGCGGCGTTGTCTGTGAAATCCGTATCCACAGTGGGTACGTTCACCGGGCTGTGTACGAGCATTTTGCCGCCATTCCCGAAGAATTCAGCCATGGCGGGGGCAACGAAGGGCATATTGTCTGTTCCGACATTGCCCGTCGTGCTGGTCGATACCCAATAGATGAACCGGTAGAGCGATAGCGTCAGCCGGAGCATGGGCTCGGCAACAGGCGGCAGCGCGGAAGAGCGCGGCACGGTTCCGGACGAGCCCGTCGTGAAGGGCTCTGATATGTCCCACGTGTCGACGGGCATACCGGGGGGCAGGAACTGGGCCAGAATATCGAGGTGGTAATTCTTTACGTCTTGATTGGTGGAAAGCCGGTAGTCATTCACATAGAGGATGTCCGATGCGTTCCGCTTCACGCGCCAGGTAAAGCGCTCTATGGTACTTGTGGTGTCGGCTTGGTCGGTTGTCCGGATGTAGAATGTATTGTCTGCGTCAAGACGCATACCGGGGACCACGAGTGACGTGGCCTCCACACCCCGGCCCAGAAACAGGCGCGCATCCACTTCGTCGGCGGTAGCGACCTGGTTCTGATCTCCAACCAGGGTCACGAAATCAAATTCGGGTGGTATCTCGACGAACGAGGTACTGTCATTGAGGCTCACGCCGACAGACTGCAGGTTCTGTATGCCATCCGGGTCGTCAGGCACGTAGGCAAAACTCACGACCGGAAAGGTCGTGTCAGGCGGCAGTTCGAACTGGCTGAATCGGATTGTGGGTGGCGAATTCTGGATGGGGAAGACGCTGCGCGCCGGTGTGGGATCTTTGGCTCCTTCGTTGTCGACGGCGCGTACTTCCACGACCACGTCGGCGATGGATTCCCCGGAGGGAAGGGGGAGCAGGAGGAGGGAATCGTTGCGCGTCGTGAATACCCACAGGTCCTCGCTGTCCGGACTCGATGTTGCAGGAAAGACGCGTACGTCGAACCCGATTACGAAGCCGTCCGGATCGTCACCTGACCATGAGAGGCGCAGCGTTGACAGCAGTCGGTTGTCATCCGCCAGGTTGTCGACAAGCGATTCGTCCCGCACGCTGAGTGCCGTGTTCGGTGGCAGGTTTTCGAGCGCACTGCCCTTGAAATCGCTGTCACAGCCGAAAAGTGAGGCTCCAAAAAGCAGGGCCACTGACAAGGCGGTCAGGGTCCATGGCCTGTGGGAGGAAAATGATGCGTGATCGGACAAGGTTGAACGACTTCGGTCTGTGGTCGAGGTAAAGGAAATGCCCTGGGGCGCCGCAGGGCGCCCCAGGGTCACATCCTTCCATCTTGTGCAGGCGTTACTTGACGAGCATCATGGTGCGCGTCAGGGTTTTCTCACCGGACTGCAGGCGGTAGAGGTAGAGCCCACCGGCCATGCCGTCCGCCTGGAAACGTGCCGAATGTTCTCCGGCGGTCTGGTTTTCCGAGACCAGCGTCATCACCTTGCGTCCCAGCACATCGTATACGTCGAGCGTGACCGGTCCCGAGGTTGCGACCTCATACCGGATTTCCGTTTCACCCGCGAACGGGTTCGGATAGTTCTGCTGGAGCGACGTCACGCGCGGCAGGACATCGTCTTCATTGGCGACGTTCGTGACCTCGCCGATATCGTCGAAGCTGCCAGGCTGCAGTTTGAAGTTGCTGAACGAGAACCAGAGTGTACCCTGTACGAATGCCAGCGTTTCACCTTCCGCGAAAACGGTACCCGGATTACCTCCCTCGTATGATACGTTGCTGGAAGCATCGTCCACCCGGAGCGCATCGTCTTCCGTGCCGTTGGAAACGTTGAATTCACCGAATGGTCCGCTCGGAGCATCCGCATTCGTCGCCGTCACGGTTACGTTTTCCACACGGACGAACATGCCCTCAAGCGATTCGGCTACGTCTGAATCCTGGAGTGCACTCGTTGGAAGCACGATGGGATTGAAGATGTCGCCGCCGGTTGAGACAACATCGAACGTGTAGTTCCGAAGTTCCGTCAGACCAAAATTCTCACGCACCTCCGCGTTTGTGATCCGGATTACGTCGCCCTGGTTTACACCGGCAGCCGTCAAGGGATTGTTGAAACTGCTCAGGATGATGCCGGACCATGGACTGGTTCCGTCCTGTGCCCCGATTACGCCCGTTGCGGGGTCCGTCATGACGGTTACCTCAAGGTCCATGTCGGCCACGAGCCGATCGAAGGGCGAGCTGCTGGATCCGGCGGCCGGCTCCTGTATATCGCGCACGGCCGTAATACCATCAAACAGGACCCGGTAGGAGTTCTCGACAGTCGTTGAAACGGCACCCTCACTGTCGGTAGCACTGATCGTGAAAATCACGAATGAGCGATCGGCCTGTGCCGGTATCTCGAACGTCCATGTGTCATTGCCTGCATCAACGCCCGCAACCGAGCCCGAGGCGCCGCCGGATGTGCTGTAGTCAAGCGAGACGGACGTAAGCGACCGCGTCTGGTCCGGAACAATACTCGCAGTTATCGTGACCGGGTTGTTTCCCGGTATCGTGGAAGGCAGTTCAATGTTCGAGATGTTTGGAGGCGACTGCGTAACGACGAGGTCGGCATCTTCCCAGGGTGTTATTTTGATCAGCGCGACCGCCGGATCACCGATTCCGAATGGGTCGAAACTGGACCTGAGAAGTGCAAATCCCTGTACGTTCACCGTGGCGCCTACTGGCGGCGCTATGAAATCATTCGTTGCGTTGAAGTCGGACGGGTAATCCGTGCGGTCGTTGCGATACTGCAGTGATATATCATCGTTTGAGATGACAGCACTTGTCGAGAGGTCCCGAAGAGCCCAGTTGGGGCGGTCATCTGTCCGGTTTGGGGACTGAAATACCTGGACGCCTTCAATGCGTACGAAGTCCTGATGGAGGGCATTGAAGTTGTCCCAGTTGGCACGTCCCTGGTTGTCCCCCGTGGGCTGATTGAGATCGGCAAGGGTGACGGTCCGCGGCTCGAGAATCGAAGCTGGCAGGCCTTGGTCCTGGTACGTTCCCAGGAACTCTACACTGGAGGGAGAGAACTGGATGCCCACACCGAAGTAGGCGATGTCGCCCGTGAAGCGTACTACGTCACCTACAAACAGGTTCAGCGAGCCCGTGGCGCGGAAGTTTCCATCCACGACCTGCATGACCTGCCCGTCAAAGCCGTCCGTCGCGGCTGCCACATCGCGCACGAAGTAGTGGACACGGGACGGCTCGCCGGTCGAGGAGTTGACACTCGAAAGTCCCGAGTTGCGCGGGTCGGATATCACGACGGCCGTGAACTGCACCGTTTCGCCTTCGAACGGGGAGCGGATGTTGGCCACGATGTCGTCGAACGTGATGTCACCGCCGAGCGCATTGGCGGCGTCGATTCCGTCCTGCGGGATGGTATTGATTTCAGCAATGGTTGCAACAGTCTGTGCATTTGTTGTCTGGATGGCAAGCGCCGCAACGAGCAGCAGCATCCAGGTGGTAGCCAGTTTTCTCATGGGTTCTCTCAGGTTGGTTATTTGATAATGACGAACTTGCCACGCTGAACGTCGCCGTCGTCAAGGTCTTTCACTGTGAACAGGTACAGGCCTCCAGCAAGCCCCAGGCCGTTGTCGGACAACAGGTCCCAGGAGTGTTCACCGCCCGGCTGGATGCGACCAGGAGCGCTGAAGTCGTCGAACCACCGGGTATCCCCGATGTACGTCTCCGCGTCGTGATCGAGTGTCGCTACGATTTCGCCCGCCAGCGTATAGATCCGGATCTGGGACCGGGGCGGGAGATTGTAAAAATTCAGTTTGCGCGTCCGGTTTGAATCCCCGTCCCACGCCGCATTGACGCGGTACGGATTGGGATAGACACCCACCTTCTGATCGCCGGTCTCGTCGGCGGGCGTTCCCGGGAAGACCCGGATACTGTTCGCGACGCGGGACGACTCGAAGGGATCGAGGCCTGCGTCGGGATCTCCCCGGTCAAAAGCCGTAACCGCGAACAGGTATTGCCAGCCGTTCCGAAGGTCCCGGGCTTCAAACCGGTACCAGTATGCTGTGGGGTCCCCATCAAAGACGCGGGCCTCATCGAGTTCAACCTCGCTGAATCCGTTATTGAATCCGGTTCGGTTGCCGGCAATGTCATACTGTGCAATCAGCGAAGCGGCATCCGCGATGTTGCCCCCCCGGTCATCCCCGGGATCGGAGCGGTAAAGCCGGTAGCCCTCAAAGTCCATTTCGCCCGTCACAGGGTCTATGGACTCCTCGGCCGTGCGGTCCCAGTAGAGCGCTACCACCGGCTCATCGGTTGTCGGGTCCCGCTCGAATTCAACCCGGACACGGGGAGATGCGGGCGGCTCCGGTATCAGATACCGGTCCAGGACGCCGTTACCGTTGACATCCTCACCCGCATCGAGCCGACCGTTGAAATTGTTGTCCTCGCCGCCGTACGTACGGCGTGCCCACTGGATATTGTTGGCCAGCAGGGCGCGGGTTTCCGGCGTATCGATGGATTTTCCGCCCGGGCCCTGGAATTCCTCGGGCTTGAGCGCGGCCACGAGCGCGAACGTAACCTGGAGCGTGTCGCCCGGCAGCACCTGCGGCACCGGCCCCATGGGCGTGAGCCCAATCCAGTTCCCCGCCGAAATCTGTCCATCTGTCCGCAGGCGCGTGAACCAGGCTTCCTGGGCAGCTTCAAACTCCGCTTCCGAACCGAACTCAGCCGGGTTCGGGAAGGGCGTCGACATGCGGCGATACCGCTCATCGTCCGTGCCAGGCCGGTTCAGTTCGTCACTGCCACCGGAGAAGAGCCACCAGCGCGGGTTGACAACAGGTGGCTGCAGTCCGTCGGCCACAAAATCGTCGGCCACGGCCGGGTGGAAAAAACGCTTGCGGCCAGTTGCTGGATCCCGCCATTCGGCACCAAGAACGGCTACGGAGCCGTACGTGTTCAGCGTTCCTTCCGTGCCCCCTGCATTGAACGCATACATGGTCTGGAGCGAGTCAATGTAGCCGAGTCCACCCTTGTTGAAGAAGGCGCCGCCGGTGTCATTCGTCGTATTCACATTGCGTACGACGAGGTCGTGGAACAGGCCCACGTAAACATCCTCCCAGGCCGCCGCCGAGGTATTGATGATGTCAAAGTTCAATATGGCAAACGATTCCGTGAAAGGAAAATTCCAGGCGAACGTGGACATTTCCACACGCATGCCAAGGCGGCCGGCGACATCGGGAAGCTGGATGGACGTGTTCGGCAGCACCCGGGACGTATCCTCGAACGCCGTGAGAAGGTCCTGGTGGCTCACGGCATCGCGCGTGAAGGCCTCCGACGTAGGGAGTGACGAACGCGTTCTGAAAAGCTGATTCTGCGCAAATTCGTACCCGGTGGCACCCGGAGAGTAGCCCCCCGATGAGGTAATGGCACCGGTTCGGACCGTGACTGTACCGTCCGAACGCCGGGCCCCGATCCAGAGACCGGCTTCAAACAGGTGTTCAACGCCCGAATTGAGCGGAAACTCGAAAGACGGATTGCCGGTCGGGTTGTTACGGACATTCGAGCGCCCCACGAAACCCGCGTTCGTGACCGTAATACCGACGTTTCCCACGTCAATGAGGGCTTCCTCGAACGATGCCTGCGCGCTCGCCTCGGGCGCGGCAATGCCAGTCGCTGTCAAGAGGACGGCGGTCAGGCTTGCAACAGACAGGATGGAACGGTAGCGGGAACTCATGCAGTACTTGGGTCGGGCGGCGGCGTAATGCACCGAAAACCGTGAACAGTGAACATAGCAGTTTTGAGGCGGTTGGTAAAGGCAAAGTTTTACACACTACACAATGTTAACCGGACTTTCTCGCGTTTTCAAGGCCCCTGTTCCGGGTGTTGTCATCATGGCGGCTGCTGTTCTGGCGTTCGCGCTGACCGCATGCAGCAGTGAGTCCGACAGGAATACCTGGATGGGCCGGGAAATTGCAGACGTCATGTCGTCCGAGCACGGCGCCGTCTGGCTCGATCGACCCGAAAGGGACGCTGAAGAACTGCCCGGCCGGTTGTTTGCCGCCCTGCGACTTACTCCCTCGGATCGCGTGGCGGATATCGGAGCGGGTACCGGCTTTTTCACCTTTCCACTGTCGGAGCGCGTACCACACGGCCGCGTCTATGCCGTGGAGGTACACGAGGCGCTCATCGACACCCTTGTCGCCCGTGCCGAGCGGCTCGGGGCGCGGAACGTCGAACCCGTTCTGGGCGCTGTGGACAATCCATCCCTTCCGGAAGGACGCCTCGACCTGGTCCTCATCGTGTCGTCATATCACGAATTTTCGCATCCACAGGAAATGATGGCCCACATACTGCGCTCGCTCCGGCCCGGAGGCCGGCTTGTCGTGGTTGAATACCGCGGAGAAGACGACACCATTCCCGTCGCGCCGCTACACCGCATGTCCGAGGAGCAGATCCGACTCGAAATGGAGGCCGCCGGCTTCGAGTGGTTCGACACGCTCGACATCCTGCCCATGCAGCACGTGGTCACGTTCCGGCGGCCGGTAGTGCGTCAGCCGTGATATCCAGGCTGCGCCAGAGGTACCAGGAGGCAATGGTGCGGTAGGGTTTCCAGGGGATGGATGCGTCCGTGGCGTCGGCCGGTGACGGCAGTTCGTCGAGCCCGTAGAGCCGGGCCATCCCCTTGCGAATTCCCAGATCCGATGCGGGAAACACATCGGGCCGTCCGAGGCAGAACATCAGATACATCTGGACGGTCCACGGACCAATGCCCTTTACACGTGTCAGACACGCCTCGATGGACGCATTGTCCATGGCACTCATGTCGGCGGCATCTGGAATGTGACCCTCGGCAGCGTGTACGGCGAGGTCAATAATGGCTGTGGTTTTGGCACGCGAGAGTCCCGCCGAACGGAGCGCATCGGGATGCGTGTCCAGGATACGTTGCGGCTGTAGCGGGTGCCCTGTCAGGGCCAGCAGGCGCGCATGGATTGTCGATGCGGCTTTTCCCGAGAGCTGCTGGTACACGATGTTCCGAACCAGTGCGTCAAGCGGCGGCTCGTCGGTGCGCGGCGTGAGCGTGACAGGGCCTATCCTGCGGACAAGACGGCCGAGTGCCGGATCGGATGCGATCAGATGCTGCAGGCAGCCGTCGATATCGAAAGGCCAGGACATGGTGTATATTCCGGTGTTGCATGGTTGGCCACCCAAGATAAGCCGTTGGCGGAGCTGTTTCTGTGGACTGGATATTTGCTGCATTCCTCTTGGCTGCAGGGGGGAGTCTTCACTGCATGGGCATGTGTGGCGGGTTTGCCATGCTGGCGCATACCGGAACCCGTGGCGGACTCCGCTTCGCCGTGTATGGTCTTGGAAAAACGCTGACGTACGTGGTGCTCGGAGTTTCAGCCGGTGCGCTGGGTCAGGCGCTGGCGGTGTCTCCCGCCGCATCGCTGGTGCTTCGTGTGCTCGTCGGACTGATCGTCATCGGATCCGGTCTGCAACTGGGAGGGTGGGTGGCGTTTGATCGACTGTATATGCCGCCAGCGGCAGGTCGTCTCGTTGGTGCCCTGTCGGCGCGCGTGGGGTCGCCCTCCATGGTTGCGCGCTTCTCGATGGGGGCGCTCAATGGACTGCTTCCCTGTGGGCTTCTGTACGCGGCGCTCGGCGCGGCAGCAGGTACCATGTCATGGTGGGCAGGCGCTGCGTTCATGGCCGTCTTCGGATTGTTCACCCTGCCGGCCCTGTTCGTGGCGGGCCAGTTGGGTCGGTTGTTGGATGCGGGCCAGAGGCGCATTCTGGTGCGCATGGGTGCCATTCTGGTGATTGTTTTCGGCGCACTTATGCTTGTGCGCGGCATGCCGGGCATGCACTGACGCAGTGTGGATACGCCCTACTTTTCCGGGTCGTCATCCTCGTCCTCGTCGACCAGCATGCGCATTCCCGGGGTTTCTACATCATCGTACTGGCCCGAGCGGACGCTCCATATGAATGCGGCTACACCGGCGGCCGCGAGGGCCAGTGCAAGCGGGACCAGGATGTAGAGCACATTCATGGCTTGTCCGAACCCTGATGGAGTGAGGAGAGCACGACAATGAAGCTGGATATGGGCATGGCAACCGCTGCAAAAAGTGGCGTTACGAGACCCGCCAGGGCGACACCGGCGCCAATCACATTGTAGGCAAGCGAGAAGGCGAGATTCCGGCGAACGACCCCGAGAACGCCCCGGGAGTGTTGCAACAGGTCCCGCGCAGCACCAAGGCCGGGCCTGGTTACATGAACGTGGGCGGCCATGCGGCTGGCAGCCGAACCGTCTGCTACCGCCAGACCGATATGCGCAGCGCGGAGGGCCGGTGTATCGTTGACCCCGTCGCCGACCACCATGACACGCTGCCCCTGGCGGGTCAGTGTGTCCACAAGCTGCTTTTTTCGTTCAGGAGAGGCGCCCCCGATGGTGCGGCTGGCGGGCACGCCCACAAGATCGGCGATGTGCGCCGTTGTGGCCTCGTTGTCCCCCGAACATATCCAGACATCGGCCTGTTCGGAGAGCCATCTGATGGTTTCCCGGGCGTCGGAACGAACCGGGTCGGTAATGGCGACGACAGCGGCGAGTGTGCCATCTATTTCCACAGCGACGGGGGTGCGGCCGCCTTCAGCCATGCGTTTTTCGGCCCCATTCAGAGCGTCCGGCACCATTGCCGCGCCGAGAATCCAGTCGGGGCGGCCGACGCGCACGCGTCGCCCGGCGACGCGTGCTTCGACGCCAGTCGATGGAACGTGGCGGACCTCGGTGGCGGTTTCGAGCACGCGACCGTCGGCCCAGGCGGCGAGGGCCCGCGCAATCGGGTGGGCCAGTCCGACTTCCACCGAGGCCGCCCGTTCCACGGCGTCGGCCGCCCCCTCGAACGCATCGATCCGCATGGCCCCTTCCGTGATGGTTCCTGTTTTGTCGAGGATCACTGTCGTGACAGAAGTGGCCCGCTCCAGGATGGACTCACTTTTGATGAACAGACCTCGCCTGGCTGCGCGGCCAAGGCCTGTGGCGAGCGCCAGCGGGGTCGCCATACCAAGCGCACAGGGACACGTGATGACAAGAAGCGCTACTACGTGACTGACCGCCCGCGCCGGATCGAGGAAACTCCACAGAATGGCTGAAGCGCCAGCAAGGGCAAGAACAGTGATCGAAAACCATCCTCCCAGGTCATCGGCCAGATGCAGCACGCTCCGGTGGCCGACGTCCGCGCCGTGGGCGGGTCCCACCCGGGGTCCGCCCTGTTTCTCCGGAAGGCCTCCGTGAGGCTGCGCGTCCGGCTCGGAAACCCAGGAGACCAGGCTGCCAATGCGCGTCCGGTCTCCCGTCCGGGCTACACGCACGGTCAGCGCCGACGTTTCGTTTATCGTACCCGCGAATACGGCTGTTCCACGGCGAACCAGGATGGGGCGACTCTCGCCCGTAAGGATGGCGTGTCCTACATGGCTTTCGCCCTGCTCGACGGTACCATCGACGGGTATCAGTTCGCCGGGATGGACACGCACCCGCTGTCCCGATTCCAGGTCCTCAGCCCTGACCCGCTCGGTTCGCCCGTCGTCGCGGAGCCGGCGCGCAACGCTCGGCAGGAGCGCCAACAGGCGATCGGACGTATCTCCAGCAAGACGCTGCGCACGAAGTTGCAACCAACGTGCCGTAAGCAGTGCCGCGATCAGTACGGTTATGGAGTCGAACCAGATTTCACCCTGTCCGGAAAACGTGGCCCAGGTACTGTACCCGAAACCGGTCAGGATGCCGGCTGAGATGGGGGTATCCATGTGGATGTGCCGCAGGGAGACCGACTGGACGGCGAGTCGTATCGATGCCCATGCCCGTCTGAAAAAAACACCTCCACCGATAATGACAGCCGGCAGGGCAAGTGCGAGACTCAGCCATCGGGCAGCGCTTCCGAGCCCCGTCATGTCCAGATCGAGCCCGCCGTAGAGCGCGAAGGCAAGCAGCATTATATTCCCGGCAAGCGCCCAGGCGACGCCGACGCGGATGAGCAACTGTTTTTCAGCGCGCCCTGGGCCCGAAGATGATGAACGACCCGTTATGCCCTCTGGCACACGCGCCTGGACCGGATAACCGAAACGCGCCAGCCATCTGGCTATGTCAGAGAGTGTTGTCGTGCCCGGATTCCAGGTGATGGAAAGTCGTCCCCGCGCGAGGTTCAATCGAGCCGAATGGACACCCTCCACGTGCTGCGGGAGCCGCTCCACAAGCCACACGCAGGCCGCGCAGTGCACGCCATCCAGGTACAGTTCCGTGCGGAAACGACCTCCGTCGAGCGGCGCGGCGTGCTGTTCCAGGAAATCCGGAGAATCGAGTTCCTGGAGGAGTGATTCCGGGGTACCATTAAGTGGCGGACGCAATCGTCCCGACACTGGTGCGGA
>PCUY01000043.1:91421-121616 GCA_002787815.1 Bacteroidetes bacterium CG12_big_fil_rev_8_21_14_0_65_60_17 | reverse complement strand
CGTCGGCAGCCACGTGCTTGCTTTTCCTCACGGTAGCCTCCATTCCCGCCGAAATATGTCCACGTAGCGATCTTTCCCGCGCCGGGCTTCTATGTGAACATCCCACAGCCCCGATCCGTGGGCCGTTACGGGAATATCTACTGCGCTGTTCGACGCATCTACCCGGAACGGAATGACCTCGACGGCGGCGGCCCGGTGTGGCCGCATGAGGGTCACGGTCCCGTGGACTCCGGAAATGGGTTCTCCATCAGCATTGCGGACTGTGAGTCGGAGTTGTCCCTCGTCAGGGCGCTCAATGGATGCTGTCCATCCGAGCGCCTCACTAGCCGCCCGTTCGGCTGCCATATCGTCCCAGACTACAGCCCTGTCGTAGTAATCTGGAATGACCTCAGGCCCACCATCCACGCGGGACGCGTAGAGTATGCCGAACGTCATCGTCATACCGAGCAGGATGAGGCCAATGACGGCGCCTGGCCAGACCCAATCTGCCGTGTGTTTCTTCATGACGGTCATCTGGCCGAAGGGCCGAGCAGTGTGAAAGTGCGTTCCACGGTGTTCCCGTCGGAGAATTCCAGCAGGAATGTGGCTGGCATGGTGTCGCCGTTGAATGCTGACGCTGGGGCCATGACCCATACCTCGATGCGGCGCATCTCACCACCGGTAAGCGTCATGGGAAGCGCCCCGACCGGTCGCAGTTCGAGTGGTGCACCCTCGGCCGTCCGGATGGAAAACGAGGCCGGTTGAGGCGTCTGGTTGCGTACGCGGAACCGGAGGCGGTTGGCAATACGGCCGTCTCCGAGTTCAGCATAGGGTTCGCCAACGGCGCGGCCAATGTTCACGTCGAAATCCGACCGCTGCGAGAGGACGAGAGAGAAGGCCGACAGGACGAAGACCAGCGCGGCCGCGTAGACAACGGTACGGGGGCGGAGGAGCCGCGTTTTCCCGCCTTCCAGTTCACGCTCGGACGTATACCGGATAAGGCCCCGGGGTTTGCCGATATTGTCCATGATATGGTCACAGGCATCGATGCACTGGGTACAGGCGACGCATTCCATCTGCAGCCCGTCACGGATATCTATGCCCGTAGGACATGTCCGTACGCACGCAAAACAGTCTATGCAGTCGCCCTGCTGCGGGATGGTCCCCTCTTGCTCCATTCGGAGTTGTTTTTTGGACCGCTTGGATCGGGGCTCGCCACGTCCCGGATCGTAGGACACGATCATGGAGTCCTCATCGAGCATGATGGACTGCATGCGAGCATAGGGGCAGGTAATCGTACACATCTGCTCGCGGAAAATGCCGAAATCGAACAGGATGAGACCCGTGGTAATACTCATTACCAGGAAAAAGCCCCAATTTTCTGTCGGCGGTGCCTGCATCCATGTCAAAAGTGCTTCCCACCCTACGAAGTAGGCCACAAACGTGTTGGCGAGCAGGAGCGAGATCGCTGCGTACGTACCCCACTTCAGGGCTTTTCGCCAGAACTTGTCGAATGACCATGGGCCTTCATCCCGCCGCTTCCGGACATGCTCCCGGCCCTCAAAGAGCCTCTCAATGGGACGGAAGACGAATTCCAGATACACGGTCTGGGGGCAGGCCCAGCCGCACCAGACCCGACCAAGAAGAGCCGTGAACAGAACCACGGCCACCATGACCGCGATCAACATGAGCATGAGAAGCAGCGTGTCGGTAGGGTAGAACACGGTTCCGAAGAGCGCAAACTCGCGGTGTACAACATCGAGAAGGATGGCCGGCTTTCCACCAATGTGTACAACGGGTAGCGCCAGATACAGGACGACCAGCAGAAAACCTGCCCAGCGACGCCAAATCAGGAACCGGCCCTTGCTCTCTATGGGATACAACCATTTCCGCTTGCCGTCCTGTCCAAGCGTGGAAAGAACCTCTTCCGGAGACTGGAGGATTTGAGGGCCATCGGCCATGATAATTTCGTGTTATGACGCATTTTCTTCGTCTTCGTACAACGTGCCCTGGGGCGCTTTGGCTCCTTCTGGGTCGCTGCCCTTGATGGACCGGATGTAGGCGACAAGTTGGGAGCGTTCTTCGGGGGACAGGACGTTGCCCCAGGGGGTCATTCCCTTGTCGAGTACGCCGTCGGTGATGACGTTGAAGATGTCCACGTTTTCATTGCCATGAATCCAATAGGAATCGGTAAGATTCGGGCCAATAAGTCCTTCACCGTTGTTTCCGTGGCAGACGGCGCAATTGGCACTGAAAAGTGCCTCTCCCGCCAAAATGGCCTCTTCGATGCCTACAAACTCGGCTATGGCACTGTTGGAAATTTCAAAAGTCGGGTTTTGCGCTTCCCAGGCCGTGCGGAGTTCAGCCAGTTCAGCCTGCTCCGCCTCCAATCTTTCTTCGTACGTCGGAATGATGTCGAACACATGCATTCCCAGCACGTAAAGGGGGGCAAATGCGACACATATCCAGAAAAGCCACACCCACCAGCCGGGCATGGGATTGTCATACTCCTCAATACCGTCGTAATTGTGACCCTGGATCAGCGGATCGTCGTCGTGTTTGTCATTACTCATTTTGATTCCTCTTGCGCATCCTCCGAGTTGTGGAGCGGAATGTTCTTGTGGTGCTCGCGCTCGGATTTTTTCATGAGCACGACACGAAGCGTGACCAGCACGAAGGCAACTACGAAAGCCAGCAGGCCGACGATAGCCAGATCGCCTGTCTCAAGTCCTCGGACGACTTCTTTGAACATGGTTTGTGGAGAATTGGGGCGTTTTCAGTTGATATCGGTCCCGAGACGCTGGAGGTAGGCCACCAGGGCAACAATTTCCTTGTCGTCCAGGTTTTCAGGTCCACCTGCGGCAGCCACACCTTCTGCTATCCCCGAGGCCTGCGAGCGCGCATCGGGAACGGCCGACGCGATATCGTCATCCGTATAGGGAACACCGACCTTGCGCAGTGCACGCAGACGGGCTGGAATGTCTTCGTAGTCCAGGTTGTCCTTCAGAAGCCAGTCATACGGTGGCATCAGGGACTGGGGACTCGTTGAACGTGGGTTTTCCATGTGGCGGACATGCCACAGGTCTGGATACTTGCCGCCCACACGGTGGAGGTCCGGACCCGTGCGTTTCGATCCCCACAGGAACGGGTGGTCATACACGTGTTCACCAGGTTTCGAGTATTCGCCATAGCGCTCAATTTCATCGCGGAACGGGCGGACCTGCTGCGAGTGGCAGCCGACGCACCCCTCCCGGATGTAGATATCCCGACCGGCCAGTTCCAGTGGCGTGTACGGAAGGACAGTTTCTATCCGCGGTACATTACTCTCCACAAGTACGAGTGGCAGGAACTCGACCGTGCCACCAACCAGGATGGCAATGGTGGTGAGCAGGGTGAACATGAACGGCCAGCCTTCCAGCTTGCGGTGTTTGCCGTCCTTTTCAATGAATGGACTCATGACAGTTCAGTGGCTGAGGAAACGGTGATGGATGCGTCGTCCAATGTGGATGGTGCGGTCGAAATCGTCTTGAACAGATTGACGAGCATGAGGATGACGCCGGTCAGGTACATGAGGCCACCGATGAGGCGGACCCAGTACATGGGCACGATCTGGATGACCGTTTCCATGAAATCAGGATAGAGCAGGCGTCCTGCATCGTCAAATGCACGCCACATCAGCCCCTGGGTCACACCTGCGGAGTACATGGCCATGACATAGAGCAGCATGCCGATGGTTCCTATCCAGAAGTGGGCATTGGCCAGGCGCGGACTCCAGAGCTTGGTCTTCCACAGGCGTGGAAGCAGCCAATAGATCATTCCGAACGTCATGAAACCATTCCAGCCCAATGCGCCTGCGTGAACGTGCCCGATGGTCCAGTCGGTGTAGTGACTCAATGCGTTGACGGTCTTGACCGACAGCATGGGCCCTTCGAACGTCGACATGCCATAGAATGTGATCCCAATGACATACATGCGCAGGACCACGCTGTCCCTGAGTTTGTACCACGCCCCACGAAGCGTGAAAAGGCCGTTGATCATGCCGCCCCAACTCGGCATCCAGAGCATGACGGAGAACACCATGCCGAGCGTTGCAGCCCACTCGGGAATGGAGGTATAGTTCAGGTGGTGTGGACCGGCCCAGATGTATATGAAGACGAGGCTCCAGAAATGAACAATGGACAGCCTGTAGGAAAATACTGGCCGCTCGGCCGCCTTGGGCAGGAAGTAGTACATCAGGCCCAGAAACGGTGTCGTCAGGAAGAAAGCCACGGCGTTGTGGCCGTACCACCACTGGATGAAGGCATCCTGGACGCCGGCATAGATCGGATAGCTCTTGAACAGCCCTGCGGGGATGGCGAGACTGTTGCCGATATGCAGCACGGCGACCGTGACGATCGTGGCAATGTAGAACCAGATGGCCACATAAAGATGCTTCTCGCGCCTGATCTTGAGCGTCCAGAAAAAATTGACGGCGAAGACGACCCATATGACGGTAATCAGGATGTCAATGGGCCATTCGAGCTCAGCGTACTCTTTGCTTGTCGTAATACCCAGCGGCAGGGTGATGGCCGCCGATACAATGATGGCCTGCCATCCCCAGAAGTGTATGCGACTCATGAGGTCGCTGAACATGCGTGCTTTTACCAGCCGTTGGGTGGAATAATAGACCGCCGCGAATATGGCATTCCCGGCAAAAGCAAAGATTACGGCATTGGTATGAAGCGGTCGAAGACGGCCGAAGGTCAGATAAGGTCCCAGGTTGGCCTGCCAGAACGGCATCTGCAGCGCAATCAGGGCGCCAACCAGCATCCCTACGAAGCCCCAGATGGCAGTAGCCAAGACAAAAAGACGGACAATGCCATCGTCGAAGTGTACGAGTTCACCGCGGCTTTCCCGGTACACGTTGGGAAGGGTCGTTTTCATGAATGGTGTGGTGGGTTCAGTAGCAGTCCCATTATATGTTTTTTCAGGGTCGCATGGCAAGTCATGTCCGGGGCGTGTGTTCAGGCACGGGAAACCCGTGCGGGCTCGTAGTGGGTACCCCTACACTGGCGCGTCGGGACCAGCTCCGTGGGTAAATCCCTGACAGGCTGTGGCGGGAGGCCACTAACTGCGCGAAGTACACCACCCGTCACGGGGCGCTCCGGAATCTGCGTATCGTCAGAAAAGCACCAGTGCGTCCACCGGATACCGTGCAATATCATGCAGGAATACGACATTATCCACGTCGGCATTGTCGACGATCACCCACTCATGAGAAAGGGTCTCCGCCTGGTTCTTGAGGCCGAGCCGGACATCAGGGTCTGTTGCGAGAAGGAAACAGCGGAAAGTATGCTCGAAACGCTCGAAGAGGCTCGCCCCGCCGTGGTCATTGTCGATGTATCGTTGCCTGGCATGAGCGGGATCGAGCTTATCCCACAAATCCACGAGATCAATCCGGAAATAAAGATTCTGGTCGTCTCCCGCCACGACGAGTCGCTCTATGCGGAACGGGCCATCCGCGCGGGAGCCCGGGGGTACCTGATGAAGATGGCAGCAGGAGAGGAAGTTGTAACGGCGGTCCGCCGTGTACTCGGTGGGGGTATCTACGTGTCATCTGATATCAACGAACGGCTGCTGCAGAGCATGGCTCTCGGCCAGAACGCCTTCAACCGCTCACCCCTGAATGTGCTCTCCAACCGGGAACTCGAGGTGTTCGAGATGACAGGTCACGGTCAGGGGACCCGGGAAATATCCGAGCGGCTTGGGCTGTCCATCAAGACGATAGAAAGCTACCGCGCCCGCATCAAGACCAAACTGAATCTGGCCAGCGCTGCCGAGCTCATGCAACATGCGGTGCAATGGGTTGAAAGTGATTTCGTACGGCGTACGGCCTGACTCATCGCGGCCACCACGACCGGCAGGGCGGTCATTCGCCGGGTTTGACTATCTCCTTGAGGGTTACCTCGAAGCGGATGACCTGCCACGGCGGAATAAGGTTCCGTACGCCGGAGCCTCCATAGGCCAGGTTCGGGGGAATCAGGAGCGAACGGGAGGAGCCGACCTGCATTCCGAGTACGCCCTGCTCGAATCCGGGAATCACTGTACCGCCACCGATGGTGAAGAAGAAATCGCCACCGGCGAGGTTTGACGCGTCGAAGAGTTCGCCTTCGGAGCAGAACGGGGGAGGTCCGCCGCTCGTGCAGAATCCGAAGAAATCCATGAACACGATATCACCGAACTCAGCGGTGCGTCCTTCTCCCGGCTCGGTCTGGGTAATCTTGACCGTATCGAAGATCTCCTTGACCGTGAAATCATAGGTCACAACCGTGTTGGGCGGAACACATCCCCCGTCGGCAATACAGAATTCCTCATCTCCGAACCCCTTCTCCGGCGGAATGACAAGGCGCCTCGTGCCTCCCTCTAACATGCCCTGCAGTCCTTCGTCCCACCCACGCAGACCCTGTCCCACGCCCAGCGTGAACGTCAGGTCTTCTCCGTTGAGTTCGGACGAGTGGAACACGGTGCCGTCCGGAAGTCGGCCCTCAAACGTGGTAATGAGTGTCTGACCGAAGAATACGGCTCGTCCCGTACCTTCCACGATGTCAGTAATTTCTACTGCAGGTCCGCTGTTGCCGCCCCCGTTCGAATCCGACGAACAGGCCGACAGGAAACCCACGGCGAGCACGAGCAGAAATACGGGGAGGGACCGGTACAAAGGTTCGAACACGGCTGCAGATATCATTCTTGGTATCAGGGAATAATGCAGGGTACGGGACGGCATGTGGGCATGTTATTCGACGCGAACGCCAGCCCCGCACGACATGTTCACCGCCCACTGGGGAAAAACCACGCGGAAAAAGGGTAAAAATTCGTCCCCATGCCGAGCCGGAGCCATGACGTCCAAACTGCCCGCGGGCCAGCGCCATCGACCGTGTCGCCGGCGCTTTCAGCCGCGTTGCAGGCGCTTCAGACTGGCCAGGTTCTCGCTCACGTGTTGCGACGACTGATCCATGAGCGCCTGTTCATCGTCCGAGAGGTCCACCTCGATGATCTCTTCAAGCCCATTCCGCCCGAGACGGCACGGCGCACCGATGAACTGGTCCTTGACACCGTATTGTCCCGTCAGCCATACGGCACACGGAAGCACGCGGCCCGAGTCCTTGATGATGGCTTCCACCATCTCGGCCGCAGCGGCTCCGGGAGCGTACCAGGCGGAAGTCCCCATGAGCTTCACGATTTCGCCACCACCGAACTTGGTGCGCTCCACGATGGCCTCGATCCGGTCGTCAGACAACAGCTGGGGCAGCGGAATGCCGGCGACGGTCGTGTAGCGGGGCAGGGGAACCATGGTATCCCCGTGTCCTCCCATGAGCAGCGCCTGGATATCCCGCACCGATACGCCCAGTTCCTCGGCAATGAAGGCCCGGTAGCGCGCGGTATCCAATACCCCGGCCATGCCGAAAACGCGTTTGCTGGGGAATCCGGACTTCATGTAGGCCACGTTCGTCATCACATCGAGCGGGTTCGACACCACGATGATGATGGCATTCGGGCTGTGCGCAACGAACTGCTCCGTCACCGAGCCCACGATGGAAGCGTTCTTTGCCAACAGGTCATCCCGGCTCATGCCCGGCTTGCGGGCCAGACCCGCCGTAATGACACAGATGTCGGATCCGGCCGTATCGGCGTAGTCGTTCGTTCCGACGACTTTCGTATCGAACAGGTGGATGGGCGCGGACTCCTGCATGTCGAGCGCCTTGCCCTGCGGAAGCCCCTCCACGATGTCTATCAGGACGACCTCACTGGCCATGTCCTTGCGTGCAACACATTCAGCAACGGTGGCTCCTACGTTTCCGGCTCCGACGACTGTGACTTTCATTCTTACAACCCGATTCAGTGGTACATGATGAACGGTACCATTCTACAACGAAACCACGTGCGCATCAGGGCAGGATCGCGCCCGGTCGGGCAATATTTTGCAAATTCATAACGGGCACGTCCCGATCATGCCTTAGTTTGACGCCGAAAGCTGCCTGCCATCCCTGAAAAACATCCAAATCATGCCAGACAATACCGACCATTTTGATTCCACGCTCCAAGGCAGACTGCCGCGTGTTGCCGTCCTTCTGGCACTCATGTTCGCTGTCATGCTTCCGCAGGGTACGGCCGCCCAGGATGCACTGAAGGAGCGCCCCCGGGGCGTGATTTTCTTTATTGCGGACGGCACCGGTCCTGCCACCTATACGGTGGCCCGCGACTATCTCCGCGGTCAGAACGGCCCGGGAACGACGTTGTCCATGGATTTAGACCAGAAGGGCTCGGTCATGACCCATGCGGTAGATTCAAGGATTACCGACTCGGCGTCCAGTGCCACAGCTTATGCGACCGGTGTCAAAACATACAATGGAGCCATCGGCATGAATCCGGACCGTCGCCCGATCGGTACTGTCCTGGAGGCTGCGGAAACCAACGGATGGAACACGGCGCTCATATCGACCGCCCGCATTACGCACGCCACCCCCGCCGCGTTTTCCGCCCATGTGCCCCTTCGCGCGCAGGAAGAAGACGTTGCGCGCCAGCAACTCGGCAAGGGAATTGAAATTCTGCTCGGTGGTGGTCGGTCTTTCTTTTTCGGCCCCGAAGAAGGCGGTCGTCGCGGCGACAGCACGAACGTCGTCGAGGGCAGCGGTTACCACCTGGTTTCGACGCGCGATGATCTTCTCGCAGCGACCCGGTTTCCGGTATTGGGTCTTTTCTCGAATGAGCATATGGCCTACGAGGTCGACCGGCGGCACACGCAGGAGCCATCCATTGCCGAGATGACGTCATGGGCACTTGAGCGGCTCGAGGCCGCCGGTGAGCCCTTTTTCATCATGATTGAAGCCGGGCGCATTGACCACGCGGGGCACAACCGCGACATCGTGGCCCACCTGGCCGACATGCTGGCCTACGACGATGCCTACCGGGCGGCGGCCGCGTTCGCATCCAGCCGTGACGACATCCTGCTGCTGGCCACATCCGATCATGAAACGGGCGGTCTCACGCTCGGTGGTGAATGGGAGGGGGGCGGTTCGGGTTACCGGTACGATCCGGCGCCCATCCTGGGTGCGCAGTCTTCGATTGAGCGCTTTTCCAGGCAGTATCGCGAATGGATCGCGTCACCTGAAACCGTGCGGATGAACGTCACGGGCACGCTGGAGGCAGATTTCGGCTTCACACTCGGCGAATCGGATACGTTCTGGATGGACCGCTTTCTGGCAACCCGGAACCTGGATGGTCTGGGCGCATGGCTCGAGGACCTGCTGCGGGACCGCA
Organism: Bacteroidetes bacterium CG12_big_fil_rev_8_21_14_0_65_60_17; assembly: GCA_002787815.1. Lineage (GTDB taxonomy): Bacteria > Bacteroidota > Rhodothermia > Rhodothermales > UBA10348 > 1-14-0-65-60-17. The sequence goes on along the minus strand of PCUY01000043.1, from coordinate 112,340 downwards.
CGGCGCAGCGGGCCGCCGTTCACTGGAGCACGTCCGGCCACACCGCCGTCGATGTTCCGCTCTATGCACGCGGGCCCGGCGCGGACGCGTTCACCGGCTCGCTCGACAACCAGGACGTAGGCCGCATCCTGTCTGCTCTGATGGATGCGGACCTGGAAGCGGAAACGAAAAAACTCCGGCGCTGATTTGAGAAGTCGGAAACGGGACCGATACACCATGTGACATCGACCGTTTTCGAACCATGACAGACCCTTCCACAAGCGGCAATCCTTCGCTGCAGCACGTGTCGGAGTCCCTGCGGGGGCCCTTGGCATCGCTTGGCGTGTGTCTGCAAACGCTGCGTGACCACGCCAGCGAAGAGGCTATTCCCTTCGTGCGCGATGCGCTCGGTGATGTCGAGCGCCTCTCGAGACTGGCAGGTCACCTCTTGCAGTGGAGCGAGATCAGGGCGGGCACATTGAGCCCACATCCGTCGGCGTTCAGTGTATCGTCCCGTATGGCGGCTGTTCTCGACTGGCATATGCAACAGGCACGCTTCGAGGACACCCCGTTCCAGGTTCGGATGGAACCCGGTGAGGATCGCGCGTGGACGGATCCGGATCTGGCCAGCGACCTGCTCGATGCCCTCCTTGAGCACGTTCATGCCTCCTCGCGAGAGCGCGGCCTGGAGGTGCAGGTCCAGGTCGGCGAGACGACATGCGCCATCACTCTTACGGCGGATTATGCGTCCGGCCGCGTGGAGACGTTTCATCTGGCGCGTGCCCGTGCGCTCTCCGAAATGCTCGGAGGACACGTTCGCCTGACGCCATCCGTATTGGCAGGAACCCGATTTTCTGCCCACTGGCCGCTGCGCCTCCCGCGGGAAACGTCGCTCTATCTGGCAGCCTGAATCATCTTCACCTGCAGACGGGTACGTCCAGCATGGACGCCCCCACACGCTCATCGGTATTCCAGGACTTCCTGCAGCCTGGCCAGTCCTTTGTCGTTACCGACACGGAGACAACCGGTACGCGTCCCAACCTGGACCGTATCATGGAAATCGGTGCTGTCCGAACAGGTTCGGACGCGCCCTGTGCCGTGTTCTCCGAGCTCATCAACCCGGGTGTCGCCATACCGTCCCGCATTACGCGCATCACTGGTATTACAACGGGCCAACTCCATGACAAGCCGTCATCCGGCGACGTGTTGCCCCGGTACATGGAATTCCTTGGAGACGGGCTGCTGACAGCGCACAACCTGGCCTTTGATCGCAACTTCCTGTCGGCTGAACTCATACGTTGCGGCCTGGAGCCCCTGCAAGGACAGGGGCTGTGCACATTGCGACTCGCGCGTCGTCTGCTGCCCGGCCTGCGATCAAAGAGCCTCGGCAGCCTGGCCACGTTTTTCCGGATGGAGTCCTCCGGCAGGCATCGTGCACAGCGTGACGCCGAAATCACGACCGCTATTCTGGAGCGCCTGCTCCAGATCGCCATCGATGAACATGGAATTGGCGACCTGGATGAACTCGTCGCGCTTCAGTCGCGCACGTATGCATCGGTCCGCCCTCTCTCCGCCCACGTCGAGCGCATTCGCCGTGAGACATTGCCGGACCTGCCCGATGAGCCCGGGGTATACCGCATGAAGGACGGGCGGGGAAAAGTGCTCTACATCGGAAAGGCGCGGTCCCTCTCGTCGCGTGTTCGCAGTTATTTCAATGCGGTCGAAGCGCACCCGGCGCGGATCCGCAAGCTGATTGCTGCCGTCAGACGGGTGGACTGGGACGTACTTCCCACCGAGCTCGACGCCCTGATCGTTGAATCGCGTTGCATCAAGCAGGAGGACCCCCCATATAACCGCGCCCAGACGAGATGGACGCAGCGGCCCTGGTTGCGTATTCATCCAGACGAACCGTTTTCCCGTGTTACGGCGCAGGTTCTGGTGCGATGCGATGGAGCGCGCTATTTCGGCCCGCTCAAGTCAAGGAAACAGGCAGCCAGCCTGTTGGAAATCATTGAGAGGGTGTTCCGTGTGAGAAACTGCTCCGCGAAGGATCTGGAGGCGGGTCGGCGCTGCCTGCGGGGTGATATGGGACGGTGCCTGATGCCGTGTGAGCAGCCCGATGCTGAAGACTATTCGGTAGAGGTATCCCGGGTTGAGGCGTTTCTCAAGGGTGATGTGGAAGACGTTGTGGCACAACTCGAAGCTGATATGGCCCGTGCCGTTGCCGCGCTCGATTTTGAAACAGCGGCCCGGATCAGGGACTGGCTCCACATGATCGACAGTCTCCTGGCAGGTGGAGGTGCCGTCGCGGCTCCCATGGAAGGTGTGGACCGGGCGGCGTGGCTGGCCGGGCCGGACGATGCGCATGCAACGGCGGCACTGGTCCGCCATGGTCTGCTCGTCTGGACGGCCCGACTGCCGTTGCCGGTGGGAGCCGGTAATCTGGAGCACATCCATGCCAGATGGGAAGAGGTGATGGAATATCCGGTTCCGACAGCCCACCCCACCGCGCGCGAGGAGGCGGACGCCCGCCGCGTCCTGGAAAGCTGGATGTACGCGCACCGCGCCCACGTTCTCGTTGTTGACCGCAGGCCAGGTGAAGGTAGCGCCTCCTGGGCGCAGCGCCTCATGGACAGGATCATGTCGGAGGGGTAACGCGCCTCAGCGGCCGTCGAGCGCCCGCCTGTACACATCGAGGTAGGCCGCGGCCGCTCGATCCCAGGAAAAATCCTTCTGCATGCCACGCTGCATGGCTGCGCGCCATATGTCCTGCTGCGAGAACGTGTCAATTGCGCGGTGCAGTGTCGCTGTCATGACATCCGGCCGCGCATCGTGGAACGAGAAGCCGGTACCCTGTGCGGGGTACTCGTGCAGGTCGGTGACGGTATCGGCCAGGCCACCCGTGTGATGCACAACGGGCAACGTTCCGTAGAGCATGGAATACATCTGGTTCAATCCGCACGGCTCGTAGCGGGACGGCATCAGGAAGGCATCGGCTCCGGCCTCAATGCGGTGCGAAAGGCCCTCGTCGTATCCGATGAATGCGGCTACCTTGTCGGGAAAGAGTCCCGACAGGCCGCGGAAATATCCTTCCAGCCACGGAGTGCCGCTGCCGAGCACGATGAGGCGGAAATCACGGGTGCGGAGCACCTGTTCCAGATCGGGTACGAGCAGGTCAAATCCTTTCTGGTCGGCGAGTCGCGAAACAACAGCCAGAATGGGCACATCAGGTGGTGCCGAGAGCGAGAACTCGCTGAGCAGGGCATTGCGGCAGATGGTCTTTCCGTGCAGGTCCGTCGCGTCGTAGTTGGCAGCGAGGTGCACGTCGGTGCCGGGATTCCAGTGCGCCGTATCGACCCCATTCAGAATACCCGTCAACGCGCTCCGGCGCGCGCTCAGAACGCCATCCAGTCCACAACCAAGATGAGGTTGCTGGATTTCGGATGCATATGTGGGCGATACGGTCGTGATCTGGTCGGCCTCGACGAGTCCGGCACGCAGGCACGAGAAGGCCCCGTCGTGGTGATAGTTGCCGCCGGAGAGGGCGTGCTCGACGGGCAGTCCGGCCTCATAGGCATAGTGGGGATTGGTCAGGCCCTGGTAGGCCAGGTTGTGGATGGTGAGCACGCTGCGTGTACGCGCGAAGCGGTCATCCCACGCGTACGCGTGTCGGAGCATGGCGGGCAGGAGCGCCGTCTGCCAGTCGTTGGCGTGGACAATGTCGGGCGAGAAGGCGTAACGCTGCATGACCTCAATGGCGGCCTTCTGGAGCAGGATGAAGCGCCGGGCTTCATCAAAATGGTCCGTATAGAGCATACCCCGGTGAAAGAACCGGGGGCAGTCAATGAGATAGATCTCCACCTCTGAATCGGGCAGGTGACCGTACCACACGTGGTAGGGAATGTCCTCGTCCCCGAGCCGCGCGGACAGCTCGCCCAGGTCATCGGCATGCACGAAGCCGTGATCAAATACGGGGATCCGGGCGTACAGCGGCAGGAAGACCTTGACGTGGACATCGGGAGATGCACGGCAGAGCGCCGGGGGCAATGCGCCTGCGACGTCAGCGAGGCCACCGGTCTTGACATAGGGAACGCATTCGCTCGTGACGAAACAGATATTCATGATGACAACACCTTGCGTGGGAGAAGATCAATGATACGGGACCATGTAGCGCTGCCGGAAACGTGGCTGGAGGAAGACGCCGCGCTCGTCGACGGAGCGGCGTCTGCCCGGGCGTTGCCGGGCGGGGAGACCTCCATCAGGTATGACGTAATCGGGCGGTCGGAGGAGGGGCGGCCCATCCGCGCGCTGACGGCCGGAAACGGGCCCCGCCGGATGTCACTCATTGCCGGAGCGCATGCCGACGAGCCGGCGGGGCCCACCACACTGCGTGCACTGGTGGCGGCCATCCTGACCCGCAGCGGGGCGTTCAGCGAGCTGTTCAGGGAGTGGACACTGCACATTGTTCCGCACGTGAATCCGGACGGAGAAGCCCGGAATGCGGCGTGGAGAGACGCCTGGCCGAATGTGGAAGCGTATCTGCGGCGCGTCATTCGGGAGAAACCGGGGCGGGATGTGGAATTCGGATATCCGGACATGCGACCGGAAAATAGGGTTGTTGCAGCGTACCTGCGAGCAAACGGACCGTTTCATGGGCACGCCAGCCTGCACGGAATGGGTTTTTCCGACGGGGCCATGCTCCTGATAGACAAGCACTGGGGGTACAGGACCGAACATCTGCAGCACGTGTTCGTGCGCGCAGCGGCGGAGCATGGCCTGGAGCTCCATGATCATAATCGCAAGGGAGAGAAAGGCTTCTTCCGTATTGCCCAAGGTTTTACGACCACTCCGGAAGGAGCGGCCATGCGGACCTGGTTCCGGAGCCGGGGAGATGAGCCGTCGGCTCTACTGTTCAGGGACAGCTCCATGGAATATGTGCGCTCGCTCGGTGGAGACCCGCTGTGCGTGGTCACTGAACTGCCCCTGTTCCTGATCGAGGGGCCGCGAGATCCCGAATTACCGACGTCTTATCTTGCATTCCGGGAACGCCTTCCGGAAATCCGGCTGGGGCTGGAGAAAGGCTGGGACATGGCCGCGCTCTGGCAGGAATTCGGACTGGCACCCGTTCCGGTTCGCGCGGCCGTTGACATCCATCTTCGTGTCATTGAAGCAATGACGGCCTATCCGAACAGCAACCGGACCACGTAGACGGCGGCGATCATGGCAACGACATCTGCCAGCAGTCCGGCCGGCACGGCGTGACGCGTCTTGCGCACATTCACGGCTCCGAAGTAGACTGCAATGACATAGAACGTGGTTTCGGTGGAGCCGAACATCGTGGCGGCCATCTTGACCAGGATGGAGTCCTCTCCGAACTGCTGGATCATGTCCAGTACGATGGCCGCGGATCCGGAGCCCGTCAGGGGACGGATGACCATCATGGGCAGCACTTCCGGCGGAATGCCCACCAGGGACAGCAGTGGGCGCAGTCCTTCCACGACGAACTCCATGGCACCTGACGCGCGGAACATGCCGATGGCAAACAGGATGGCTACGAGGTAGGGGATGATCGTAACGGCCACGCGAAATCCGTCCTTTGCGCCATCCACGAATTCCTCGTACACGGGAACACGTTTCAGCAGCCCGTAAAGTGGAAAGCCGACAATAAGCAGCGGCAGTACGAACACGGAGGCGGTTTCGATGAAAGAGCGCAGAAATTCCATATCAACCCTCCGGTCCGGTCATGGCTGCGCCGGCGCCTGTGGGAGGGATGCGATAGCGCTTCATTCGTGAAAGCAGCTTCGCGGCGGTTATGGCCACGATGAGCGAAATCATCGTTACTATGATGATGGCGAAAATGAGTTGATTGATCTGCAATCCCATCAGCGCCACCAGGATGACGGGTGGCACGAGCTGCACCGATGCCGTATTCATGGCCAGCAGCATGACCATGGAGTTGGTAGCCGTGTCCGGATCGGGGTTCAATGTCTGCAGTTCTTCCATGGCCTTGATACCGAGCGGCGTGGCGGCGTTGCCCAGTCCAAGCATGTTTGCAGTCAGATTGAGCACGATCATCCCCAGGGCCGGGTGGCCTTTGGGTATCTCCGGAAACAGGGGCCCCAGGACCGGTTGTGTGAAGCGGACGACGGCATGGATGAGACCAGCGGCCTCGGCAATTTTGAGCAGACCCATCCACAGCGCAATAACGCCGATCAGGCCAAGAGCGAGCGTCACGGCCGTCTCCGCCATGTCGATGGCCGCCTGTGCGATGGCTGTCATTTTGACGAACTTCACATCCGCAAACCGGATTACAGCCGTGGCGGTTGAGTCCGTGTGCATGTCAAGTCGGGTAACCGTTCCACGCAAATCATTGTCTCGGGGCGATGTCATGTCGCGGATTGTCTTCCACGGCTCGGGAAGTGCTGCGTCTTGCGCAAACCGCAGTTGCATGCCGTCGCGTGTTCGGACAAGGGTGCCGTCAAATGTCGTCCCCGGGGCGTTGTCCACGTTGTAGAGCGCCTGGTAGCGCTCCTGTGGCATGTGGACGCGTGCCGGTTGCCGTCTTCCGGTGGAATCTCCTTCGAGATCCACCTCAAGGGTCACTTCCGCCCCATTGCGGTACGTGTCGCGCATGAGGTCACGCGTGTCGTAGACGAGGGCGAACACCAGACTCGAGATGATGAGTCCGCCCCAGATGTAATTGAGCATGGTCAGGCTGTGCCGGGTGAGGGGGCAGTATACTGACCGTGACGGTTTAACAAAACCGCAGGACGTCCGAAACAGTGTGTGGCCGGGATGGACAGGCCATCCCGGCCACATTGACCAGGCCACTGACACGAACCCGTGGGTCAGTACGGGAACCGCGGGGAATGGGCCGTCTGTTGCAGCGTCTTCGGTACAGGATCCGGCGAGCGCTGCGCCGCATTCTCCAGGGCCAGGAGGTACTGGCTCTGATATCGGCAGTCGGTCATGCCGATTTAAGCGGAGCCTGCCGGATCGCCCGTCAACGCACATTCATTGCGTCGTGTGGGTTAAGATCGGGCAGAGATGGCCGAAAACGATCAGGTACACCGCGTGCAGGCGCATGGCGCCTGCACATTATTGTTATCATGCCCCATCCCATGCGACTGCGCCAGCTACCCATCATCCTGCTCGTCGTCCTGCTTCAGGCGTGCTCCGCCAGCGATTCCGTGGCGCCGGAAGACGGATCTACCGACGATGGGACCGGAACTGACCTGTCCCAGCTTCGCATGCAGGTAGCCGGATACCATGTATCCTGGATGGAAAGGGCGTGGACGGAATATGATTTTGACCTGCTCGACGTACTCTTCTTTTTCGATCTGCCCGTGGATCCGGACGGCCGCCTGGCCGACACACAGGGGTGGCCACACGCGTGGGTTGACCTGATTGCCGAGGCCCGTAGCCACGACGTGCCCATCCATCTTACGATAAGTATTCTGGAGGCAGACGTATTTCATTCCGTTTTTTCGTCGGCGGCCCACGTGGAGCAACTCCTGTCGGGGATCACTGGTATCGCAGCGTCAGGATCCGTGGGAGGTATCCACCTGGATGTGGAAATCTTCGAACCCATGACGCCTGGAGTCAGAGGCGCGTACACCCGGTTCGTGCAGAGCCTGCGCGAACGGCTGCGAAGTCAGCGGCCGGACGTAAAACTGAGCGTCTTCCTTACAGCGCTCGATACGTCCGATGCGTACGATGAGGCTGCACTCGCGGCTGCAAGCGATTTTGTTGTTGTGCAGGGATACGACATGCACTGGCTCACGGGCGATACAGCGGGTCCGCTGTCGCCCATCCGTGGCTGGGCTGGCCGATCCTGGGATACGATCCTGTCGCGCTACGATGCGCTGGGCATTGATCGCAGACAGATGCTTTTTGCGGTTCCGTACTACGGGTACGAGTGGCCGACGCAGGGACCCCTGCCCGGAGCACGTACCGCAGCCCAGGGCGTTCTGACAACATTCGCACCGGCATTGGCGGGTGTATCGTCAGCACGGGAACGGGCCCTCGAACACGGCCTGAGGCGCGATTCGGTATCGGGCTCTCCGTGGTATCTGATCGAGGACTCTACCGGATGGCGGCAGGGATGGTTCGAGGACGCGGCGTCGCTCGGAGAGAAATATGATTTTACACGGGAGCAGGGACTCGCTGGCGTTGCCATTTTTCCGCTCTCCTACGGCGATCGTTCACTTGACAGCACGCTCCGCGCAGCAAGGTGGCCATGAATACACTTCGCGTTTTTTTCTTCCAGGCGGCGGTCGCCGGCCTGGTGGCGTTTGTTCTGGCGGGCACGGTGTTTCCGGCGACGGCCGCACGGGCCCAGGTCGGGGAAGGACTGGAGCAGCAGCAGGCCAACCGGGAGTCCGCCAAACGGGAGTCCACCGACGGGGCGCCGGGTCGCTCCGTCGTGGCCGGTTATTACGCTTGGTGGATGAGGGACGCATGGACCGAAATGGATCTTGGACGCTACGACCGGATCCTGTTCTTCACCACGCGGGTCGATTCAAGCGGTTTCATCCTGACCCGGAACGGTTGGCCCGAAGCATGGGAAGATTTCCGAACGGCGGCGGCCAGTGTGGGTACCCGGCTCGTGCCGACCGTTGCCATGATGGAGCCCGAGACCATTCTGCCGGTATTTTCCGATAGTGTGCGCTGGCAGCGCCTCGTGCAGGATATCACGCATATGGTAGCCGAAGCGGAGAGCCCGGGATTGCATCTGGATGTGGAGCTCTTTGAGCCTGCCACGGATGCGGCCATCGCCGGATTCCATGCCTTCCTTGAGGCTCTCCGGGCTGCCCTTCCTCCCGGGAAGGAAATTTCAGCGTTCGCTCCCTCATTCGACGTGAGTCTCATGTATGAGCTCGAAGCCATTGCGCCGCACGTGGATGTGTTCTATGTGCAGGGATACGACCTCCACTGGCTGACCGGGCCTACAGCAGGTCCCGTGGCACCGCTCGATGGGTGGGGCGGGCGTTCCTGGAAAGACATTGTAGCCCGTTACCGGGCGGCTGGCATTTCTGATGATCGTATCGTCATGACGGTGCCCTATTACGGGTACGAATGGCCGGTGGCCCATACGGGGTACGGCGCCCCGACTACGGGAGAGGGCCGGATTTTGACATGGGCCCGTGTGGACAGTCTGCGTCTGCCCGACCTTCGGCTGTCGGTGGAGGCGCGTCTGGACGAACTGGCCGTGTTGCGCGATACGGTGTCGGGAAGTCCATTCTACACGCGCGCTGACTCTGCCGGGGTGTACCAGGGGTGGTTCGAAGACCGGGAGAGTCTCTCGCGGAAACTGGAATTCATTGCACGCGAGCGTCTCGGGGGCGTGGCCGTATTTTTGATGGGCTACGACAACGGCCAGTTCAGTCCGCTTCTGGACGCGTTCCGTCGGATGTGGGCACCCGGGGGGCACCGGGATCGGGAGAACAGAACTCCGTAAGGACGCCTCCGGCATCTTTCGGGTGCAGGAAAAAGATCTGCTTCCCGTCGGCGCCAAGCTTGGGTGCGTCGTTGAGTGTGCGCAGGCCCTCGTTCCGTACGCGGGCGAACATCTCGTCGGCACTGTCCACCGCGAAGGCCAGATGGTGCAGTCCGGGACCCCGCTTTTCGATATGGCGGGCTATGGCACTGTCCGGCGTCGTGGCTTCGAGAAGCTCTATTTTGGTGCCTCCCGCATCGAGGAACCAGGTCCGCACGCCCTCGGAGGCTACGTCCTCCACCTTGTAGGGGACGGCGCCGAAAAGGCGTCTGTAGCGGTCCAGGTCGGCCTCGACGTCTGCGCTCGCTACTCCAATGTGATCAAGATGCATGGTTTGTGTTCGTAAGGCTGTAGTTTATGCCCGGTAAGAGTACATCACCTACCGGCGCCTATCCAATTCAAATGTCATGCATGTTGTTCTAACGGAGAGAGACTTTCAGCGTCCGGTCATGCTGGCCAGCCTGCTCGTGGCCGTATTGATGCTCGTAGGCAAGTTGACGGCGTGGTCCATCACGGGTTCGGCAGCCATTTTTTCCGATGCTCTCGAATCGGTGATCCACTTTTTTGCGACGGCATTCGCCGGATACAGCCTCTGGCTGTCACAGCAGCCGGCCGACGCAGAGCACCCGTATGGTCACGGGAAGGTGGCCTATTTCTCGTCGGGGTTTGAGGGCGCCCTGATTGCGATTGCGGCCATTTCCATCCTGTATACGGCCATCATCGACCTCATCCAGGGGCCGGAGCTCCAGCGACTGGGTGTGGGGCTGTGGATTACCGGCGGTCTGGCCGCCGTCAACCTGGCGTTGGGTACGGTGCTCGTAAGGACAGGCAAAAAACACAGGAGTATCGTGCTGCAGGCCAACGGGCACCATGTCCTGACCGACGTCTGGACAAGCGTCGGTGTACTGGTGGGGTTGGGACTGGTCATGCTCACTGGTTGGCTCTGGCTCGATCCGGTGCTGGCGATCCTGGTGGCCCTGAACATCCTCTGGACGGCATTCTCCCTGGTCAGGAATTCCGTACACGGCCTCATGGAAGCGGCCGATCCGCAGGAAACAGAGCGCATTCGTGAACTGCTCAACGAGGCGGTAGACAAGCAGGTCGTGGAAGGGTACCACCAACTTCGTCATCGTCGCATCAATCAGGAGGTCTGGATCGAGTACCACCTGCTTTTCCGGGGTGGCCTGACTGTGGACGAAGCGCACGACCGCAGCCATCGTGTGGAAGATGCCTTGCACCGGCTGTTTCCCGGCGACAAGGTGGTCATTACGGCCCACCTTGAACCGGCTGAACACGATGAAGCGCATCAGGATCGGCGCCCTGAACCGGTCGATGTGCTGGGGCCGCAGGAGACATCCACCCAGTGACGGGAACGAATATGGAGCGCGCATTCGGTACGGATCTGTTGATAGTCGGGGGAACGGCCGCCGGGACGGCGGCGGCCGTGGCGGCGCGCCGGGCGGCGCCCGGCGCGCGCATTCTGCTCGTGGACAAAGGGCACGATGTGGCCTACAGCACATGCGAACTCCCGATGTATGCCGGTGGACAGATTGCTGCCGAAGAGGCGCTAGTGCGCTACACCCCCGACACGTTCTCGGGCACATTCGGAGTGGATGTATGGACGGGTGCCGAGGTCGTCGGTTTTGCTCCGGGAGGCAGGACGGCGCGCCTCGCCGACGGGCGTCGCGTGTCCTGGCAGCGTCTCATCGTGGCCGTTGGCGCCCACGCCATCATTCCTCCCTTCGCAGAGTGGGAAGAGGGATTGGGACCGGGCGTGTTCGTGCTTCGCACGCTCAGTGACGCCCGGCGCATTCGTGAACGGTTCACGACCGAACCGCCGGCCCACGTGGTGGTCATCGGGGCAGGCTACACGGGTTTGGAGGCGGCCGTGGCGCTCGGCCAGGATACGCGCGTCAGTGTGGTGGCGCCGCAGGGCCGGTTGTTGCCAAGCGGTCTCTCGGAGCCGCTGTCACGTATCGTGGCCGAGCGCCTCACGGCGGGCGGCCGGATCACGATCCGGGCCGCCCGCGCGACGGGGCTCGACAGAGCCCCGGACGGCCGCCCGTTGGCGGTAATCACCGATGATGGAGAACGAATCGGGTGCGGTGCCGTCATCGTGGCTACAGGCATCCGGCCGAGCGCAGATGTGGTGGCCCAGCTGGGCCTGAGACGGGACGATGTGGGAGCCATCCGGGTGACGTCGGCCATGCGCACCAACAAGCCGCATATCTGGGCGGCGGGTGACTGTGCAGCCATTCCGGAAGCCGTAACCGGGCGTCCGCAATGGATTCCCCTGGCCATGAACGCGTTCCGTTCGGGGCGCGTGGCCGGGCGGAATGCGGTCTTCTCGCTCGCACCCTCCTCGGGCCGCCCGGCCACACTGTCGCCTGCTGTCGCCGCCTTCGCCGTGCGTCTGGCGGGACTGGACGTGGCCCACGCCGGACTCCGCCTTGAGATGGCCCGCGCGGCTGGATTTTCTGCCGATTCGGTCGACATTGTCGGCGCCAGCCACTCGCGAAGTCTCGGCGGTGAGGACGTGCACATGCGGCTTGTCCATGACACGAAGAGAGGGGTACTTCTGGGCGCGGAGACGGTGGGCCCCCCGGGCAGCGCCCTCCGCATGAATACCGTCGCAGCCCTCATCCGGCTCCGCGCGACGGTGGATGACCTTGAAGCATCGGACACGGTATACCACCCGGATGTCTCGCCTCTCCATGACCCGCTGCGTGTGGCCGCACGAACCGCACAGAAACGGCGCTCATAGCGGAATCGTATGGAAAGGAATGCACGAAAAGAAGCTGTACTTCAGCTGCTCCGGGATGAGGAATCGGGGGCTTATGCGGGACATTCCCGGCGAAAGAAGGGAGGTGCGGCGGTCGACGAGCGGCACATCACCGATATGATCTCGGGCATTGTCCGCTACCGCAGGAGGCTTGATTTCATCATCGATACGTTCTACAGCGGCACACCCCGTGACCTGGATCCCCGGATACGGATGGTGCTGAGGCTGGCATTGCATGAATTGACCATTACCAACACGCCGCCGCATGCTGCTGTGAATGAGGCGGTGGACCTGGCCCGGTCCCTCGTCCACAGGGGAGCCGCCGGCCTCGTGAACGGTCTGCTCCGCTCCGTGCTCCGGGCCTCTGGGCTGCCCCGGCCCGATACCGGCTCCCGGGTACGTGATCTGGCCATATGGCACTCACACCCCGACTGGATCGTCGCGCGCTGGCTCGCGCGCTGGCCGGAGGAGGATGTGGTGAACCTGCTGTGCTGGAACAATGCGCGGCCATTCTGGGGCGTCCATGACACGGGCCTCTCCCCGCGGGATCTGAAGGCACTCGGGGAGGACGGCGAGGACTTCACGAAGTCGGCGCGCGTACCCGGGTTCCTGCGGGCGCGATCCACCCAGGGGCTCATCCGCAGCGGTGCCCTCACATCGGGCCGGGCCCGCATCCAGGACGAAGCCGCCGCGCTCGTTGTGCATACCTTTGCAGATGCATTGCAGGTGGCATCCCCGGGCAGCATGCTGCTCGACGTGTGTGCCGCACCAGGAGGCAAAGCCATCTACGCCGCGCTCCTTGCCCACGGACCCCTGCGCGTTGTGGCGAGCGACCTGCACGCCGGCCGCACCCGCCTCATTGACAGGATGGCCCGCGCCCACGGCGTGGCCGCCGGCACCGACCTGCGCCCATACGTGGAAACCCGCATCATGGATGCCCGCCGCCCAGACGCAGATCTTTCGGGAGAGGCAGACGTCGTCCTCGTTGACGCGCCTTGCTCCGGACTGGGCGTCTTGGCCCGTCGGGCCGATGCGCGGTGGAAGCGAACGGAAGAGGATCTGCATGAATTGACCCTTCTGCAGGCCGGAATTCTGGATGGCGCAGCGTCGTGCGTGAGCGTAGGTGGGCTTCTGATCTACAGTACATGCACCATTGAACCCGAAGAGAATGAGCTCCAGGTGGCCGCTTTTCTGGAGCGCCACCCGGAATTCCATCGCGAGCCGGTTCGGGGCCCGGAGCCGACGGCCCACACCACGGAGCCGCTCGCGCCCATGCCCACCACTCCCGACGGGGACTACCTCAGCCTTCCACAGCACACCGGCATGGATGGGGCCTATGCCGCCCGGCTTCGACGACGCGCCGAATAAATGTAACTTTTATTGTTACAATTGCAATTCGGCGTACCCGGCGAAACCTGCACCGCCATGCGGCATACGCCCCGAAATCCGTCTGCCTGGAAACCTGCCATAATTCTCCATGCGCCCTGTCAGAATTCGCCTCGTGGTCACGTTTTTCATGCTCTCTGCGGCCGGCCTGGTCACCACTCCCGGCGCGTCCGGGCAGCGTATTGCAAAGTACGGGGCCGATTTTCTGGCCGGCGGTGTGGGTGCCCGGGCACTCGGCATGGGGGGCGCCTTTGTGGCATCGGCCAACGACGTCCACGCCAGTTACTGGAACCCGGCCGGTCTCCGCGGGGTCGATGCGCCGGAAGTTGCGTACATGCACGCCGAACGGTTCGCTGGCGTGGTCAGCTTCGACTATGCCGCCTACGCCTGGCCGCTGTCGGAACAGTCGACCGTGTCACTGTCCTTCTTCCGCAGCGGCGTGAATGATATCAAGAACACACTCGATGCCTGGGATGCGGCCCGCAACCAGCCCATCCCGAATCCCGAGAGCCGGATTACGACCTTCTCCGCTACGGACTACGCCTTCTTCTTCGGCTATGGCAGGGATGCCGGAGAGCGTACCCGGATTGGGGCGACGGCCAAGATCATTCGCCGCTCCATCGGTGATTTTGCGGACGCATGGGGATACAGCTTCGACATCGGGGCGCAGCACCACCGCGGCCCGTGGCAGTTCGGTGCGACCATCCAGGACATTTCGACCATGCTGCAGAGCTGGTCGGTGAACGATGGCTCGCTGACGAGCCTGGTTGAAGTATTCGGTGACGAGATGCCCGAGGGGGGGACCGAGCTCGTCCTGCCCGTCATCCGGCTCGGCGCCGCGCGCGTGGCCCCCATTGGACAGGGTGTACTCCGTGTGGAGGCTGACCTGGATCTGGCATTCGACGGCCAGCAGGCGAATGCCTTCTCGGCGGGTGAAACATCCTTCCATCCGCGGGCAGGGGCCGAGTACGCCTTCCGGGACCTGGTGTCGGTCCGGGCGGGCCTGAGCCGCATCCAGGATACCGATGCCGAGGGTCTTGATATCACGCCCACACTCGGTGCGGGCGTGCACATCGATCGCATCCACCTGGATTATGGGTTCGGAGATTTTGCAGGTCTGGTGTCGGATCTCGGATATTCCCACAGAATATCCCTGAACTTCCGCTTTGCATCCAGAGAATGACCCCTGACAAGGCCTCCGTTGCCCTCGTCGTGCCGCTCTACAACGAGGAGGCGCTGACCCACATCCTGGTTCGCGAAATCGAAACCTTTCGACGCGATCGGCCGGAAATCCAGGAAATCCTGCTCATTGATGACGGCAGCCGGGACGACACGTTCCGTAATCTGGTTGCGCTCACCGATGGTCTGGATGGATACGTGCTTGTGCGTTTCTCGCGCAATTTCGGGCACCAGCTCGCCGTTACGGCCGGTCTGGATCTCGTCACGGCCAATGCGGCGGTGATCATGGATGCCGACCTGCAGGATCCACTCGAGGTGGCGGGCCGGATGATCGACACCTGGCGGGAGGGTTACGACGTGGTCTACGGAATTCGCCGCGAGCGCGGGGGAATGTCATTCACCGAGCGCTGGACGGCCCGCGTGTTCTACCGCGTGTTCCGCAGGTTTTCCGGTATTGACGCGCCCCTCGACGCCGGTGACTTCCGCCTCGTATCACGCCGCGTGATGGACGCCTGGAAAGACCTTTCAGAGCAGCAACCCTATGTACGCGGACTGATTGCCTGGCTTGGCTTCAATCAGACGGGAATTGAATACGACCGGCCGGCACGCGTTGCGGGAACGTCAAAGTACCCGATGGTGAAGCGCCTGCAACTGGCACTCGACGGGCTGGCCTCGTTCTCGGCGCAGCCGTTGCGTCTGGCCGTGCGTCTGGGACTGCTGGTTTCGGCGGGTTCGGTTTTTGGGCTCCTCTGGGTGCTGGTGACGAAGTATGTATTGGGTACGGCGATCACCGGTTGGGCATCGCTCATTTTCGTTGGTTTCTTCTTCGGAGGAGTCCAACTGTTCTTTCTCGGTGTGGTGGGTTCCTACGTTGCCCGCGTTTACGATGAGGTGAAGGGCAGACCGCGCTATGTCGTGCAGGAGATCCGCACGAGCCGGAGCCATGGCGCGGAGCAAAACGGGAACGATGTGGTAGGAGAGGACCGTACGGGTGAACAGGGAATTTGAGATGCCCATGGGACGGTTGAAAAAGGAAGATGTGACGGGAATGGCAACAAGCATTCTGCTGCATGCGCTGCTGATTGCCATGCTGGCATTCATGACGACGTCACCTCCCGAGGAGCAGCCGATCGGTTTTCTGGAAGTGGAGTTTGGACCGTTTGCCGAGGGGCGTCCACAGCCGCAGGCACCCGAGCGCCCCGAACCCGACACCAAGCCCGAGCCGGAACCCGAGCCCGTGCAGGAAGAAGACCCGCCGGCCGACGTGCCCGAGGATGTGAAGCCGGTCGAGCTTCCCGATGCGGCTACCGACGTGCCGTCGGAAGACGTGCTCGAGGAGGTGGTGGAAGAAGAGCCTGCAGAGGAGGCCGCGGCTCCCCGCGATGTGGTGCGTCCGCTCGGGAGCGGTTCCCTGACTGATGACAGTGCGGATTCCGGGTCGGAAAAAGGCAACGGCAGCGATGACGAGGCCGCGGCTCCCTTCCAGATCGAGGGGCTGAACCGTTCGCCCGTGGCCACACCGCTTCCGGTCTACGCCGAGCAGGTCAACGCGGACATCCGGGTGCGCATCACGGTCAACCCACAGGGTCGTATTGTGCAGCGCATTCCCCTCATGAAGGGCAACCCGGCGTTGGAGCGTGCCGTCATGGATGCGCTCCTGACATGGCAGTTCAATCCGCTGCCGGCCAATGCGCCCCAGGAAAATCAAACGGGTGTGATCTCGTTCCGGTTCAGGCTGCGTTGAACGTCCACGCCACCCCATGTCCTGGGGAAGAGGCTTTCGAGGCCGCGCTCTCTCGGCAGCCGGTGATCGTTTGTGTTGGGGTTGTAGAGCCGGATTCCGGGTGGCGGCGACACGTTCCCTCGGTTCATCGTGGTCTGCGTCACGCCCGGTCGCTGGCGGGAGGCAATGACCGACCCCTGTGGCCCTACGGCAAGGGCCAACTCGGCCATCTTGTTGCCGGGTGCCGCACACAGGTAGTGCGCCGTGAACAGGTGGCGGGACCTGAAACCGGGGCGGCAGGACACCGGTAGCCCCGCGGACGTCACGCGACGGGGGTACCGGCGGCATAGGTCACGAAGGACGGCGCCGATGGATGCAGCCACGCCGCGGTAGGTTTCTATCAGCGGGGGAAGCGTCGTCACGGAAATCAGAGGCGGAGTGTGACCTGGATACGGGCGGCCAGTTGTTCGTCTCCAGCGTCCGGGTGAAGCGTCAAGGGGGCATTGGGCACATTGAGCAGCGATAGCGCCGCGACGGCTGCATCTCCCAGAAACCGTTTGTCAAGGGAGATCTCGCTGCGCACGAGCCAGGGGCGGTGGGCCAGGGGGGCATCTGATCGATCGGGATGGATGTGCGGCGATGCTGCGGAAACAAAGACGGAGAAACGAATCCGGTGGACGAGCCGGGAGGAGGCGGCCATTCCGAGCGTATGTGGCGCCAATCCACCCGTAGCCTGCCACCACGGCACGTTTCCGCGGGAAATCATCCGATGATAGCGGTACCACAGAGACAGGCCCTGTGCGCCCGTGACGTGGGCCGACGCCGAAACAGCGCGTCCTTCAATACCGGTCGCAATGCGGGACTCCCGGTGGAAGAAGCGGCGCCGCTCCCGGGCCTGGTCGCGGCGCAGCGTGGCAGTCAGGCCTTTTGTGTCCCGGAAGGCGGCCGAAAGGCGTGCCCGGTGCACAATACGACCCGCCAGGCCCGGGATGTGTCCAATCGTCACATCGGTCCCGACCTCGATGCGCTGCAGGCGGGTCGAAAACCCGGGGTCGGATGTAATGCCTACGTAGGGTTCATCCGGCAGGAATCCTCCGAAATCAACCCCCTCCCGCCAGAGCGATAGGAAAGACAGATCGCCCTGGCCGCTGGACCTTTCGGCGTGTGTCCGGATGGAAAGGGCCAGGGTGCGCGTCGTGACCATGTGCAGCGTGAGCGATCCGCTTGCGGAGAGCGGTGCAGCCGACTGTGGCGAACTCGACTCCGTGAACAGCATAACGGCGGCGTCGACGTCGCTCGAGGTGACGTCGAGCCGCGCCGATGGTATGAACGTGCGCGGATCGACCGCGCCGGCGGTAGTCTCGGTGCCCCGCAGGCCGACCGCCATGCGCCAACAACGACGCTCGTCACAGCGTCGCACCCAGACGTGGCCCCCCGCTTCCCGGACACGGATATGGTCTGGTGCCTCGATGCGGAGGGGACGCGACGAGACGGACATATCGCGCCCCCAGGCGTGCAGACCCGTGTCCCACCGGTCGTCAAGGCGGCGCTCGGCCTGCATGATGCCGGCATACTCCTCCTCGGTCGTGGGCCATTCGCGGCCGAATTCGGGGATGAACCGGAAGTCGCGCTGAAGCCGACCATGGGCAAGACCGGCGAATTTCCAGGCAGCAGGCGCTGCATCTACCCGGATCCAGGGCGAGTGGATGCGAACGCGGGGCCGGTCGCGACCGTTGTAGGAGGACCATACTCGATCGGCCACCGCCGGATCGGTCATATGGTGTTCATCGAACCGGTATCCGGCCTCCAGATGGAGGGTGGGGCCCGTGGAGGAGGCGAGGAGTTCCATCGCGGGGCCACTCCGGTCCACATTCCGATCCGTTGTCTGCCTGAAGCGCTCGGGTCCGGGATCGCCGGTTTCGTTGAGTGCGGAAAATGAGGCGTACAGGTGCCGCCCGGGCGTGCGCTTTGTCCGGATGCGTATGGTTCCATCGGAACGGGCGCGGCCAGGGAGGTCAAACCATTCACTGTCCCACCAGATGGAATCTGCCGCTGCCGTTGCGAACGGGAGGGCATTCCAGGCCGTGGTGCCGAGGAATGAATGTGCGACGGGAAGGCCGTCGAGAAGAACCTGGGTCGGGCCGGAGCGGGGACCTTCCATGCCGTGACCATACACGTCGAGGTGGAAACGATCGAGCGACGTCGTGGCAAGCGATGGCAGGTTGCGGACGAGGTCAGCAGGCCGGTTCTGTGCCAGGATTCCCCGTGGACACAGAACCAGGCAGAAAGCGGCGAGCGTAACGAGCACAAGGGGTCTGATGCGGGTATTCATCACTCGATGGCTGACCGGAGCCAGGTTGGCATTCGGAGATCGAGGACAAGGCCGGCTGACGTCTGGACGATGTCAATACGCGGCTCGGTGAACGTGCGCAGGAAACCACCCTCCATGAACAGCGCAACGCGCCGGCTCACACGGATGTCGGCCCGGATGTGGGGTTCCAGCGAAAACTCGCTTTCGCGTCGCTGGCCCGCCACCAGATCCTTGTCGTCGAAGAGCATGAGCAGGTTGCCGGCGCGCAGACCGGCACCCAGGATGAGGTGTGTGTGCGCATGCCACGTCGCCCGCCATCCGGCATGCACGAAGAAGGCTGTCCAGTCCGGCAGCTGGTTGTCCCGGCTGTCGTAGGCCAGGCCGAGCACACCGGCTTCGAGCACACCCAGCCCGAGTGGCGTGGCGGCCTGGATACGGGCGGCGCCGCGTTGATCCCACTCCGAGGCGCCCCATTGCTCGATGTCCAGTGACGCGGCGCCGCCCAGATGGAGGCGGCTGAAGGAGGTCGGGCGATCGGGAGGAGGCGCCTGCCGGGCCCTTGCGGTGCCTGCAGAAACAAGACAGACGGCCAGAAGAAGGCACGCAACGACAGGCATCCTGATGGCAGCGGTTTGTCCCTCGGCGTGGATCATGGCTGTAACCTGCCGGAAGCGTGAATGCGGTAGCCGACGGCGACGGTGCCACGTAGATCGGTCCGGCCGCCTGTCCTCGCCGGGCCAATGTCGAGCCTGGAAAACAGCCCGGATGCGTGCCAGGCGAAGAGACGCGCAAAGGGCCGCACGGTGCGGCGCGTACGACCCGTCAGGATGGAGGGTTCATTGTCGTCCGGAAACGCGGCCAGCAGGTCATACTCACCCTGCCACCGGGCTTCCAGTCCGAGACGCGTGTGTACCATGTGCGTGGGACCACTCAGTACGTGCGCTATCCACCCCTGCCACTCCACGGCATCGGATTGTTGGGCACCCACACTGCGGAGAAGGTACACATACCGCCCCTCGGGTTGGAGCGTCTTGTAGGTGCGGGCGGCCACGGCGAGCCCGCGTCCGCCCACGCTGAGCGACGGGCTGAGGCGCTGTTCGGCAAAGGCGGCGACACCGAAGGAAATGGGTTCGTTCAGGTTGAGGATGTCTACATCGTCGAGCAGGAACTGCAACGAGGCGGCGCGTTCGGCGGTTGAATGGCGCAGTTCGAGGCCAAGCAGGCCGTTGTTCTCTTCATTTTTGGGCCGGTTGTCAATGCTGAACAGACCCACGTTGAACGGATTGGCGAACTTCAGCGAAAAGCCTGAGGTGCTGCCCGAGTAGAGGGTGCTGTGCATGAGCGACAGGGACCATTCCGGGTGTAACCGGATATTGAGCCGGTGCGCGGCCAGATAGCGCCGTTCGGCACCCACGCTTACGGAATCGTCGCCCGCAGTACCCGTGAATCGGCCATCGGCCGTGATGCTGTCCAACTCGTTCAGCGACGAGTGGAGTACCAGGCGGCCACGCCCCAGGCGGAAGGCGATGTGGTCCATGGGACGGGGGTTGTCGGACAGCATAAGACCCTCCAGGCCTGGTGGCCCCCAGTGCTGTACGAGGCGCCCGAACGTGGCACCGACCACGCCTCCATCATACCGGATATACGTGTTCTCGGGGCGGATCTGCCACCGGAGGGCGGCGTCAAGCGCCTCCGGATCGCGTTCATAGAACCCGTCATGCCGCCATCCGAAGCCGGCCGTCCAGCGCCCCCATCGGGCGTACGACTCATACTGAACCAGTTGGTAGACGTTCGCGTCCTGGTCCGCTGTCGAGAGGAGGGCATCGAAGCCGTCCTGTGCGGTGATGCGTCCTTCGGCGCGAACGCGGATGCCCCATGATGCATTTTCACGCAGACTGTCCCCCTGGGGCAGCATGTCGGAAGCCAGGCGGGGCAGCGCGCCGTGAAGGCCATCCATGATCGCGCGGGCATCCCGTTCGGTGAGGGGAGCCTGTGTCCAGCTCCATTGAGGCGCGCCGCCGCGAACGAGAAGGGGACGAAGCACATCCCAGATTGGATCA
>PCUY01000043.1:47004-91407 GCA_002787815.1 Bacteroidetes bacterium CG12_big_fil_rev_8_21_14_0_65_60_17 | reverse complement strand
GGCCGAAGCCAATCCGGGCTGCATTGCAGGGGCCCTTTCCGTGCGGTCGTCTTTCGGCGGTGGCGCGTCTTGGGCGGACGCATCCACCGGAAAATACGATGCGAACACGGCGAAGAGCAGGATCATACCCGGCGTGAACGGGACGTGGCGCGTGTTGAAAAGCATGTGCTCTGATGAAGGGATCGTTGAACGTGGTCCTGCAGCAGGTTGCGGCCGTGTAAGGTAGAGACAGGAACGTAGCCACGCATCTCCGGTTTGTCAGGATCGTTGTTCGGATATTGCTTTTTCACATCCATCCCCACACTGCGTGAGTAGACGCGTAGAACTGCTGGCCCTGCTGTTTGTCGACGCCATTGCCGTGGCATTGGCCAATGCGCTATGGTACAAGGCGCGCTTCGACTGGGGATGGCTGCCTGCACCGGTGTTTCGGCCGGAAGCGGGCATTGCGTGGCTCGTGATTGCCCTGCTTACGGTGTTCTGGCTGCTGTTCTTTCTGTTTCTGGGACTGTACCGGGAGCGCTACGCCGGATCCCGATTCGATGAGTTCGTGTCCATTCTGCAGGCCGCCACGCTTGGCATCCTGGTATTGTTTTTCGTGCTCTTCATTGAGAGCCTCGATGCGCTGGGGGCGCGAACGAACCTGGCTGCATACTGGCTGGCCATCGTGGTCTTCGTGTCCTTCGGCCGGATCGTGGTCCGCTCCCTGCAGAAAGTGCTCATCCTGCAGGGAAAAGGCCTCCACAGGGCGCTGATTGTAGGCTGGAGCAATGCGCTCTATGCGCTGCATGAGGAAGTGGCCCGTTACCCGGAAGCCGGTCTGGATATTGTGGGGGCGGTACGGCTCGGTACCGGCTTGGAAGATGGGCCGGAAAGCGCTGCCGATGTGCTTCGAGAGGACGACGGATTGGCTCCGGAGCACGGCGGCCGGGAAGCGCCTGTGCCGTTTCACGACATCGAGGACCTGCCGCATCTCATTGACCGGCTCGATATCCAGGACGTTCTGATTGCCCTCGGGTCGAGCGACGGGGAGGCCCTCATGAAAGTGCTCACGCTCTGCGACGGAAAGAATGTGCACCTGAAATTGGTGCCGGATTTTTACAGCATCATCGGTGGGATGGCGCGCACGGAGCATATGTACGGACTGCCGCTCATTGAAGTGCAGCCCGAACCCATGCAGGTCTGGGAGTACGTCGTGAAGCGACTCCTGGATGTTGTGGTATCGCTCGTGGTGCTGCTCATTGGCCTGCCGCTCTGGATCGTCATCGGGCTCCTCGTCCGCGTCACGAGTCACGGACCGGCCATTTACCGGCAGAAGCGTATTGGAAGGCATGGGAAGCCGTTTACCATGTATAAATTCCGGACCATGAAGAACAACGCTGAAGCGGGTACGGGCCCCGTATGGGCACAGGCGAACGATCCGCGCTATACCGCGCTGGGCCGCTGGCTTCGCCGTACGCGTCTCGACGAAATCCCCCAGTTCGTGAACGTGCTGCGCGGAGACATGTCGCTCGTTGGTCCACGGCCCGAACGTCCGTATTTTGTCGAGAAGTTGGCGCGGGACATTCCCCTTTACAACCGTCGGCACAGGGTAAAGCCGGGTATCACGGGGTGGGCCCAGGTCAAGTGGAAGTACGATACAAGCCTCGAGGATGTGCGCCAGAAGGTGAAATACGACCTTTTCTACATTGAGAACATGAGCCTGAAGAGAGACTTCCAGATTCTCTTCAGAACGATTTATACGGCCCTGAGGGGTAGTGGACAGTGACCAGAGAACAGGATCTCGAGAAGTTGTACCGGGCGCTCCTCACGCCTCGACTGATCGAGGAAAAAATGTTGCGTCTCATTCGGCAGGGCCGGATATCGAAGTGGTTCAGTGGCTACGGACAGGAAGCTATTGCGGTGGGGGTCACATGGGAGTTGGATGACGAAGACTGGGTGCTTCCCATGCACCGGAACGTGGGTGTCTGGACGACGCGTGGCGTTCCCCTGCGGCCCCTTTTCTGTCAACTCATGGGTCGGGAAGGCGGATTCACGAAAGGGCGGGACCGGACGTTCCATTTCGGGTTGCCTTCACACCATCTGGTGGGCATGATCTCGCACCTGGCCGCGATGTTGCCGGTCGCCAACGGGCTTGCCCTGGCATCGCATCTGGATGGACGGTTGCGCGTTGCTGCGGCATTCGTGGGGGAGGGGGCTACACGCGAAGGAGATTTCCACGAGGCGCTCAGTCTGGCCTCGTTGTGGAAGTTACCCGTCATATTTATCGTGGAAAACAATGGGTACGGGCTCAGTACACCGACGCGGCAGGCGCTGCCAGAGCGGGATGTGAGTCTCAGTGGTCCGGCCTACGGAATGGCCTCCGAACGTGTGAACGGGAATGACCTCGAGGCGGTGCGTGCGGCCGTGCGGCGGGCCCGCGAACGGGGCGTACGTGGCGATGGACCGACACTGCTGGACCTGGAAACGTTCCGGATGCGTGGACATGAGGAGGCGTCCGGAACGAAGTATGTTCCCGCGGAACTCATGGATTCCTGGGCCCAGAAAGACCCGATTGAACGTTTTGAGGCAGGACCAGGCTCCAACCTATCACCGGGTCTGCGCGAGCGGATCCGTGAAGAAATAACCCGCGAAGTGGATGATGTGGCCGAGTGGGCACTCACGCAACCGCATGTGACGAGCACCTCAGAGGCCGAGCGCAAGGATGTGTTCGCCGTGTCGAGGGACAGCGACCCGGATCGGGCCGCTCCGATCAGCGGCGGGGCCGTGGCGACCTCGAGTGAGAAGCGGTTCATTGACGCCATTACGGACGGACTCCGAACGGCAATGGAAGAGGACGAGAGGACCGTGCTCATGGGCCAGGATATTGCAGAATACGGAGGGGTTTTCAAGGTCACATCGGGATTTCTGGAGGCCTTCGGGCCGGAGCGCGTGCGCAATACACCCATTATCGAAAGCGGTGCCGTGGGAGCCGCCATGGGACTTGCTCTGGGCGGATACCGGACGGTTCTGGAAATACAGTATTTCGACTTCATTACCTGTGGGTTCAACCAGATCGTCAACAATCTGGCAACGACCCACTACCGGTGGGGGGCTCCCCTGAATGTGACGCTTCGCGCGCCGATTGGCGGTGGCATTGGTGCCGGGCCGTTCCACAGCCAGAGCATGGAGGCCTGGTTCTGCCACGTTCCGGGACTCAAGGTCGTCTTTCCATCCGACCCCGAAAGTGCGAAGGGGTTGCTGCTTTCAGCGCTCGACGATCCGAATCCCGTGCTGTTCCTCGAACACAAGAAGCTTTACAGGTCCATCAAGGCCCCGGTGACCGATGCTCCGGAAAGAATGCCACTCGGCCGTGCGCGGTTCGTGCGGCGGGGGAACAGGGCGACGATCGTAACATGGGGCGTGGCCCGGTGGTGGGCCGAGGCGGCGGCGGAGGAGACCGGGTTGGATGTAGACGTGGTGGATCTGGGCACACTCGTTCCGTGGGACCGTGAAACGGTCCTGGCTTCGGTCCGCCGGACGCACCGCCTGATGGTGGTCCACGAGGCGTCGCGGACGGGTGGTTTCGGGGCGGAGATTGCCGCTGAAATTGCCGAGATAGCGTTCGAGCACCTGGATGCGCCGCCGGTCCGATTGGGTGCCGAACACATGCCGGTACCTTTCTCCGCAGCGCTGGAAAAGGATATATACTCGGCCGAGTCGCGCGTAGCCGGGTCCCTGGAACGGCTCGTGGCATGGTAACACGGGACCCGTACGATGTGGTCGGGTCGTGCCGGTCATGTCTGCAGCGAGAGCCCTGTGAGGATCAGTTCGCCCGCTGCCGGGTACACGCGCCGCTGACAATTACGCAAATCACATCAATATGTATGTACCCTCTTTGAGCCGCTTGTTCCCCGTACTGGTCATTCTACTCGCCCACACCATGATGGCATGTGGCCAGTCAGAGCCACCCGTCAGCAGTTACGTCGAGGGCACGCTCCGCGTCCGGGGGAACGTGGACGAGACAGGAGATTACAGGGGTTTCCTGGTATCGGTGCTCAACCAGGTGGAAGGAGATGTGGACACACTGGCAACGGCAGAAACGGACGCAAGCGGATTCTTTTCCATGCAGGTACGTGCTCCCGAGTCAGGAATTTACCCGCTCGTTGTGGAAAGATCGGGTGAGCAGATGTCGCTCGACCAGCTGGTTATTGTCGATGGCGATTCGATCCGCATCTCTGGAACCTATCCACTCGGAAACCGGCCACTGATCATCCGCTCGCCGGAGAATGCATCGTGGTCGGCGTACCGGAATACCAAAGCTGTACACAGCGAGCGCCTGTCCGCACTGGCCTCCGACGGAAATCCGGAGCCCGTCGCCGTCCGCGCCCAGGTCGAGCAGACGGCATCCATCCTGTGGGGGATCGGAGATACCTACCCGCAGACCATGGGCGCACGTATAGCCCGCGCTGAATCGGTCCTCATGGTGGAAGGATGGAACGATTCCCTCGTGGTAGCCCGGTACACGGAGATCGGCCTGGACAATCCGAGTATTACCGAGGTCATCCGTGCGGCTCGTCGGGCAGTAGCTCGCGAACGGGGCCAGGATGCAGCCCTTGACGTCGTGGAAACGTATCTGGAGCGCGTCTCGCGGGATGAGCAGAAAGCAGGCCTGATGTCTGAATTGGTGGTGGCCTATTCGGACAGTGGTGACGTGGAAAAGGCCCTCGAGACGGCATCGCTCCTCAGGAGTACGTATCCTGGGTCGTCATGGGCGGACTGGGCTTCGCGTGCGAGTTATGATCTCGAGAACCTGCAACCCGGAATGCTTGCTCCGACGTTTGATGTGACTTCCCGGACGGGTGAGCGGGTCGTACTCGAAGAAATGCGCGGTGTATTCGTGATACTGGAGTTTTTCGATCCATGGGACACCGCGTTCCGGCAGGACATGCCCATGAGGGACGGCCTGTTCGGCGCGCTCCAGGACAATGTCTTCCGTGTGGTTTCGGTCTCTCTTGAGCCGGACGAGGATGTGAACGAAGCCCTGTTTGATGGCGGGGAAAGTCATCCGGGAACCTTCGTCTGGCTACCGTCGGGTAAAGACAGCCCGGTGGTTTCCGCATACAACGTGCATGCCACGTCCACGCGCTTTCTGATCGATCCGGACGGGCGTATTGTGTCGAAGTACGTGGGGCGCACACTGAACGAGCTCCAGAACGATCTGATTTCCATTGTAACGCGTCTGAACGAACTCGCCGGGGGCGAATAGTGCCATGTTGATTGCCGGAAACTGGAAAATGAACCTGGACATGCCCGCCGCGCGCCAGTTGGCGGGTTCCATCCGGAATAATCTGGAAGACCCCGGGCAGGTACAGGTCGTCCTCTGTCCGCCTTTTGCCTATCTGGATGCCGTGTACGGACTCGTGCATGGATCTCCCGTCTCCGTGGGGGCGCAGAACATGCACGCCGAGGAATCCGGCGCCTTCACGGGTGAAATATCGGCCTCCATGCTCCGGTCAGTGGGCTGCTCACACGTCATCCTGGGTCATTCGGAGCGGCGCCAGTACTTCGGCGAGACCGACGCGTCGGTTCGAGACAAGGTGGCGCAGGCTCTTCGTCACGGGCTTGTCCCTGTGGTGTGTGTCGGCGAGTCGCTCAAGGAGCGCGATGCCGGTCGTGCGGAGAAGGTGGTGAGCGACCAGATCCGCGGCGCCCTCGAAGGTATTGAATATCCGGGAAAGGGGCGGCTCGTCGTGGCGTACGAACCGGTATGGGCTATCGGTACCGGAAGAACAGCGAGTCCGGGTGAGGCGCAGGCCATCCATGCACATATCCGCTCTGAACTGGCGACGCTGTTCAATGCGGGAGATGCGGCGCACATCAACATCCTGTATGGCGGAAGCATGAAACCGGAAAATGCCGATGCCCTGCTTTCAGAGCCGGACATTGACGGTGGCCTTATCGGGGGCGCGAGCCTGCAGGCCGAATCGTTCCTGGCTATTGTGCGGGCGGCAATGCGGGCGTAGCGCTTTTGTCGCTGGAGGACGCGTTGTCGGCCTTTTCGTCAGAATGGCTCTTCTGACCCGAGCGGACGTAGTCGGTCTGATAGAAGCCGGACCCTTTGAAAACGAGGCCGCCGCCTCCGGAAATGAGACGCTCTACGGGTTGCCCGGTCGTGGGGCACGTGGTGAGGCGATCGTCCGTGATCCGCTGTTCGATGTCGAACGTCGTGCCGTCTTTCCTTCGGTACGTATAGGTAGGCATTGTGCAGGCACGGCGCAGGGCCGCGGTTGATGGAACCCTGCGTTCAAGTCCCGTCAGCACGTGCCGGTTCCTGTCTCCTCGGAACATTCAGATTGCCGCTGTTCATTTCCCCGGTGGTCGCGATCAACAAGGCCAAGAAAGGCGGCGTCGGCGACGGCCGGGCGCACCGGGACAAGGCGACTGTTGTTTCGGGTCGGGTGCACCCGGTTGGTCAGCAGAATCACATAGAGTCCCTGGTCGGGGTCGATCCACATGGATGTTCCCGTATATCCTGTATGACCGTAGGCGCGCGGCCCGAAATGCGCACCCGCGGAAGAGTACCCGGAAAGGCTTCGTGTGTCCCAACCAAGCGCACGCGTCCCGGGCCCGCTCGGATTGATGCGGGTCGTGAAGGACCTTATGGTTTCGGGTTTCAGGAATTGGTGGGCCCCTGTTCTGCCCTCATTTACCATCATCGATGCGAAAATGGCCAGATCCTCGACGGTTGAAAACAGGCCGGCGTGACCGGCGGTGCCTCCCAGGATCCAGGCATTCTCATCGTGCACTTCGCCGCGGAGCAGGCGACGACGGAAGTAGTCGTCCAGTTCAGTCGGCACGATATCGGGGCGGTTCGAGGGTCTGTTCGGCCGAAACCCGGTATGGAGCATGCCCAGCGGTTCAAAAACCCGTTCCCTGGCGAGTACGTCAAAGGGTTTGCCGGTGATCTCTTCCATGACCCAGGCCAGCGTGATGGGGCCGAAGTCCGAGTAGCGCACATCATCGCCCGGGGCATAGACCAGGCTGTCCGCGAGAATGCGTGCGCGCACGCCTGCCGCAGTACGCACGCCTTGTGCATGAAATGGGATGAATGGGACAAGGCCGGAGTGATGGGCCAGGAGATCCCGTACGGTGACCAGGCCTTTGCCGGCCGCTCCGAACGCAGGCAGGTACTCGGCAACGGGCCTGTCCAGTTCCAGCCGCCCCTCTTCGACGAGGAGCATGGCCAGTGTGGTGGTGGCGACGACCTTCGTCATGGAGGCGAGGTCGAATATGTCGCGTGTCGTAACGCGTCTGTCCGTCACCCAGGATGGGGTACCTACCGCTTCGGAAAGTACCACGGTGCCGTGGCGGCCAATGGCTACCGTGGCGGCAGGGAACGCGCTGTCTGCCCGGGCTTCGCGCAGGATGTTGAGAACGTTATCCAAAGCGGCTGCGTCCATACCCACCGATTCAGCAGGGCCCACGTGGGGGCGCGATGCCTTGAGAACATGTCCCGTACCCCGGGGAAGGGTGGTCGAGACATGGACAGGCAAGCGCCCGGTGGTGCCCGAACGCCCCGTCAGAACTTCCGCGAGCGCGACAAGAGTGGGTTCGTGCCGGTCATAGGCGACGAGTACAGTGGGCAGGTGGGCTGCCATGCTGGCGGACAGCCAGGGGTTTTCGAGGGCAATGCCTGTCAGGCTGCGTTGCGGGGGTATGGAATCTGCAGACCGTACGAGATCTGCAAGACGGCGTGAAAACACTTCTCCGTCCCACCCGGCAACGGGTACGGTTCCCACGGCATCGATCCAGATGACGGTTCCAGCGCGCTCGATATCCCCTCGGGCATTCGCCAGGCCGCGCGCCCAGTCACGCGCCGACACGCGCACAATGCGTACGTCTCTCTTCGTCTCCCGCTGTAGCTCGCGCTGCAGTACAGTCGCCGGATCGGCGACGGATGAGGGCGCAACGGGTTGCAGCCGGAAGTCGGTCTGCACAAGCACGACGGGACGTCCCTCGAGGCGGATGGGAAGGGCGTGAGGGGGCGGCGCGGGCGCCGTGACGAGTGTCACGGCGCGACGCGCGGCGTCCGCGGCCTCCAGGTCCGTTTCCGTCATCCGTCTGGCGAGCAGTCCCATCTCAGGCATGACGCGGCCCGCCGCGCGCCGTGCCTTCAGCACGCGCGCCGCCCCCTCATTGAGGCGCTCGGGACGAAGCGTCGAATCGCGGACGGCCTGCACGAGTCGTGCGCGGGCGGCCTCCGGGCGTGGCGACATCAGCAGCAAGTCCGCACCGGCGCGCACGGCCGCGAGTGCCACGTCGGGTGGTGATCCGAAGGCGGTGGCGCCCACCATATTAAGCGCATCCGTGACAAGCAGGCCTTGAAAGTGGAGGGAGTCTCTCAGAACGGCAGTCGATACGCGGTGCGAGAGGGAAGCGGGTAGTGAGTCGGACCACACGATATGACCACTCATCATGGCCGGTGCCCCCGCTTCTGCAAGCCGGCGAAACGGGAGCAGGTCCCGCAGGCCGATTTCAGCACGTGTGATGCCGGAATGGGAATCGGTCGTGGTGGAACCATGACCGGGAAAATGTTTCGGGACGGCCAGTACGCCCGCGTCGGTGAGTCCTCTCATGAATGCTGTGGCGTAGTGGCCCGTCGTGTCGGGATCATCAGACCAGGCGCGCGTCCCGATGACCGGGTTTCGCGATTCGGAGTTGACGTCGGCAACAGGTGCGAACACCATGTTGACGCCGGCTGCCCGGGCATCGAGGCCTGTTCGCCGCCCGAGGGCGTAGGCCAGGTCATGGTCCCAGGTGGCCGAAATACCCATTGCCCGTGGAAATACGGGCATGCCGTCCATGCGCATTCCTGCACCCCATTCGGCGTCCACCGCCACGAGCAGCGGCTCGGTTGACTTCGCCTGCAGCCAGGCCACGATTGCCGCCTGTTTCAGCGGATCTCCCTGGAAGAGCACAATGCCTCCGGCACCAAAATCGAGCACGTCCCGCTGAAGGCGCATTCGGTCGTCCTCGGACCGGATGTCCATGTTGGCCGGGATGGGGATCATGAAGAGGGAGGAGGCCCGTCGGACGAGAGAGTGGCCTGAGATTTCTTCCAGCAGGGAAGGCTGTTCGGCGCGGTGTTCGTCGGCGGGGCGGTCGCATCCACCCGAAAAAAGGGCGAGAAGCGACAGCATTGCGGCCACTCGAAACGCGGGAGAAGTCGGGGTGTTCATAGGGACAAAATAGGTTTCAACGTGTAAACCCGCGCTGTTCCTCCGGTATCTGAACGTCATGCCATCCAATCCCTGATTTGCTGTGAAACGCATTTTGACTGTTCTGTTTCTGGGGGTTCTCATGGCGGCGTTGGATATTGCCATCCTGGGTCCCGTCATTCCGGCGATACGGGAAGCCTATGATCTCGGTGAGCGGGGGGTTTCATGGGTATTCACGATCTGGGTGCTGGCCAACCTCGTAGGCGTGCCGGTCATGTCGAAGCTCGCGGACAGTTTCGGTCGCAAGCGCATTTACCTGATGGATATCGGGCTTTTCGGATTGGGAGCCGGTATGGTTGCCCTGTCCTGGTCGTTTCCTGTATTGCTGGTTGGCAGGGCCATTCAGGGACTGGCTGTGTCAGGCCTCTTTCCTGTGGCGGGTGCATTTGTTGGCGACAGTTTTCCTCCGGAGCGGCGGGGCAGGGCATTCGGTGTGCTGGGTTCCGTGTTCGGTGTGGCCTTCATTATCGGTCCCATTGCCGCCGGTATGTTGCTTCTTGTCGGATGGCGATGGGTATACGCCGTTTTCGTGCCCGTCTCGCTGCTCATTGCCTGGTTCGGTATGCGGAATTTGCCGAAAACAGGGATACGCCCCGACAGGAAAACGTTCGATGCGGCCGGGCTCGTGACGCTGGCCCTGGCCCTGGTATCGCTGGCTGCCGGAATATCACTCGAAGTGCCTTTGCTCATTGCCATGGCATTGGCATTCCTGCTGCTCTTCGTATTTGCAGAGCGGCGCGGTGAGCGCCTCGGCCACGATGTCATACTGCGGCTCGGACTGCTCAAGAACCGGCAGGTATCCATTGCATGCATTCAGGCCGTGGGCGCCGGGATCAGCGAAGCAGCATTCATCTATTTCCCGACATTGGCGGTGCTGGCTTTCGGTGTGACCAAATCGGCCGCATCGTTCATGTTGTTGCCGCTCATGCTGGCCGTCGCGCTCGGTTCACCGCTTGCAGGTCGGCTGCTCGACGTGTGGGGATCGCGTCGTGTCGTGATTGCCTGTAATGCGGTACTGGCCGGGGGCATGTTCAGCGTGTCGTTTGCCCCCGACCATGCAGTCTGGTTCTACGGTGGAAGCGTCATGATTGGTCTGGGGCTGGCCGGACTTATGGGCTCCGCTCTCAGTTATATCCTGATTCACGAAGCACGCAAGGCAGAACGTGCTGTGTCCCAAGGGCTTATAACACTGTTCATTTCTGTTGGCCAGCTCCTTACGG
Organism: Bacteroidetes bacterium CG12_big_fil_rev_8_21_14_0_65_60_17; assembly: GCA_002787815.1. GTDB lineage: Bacteria > Bacteroidota > Rhodothermia > Rhodothermales > UBA10348 > 1-14-0-65-60-17. The sequence goes on along the minus strand of PCUY01000043.1, from coordinate 80,930 downwards.
GTACGGCCGTCGGCGCCATCGCCGCCTCGACGTCCGATCCCGTACTCGGATACACGACGGCATTTGCCGGCATAGGTGCCCTGACGCTTTTTATGGCCGGCATCGGGCTGCTGCTCAAGAATGCGCCGGCCGAACGGGCCGGCCTTCACCGCTACAGCAATGATTGAGTACGTCTGGTCTATTTGTCCAGATGCACATCCATCTGTGGATAGGGGATACCGATTCCCGCTTCATCCAGGCGCTCCTTGACCCGTTGCGTGAGGGCTTCCTTGACGAGCCAGAAGTTCTCCGAATTGACCCATGCGCGAACCACCCAATCGATGGATGAGTCGCCCAGTCCGGTCAGCACGGCAGCGGGTGCCGGCTCGCTCAGTACGTTGTCCACGTCTGCGACGGCACCGAGCAATACCTCTCGTGTATCGGCAATGCTTGCGGGGTATTCGGTGCCCACAACGACATCCACGCGCCGCGTGGGGTGGTAGGAAATATTCTCGATGGTAGATCCGTAGATGGAACCGTTGGGTACCGTAAAACGACGGTTGTCAAATGTGTCTATTTCAGTACTGAAAAGGCCTATTTCAGCTACTTTGCCCGTGACACCCCCTGAGCTTACGACATCACCGACCTTGAAGGGGCGGAACGCAAGTAGCATGATGCCCGAGGAGAAATTCCCGAGCGTGCCCTGCACGGCGAAACCAATGGCAAGACCAGCGGCACCGATCAGGGCAGCAAAACTGGTAGTACCAACGCCAAAAATCTGCAACACACTGAGTACGGCCATGACCAGCACGCCGTATTTGGCCAGACTGCCGAAAAAATTGGCAATCGTCTGATCAATGCGGGCTCCTATGGCCCGGCTCACACTGCGCCCCAGCCATCCGGAGACAATCCAAGCCAGAATGAGCAGTGCAATGACACCGGCTACCCTGGGCACAAATTCCGTCAGTAGCGCGAGAAGTGATTCATCGATATTCGAAAGATCCATGAGTGTGGGTGTTTATTCGTTTTCGTCGAGTTCCGGGGACACGATCCAGTGGGCCAGGCGCTCCGTCAGCCAAGTGGCTGCAACGACGACAAGTACCTCGCGCACCGTGCGCGTAAAAATACGGCGCACGAGAAAGGTGAACGTACGTGGTACAAGGGCACCAATCACGAGTGCAGCGAGGAAGCCGGCCACGGACTGGACCAGAGGACTGTTGACGGATCTGTTTTTCATGAGGGTGATGCCTGCTTGTTCCTGATGGCGAGTTGTCCGCACGCGGCGTCTATATCCTGTCCGCGACTGCGACGCACGGTGACGGTAACGCCGAGCGAGACAAGTCGTTCAATGAAAGCATGCAGCTGAGGCTCCGGCGTGCGGTCAAACCCGAGTCCCTCCACGGGGTTGTACATGATCAGGTTTACCTTGGACGGTGCCCTGGCGCAGATGGCCGCCAGGGCATCTGCGTCTTCCAGGGAGTCGTTGTGTCCATGGAACATGCAGTACTCATACGTAACACGTCCCCCTGTCCTGTCCGTGAAATACACGATGGCTTCGACCAGCGCGTCGAGGTCGGTCCGCTCGCTCCGGTTCACAGGCATGATGGCCGAGCGCTTCTCCCCGGTGGCGGCGTGCAACGAAACTGCCAGTCGCGAGCGAAAGCCGGCGTCGGCGAGGGAGCGGATCCGCCCGGCCAGGCCAACGGTCGACAACGTGATACGACGCGCACCGAGCCCCAGGCCATCTTCCGACGTCATTTTTTCGATGGCATCCAGGACACTGGCCGTGTTCAGAAGAGGCTCTCCCATACCCATGAACACGACGTTGGTGACTCCCATTCCATAATGGTCCTTGGCTTTGACTCCGCAATGCCATACCTGGTCGAAAATATCACCGCTCGAGAGGTTCTCCCTGAAGCCCATCCTGCCTGTGGCGCAGAAAGTACAGCCCATGGCACAACCGACCTGCGATGATACGCAGACGGTCATTCTTCGCGGCGCGCCGTCGTCATGGAAATCCGGTATGAGCACGGTCTCATACCGGTTGCCCGACGGCAACTCGAACAGCATCTTGATGGTCTTGTCGCGGGACTGCTGCTCGGCCACGAGCCGTGGCGGATGGAGTGCATATTCGTTTGAGAGAGACGTTCTGAGCGCACCAGGAACGTTCGTCATGTCATTCCATGACCTGACACCGTGATGATACAGCCACCGGTATATCTGTGAAGCGCGCCAGGCCGGGGAATGCTTCGATACGGCCTGAGTAAGGGCCGCGCGGGAAAGGGACGTCAATTCAGACGCGGAAGACATGCGCTTTCAGGAAAGGAGCCGGTCGAGTACAATGATGGCCAGCAGCAGAGGGATGTAGTATACACTGACCTTGAGGACACGCCGGGCGTCTTCCGACGAGCGGCTGCCATGAAAGCGAAGGACGCGCCGCATGAACCACAGTCCAAGCACCAGCGCAGCCGCACCGTACCACAACCCGAGAAGACCGAGACCAACGGGGGCCAGGCTGAACAGGATCATCCCCACGGTCCAGACAATCATCTGATTGGCTGTGGATGTGCCGGACGTGTCCGTGACGGTTTTCATGGCGTAGCCGGCCCGCGCATAGTCCTTCCGATACATCCACGCCAGTGAGTAGAAGTGGGGCATTTGCCAACACAGCAGAACGCCAAAAAGCACCCAGCCTCCCATTCCGAATGCGCCAGACGCCGCCGTCCATCCTCCAAGTGCCGGAAGAGCGCCGGGGATGGTACCCATGAGCGTATTCAACGGGGTGAGGCGCTTCATGGGTGTATAGACAAACAGGTAGAGCAGTACGGTTCCTGCCGCCAGAACGCCCGTGAGTGGATTTGTCAGCGGACAGAGAATGCCCACACCAGCCCCCACCAGCACGATCCCGAACCACATGGCAGCCCGGGAAGATATTCTGCCCGACGGAATCGGACGGTTCGCGGTCCGCTTCATGTGACCGTCCAGATCGCGCTCCAGAAAGTGGTTGAGCGCACACCCACCCGCGGAAGCCATGGAAATCCCTACCAGCGCCCATAGGAGTGTCCATCCCTCGATTGCGCCGGGGGAGGCCATGATGAACCCGGCCAACGCAGAAATCGTCACGAGAAATGTGATTTCCGGTTTGGTCAGCGTGAGCCAGTCCTTCAGCGATGTCGTCCCGCTCGTCAGGCTCGCTGTCGTGACGGTGGTATGTAAGTGATGCCGCATCAGGTCGTGGTGTGAGCAGTATGAAGGGTGCGAGCTGCCTGGATGCAAACGGTAACTACGCCGGCGAATAGGAGGGCGCCAACAACCATGTGCGCCGTATTAATGACGATTTGGAAGTTGCTTGGTACAAGCCAACCGTCTTCATTCAACGTCACAAAGTAGGCCAAAATGCCGAGTAATATCTGCACGGTGACGACGGTCAGGACGATTCCAGCCCAATTCGATGCGGCGATGCCCTTTTTGAACAGACTCCGAACGCGTGTTGCCAGGAGCACAATCAGAACGGTCACAAAAAACGCCCAGGCCATGTGGAGCGCTACCAGGAACGCGTTGATTCCCGCACCCGGGTGACGCAGGAGGGCCCCCAGCAGGATCTGGACGTAGAGGGCCGCGGGTGCGAAGAGCAGAAGTGGCCGGAGCTCCATTTCGCGCTCCATACCAGCGGTCAGCGGGAAGACGGGCCTCGAAAACCAGGACGAAGACGTGAATACGATCATGGCCGTCAGAAGCGCAAAATACAACTGAGCCGTGCCGGCGTGCACAATCGCGAGGTCGAGCGATACGAACACGACGCGCAACCCCCCCAGGATACCCTGGAGTGAGACCAGGACGAGTGCCGCGAGTGATGTCCACTTCATCCAGCGCCGGCTGTCTGCGAACCACGTCCAGACGGCCAGAACGAGGGTCATCATACCCACAAGCGCCCCAACCAGACGGTGACCGTGTTCGGCAAGAACCGGTGTGACCGTCCACCAGTTGGGCCACGGGTTGAATGGATCGTATGAGTTGAAGGACGACGGCCAGTCGGGAACGGACATGCCTGCGTTTATACTCGTTACGAACGCACCCCATGTCAGGAGCACGATGGCTACGCACCACGTGGAGACGGTAAAACGGTTGCGGCGTTTCATGGGCAGAACAACCCGCTCGGTAATCATTTCGTTCTTCAGAAAATATCAAGAGCGTGCGAAATGATCCCGCTCCCATGTGGAGTGGAATGCAGTACCCGCATGGCGTATATTCGTGGGCTGGAGACACAATTCACAGCCCGACACCCGGTTGACCCTGTTCAGACATATCTGGATCGTGCGCATCTGCAGCTCTGCGCTGCTTGTGGGCGCCGTTCTTTGGCTCATTGTCCCACAGGCTTTTGCCGCTTCAACGTCGTCCGATACCGGTGGGTGGGTGCAGCATTTCATGGATGGGTCGACAAGCCGCGAGCCCGTTCAGGATGGAGGCATGCAGTCCACGTCGGACTTGTCAAACCTTCTGGTGCAACCGGTACTTGTAGCCGGGAGTGCTCCCGGCCTGTCATCGCTGCGCGTATCCGTACTGGATTCAATACTGCAGGATCGCCTGGCGTCGGCGCGTACCACGCCAGGCCGCCGCGTGGATGCCGTGGGCACACTGCCGTTCCCGGTCTTTCTTCTGACGTTGCAGCCCAAAGGACCCTAGTCTTCGTATCCAGTCCAGACCCGGCGTCTTCGGGTCTGCCCAGACGGGAATCTCCCGAACATCCGATATCATCATCGCGTCCCTGATGGCAGGGACAAAACGCGTATCCATCATGCAAAAAAACGGATTCAAGATATTCCTGGTCGCATTCTTCTTTGTGCTGACCGCGTATTATCTCTACCCTACCATCCAGTGGTACTTCATTAATTCCAACCTCAATTCCATGACCGCCGAAGAGCGGTCGGAATATGAGTCCGAGAATGCGGCCAAAATCAACTCCGTGCGGGAGCGCTCCCTGAAACTGGGACTCGACCTTCAGGGCGGAATGCACGCTACGCTTGAAATCCGGGTCGACGCCCTGATCCGTGCGCTGGCTGTCGATACGGACGACATATTCGAGGAGGTATTGGCAGAAGCCCAGGCAGCGGCTTTCGATTCGGATGTGTCGGCCATCGATGCCTTCGTCAACGCCTTTGAGGAACGGGACCCGAACGCGCTCCTGTCACGCTATTTTCGTAACGAGGCGGCCGGTATTACGCGGCGCTCATCCAATGACGAGGTCGCAGCCTATCTCCGAACCGAAGCGGACGAAGCCGTTCTCCGGGCCATTGAAATCATTCGCGACCGTGTTGACCGGTATGGTGTTACGGAGCCGGCCATCCAGCGACAGGGAAGCCGTCGGGTTGTCGTGGAGCTTCCGGGTGTGGACGACGAAGAACGTGTCCGGGGGTTGCTCAGGGGTACGGCACGGCTCGAATTCCGCCTGATGGCAGAACCGACCGATCTGACCCGGGCACTGCAGCGCATGATCGAGTTCTACGAGACGTCCGAACCGGACTCGGTCGATGCGGATTCGCTGGGCAATGCGGCGGCTGAACCCGACACGACGTTTGACATCAACGCCCTGCTTGAGGGGGACAATGCGGGTTCCGGCAATGAATTCCTGGATGTATTCCAGCCGATCGGCCAAGGGGTCATTTTCGGTTCGGCGGCCGTTCAGGACACGGCCCGTGTAAATGCACTGCTCAGGCGTCCTGGCGCGAAGGAACTGCTTCCTCCTGGCGTGGAACTGATGTATACGGCCAGCCCGGTGGGAACGACGTCGGACGGCCGGGAGATATTCTATCTGCTCGGGGTCCGTGATACGGAAGAAATCACGGGAGAAGTCGTGACCGATGCCCGCGTCGAGTTCGACCCGTTCACCAACGTTCCGGAAGTGTCCATGACCATGAATTCGGAAGGCGCCCGCACGTGGGCCCGCCTCACGGGTGCCAACGTGGGCAAGTCCGTTGCTGTTGTCCTTGATGGCGTGGTCTACTCCTATCCCGTCATCCAGGAACGTATTTCGGGAGGTCGGACCAATATCACCGGGCTCGACTCACGGGAGGAGGCGTCCGATATCGTGACGGTGCTGAAGTCAGGTGCATTGCCCGCTCCGGTGGAAATTGTCCAGGAGCGGACGGTCGGTCCCAGCCTCGGAGCCCGCTCCATCCGGTCCGGTTTGAATTCCGTTCTGCTCGGCCTGGTCCTCGTGGCGCTGTTCATGATGTTCTATTACCGTACGGGTGGAGCCGTTGCCAACCTGGCACTCGTGCTGAACCTGATATTCATCCTGGGAATCCTGTCGGGCTTCCAGGCCACGCTGACGCTGCCCGGTATTGCCGGTATTGTGCTTACCATCGGTATGGCGGTAGATGCGAACGTACTGATTTTTGAACGCATCCGGGAGGAACAGTCGACGGGAAAGACACTCAAGGCAGCCATTGAGGGTGGATACGGGAAAGCACTGTCTGCCATCTTCGATGCCAATATCACCACCTTCTTTGTGGGTGTCATTCTTTACTCGTTCGGTCTTGGACCCATCCAGGGCTTCGCCGTCACGCTCATGGCAGGTATTCTGTCCTCCATGTTCACGGCTATCGTCTTTACCCGTATCATTTTTGATTACATGATCGCCGAACGTCGCATGACGGTCTCCTTCGGCTGATCCATACGGAATACATCATGAGAATATTTGAAAATGCCAATTATGACCTCATAGGCAGCCGTAAAATCGGGTACATCATATCCGGCGTGTTGCTCATCGTGAGTCTGTTTTCCCTCGTTTTCAACGGCCTCGAACTCGGCATTGATTTCCGGGGGGGTATGGAATTCATTGTGGAGCTTGACGAGGTCCACTCGGCAACCGAGATTCGCTCTGTCCTTGCCGACGTTCTGGATCAGGAGCCGGAGGTGAAAACGTTCGGATCCCCGAATGACCTGCTTATCAGAACCGCCGATACACGGGAGATGCGTGAGGTCCAGGCTCTGATCGTGGCCACCATCGAACAGGCGTTCCCTGGTTCCAATCCAGAGATCCTCAAAACGGACATTGTGGGTCCCCGGTTCGCAAAGGACCTGCAACAGGGTGCCATCTACTCCATCCTTGGATCGTTGCTCGTGATCTTTGTCTATATCCTGATCCGTTTCGAGTGGCGCTTCGGAGTCGGTGCGGTGGCGGCGCTCTTCCACGACGTGCTCATCACGCTGGGCGTGTTCTCTCTTCTGCGGTTCATTGTACCGTTTTCGTTGCAGGTGGACCAGACGATCATTGCGGCATTCCTGACCATCGTAGGGTATTCACTGAATGACACGGTGGTGGTGTTTGACCGAATCCGGGAATACACAGGGCTCTTCAAAGCGGAGAAATACGCCACCGTCGTCAACCGTTCCGTCAACAATACGCTCAGCCGTACAGTCATAACGTCAGGCACGACCTTGATCGTGGTGCTTATCCTGTTTATATTCGGCGGCGAGGTCCTGCGCGGATTTGCGTTTGCGCTGATGGTAGGCATAGTAATCGGTACCTACTCCTCGGTTTTTGTGGCGTCACCCGTCGTTTTGGCCCTGCGCCAGCGAACCATCTGATATATTGGAGGAAGCATGAATTTCAATCTGGACGAACGCTACAACAGCGTCGTCATTACACTCAAAGGAAATGTGATGGGTGGCCCGGACGGGTCCAAACTTCACGACAAGTTGCATGAACTCAAGGAGGCTGGAAAAACCAATGTTGTGGTTGATCTGTCCAAGGTGAAGTTCATGAATTCGAGCGGTCTCGGTATGCTCATCAGTGCTATGACGACAATGCGCAACGCGGGTGGTGACCTGCGTCTGGCCAACGTTGCTGACAGGATACAGTCGTTGCTTGTGGTGACCAAGCTGATAACCGTGTTCAAGCACTTCCCGTCTGTGGATGAAGCGGCCAAGAGCTTCGAAGCGTAGCAGATCGCTGCATAACCATGGGGAAAGGCGGCGGATGTACCATCCGCCGCCTTTCTTGTGTTTCATTGTTTACAGGTACTCTATATGCCCATCAGCGTCGTAATAGGCAGTCAATGGGGTGATGAAGGGAAGGGAAAGATCGTCGACCTTCTCAGCGAAAACGTTGATATCGTGGCGCGCTACCAGGGTGGTGCCAATGCCGGTCATACCATCTGTTGGGGAGACGAGACCTTTGTTCTCCACCTGGTACCCAGTGGCATATTCCAGAAGGACGTTACGTGTGTGATCGGAAACGGCGTTGTCATTGATCCGGTCGCCGTCATGGAGGAGATCAGGATGATCAAGGACCTGGGCTACGATGTGGAAGGTCGACTGCTTATTTCGCACAATGCCCACATGATCATGCCCTACCACAAGAAGGTGGAAGAGGCCCGGGAGCGGTGGAGGGATGCCGGTGCCATTGGCACAACGGGACGTGGTATTGGGCCAGCCTACGTAGATAAATTCGCCCGGACGGGTGTGCGTGTGGTGGATCTTCTGGACCGGGACGTTCTGCGCCACAAGATGGAGCTTGCCCTGGAGGAGAAGAATTCCATCCTGAAAAACGTGTACGGAGCGGACGAACTCGACGTCGACGCCATGATCGAAGAGTATGTGGAGTTTGACAAGCAGATCGACCCATACATTACGGATACGACCCAGTATCTGTGTCATGCGCTCAAGGATGGCAAGCGTATACTGGCAGAGGGTGCCCAGGGCTCACTGCTTGACGTGGATTTCGGTACCTATCCGTTCGTGACAAGCAGTCACCCGACGGTCGGTGGCTGTTGCACGGGTCTGGGTGTACCTCCCATGGAAATTGATCGTGTCATAGGCATTGTGAAGGCCTATTGCACACGGGTGGGGAACGGCCCTTTTCCGACAGAACTGGACAACGATGCCGGAGAGGCGTTGCGTAAGGCGGGGCACGAATTCGGGGCGACAACCGGACGGCCAAGGCGTTGTGGATGGCTCGACCTTGTCGCACTGCGGTATACGTCCATGATCAATGGATTCACGGAATTGGCCATCACGAAACTCGATGTGCTCTCTTCACTGCGGGAAATCAAAGTGTGCACCGCCTATGAGCTTGATGGAAAGCGTACGCAGCGGTTCCCGAGCGATCTACACACTCTCCAGCGTGCGGTACCGGTGTATGAAACGCTTCCCGGCTGGAAGAGGGACATTTCCGGAATTTCCTCGTACGACAAGTTGCCATCCGAGGCGCGCGCCTACCTGGACTTCATTTCGGAATTCCTGGGAGTCCGGTCGTCCATTGTATCTTCAGGTCCGAAGCGCGAAGAAACCATAATCCGTTCGCATCCACAGTAAGTAAACACCTGTGAAAGCATATCGTATATCGATCAACCTGAAGCTTGGGCTGATCGTGTTTGCGGTATTGATTTCCCTGGCCTCGCTGTGGTATACCAATTTTCTGGTCGAGCGGCTACGTGAACGTGAAACCGTGATTGCGCAGCTCTGGGCGTCGGCTCTGGCCGAGCTTCCCAAGGGAGCCGACATCATGAATCCGCATCGTGAGGATCTGCAGGAGCTTGAGCGGATTGTTGGTTCCGGCGCAGGGCTGAATCTCCCGAGGGACGAGCGGGAACGCCTGCGCCAAGCCATTGTCTGGGCCATGTCCATGCCGACATCTGGCCAACCCGAATTCATCTACAATGCGTTTCTCGAGCCCAATGTATTTGGCATCCCGACACTCGTGTACGATTCGACGCGAAATACGTTCTACAGCTGGCTGAACGTTGACGTACCACATGACAGCTTCGTGGATCTCGACAGTTCCGAGGCCAGCGCTCTTGAGACGAAGCTACAGCGGATCCGGGCAGAAATGGCAAGTCAGTATGAGCCCATCCAGTTCGTGGTGGACTTCGGGGGTCTCCCTGACCAGCGCCTGGTACAGACACTGTACTACGGAGAGTCGGACATGGTACGCTATCTTCGTTGGTTTCCGGTTGTACAACTGGTGTTCGTAGGGCTGTTCGCCTTCGTGGCATATGTTGGATTTTCATATGTCCGCAGGAGCGAACAGAGCAGTCTTTGGGTGGGGATGGCAAAAGAAGCTGCGCACCAGCTGGGAACACCCATTTCATCGCTCATGGGTTGGCTCGAAATGCTTCGGATGCACGATGATACGTCCGGATCCATCCAACAGATATCGGAGGAGATTGAAGCCGACATTCAGCGACTGGAACGTGTAACCGGTCGTTTTTCGGACATTGGTTCACTGCCCAAACTGGAAGTTCAACCCATTAAACCCATTCTGGAAAACACAATCGAGTATATGCGCCGCAGGTTGCCTCGTCGCGGTACGCTCGTGCGCATGACCGTTTCGGCTACTCCGTCGCTCCAGGCGCCGCTGAACGCTGATCTGTTCGAGTGGGTCATTGAGAATCTGCTCAAGAACGCCATAGATGCCATGAACTCGGACCGTGGTCGTATTGACGTGGTGGCCACAGGGCGTGGAGATCAGATACAGATTGATGTCAGTGACACGGGACGGGGAATTGACCGTCGCCAGCACAAAAACGTCTTCCGGCCCGGGTACTCGACAAAAAAGCGTGGATGGGGACTGGGCTTGTCGCTGGCCAAACGCATTGTGGAAGACTATCACGGTGGACAACTTGTCCTGCTCTATTCACGCCCGGGTGAGGGTACAACATTCAGGATACGCGTACCTGTCAATAGGTAAGTCGGGGGTGCAGGGACAGGGCATCACCACGTGTATAGGCAATATAGACGTCATCGCGATGACGCCAGATGACACGGCTCGTCGTGTCGCCCGTGATAATATCGACGCCGTCCGGCGCGGCAATCTGGTTCAATATATCGGTTGGAAAGGGGAGTACGCGGCGGTTTGCATTCAACAGGTCGTAGGAAACGATGAACATGTGCACGGCATGGCCTCCGTCATCCGCATAGGTCAGCGCCGGAATGTCAATCCCGGCAACGCGTGTGCTCCACAACGCATCGAGTGTGGCCCCGTCCAGGCGTGGTACAGACGCGCGTATCAGAAAACGTTCCTGGAGCATGGTTTCCGCCTGTTCTGTGCTGCCGCCGGAAAAAATCGGGGTTCCTGCACGTTCAAGACTCTCTTCCAGGAGATCCAGCAGGTTTTTTGACTCCTGTCCCGGTGCATCAGGAACGGGCGCAGGACGCCCAAGCCACATGCCGAGAAACGATGCTGCAACGATGACGGCTACGGCCGTTACAAAACGAAAGGCGGCCCGGCGGGGCGTGGCGGACGTTTCTTCAACCGTATTGGAAGAAGTCAACCTTGTCGCAACGGCGTCGCGCAGTTCGGGCGGCACCTTCTCCGCATTCCGCGTAACGGTACGCCCCAGGGCTTCTGCGACCAAGTTGCTTGAGACGGGGGGGGATCCTCCCTGGTCCATTCCACGCTCGACCGCATAGAGGAACACAGTCCGTTCCGGATTCTCCTCATCCGCATGGAGAAATGCATTATAGACAGCCAGCCGACGCTCGGCCGGTAGCGCGACCAACGCACGCTCCACCACATCGTCCAGGCGTTCCCGAAGCAGGCGGTCGGCGAGCAGGCCCGTGCGACGGGCACTCATTCCCGAGGCAAGCGTCGAGAGGCGATGCAAGGCTTCCTGTGTGGTTGCAGGCTGGGGGGCGGTGAACACGCGCTCGACCAGGCGGGCAGCCTCATCCAGGTCGTCCGCGACGAGTTGGGCGGCAGCGTATGTGGTCTGGACGATATCTTCAGGCTCCTTCTTCATGCAACAACGTCTTCGGTAAAGAGAATATTCACAGGTGCACCGCGATGAAGGCCCAGGAGGCGCTCGGCAGATCCTCCATGAACGGCAACCTCGAGTAATTCCTCGCTGTTGATCAGCATGACAGGCTCGCCATCGGAAACATCAGAGTAGGTACTGACGACATGCGATACGACGGTATTGCCGGCATAGCACTTCACGCCCCGACCGTCCCTGTGCTGCTCCAGTTCCCGGCGGGTGATATTGGTGATGCAGTTTCCGAACCGGTCAATGTGTACGACCCACCCCCGGATTCCTTCCGGATCGGAAATGGGCAGGGCCCAGCTCATGCGCTTGAACCCGTCGGTCCGTGTCCCCACATCCTCCAGTGGTAGCCCGGAAGCCAGCCGCGCGGCCACAGGTGCGAATATGTCCCTGCCATGGAACGTCGAGCTGACGGGGGCAGGGCGCCAGGCTGCTACCTGGTCCAGGAGCACGACCGAAGGGGGCACCTGGTCTCCAAGTACAAGTGAAAACAGTCCGTTGTCGGGGCCAACAAACATGTGTCCCTCGTGCTCCAGTGCAATGGCATGCCGGGACGAACCCACACCTGGATCCACAACGGCCAAATGAACGGTTCCTTCCGGAAAATACCGGTAGGCACTTTTCAGGACGAATGCTGCACTCATTACGTCCTGCGCGGGAATTTCATGTGTCACGTCAACCAGGCGACTATCGGGCGCCAGGCTCAACATGACTCCTTTCATGGAGGCTACATAGCCGTCCTGGAGGCCAAAATCTGTCGTGAGTGTAATGATTCGCGAGGTTATGGGCACGCGGGTTTCGGGTTGAATGGGTGCAAGATAGCCACGAACACACTTTGCAACTGCGCGTTTCCCGCCTCTTCCATGCCATCCAAAAAACAAATGACGGGACAGAAAGGCGAACAGTATGCAGCCACATTCCTGCAGCGGAAGGGCTACGTGATTCTGGAGCGCAATTACAGGTTCATGCGGTCAGAGGTGGACCTGATTGCATTTCTTCCCACAGAGGAGTACGAGCGCGGGGGTGATCTGGTTTTCGTCGAGGTCAAATGGCGCCGGCAAAGTGGCAGCGGTTCACCCGAAGCGGCTGTGAACAGGGACAAACGCCGCAACCTGACGGTGGCGGCCGAAGCGTATCTACATGAACGGAAGCTCGAGGGAACACCGTGCCGCTTTGATGTTGTTGCTATACGGGGCGAGTCGCCCAATGTGGATATCCGCCACTACGAACACGCATTCATGGCAGAATAAGAAGGCCGCGTCAGCGCCCCGGCCGGTATTCTCTCGGCACGTCATCCGCGACACGTTGCCACGCAAGATACCCCATGAACGTTACGCCGTATGGGTCGAGTGTGTCGCCCTTGTAGTCCAGGATGGTTGGGCCGTTGTCCATGGTGATCCAGGATGTCTGGAAGCCGGGCCGGGCTCGTCCGGCACCCGTCCGCCATTTCAGGAAGGCCTCGTCTTCTTCTTCCCCCATGTACACGATTTCCACCACACCGTCGATGTCCAGGATATACTCATTCGGATTGTCGCCCGGGCGGATGATGTTGGCTGGATCCAGCGGAAAACGCTGTTGCCCCTGCATGGCGCCACCACCGAATGTTCCTCCATTCACACGCTGAACCGAGGGGCGCGTGTACGTCTTGAATCCCTGTGGCTCCGTCCGTCCGGCAATCAACGCCAGGGCGAAATGCCGGAACGAGCCCATGAATGAATCGCGGCGTTTCTTGTCCCACTCTGCAGCCTGCTGTGGAGAATCTGGTTCCATCTCCTCGTAGAGAGGTTCACCGTCATATTGCACACGATTTGGTGTTGACTGGAAGTCCCGGAGGAAGTACTGTATGCGATACCCCAGTGCACGGTTTTCGATGATCAGCGGTTCAGATGCGACGGCAGTAAACGTACCCCTGTTGGATTCGAAATCCAGCACTTCAGGATTCAGTATTTCAGTTTCCTCGGCGTTGGGTGTTTCCCCGATGAACATTTCTTCGAAGCGTCGGAGTCGTTCGAGCCATTTGTCGTCTCGTTCGGCCTCGACCACGATCTGGCCCGCCTCAATGATGTCTTCCGCCAGATCGAAGTCGAACGTGTACACGCGGGGTGCGCGGAGCATGATATCCCGGAAATCAGGTTTGAAGCCCAGCATGGAAACGTAGAGGCGGTGGGCTCCCGTCGGTACACGTTCAAGCTCGTACCTGCCTTCGCTGTCCGTAATGCTGCCAATCATGGATCCGGCAATGAAGACGTGTGCACCCTGGAGCGGCAGGCCGGTAGTCGAATCGGTTACCATACCCTGCAGACGGGCAGGCGCTCCCTGTTGCCTCGCCATGCCGATCTGGGAGGTGACAACGATCATCAGACTCAGTACGAAAATCAGTTTTCGGTGCATCGTAATAGGGGAAGGGTTGATGGAATACGCTAATGGGCACTCCGGATGGCGTCCATGGCTGCCGGATCTTCCATACTGGAGACATCTCCGGGAGGTTCGTCGAGGTGGATGGCCTTGATCACGCGGCGCATGATCTTGGCGTTGCGGGTTTTCGGGAGCTGGCTGCAGAACTTCACGAATCGGGGACGCAATGGCTTCCCCAGCTCCGATGCAACCGTGTCGATGATGTTACGGCGCAGTGCTTCTGTTGACGCATGTCCCTTGGAAGGAACGCAGTAAATGCCGATTTCCTGCCCTTTTACATCATGCGGAATACCAATGGCGGCACTCTCGAGCACGTCGTCGAGTGCGTTGACAATGGACTCGATTTCGGCCGGACCCACACGCTTGCCTGCGACCTTTATGGTGTCATCGCTGCGGCCAAGAATGTACCACAGACCGTCCTTGTCAATGGCCGCGAAGTCGCCGTGCATCCAGACGCCCTCGAGCCTCGACCAGTAGGAGTCCAGGTAGCGTTGCCTATCGTTCCAGAAGCCGCGGGTCATTCCGATCCACGGTCCTCTGATGATGAGTTCGCCGACCTGCTCCCGGATCGGGTGCCCGGCCTCGTCTACAACGTCAGCGTCCATGCCGGGAACCGGCCCGGAGAATGAGCAGGGCTTGAGGGGCCTGAAAAAGTTGCCACACACGATACCGCCACTGATCTCCGTGCCACCGGAATAATTCAGAATAGGTTTCCGCCCATCAAGGACATGACGGAAAACCCAGTTCCAGGACTCCGGGTCCCATGGACTTCCGGTGGAACACACGGCGCGCAGTGCCGACAGGTCGCAGCGCTCAACGGGCGCGGGTCCGTTCGGCATGAGCACGCGTACGAGCACCGGAGAGAGCCCGAAATGAGTGACACCGTGCCGCTGCAACAGCTGCCAGACACGCCCTGCATCCGGTGTGTCCGGTGCACCGTCGTAGAACACCATGGTGGACCCGATGACCAATGATCCGAAAACCAGCCACGGGCCCATCATCCACCCCATGTCGGTCATCCAATAAACGACGTCTCCAGGCTTTACGTCCATGGCATGATACATGTCCTGGGCGGCCTTGACGGGAAAACCACAGTGGGTATGGACGGCACCTTTGGGTTTACCTGTCGTTCCCGATGTGTAAATGATCATGGCCACGTCTTCGGCCGACGTTGTCGCCGTACCGGGGTCGCTGCCGTCACCGCGCTCCAGCTCCGACCATTCATGGTCACGCCCGTCGGTCATGGGAACGTCCGCACGGTCTGCATACCGGTGCACGAACACGTGCTCAATATGCGGGCACAGTTCCAGCGCCTCATCGGCCGTTTCCTTCATCGGAACGATCTTCCCCCGGCGCCGGAATCCATCTGCGGTAAAAAGGACGCTCGCACCGGCATCTTCCAGCCGGGTGGCAATGGCGGACGGTCCGTATCCGGAGAACAGCGGGAGAATGATGGCGCCCACTTTGAGCACGGCGAGGAAAGCGATGGCGAGCTCCGGCGTCATGGGCATGAAAAGTCCAGCTACGCGGCCCGGTCCGATATCCAGGGACTGAAGTTGTCGGGCCACGTTGCATACGCGCTCATTGAGTTCTCCATATGTATAGCGGCAGGTCGTTCCGTCTTCGCCCTCCCAGGACAGGGCCACCCGAGACCGTGTTTCTTCGGATTCCATCCACCTGTCCAACAGGTTCTGGACAATGTTCATCCGGCCACCCACGCACCATTCCGTGAATGGCACGCCTTTCGATGTATCCATGACGGACGTGTATGGATGCTCAAATCGCAAATCGAGGTCCCGGATGACCGCATCCCAGAACCAGGTCGGGTCGGCCGCGGCCCGCTCGACGAGCGCATCTAACGACTCGACACCGTGTTCATCCATGAAGGACTGCAGGTTGGAGTCGCGTATCCATTGAGGGTTCGGCTCCCAGGCTGTTGTCTGGTCAAATGGAAACGTCGGGTTGGGTGTGTGGGACATGTTGGACGGTGGTTGGTTCGGATTTCGTAAACCTTACACGATGTAATTCGTTCTGAACGGCCCCTGAATCAAAGAAGATGCGAAAACCCATGATGAGTCGTGTTACTGTTTTTCTCTGTTGTGTGATCCTGGTATCATGTGGCCGTGTCGAGGAACCGGATGGCATGGTTGCGGACATTCTCGAGGGTCCGGATGCTGGAAATCCGACTGAAATCACCCGGATGGGTGATGTGCTCTACATGTCCCTCAATGACGGTGTATTCGGCTCGGAGGTTTGGAGCTATGATGGACGCAATCTCAAGCGGTTGACTGATGTGGCGCCCGGAGGAGGGCATGCCGTTCCCAACCGGTTCCACATCTTCCAGGACCGACTGTATTTCTCCGCAACGCGTGTACCTGAGGGCCGGGAAATGTATCGGCTGGATCGCGGTGGTGCGACGCTTGTCGAGAACATTGGTGGAGACCGGGGGGGAAGTGATCCGAAAGGATGGACGAATTTTGGCGACCTGCTGCTTTTTTCCGCCAATGACAACAAGACAGGATTTGAGCTCTGGGCCTACGACGGAGAGGATGTATGGCAGGTGGCCGATATCGAGCCTGGTAGCGGCAGCTCCAACCCTCGCAGCATTACGGTTCTCGGGGAGGCGGTGTATTTCGCGGCAACGACGCGCGAGGCGGGCTCCGAACTGTATGTGTGGGACGGTCAGGGCGATGTACAGCTCGTTTCGGACCTGAATCCCGGCGCCGGGTCGTCACGCCCGGAGTATCTGACGGCGGTCGATGGCAGGATCTACTTCTCAGCGTATACGGAAGACACTGGTATTGAGCTCTGGGTATTCGATGGGGGAGAAGTCCGTCTGGTGGCAGACATCGCTCCGGGCCCTTCCAGTTCATCGCCCCGGGGGCTCATTCAGTTCGGGGAGCACGTTTACTTCTCTGCGGCGTCGGATACGCTGGGACGAGAGCTCTTCCGAACGACGTCCGATCACACGGGGGTCGAGCTCGTGTCCGATATTCGCCCGGGCGCTGCAGGCAGCTCACCGGACCAGCTGACCGTTGTGGGAGGAGACCAGCTGTATTTTTCCGCGGACGACGGGGAGCATGGCATGGAACCGTGGGTCCTGGATTCGGACGGACTCCGAATGCTGGTCGACGCCAACCCCGGTTCGGCATCGTCGTCGCCGATCAATTTTTTCCGGTATGACGAGGACACCGTGTTCTTCGCTGCCCGCACGGAATCTACCGGTACAGAGCTCTGGAAATCGAGTCCCGATGGCGTGGAGCTCTACCGGGATCTGTTTCCGGGCGAGGGCGGATCCAGCCCGGGGCCCTTCCATCGGCTTGGAGATCAGCTCTGTTTCGCTGCATCGGACGACGATCACGGTCGTGAGTTCTGGTGCCTTCAGGTGCGCCAGGAGAGCATGTAGTCTGGGTCTTCGTTGTCCAGGGCTTCCTGTGTCAGGCGCAGCGGGCGGAAGGTATCGACCATGACCGCAAGTTCATCGGTAGCCTCCTTGCCAATGGATGCCTCGACCGTTCCCGGGTGGGGACCATGCGCAATACCTCCAGGATGGAGCGTGAATGACCCCCGGTCTATGTCCTTGCGACTCATGAAGTTGCCCTCGGCATAGTATAGAACCTCATCAGAGTCGATATTGGAGTGGTTGTACGGCGCCGGAATGCTCTCCGGATGGTAATCGTATTTACGGGGCACGAAGGAGCATATCACGAAATTTCGTCCGGCGAAGTGCTGATGGACCGGTGGTGGTTGATGGATCCGGCCCGTGATGGGTTCGAAGTCGTGGATGGACGTGGCGTACGGGTACATACAGCCGTCCCACCCGACAATGTCATATGGATGGTACCGGTAAATGAGCCGGTGCAGGTAACCATGTTTGGCAATTCGGACTTCGAACTCGCCCTCTTCATCGATGGTTACAAGGTTTGACGGCGGACGGATGTCACGCTCGCAATAGGGACTGTGCTCCAGAAGTTGACCGAATGCGTTGCGATAGCGTTTCGGGAACTGGATCTCAGAAAAGGATTCAATGACGAGGAAGCGGCACTCGGTGCTTGTTACGCGCCAGCGGTGCGTAATGGTGCGCGGGATATGGACATAGTCACCCTGGCGGAACGGCACCTCGCCAAACGGCGACTCAAGAACGCCTTCACCATCATGTACGAAGACCATTTCATCGGCGACGGCATTGCGGTAGAAGAAGGGCATGGGTTCGGTCGGCGAGGCCAGCGCCAGGCGGACATCCTCATTACCCATGATGTAGCGGCGCGCGGCCAGCCAGTCGCCTGACGACGCGACAGCGGCACCCTTTACGTGGCGGTGTCGAAGGAAATCAAGATCCGAGTACGCAACGTCCCACGGCAGCGGACTGTCCACGCGCTCTACGACGGTAGGTGGGTGGACATGGTAGGCAATCGTTGAAATGCCGCTGAAACCTTCGGCACCGACCACTTCCTCGCTGTATAGCGTGCCGTCAGGCTTGCGGAACTGCGTGTGCCGTTTGTGGGGGATGTGTCCGAGTCGCGTGTAATGGGGCATGGTTCCAGTGGGTTGTTACAGGTTGCCGCGGCGCTCCTGCTCACGTTCAATGGCTTCGAAGAGCGCCTTGAAGTTGCCCTTGCCGAATGAGCGGGCACCCTTTCGCTGAATGATTTCGTAAAACACAGTCGGGCGATCCTGCACGGGACGCGTGAAGATCTGCAACAGATATCCATCGGGGTCGCGGTCCACGAGTATTCCGAGCTCCCGAAGCGGCGCAATGTCCTCGTCGATCTCACCAACCCTGTCCGGCAGGATGTCGTAGTAGGTCTTGGGTACCTGCAGAAACTCGACCCCCCGACGACGAAGTTCCGTCACTGTCTGGATGATGTTGTCTGTTGCCATGGCAATGTGCTGCACG
The DNA here is from genome assembly GCA_002787815.1 of Bacteroidetes bacterium CG12_big_fil_rev_8_21_14_0_65_60_17. Taxonomy (GTDB): domain Bacteria; phylum Bacteroidota; class Rhodothermia; order Rhodothermales; family UBA10348; genus 1-14-0-65-60-17. Next base: position 61,874 of record PCUY01000043.1, on the reverse strand, counting down.
CCGGCCCCCCGGTAGAAGTCGAGGTATTCTTCAATCTGACTCTTTTTTTTCCCTGCAGCCGGCTCGTTGATGGGAAATTTGATACGGTCGTTGCCGTTGGCCATCACCTTGGACATGAGAGCCGTGTACTCGGTCGAGATATCTTTGTCATCAAAGGAGAGCAGATTGCGGAAACCGAGTACGTCCGAGTAAAAGTCAACGTACTTGTTCATGTCACCGAGATGAACGTTGCCGACGCAGTGGTCTATGTATTTCAGGCCGACGGGCTCCGGCTTGTACCAATCATTGGCCCAGGCTTCGAATCCGGGCATGAATACGCCCCGGTAATCTTTGCGCTCCACGAATGTGTGGATGGTTTCCCCGTACGTCGCAATACTGGCCGTAGTGACCGTACCGTAATCATCCTTCTTTTCGCGCGGCTCACGAACGCTTCGTGCTCCCCGCCGGGTGGTCTCTTCCCAGGCCGAACGTGCGTCATCTACCCACATGGCAAGGTCCTTCACACCGTCGCCGTGCTCCCGGACATGAGCCGCCACGTCGGACTCCGGGACGAGCGCAGAGGTGAGTACGAACCGGCTCTTGTCCTGCCCCACCACATAACTTGTTTTCTCCTTGTTTCCCGTTTCGAGTCCAGAATAGGCGACAGGTTGGAATCCGAAGGCGGACATATAGTAGTGGGCCGCCTGCTTCGCGTTTCCAACGTAAAACTCCACGTAGTCCGTGCCATTGATGGGGAGAAAGTCTTTCGTCATGGTGCACTGGAAATTTTTGTATTGGATTCTTACACGGTACGGGTAGGCATGCGTTCCACAGGCGGGATCAGTGGGCCGTGGATCGTGTTCGAGTGCACTATGAAACCAGCACCGTGGAAAATCCTGTCGCAGCGCGTCGTCCTGGACCGCTGGTGGATGAAATTACGGGTTGATGAAGTCGCGTTGCCTGACGGGACGATATTGCCCGAATATCACGTATTGGAATATCCGGACTGGACCCTGTCACTCTGCGTGACCACGGACAACATGTTCGTGCTCGTAGAGCAGTATCGGCATGCTGTGGGGACACTCTCACTCGAGTTTGCTTCCGGCATGTTGGAAGAGGGTGAGGATCCCGCGCGCGGTGCCGCTCGGGAGTTGGAAGAAGAGACTGGTTTTTTGTCGCCCGATTGGACCCACCTTGGCAGCTGGGCGCCCGATCCGTCCCGTCACAACAACAGCGGACACGTGTTTCTTGCACGGCGTGCCGCGTGCACAGGTGTGCTCCAACGGGATGACACGGAGGATCTCCGCGTAGTTCTGCTCGACCGCGATGGTGTGATGGAGGCCATAGCCTCCGGCCGCATACTGCATGGAATGCATGTGGCTGCCTTCTACAAGGCATTGGCGGAGGGGCTGTGATGAGGCTCGTGGGCGTGCTCGTATTCGGTGCCGGACTGATTGCAGGTGCATGCGACAGTGGATTTTCACGCATCGAGGCGACCCGGCTGCAGGTAGAACGCGCATCATGGGATTCCCTTATCGTGGATGCCACATTCGAGCGCGACCCCCTGTTCGGGCCACCCAGGCCGGTGCCCGGGGACGCCTTGACGGTAACCATCTTCCGCGCCAATTACGATACGCTTTTCCACGGTCAGCCCGGTACGGTTACGGTCGATGACGAACCACTCTTCAGCGACGAACGTCTCCTGGTGGAAGTCTGTGCGCAGTGGAAGCGTGTAACGGCATGCGACCAGGTGGGTATTCGTGCGTCGCGCAAGCGGGCCGTGGTCGAGAGTGCCGTGACGTATCCGATCGCCGATTCCGAATACGGACTGGTCCGGTACCAGTTTGGCTTGCGGCGCGAACGAATGGGTTACTCCGATTCTCTTTGGAAGACCCTGGATTCCAGATACGTTCCCGATGCGTTGTTGCGCGTATATGTACCGGACGGTTCTTCCCCGTCGATTGACGTGCCGGTACGCCCGGGTATGAACCGCGTCAACCTGGACCGTCGGCCGGGTTTCCGGGACTTCCGGTACGACATCCAATCCGGACTTCTGGACAACGATTCCACACTCGTTGTTTTTGAACTGCACGGGCGAAACGCCATGCAGAGGAGTCTGCTGGCCCGCGACTCGGTAATGGTACGGGCTCGAACCGTGGAGGAGCGGAAGGAAGAGTTGTCCCGGCTCGTGGAGTCTGCCGGCAGTCACCTTCTCAACGAATTGCAAGGGCGTCTGGCACTCGGCCGCGCATTCGTTTTCATCAACGAATGGTCGTACGTCGCCCTCGAGCGGACCTATGATGCCGAAATCGAGTTGCAATGGCAGGACGGCCTGCGCAGGCGTTGGTCGGATGTGACACTTCGCCTTGCCATCCGTTTCGACGGCTCGCGGGGAGTCGCCAGGCTCGTCCGGGCCAGTTCCAGAGGGCATGGGAAATGGTTTTCTGCCTGGCCTGACTCAACCGTTTTCCTTGACAGTCTGCACACCCGATGACGTTTCCAGCCCTGTTTGTCCACGATACAGCCCCACGCGTCAGAATCCGCCGGATTTCCGCCGACGACCTCCCGTCGGACGGTGATACACTGGTGCGCGTCGCATGGAGTGGTATAAACTACAAGGATGCCCTTGCCGTAAAGGGACATGCGCCGATAATCCGCGGAGCTTTACCCTTCATTCCGGGAATTGATCTGTCCGGTGAAATCCTGGAGACGAGTGCCGACGAGTGGCGCACGGGTGACTGCGTACTCCAGACTGGCTGGGGACTTGGAGAAACCCAGTGGGGCGCATACAGTGGCGTGCAGCGGGTCCACGCTCGCCACCTGGTCCGGCTACCCACGGGGCTCTCGTCGAAACATGCCATGATAGCCGGTACGGCAGGTTTCACGGCGGTGCTGGCCGTGATCGCTCTGGAGGAGGCAGGCATCACGCCGGAGTCCGGTGATATCGTGGTTACGGGCGCCTCGGGAGGTGTTGGTACGTTTGCTGTCATGGCACTGGCCCACGCCGGGTATCGGGTTGTAGCCTCCAGTGGTTCGGCATCGAATCAAGAGTATCTGGAAAGCATGGGTGCAAGCCGCGTAATGGATCGCAGCATTCTGGAAGCGGGGGCGGCGCGCCCGCTTGACTCCGGTCACTGGGCGGGGGCTATCGATACGGTCGGCGGTACCACACTCGAGGCGCTGATCAGCCAGACTGCGCGACACGGGTGCGTAGCCGCATGCGGACTGGTTGGAGGAGAGCAGTTCTCATCGACCGTGTATCCGTTCATTCTTCGCGGCATTCGTCTGCAGGGTATTGATTCCAACACGTGTCCGAACATTGTTCGCCGCAAAGTCTGGAAACGGATAGCGGTTCTGACCTCCGTCTACGACTTTGATTCCCTCGCGGAAGAGGTGCCTTTCGGGGACATCGAAGGGGCCTGCAAACGCATTCTGGCCGGTGGGCACGCCGGGAGAATGATTGTTTCACCGTCCGAGGCGGCGGGTTAACCCCTGTGGATTTCGACCGATACCACAGGTATGGGAATGTCCAATACGATATCCAGACTGACAGGTCGCGGTGGAACGGCGTCCGTCACGGTTGCTCACGCGCGGGAAATTGCCCGTCTGGTGGGGCAATCGAGAGAAACCACGTTGCCGGACCGCGTATTGACCGCCGCCATCAACAGCGGTCTTGCCCAGCCGGGGCACGTGCCGAAAGGTGGTTCATGGCGCCGGGCGGCAGCAGAAAATCCCGATCTTCATGACGTGTTGCACCGGCTCGCAGCGGATACGTATGGATATCGCAAAATCATGATATGTGAAATGAGCACCGTCGTACAGGCTGACCTGTTGACGGTCCGGCTCTCCTCCGACGAGTGGGAGAGGCTTTTCAGCACTGGAATCGTTCCCGTAGTGGAGCACGGACGCACGCCGCTACAGGACGGCCGGGTCACCTTCGCATCCCACGATCCCGGAAACCCCGACGTGCGCACGGCTGTCGAGCAGATCCGCAGCGTAAAACCCCGTCTCGTATACGCCGATCTCGATATCGTACACGCGTTGCAGGGAGTCATGATGAAGAGTATTCCGATGCTCGGCGGCTTGTCCACACCGCACAGACCCGCGCTGAAGAAAGTCCGCCTTGATGCCGATAACAGGTTTGGACGCGCAGCCTGATACGCCCCGCACGTGGGGCCAATGACCCCATGCAACGACTCGAAACCACAACAGACGACACATTCGAACAGGCCCTCGTTCGCGACCGTGTCGTCATGCGCCTCCGCAAGATGGGTCTTGTGGAAGACGCGTCCCTGAGATCGGCCTGGAGCGAGTGGGTATCGCTCAAATCTGGCGGCGTACACGTGCCCTTCTGGCGCGTGCTGGCCACGTCCGAATTTATTGAGCCGTCGACCGTCTTCGAACAGGCGGCACGCGTCTATGCATTCGACTTTGCCTCCGTTGAGGAGGATGAGGCTATTGAGTTCATCCGACGCCACGAAGACACATTCGATGACGATGCCTGGGACAGCATGGTCGAGCTCTTCGTCATGCCCGTCGCCCGCGAAAAGGATCCCATCCTTGGCGAAGCGCGCTGGATTTTCGTGACGCACGATCCGACGCGTCCGGAAGTACATCAGCTTATCCAGAGTATGCGTCTGCGCCGCTTTGAGCTTCAATACGCCGAGGAGTCCGTGGTCGCGAGGCTGATCAGTGAGACCATCGGTGGTCGCAACGAATTCCTGGAAAAACTGGGAGATACGGAGGGGGCGCTCGACATGGGTTCGACCTTCGAGCAGGATCACAGTGCCCTGGACGAGGATGCGCTGGAAGCCGAGATGAGCCGATCACGGCTGATCAACCTGTTCGAAGCCGCCCTGACAGATGCGGTCAAAATGGGTGCGTCCGACCTGCACATATATCCCAATGCGGATGGCAGGATTGAAATACACCTCCGGGTAGACGGAGAATTACAGGAGTGGCACGTCGACGGTACCATCCGTCCCGAGGCGTTTCTCGCCGTAGTCAAGGACAATACGACCAACGTGGACCGGTTTGACCGGGATGTGGCCCAGGACGGTGCCATCCAGCGCTGGATTGACAATACACTCATCCGGTTCAGGGTCTCCGTACTGCCCATTGCGAGCCAGCAGGAAGGACTTCACGCCGAGAGTGTGGTCATCCGGGTACTGGATGACCGCAAGGTGCTGACCGATCTGCGGCAGATTGGATTGCAGGACGATGCCTTTGCGAGGTTTCAGCAGGCCATCCGGCAACCCCACGGGATGGTCATTCTGACTGGACCAACCGGGTCGGGGAAAAGCACGACGCTTGTTGCGGCACTGCACGAGGTGGTGACCCCGAAGGTCAACGTACTCACGGTCGAGGATCCCGTGGAATACCTCATGCGGGGCATTCGTCAGATCAAGCTCGGTCCCCGATTGGATCTGGAGGGTGCGTTGCGCGCCATACTGCGTCACGATCCGGATGTTGTCATGGTGGGAGAGATGCGTGACCGGCCGACTGCCGAGCTCGCTATCAAGTTGGCCAACACGGGCCATATCACGTTCTCTACGTTGCACACCAATGACGCACCGAGCGCCGTTTCACGCCTTTTCAAAATGGGCGTGGAGCCGTTCCTGATTGCCTATGCCATCAATATTGTTGTTGCCCAGCGTCTGGTCAGGAAGCTGTGTCCCGCGTGCAAAATACCCGATCCAAACCCGGACTTCACGTTCCTGGAACACATCGGATTCAAGCAATCCGACGTCTACGGGGCCACGTTCTATCAGGCCGGCGGGTATGACAGCTGCCGCACCTGCAAGGGGGCCGGTTACAAGGGGCGCAGGGCCATTGCTGAAACCATGTTGTTTACACCCGAAATACGCTCCATCATCATGGCATCAAAAGACATGGTCGATGAGGAGCGGCTGCGCGCCGCGGCTGTGGCCGATGGGATGACGACACTCAATCACGCGGCGCGCCAACTCGTAACGCTTGGAGAAACGAGTGTCGAGGAAGCCATCCGTGTCACCGGAACGTAGGCGCTCAGTGCACCATGATGGGAACTGCCACTTCGGTACGATCCCATGCGAAAACCATCTCGTGCCCGCTGCCGTTTTCACGGAAGCTGATCGTGAAAGCCTCATGCATGGTATTCGTCTCTCGCGAGGGGACCGTTATCCGGTGCACGTCTTTCTCGGGATCATGGCTGAACTCTCCCCACATTCCCAGCTCGCTGTTGAGCAGGATGGTCCACTGAGTGGGGCCGGGCACCGTGAAAAGAGCGTAGGTTCCCGCCTCGACATGGGCGCTACCGAACATCACGTCGCTCGTGAACGTGACTTCCGTGGCCTCATTGGCTCCTGTACGCCATGTTTCACCGAACGGAACCAGACCGCCGAAAATTTCCCGATCCCGTTTCCGGGGTGAGCTGTATACGACTTTGATATAGGCATCACCAATCGATATAGACGCCAGAGCCATGGGACTTGCCCGTGGTTCAGGCGCCGCCACGGTCTCTACCTGCGCGCTGGCGGTGGGCAGGAGCGCCGACCACGTGAAGAAGAGAACCAGTGAAGCGAGGAAAAAAGGGCGTTGCAGGTGCGTCATGTCAGTATGGGGTAACAGTGATGTTCTCAAGACGGATTTCAGAGACCAATCGGAGGCTGTCCGCGTCGAAGAGCGCGTCATATCGGTCAATCGTATTGACAGTAAGGTCGTCATATGTCCAGTTCAACTCATCCCGGAGGCGGATACCACTCACCTCGTGGATGGTGTCCATACTCCGAAATCGTGATCCTGTCTCGTCGGTGAAATACCAGTAGGCATAATAGTCCATGGTAAACGTTTCGGCGTTGATCCAGACCAGGAATCTGTCCTGGTAATCACGTCCCCCCCCTTCCGAGCGGTATGTAACGCCGATTCTATGATACGGAGATCCTTTGATGGTGACCTCACCGAGATATTCCTTGATGACGGCGGGATCGTTCAGGTTCACGGGAAGCAGCGTGAAATAGGCCATCGAGTTGACGTTGTCACCAATTCGCCGTCGCTCCAACGAGTCGGGCGGCACCTCCTTGCCATCAACAAAACGGAAATATCCATCGTTGCTGAGCCCTTCCCGGATTCGAGCTCCTCCATCGCTCAGGAAGCTGCGCTCGTACTGGAAACGGCCGTTTTCGCGTTCCAGTACGAATTCAAACCCACGGAAATCGAAGGTAATGCGACTGTTGTTGATCGTATCGCCGCCGTGGGCCGCAATGGCGCGGTCAATGACCTGCTGTGCGGGATCGGCTTTCCGGGCAGGTTCGTCGTCGGCTCCGTTTGTGCAGGCCGACAGCAGGAAAAGGACGGTAAATACGGCAAGCACGAGGCGGGAAGACATGCAGGCACTGGATGGGTTGCGAGTCACAGCAACGATCACTCCGGAGTATGCGTTCCCGGATTCGTGCGGGCGAATCTGTTCCAGCAGACGAGAAGGACGGCCAGGTAGACAAGAAGCACGCCTGAGAGAATCAGAAAGCCAGGCGTGCTGCCATCGAAGAGGGAGAATGGCATGTTGATGGCCAGAAGCAGCGGGAATCCCATGCCGAGAGCCATTCCACTGGCCAGAACCAATTCTTCCGCGACGGGTGTACGATATTCCGGATCGGTCACGCGAAGCAGTGCAAGACCCGAACTGATGGTCCCGGTCATCTGCGCGAACATGGCTATGAATCGCTCCAATACGTGCGCACCGAAAACACGGCGGACAACGAGCTTCAGGAACAGGTACGTGGCGAGCGTGCCACCTGCAGAAATGGCCAGGATCGGGGCAACGAAATCCCACGATACGCTCAGACTGATTCCGACGATCGAAGCGGTGATCAGGTAATCGGCAAACGTACCGGTCATTCGGCGTACCATTCCCTCGTCTATCCAGTCTCCGGCCCAGCCACGCAGCACAAGTCGCCGCATCCCCACAGCCATGAGGTTGGCCAGTATGAAGTGGAAGGACCAGAGAACCGGAATTTCCTGGCTCAGACCGGCAAGGGTCAACAGCACGGCCAGGCTGCTTACGAGGAGGTATGTGAGACAATAAATACCTCCGACGAGGGCGACGTGTACAGCCAGAGGTTCTATGGCTGCTCCGGAAAAGGAAAGTCGGGAGCCGACCGGCCGATCGGTGGCCGGCAGAAAACCTGAGTCCAGGAGGGCGGGATCCGCGGCGTGCGCCCGTGTCCCGTTTATGAGATACATTCCGAGGAAATAGGCGACCAGGAAACCAATGGCGGCAATGGAAAGACCAGCATTACCACCGTCTTCGTATCCGAATGCCGACCAGGACTGACCGACAGAGTATGCAATTCCGGGCCCCATGGCGAAGCCCAGCGGGAGCAGCAGCCCCATGGCCGGGTTCAGGTCGGGCAGTACCAGCCACGTTGCTGCCAGGGCAATTCCAACACCCACTATGCCCTGAATCAGCATGATGCTGACCTGCATGAATCCCAGGTGAACGGCTCCTGTGGTATGCCTGCTTGACGTGGGATACAGCCCGATCCCGATGAATGTGACCGCCAGAAGGTGATAGACGTAGGCCCCCATACGCTCCGGGTCGAGAGGAAGCACATTGAAAAGCTCCGATCCCAGGAAAAGACCCATGAATCCAGCTATCAGGCTGTTCGGCACCATGTATCGCTGGAAAAAGCGAACCTGTCTCCTGAGGACCGTTCCCAGAAGAAGGAGCGCGCCGAGGATGGAAATATCCAACAACAGATCGCCAACAGTAAGCTCGAGTGTCCAGGCATCCATGGTCTGGGAAACCGGTTTCAGGTATTGATATGCGGGTTGATGCGAAGCAGCGTGTCATACCAAGCCAACGTGCTGCAGGTGTCAGGGAAGCGGCAATATACCTGTTTTCCCCTGCCTGCCAACCAGATTCGATCACTCCTCTCAAGACCCATGTACCTTATTTCGTCGACAGGCAGCGTGAGGGCGCCCATCTCGACACGGTCCGGGTAGAGGGCGACCTGGAGCCGTTGAAGGGGTTCATTCGCGAGGTCATCAAAGGCCGTGATGCGAATTTCCGCCATATGCCGGATGATGGGCCTGCTGCCCGTCGAAAGGTCTCCCATGCTTTTTATGCGCGCGTACACATCGCCCGATGCGTGGCGGGTGCCATCCGGCGAGACAAGTGTACTGTCGGGCTGCATCTGCCAGCACACCCTACCGGTGCCATCGAGAACATGGCGACCGTCCGGACTGCGAAGTGCATTGAATGCACCCGTTTTCGGGCAGCGGTAGGCCAGTTTGTTGAATCCATCGGCAGGGCGGAAAGACCATGGAGGACGCGAATGTGGCCAGGATGCATTATCGAAGACATCCTCAAAAGCAGAAACAGGACGCTTAAGCCGAGTGAGGGCGGCCTCCAGCGAGTGACACCCTGCGAAATCCACCGCGGGAAGGGGCTCTACCGTAATGCGGGCCGGGCGCGGCCAGCGTGCCCACCTGGGCCAGGAGACGTAGGAGCCGTGGATCCGCACGGGATGGACAGGCACTCCCATGCGCCAGAACAACTTGGCTGTTGACGCAATCCAGGGGGCGGGTCGTCCGTCCCATCTGCGACCCCCTTCCGGAAAAATCACAATCCGCCGCCCTTTTTCGAGCAAGCGGTAAATGCGCCGGATGAGGTGCGGCTCAGGCACCGATTTGCGCGTTGCTTCGATACCCGTTGCGCGAAAGAGGGAGCCAATGAATCCCTTGCCGGCGAATTCCATGGTCATGACTCCCGCGGTAGGTTGGCCCCACTCGGTAAACCGGTTCAGGATGAACGGGTCGAAATTGTTCGAGTGATTCCCGTATATGAAGCAGGGCCCCGGTGGAAGCCGGTCGGATCCGCGGATGCTCACATCCCAGGCGGCTGTCGATGCGGTGCAGACGGTAGCGCGCAGCAGGACTTCGGCTGCCGCGCTGGCCAGATTCTCCGGTGATCGGGTGTCCATGAATACGGGATGGGTGTGGCCAAATATACCCGCGGGAATGGATCAAGCCACACTTCATGGCGTAATGTGTTGCTCGGCAACTACATAGACAGCCATTCAATGGGTGATCATCGTGACAAAAGCTGACATTATCGACAAGGTTTCTGCTGGAACCGGTCTGACGAAACTCGAAACAGAAGCCGTCGTGAACGGCTTCATCTCCGTGGTCAAGGAAAAATTGCTGGAGGGCGGGCGTGTTGACCTGCGCGGTTTCGGTGCCTTCACGGTGCAGCATCGTGCAGCCCGGACGGCACGCAACCCGAGAACGAACACGCCCGTTCCGGTACCGGCATCGACCATTCCCGTGTTCAAAGCCTCAAAGGAATTCCGCAAGGAAGTTGACGAAAACCTGAGTTGACAAGAACCTGAGTTGACATGAAGCAGACGTGCCTGTCCTGTGGGGCTTCGCTTCCAGGCGATGCTTCCAACTGTGATCTGTGCGGTACGCCCGTCGGAGAGGCCGGCACGCGGGCCTCGTCCCGGGAGGGTGATGACGTTCGATTCTGTCCTGGTTGTGGCACCCGCGTACTCGAATACGCGCGTTTCTGTCATGCGTGTGGCAGGAATGTGGCTGCATCCGGAGCGGACGTGGCCCCACCCCGGAGACCGGTACCGCTGGATACGTCGGGGAATGAGGAGACCAGGGTACGCCGGAAGTCCGATACGGCGGTCGGCAGGCAGATAGGCATCATTGTGGGTGCTGCCATCATGGTCATCGTTGCGCTGTATCTGATAACCACCATGTCGCTCCAGCAGCGGTCGGAGTCGCCGGGTGAAGCGGCGGCCGACTCGGCGGTGTCAGGGCTGTTCAGTGAAGGCCCTCTTCCGGCCCAATTTGCCGAGCAGGAGGCGGAGCTTCGTGCACGGCTCGCTGCATCTACCGACAGTACGGATCGGGAGCGCCTGCATCGGCGCCTTGTGGATGTATACCTGTCTGCAGCCCGGCTGGATCTGGCGGCCAGGGAGACCCGGTCCATTGCCGAGTTGACAAACAGGGAAGAGGACTGGGTGGCCGCTGGCAACATGTTCTATGACTGGATGGAGACAAAGCCCGTCGAGACGCGCACGCCGTGGGCGAAGGACGCCATCTCAGCTTACCAGCGGGCGCTGACGCTGAATCCGGACAACAATGACGTGCGCACGGATATGGCCATTGCCTACATGTACGACCCGGAGAATCCCATGCAGGCCATCCAGGAGACCAATACGGTACTGAGTCAGGACTCACTCCATGTGCAGGCCAATTTCAACCGGGGCGTCATGCTCATGCAGATCAACCGGATGGAGCAGGCTCGCCAGCAGTTCGAGAAGGTGAAGCGCCTGGTCGGAGATTCGGAGAGCCCGGTCTATCAACGGGCGGAGGACGCGCTGCGACAACTCAGGTCGGGCCAGTAGGCCGCGTGGGGACGACGGGTACGGGTATCTGGCGGTCTGCCCATTCGAAGATCAGAGCCGGGGCATCGCCCGGGGCTTCGGACCACGATACCGTAAAGGACGTGATGTACGTTCCCGAGGCCAGAACGGGCGCTTCGAAGCTTTCGACTTCCACTGCCCGGACCTCCGGGGAGATTATAATGTCTGCGTCATCGGGTCAGGTGGCGGTACTTGATCCGGTGGGGCTGGTCGGCCTCGATACCGAGCCTTTCCTTCCGGTTTTTCTCATATTCCGAGTAGTTTCCATCGAACCACACGACCTCGCTGTTGCCCTCGAAGGCCAGGATATGGGTTGCCAGACGGTCCAGGAACCAGCGGTCGTGCGAAATCACAACGGCACATCCGGCGAAATCCTGCAGCGACTCTTCGAGTGCACGCAGCGTGTTCACGTCCAGATCGTTCGTGGGCTCGTCGAGAAGGAGGACATTGGCACCTTCCTTGAGCATTTTGGCCAGGTGTACGCGGTTGCGCTCGCCCCCCGACAGCTCTGTTACCAGCTTCTGTTGATCCTGCCCACCAAAATTGAACCGACCCACGTAGGCACGCGAATTCATGTCCCTGTTTCCGATTCGCAGCGTGTCGGCACCCCCGGAAATTTCCTGCCAGACTGTTTTTGACGAATCGAGCGGCCGCTCCTGGTCAATGTATCCGAGTTTTACGGTCTGCCCAATCCGGAACGTGCCCTCGTCGGGCGTTTCCTGACCGGTAATCATGCGGAAGAGGGTCGTCTTGCCCGCGCCATTCGGTCCAATCACACCAATGATTCCACCTGGCGGAAGGGAAAATGTCAGATTGTCGTAGAGAAGCCGGTCGCCGTACCCCTTCGCTACGTTCTCGGCCTGGATGACTACGTCGCCCAGCCGCGGCCCCGGCTGGATGGGGATTTCCATCTCCTCATTCCGGGCTTCCTGCTGGTCCTCGACCATTTTCTCGTAGGACGTAATTCGGGCCTTGCTCTTGGCGTGGCGGCCCTTTGGAGAGAGGCGGACCCACTCGAGTTCGCGCTCGAGTGCTTTCTGGCGTTTGGATTCCTGTTTTTCCTCAATTTCGAGGCGCTTTTTCTTCTGCTCGAGCCACGATGAATAATTGCCCTCAAACGGAATGCCCGTTCCCCGGTCGAGTTCGAGAATCCAGCCCGCCACGTTATCCAGGAAATACCGGTCGTGCGTCACAGCAATGACCGTGCCTTTGTAGCGGGCCAGGTGCTGTTCGAGCCAAGCCACGCTCTCGGCGTCCAGATGGTTGGTCGGCTCATCGAGCAACAGCACATCCGGTTCCTGGAGCAGCAGGCGCACGAGCGCCACGCGGCGCTTCTCACCGCCGGAGAGCACACCCGTTTTCTGCTCCGCGGGCGGGCAGCGGAGTGCGTCCATGGCCATTTCGAGCCGGCTTTCCAGGTCCCAGGCATTCGTGGCATCGATTTTGTCCTGGAGCTTGGCCTGCTCGGCCATGAGCGCCTCGTAGTCGGCATCGGGCTCCGCGAATTTCTCGTTCACGGCGTTGTAGGCGTGAAGCAGCCGTACTGCATCTCCCGCTCCTTCCTCGACGATGTCGCGCACCGTCTTCTCCGGATCGAGCACCGGTTCCTGGGGCAGATACCCGAACCGGATTCCCTTTTGCGCGTCGATCTGGCCCTTGTAATCTTCATCGAGCCCGGCAATGATGCGCAGGAGCGTACTTTTTCCGGAGCCATTCAGCCCCAGGACGCCAATCTTGGCTCCATGATAGAACGACAGGTAAATGTCTTTGAGTACCTGTTTGTTGGTCGATCGGTATGTCTTCCCGACGCCAACCATGGAGAAAATTATCTTCTGGTCAGACATTCAAGTGTGTTTGTGTAGATGCAGGATCGGGGGCGCCGGGCATGCGGATACCCACAGCCAGGGCAGCGGCCCAGAACGCAATAAACGGCGTAAAACCATCATTTCCTGCGAATGATAGGACAAGAATGCATGTGATCAGGCCGAGCGCACGGGCGTAGCGCATCCGGCGCGCCGACAGGCGGTGGACGCCTTCATCGTCCAGGCTCTGTGGCGGGCCGCTTTTTCGGGTAGATGCGACGAACAACGCACTGGCACCAACGGCTGCGAGCAGGAGTGCCCAGTCTGTCCCTGCGGTCGCGGCAGATCCCGCGTCCGACATCCAGGCCAGGGGCGTCGTCAGAACAAGGGCTGTGGCGAGTCCCGGTAGCCAGAGGGACGAACGGCCATCCACGCGATGATTCAGCCAGATGGCAGCGCCCGTCGCGGCAGCGGCCATCGGATAGCCATTCGTTGCGAGCCAGATTCCCAAGCCGGATACGAGGATCAGATCGGCCAGGCGCGGCGCGAGGCCTGTGCTTCTGTTGACGATGCGCACGCAGAGCAGCAGCCAGACCACGGGGAGAACGGGAGGAGGCATGTTCGCATACACTATTCCGAGCAGCGCCAGCCCTGCAGCCACGAATGCCGGTGCCTGGTGGTCCGGATCGATTTCCCTCGTCATGGCCCATGCGAGAAAAACTGCCGCAGCCGTGCGGAATGAGACAAGCGCGGTATCTGTTACGTTCAGGCTGTCTGTCGCCAGGACAACGCCACCGGCGATCAGCCCGGTCGCGACCGTGATGAGGGCGATGGCGCGATTGGTCGGCCATGCGGGGTCTACGGGACGGCCAATGTGGGTAAAGCGACGTATATCCATGGGCTACCTGGAGGCAAAAACCCGTTGCAGGAGCGCCGTCGTTCGCGCCGCCGGGTCCTGGCGGATTCGGGCCTCCTCCACAGCCAGTTCTTCAAAAAGTGCAGTTGTGGCCTTCTCCGTGACGTACGCCGTCAAGTCTACGGCTGGTGCATTGGCAATGGGCAGGGCATTGTACCGGCCCGAAAGCTCCGTGTACACCTGGTAAACCCCCGTTTCCATCATGACACGGTTCACTTCCGGACCGAATGCGTCCAAAAGCGCGGTGCGCGTCCGCTCTTCAAAAAACGATGTTGCGGCATCGGGCGGGCCATTCAGAATGGAAAACGCATCCTGGATGGTCATGGTGCGGGCCGCCTCGGAAAAAATGGAAACCGCCCCGGGAATGGCCGCCTCGGCGGCCCTGTTCATACGCAACTCGAAATTCGAGACCTGCTCGTCCAGTCCGATCTGGCGCAACCGGCGCGCCACGCCGTCCAGCTCATCGGGCAACCCTATTCGCCGGGAGGCTACCCCCGCGAATGCATCGGTAGTGGACAACCTGTCGGCCGCCCGCCCCGTGCCGACAGTGAGCGCTTCCCGAAGGCCGGACGCCACAGTTTCCTGGTCCAGCGGTCGGGCACCTGCGATGAGGTCTGAAAGGTTCGTTGACGCACAGCCACTTGTCAGGAGCAGCAGGATCAGGCCTGTAGCGGCGCCGTGGAGAAGCGTATGTCCGGGGGGCGTCTGTGTGGAAGGAAAGGGGCGTGGCATGGGTGGGTATTCAGGCAGTGTCAGAAC
>PCUY01000043.1:0-46986 GCA_002787815.1 Bacteroidetes bacterium CG12_big_fil_rev_8_21_14_0_65_60_17 | reverse complement strand
CGCGGCCCGCCCCAATGTACGATCCGGAACACCCTCCTGCCGAAGGGCTACGGCATCATGTCAGGTGTCTATTTCCTTCTTCTTGACAATGAAGAGGCCGCTCGATCCACCCGTTACGACAATCGTGCCACTGCGGAAGTAGGGGTAGTTGCTCCAGGATCCACCACCGCCACCAACAGGCGACGTGTCAAAGTAGCCGATTTCGACCGGCGTCTCGGGGTTGGACACATCAAGCACGCGGAATCCGGCACCATAGTTCGACTGGTACATGATATTGTCACGCACGTACAGGTTGTGGTCTGTTTCCGTCGTAGTGGCAATGTATTCGCCCACCAGCTGCGGCTCGTCGAGATCGGCCAGATCCCAGATCAGAGTACGCGTTCCTTCCACAAGTCCCTGGGGTTCATCACCCTCATCGTTCATGTAGAAATAGCGGTGATCCTCGGTCAGCCATCCCTGATGGGCGTAGGCTACATTCGGATAGGTCGCGTAGGCGATGGCAACCGGGTTCTTCTTGTCGGTCACGTCGGCAATTGAAAGTGCCGTTTCGTTCGATCCAAGGCAGATTTCTCGTCCAGCGTAGTCGCTGTCCGGGCCACGATACATGACACACTGCGCATCGTGCGAATATCCGGTGCCACGACGCCCCGTGTTGTTGTCCTGGAAACATCCCGCAAAGACAGGATTGACCGGGTCCTGGATATTGATCATATGCAGACCACCGCCGCACGTTGTGCCGCCCGAGCTGCTGCCCACGGAGTAGGCATAGCCCGTCTCCTCGTTGATCACGATGTTATGGGCGCTTGCAATCTGATCGTAATAGGCCGTCATCTCGAACTGGATAGGATCGCCGTCATAACTACGAAGCTGGCGCAGATCAAAAATCTGCATGCCATGCTGCCCGGCACCGTCGGCCACAATGAACGCATGGTCCTTGTAGACCTTCATGTCGCGCCATACGCTGGTGCGGGCCGTTTCCGTCTTGTCGAGTTCGCCGACAAGAATCGGATTTTCCGGGTTCGTCACATCCACGAACGAGGTCTGGTTCGAGAGACCCACGATGGCGTACTCACGACCTGTTTCCGGGTCTTCCCAGCCCCAGATGTCGTTGGTCCGGATACCACGGTCTGCGCCCAAATCTTCCATATTCATGAACGAGAGCATATTGACATCCTTGCAGGGGAATGCACCCGCTTCGCCGTCAGTGCATTCCACCGTCCCGCCGGTGACGGAGGCATACCCGTCGGGATCGCGGAAGAAGCTCTGGCCCTGGCTCCAGTCGTTCCCACTCCGAACGAACGGAATTACACGGCCCGAGCGGTTGTCCATGCCGGAAGCAGCTACGGCCAGTACCTGGTCGCTGACGGCCAGATTACCGCCAAAACCGGCACCCTCCGGAACGTCTGCGGGCGTGAGCGTCATCATCCCGGCGCCCGTCGATCCCAGATCGGAAAGCGCCATGCTGAATATGGCACCGCTCTCGCCGGCACCTGTAGCGCCCACGTACAGCATTCCATCATGTACGGCAAGCACCGATCCAAAGCCGTCGCCAGGAGCGGCATTGGCTGGGGAGATGCGACCCTCAAGGCCCCATTCTCCCGTTTCAGGATCGGAAGAAAAGACGGTGACGGCGCCCATGCGCCCATCATGACCTGCCATGCCCACAAGGAGCGTCTCGTTGTCAACGAGCAGCAACGAGCCGCCGAATGAAGAGCCGCCACCCACGAAGGAAACCGCGGGGGAGCCATTCGGTGTCCATCCGTGTGAGGACATGTCGAAACGGAAGGCATAGGCCGCCCCGGCACGCTGATTGGCAAACGGGGCACCGACAACAGCATGTCCGTCCTTGAGCGTCATGCTGGCGGCATACGACGGAATAGGCTCCTCGCTGTCTACCTCAAGCATACCGGTGGCCATCCACTCGCCGCCCATGGTATGGTAGGCGTAGACCGAGCCCGAATTCCGGAAACCACCGGGAACGGCGACCAGGAGGTGGTCGCCGTCGAGCGCCACAGCCCCTCCGAACCCGTCCACATCTCCCTGGATGCGATTGGTCTGTGTCCAGGAACCATTGGCTCCCTTCTCAAAAAGATAGACGCTTTTCGTACCTGGCGCCCCGACGGCCAGGCGGTTGCCGTCGATTGACAGCGCCCGTCCGAAGCCATCGTTGAGTTCGGACGAAGAGGAGGGACGAACGGCCGATACTTCCGTCCATATGCCCGAGCCGCTGTGCGTGTACACGTGCACGGCGCCGGACGATACGGGACCACCGGCTACGCCAGCCAGGATCTGGTCCCCGGAAACGACCATGGACCCGCCAAACTGGGCCGATGCCGGCAGGGCAAGCAGCATAAGGCCTGCAAGAACAGTGAATAGGTATCTCATGTCGGATTGGATTGGTTGTTGGTGGAATTATTCAATATGCATTACGGGACGGGATACAGACCCGCTGTTTGACGTCACGACCAGCAGATACATTCCACTGGCCAGATGTGAGGTCTCAAGGGTAATGTGGGCTTCTGGCACGGCACTGTTCTGAATGGTCCGGAAAAACACCTGTCGACCGAGTGCGTCGTGAAGCGACACGCGGACAGGTCCCATGGCGTCACCGAGCGTGACCTGTAGTCGCGACCGGAACGGGTTGGGCCAGGCGGACAACGTGCTGCGGGCAGGCGTTTCATCCCCGTCGACGGCCGTATTGACCATTCCCTTTCCGAATGTTACGGAAAACACACCACCCGTGCCTGCTGGTACCGTTACCGGCACATGTGCAGAGACCGGACCCTCGAGAAACGGTACGCCATCGAGCAGGATGCGTTCGATATCCATGGTGCGCGCCGCATCCTCGAGGGGAAGAAAGAGGAATGACCGCTCCCGGTCCGAAGGTTGCAGCCGGTAGAATACGATGGTGGGCGACGCATCCACCCGGAGAAACTGGTAGAGCAGCGTGTACCAGGCCAGTTCCATGCTGTGGTAACCCGCCTTGAAAGCATCGCCCTTGTGGTCGCCCCACTGCGGAATGCCGTCGCCGCGCCGCGTTCGGTCGGCAAAGACTTCGCCATGCGCGGGGTCCTGGAAATGCGCCATGAAGAAGTCCAGCGTGGCTGAAGCCATGTCGCGGAATCCCGGCTCAGCGGCCAGGTGAAGTCCCGCCATGACGGCCTGTTGCATTTGCCACCAGGCCTTCGTGCTGTCCGGCAGCCCGTAGAGCTGCATGACGCCGGTTGTGCGGTCATAGTCCTTGTACGGCCCCCCGAACTCGTGGTCATATCCACGCTGGAGGACGTGCCGTGTGAGCATGGAGGCATCGGCAGCCATGTTGGCGCCGAGCGGATCGCCGGGCGGGCGGAGTGCCTCGAGCCGCGAGAGCACCCAGGCAGTTTTCAGGACATGCCCCATGATGGTCAGTCGTTCGCTGGGGAGCACGTTCCATTCGGCATCGTATTTCTCTGCGAACCCGATGGTCTGGTCGGGCATGGTGGCGATCAGCCGATCCTGGATGTTGCCCGAGAGGACATGCAGCCGTTCGGTGTTGTCCAGATCGGTGCCTGCAAAGAGTACGTGTTGCTGGAGTGCGTGCGTTGTCAGGGCATCGACGGTTGCGTTGAACCCTTTTCCGGCCGGATTTTCGCTGCGCCAGTCCACGTGGTCAAAATAGCCTTCAAGGCCGGGGCGGTCATCCCACATGATGCTGTCATTGTAGGCCAGCCCACGTGCAAACCACGTGGAATCGACAACGCTCGCTGTGGCTTCCCACATGGCGAGCGGCCCGAGGAGGGCGTAGTGGTGCAGGAAGGCGGTTTTGTTGGCCTGCGGACTGACAGGTATGCCGAGCGCGCTCAGGCTCGTATGCCAGCCCCCGAACGTGTCATCCCACCCGTGCTCATACATGAAATCGAGTGTGCGGCGGGCGACGTCCAGATAGGTTTCGTTTCCCGTCATCTGGAAGGCGCGGACCATGGCATAGGCATTGCGTGACTGCGTCAGGACATCCTTGTTCAGTCCACGTTGGGTCAGAATGGAGCCGTCCCGCCCGACGTTGGTGAAGAAGCCACCCCGGACGGCATCGTATGCCTCTATCAGCCAGAAATCGGCCGTCGTACGAACGTAGGTATTGAGTAGCGAGCGGTCGGTCAGCCAGGGGCTGCCTGCCTGGGCGCTGGCGGTGGTTGCCGCCGCGGTGGCAGTCAGCACCATGACCACCATCGTGGCCGTCAGAAAGCGCAGGGCCGGGGACGAAAAATGTTGGAACATGTCCTACCAGAAAATAATGTACATGACAACGGTCGCAGCCACGATACCGACGCCTGCCTTCACGGCGTGCGGACTCGGCGTCACGTCCATCTCCCTATTGACCGGCATGACGACGGGCGCCGACAGAGGGCGCATGGCCGTAATTACACCCATGACGGCAATGAGAGCCAGGAACGTGATGGCCATATGGTTCAGGAAGCTGACATCCGGCAGGAGCAGGAGCAACAGCCCGTATATGACGACATTGCCCAGAAGCGCTGCTACGGCCGCATGTGCCGGAGCACGCTTCACGACGAGCCCGAAAAGGAATACGGTTACGATGCCGGGCGATATGAACCCCTGGAACATCTGTAAATAGTTGAAAATGCCCCCGAATCGCTCATTTCCAAGAAGCGGCGCAATCAGGCAGGCGACCAGCACGAACACGCCGGTGGCCCAGCGGCCAACGCGCACGAGCGTCCGGGTCGATGCATCGCGTCGAAGGTGCCGCTTGTAGAGATCCATAGTGAGGATGGTCGACGCCGAGTTGAGCATGGAGTCGAGACTCGAGAGGACGGCGCCGAAAAGCGCCGCGAACATGATCCCCCTCAGGCCTGCCGGCAGGATTTCCCGGATAAGCGTCGGATAGGCCTGGTCGGCATTCACGATCTGTTCTCCGTAGAGCTGGAAGGCCATGATGCCTGGAATGATGATGATGAAGGGTATGAACAGCTTGATCGCCGCCGCCAGCATGATGCCGAGCTGACCGTCGCGCAATGAACGTGCGCCGAGCGTGCGCTGCACAATGAACTGGTTCAGGCCCCAGTAGAAGATGTTCGGTATCCAGAGTCCCAGAACAAGCGCGGTCCAGGGAATGTCCGGATTGTCCGCGGGCAGGATGACATGCATTTTGTCGGCATTGGCCTTGAAGAAAACCGTCGGCCCGCCGACCGCTACAAAACCGAGCACCATCACGATGAATCCACCGATGAGGAGTGCCGCGCCCTGGAACAGGTCCGTCCAGACGACCGCCTTCAATCCGCCGTAGACCGTGTACAGTCCGGCAATGATACCAATGAGCCACACACCCGCCGTGAGATCCAGGTCGAATATCGTTTTCAGCCCGATGGCACCCGAATAGAGGATGGATGCGAGCGCCACGGCCACATACATGATCATCATGAAAATAGCCATGATCATGCGCGCCGTGGCGTTGTACCGGTACTCCAGGTACTCCGGCAGTGTATAGATACCCGACCGCAGAAAACGCGGAAGCAGAAACAGCCCGACGAAGACAAGTGTCACGGCCGCCATCCATTCGTAACTGGCGACCGCCATGCCGACCGACCCGAAACCCTGCCCGGCCATGCCCACGAAGTGCTCGGTCGATATGTTCGACGCGATGAGCGAGAACCCGATGAGCCCGAAGCCGAGGCTCCGTCCGGCCAGGAAATAGTCGCTCGTGGTCGACTCCTTGCGCGCCTTGTAGAGGGAAACGCCAATGACGATGGCGAAAAAGCCGACAAACATCAGCAGGTCATAGAGCGTCAGACTCATGGGGGTCGGTCGAATTTTGTGGCAACCAGTATACGCACACGTGCAGAGTCGTGCCGCCTTGCGTATGTTTCGGCATGCACCTGCTAACAGATTCAGACCGCGCGCGCATTACCGAGGCCGTCACCCGGGCCGAGGAGCGCACATCGGGCGAGATTGTCCCCGTCATTGTCAAACGCTCCGCACCGTATGGCGTCGTGTCCTACCGGGCCGGCGTGAGCGGTGCTGTGCTTGGAGCCATGCTTCACGAGCTGATCGTGCTCGGCTGGGACGGCTGGGGATTGCCCCTGCTGCTCTCCGACGCAGCTCTCTTCCTGTGGATGCTCGGCTTCGGCGTGCTGTTCGGATGGGCTGCCCAGAGGATGGGCTTTCTGTTCCGGCTCATTGCCGGGAGCGGGCTGATTGACTTCGCGGTTCATCAACGTGCGGAGACCGCCTTTCTCGAGGAAGAAGTGTTCGCCACCCGCAACAGAACCGGCATCCTGCTGCTGGTGTCACTTGATGAGCATCGCGTTGAGGTACTTGGAGATACGGGTATCAACAGGCTGGTGGCGCCTGAGGACTGGGCCGACGTCGTCGAGGCGGTCGCTCGTGGCGTACGGGCCGGAAAACTGGCAGATGGGCTCGTGGACGCAATAGACCAGTGTGGCTCGCTGTTGGAGCGCAAGGGCGTTGAGCGGCGCGACGACGACAGCGACGAGCTTTCCAATGCCCCCCGCGTTCAGTAGAAAGGGCGTTGTCCATGGTCGGGAAAACCGTAAAACACTACGAAATCACTGCCGAACTGGGGCAGGGAGGCATGGGTGTCGTCTACAAGGCGACAGACACCGTGCTCGGACGCACGGTAGCCCTCAAATTCCTGCCGGCCTCGACCAGCAGTGATGAGAAGGCGCGCGAGCGCTTTGCCCATGAAGCCCGGGCGGTTTCGGCGCTTGACCATCCGAATGTGGCTGTGGTGCACGAAATCGGGGAGTCGGGCGACGGAGACATGTTCATTGTCATGGCCTACTACGAAGGCCGTACGCTCGAGGACATCATCAAGGAAGGTCCGGTACCGCTGGAGGACGTACTGGGGTATGCGCTCGATATGGCCAGGGGACTGGCAGCGGCCCATGACCAGGGAATTATCCACCGGGATATCAAACCCGGAAACGTGATGGTGACCGATTCAGGATTCCTGAAAATCCTGGACTTCGGCCTCGCCAAGGTACAGGATGTGACCATGACGGTCGGGGAGGCGTCCATTGGAACGCTGGCGTACATGAGTCCGGAGCAGGCGCAGGGGGCACCGGTGGACGTCCGGACGGACCTCTGGGCGCTCGGCGTGGTGCTCTACGAACTGCTTGCAGGCAAACGGCCGTTCGATGGCCCCTACGACGCGGCTATCCTGTATGCGGCGGTAAATACCGACCACGAGGACGTCACCATATGGCGTGACGATGCCCCCGAGGCGCTGGCCCGCGTTATCGATAAGCTGCTTCAGAAGTCGCCCGATGCCCGGTACCAGACGGCGCACGAACTGTTGGCCGATCTGCGTGCGCTGACGGGAGAGGGAGACTTGTCGGGGCTCTCCGTGATGTCGCAGCTCTCGGGCATACGGGCCGCGGAAACGTCGTCGGCAGAGGAGCAGGCGCACGGCGCGCCGGAGGACGTCGGACCTGGAGCCGGCCGGGGTGCTGCCTCGTCCAGTGCGCCCAGAGGAGCGTTCTTCCAGAGCACATATGCGAAATTAGGCGCGGTAGCGACAGGGGCGGTACTCGTGGGTGTCGGAGCCTTCTTTGCCATGTCGGGGGGCGGCGCTTCTTCGGCGGAGACTGCCGCCATCGAGGCCACGATTCGGGAGCAGGCGCGCTCGTTCCTGGACCGCGGTATTTCGTTTCTTCGCGACGGCAAATACGAGCTCGCGCTCGCTGAACTCGAGCGCTCGCTCCAGTACGATTCCACCTATGGTCCGGCCTGGAGCTCCCTTTCCGGCGTCTACTACCAGTTGAACGACTACGGCAGTGCCATCCGCGCTGCCAACCGGGCCCTTGCGATTGACGGCACGAATACGATCGCTTACTATAACCGCGGACTCGCCGAAGCCGGCCAGGGGCAGACCGGACGTGCCATGGAAACGCTCTCCCAGGCAACGGAGATGGACAGTACGTTCACGCAGGCATACAGCGCGCTGGCAGACCTTCTGATTGAGTCAGGCCGGGCGGCCGATGCCCTTCCCGTGCTCGATCGCGCCAGTCAGACCGCTTCCACCTCGCTGCGATTCATCATCTACAAGAACCAGGGCAAGGCCCACATGGCGCTCGGGGATGCGGCTACGGCGCTCGATTACCTGGAACCGTCGCTGCGGCTCAATCCCGACTGGCCGGAGACTGTGCTCCTCATGGCAAGGGCCTACGATTCGCTTGGCGACCGGAGTGAAGCCCGTCGGTACTGGGAGCGCGTACTGGAGGTCGAAACCCGCCCGGCGCTCCGGGCCGAAGCCCGGAGACGCCTGGAGCAGGATTAACAGGCCCCGGCGGGCCTATCTACTGAGAATGATCTGGCGGGTTGACGTGTGCACTCCGGCCTCTGTCCGGAGCAGGTACATGCCACTGGAGAGGCGGTCCCCATCGATCTGGACCAGGTGCCTGCCTGCCGGCATGGACCCATTCACGATCACCGCTACCTCCCGGCCCAGGATGTCGTACATCACGATGTGCACGTCGGCCGCATTGGGCAGGTCGACCTGGACGGTTGTCCGCGCGCGGAAGGGGTTCGGATAGTTCGGGTGCACGGCGAATTCCAGCGGCAGCGTTTCATCGCTGACCGCGAATGCAGCCCGCTTGCCGAGCGGACCGAGCCTCTCGAGATCCTTCTTGACGGCGGTCCATGCCTTGCGCAGTTCGGACACGGCTTTGTCGAAGTCGCCGTCGATCCGCTCGTCGAGGGCCTTGGCAACATGTTTCTCGGCACGCTGAAGTGCTTTTCCACACCGCTTGTTGTCCTGGCAGCCAGCCTCGTCCAGGCGCGAAAGCGCGGACTTCAGAATGGCCTCGTCCGCATCCAGTATCCGATCCATCACCGACTGGAGCTCAGTGTGATACGAATCGGTCATGTCCATTATGGCCAGGATCTTTTTGAGGGCGACCATGTCGCGGTTCAGCGTTTCTTCGCCCGCGTCAAACTGCGGGAGATCCCAGGCCTGCCAGTAGACCGAATCCAGGTTCTCCGTGAGTTTGTCCATGGCTGTCTGCGCAGCATCTTCCAGCGACTCATACTCATCATCTCCGTCCTGTTCTGACTTCGTGGACTTGTTGCTCTTTTTCGACCTGCCACTCTTCCTGGACTTGCCACCCATCTTGGCGGAAACATCCGACGTGCGGAACTGAACGGGCATGGGCCCGACAAACGTGTCACTGACTGGGCGCTCCAGGGCCAGACCACCCGGTTCGGCGGCAAGGTCAGCCAGCAGGGCTTCCGTGATTTCCGCAAAATCGTTCGTCGCGAAAAACCTGTCATCGGCCACGAGATTGCCGTCGGCATCGGGGTCCTCGCCGTCGAGAAGCCCGTCACCATCCGTGTCCGGATTCAGCGGATCCGTGCCCAGTGTGACCTCGACGCCGTCGTCAAGCCCGTCGCCGTCCGTGTCGGCCAGAAGCGGATCCGTGCCCAACAGACTCACTTCCAGCCCATCGGGGAGGCCATCACCATCCGAATCCGGGTTATTCGGATCGGTCCCCAATTCCTTCTCCCGTTCGTCCGTGAGTCCGTCGCCATCCGAATCGACAACGGTCAACGCCTCGCCGCCAAAGTCAAGAATGGTGATATCGTTCGATCCGGCATTGGTCACAATGGCTACCTGTGCCGCCGGAGAGAAAATGACGGCTTCCGGGTTGTTCCCGACGGCCAATGTCTGCAGCGGCTCAAGGCCGAAGGCCGAGATGTCACCCGACGCCGAGCTGGAACTCGGAATGATCTGCGACGAAATGGAGTAGACCTGCACGAGGCCCAGGTCGAAACTCGTCACATAAAGGAGGCCGCCATCGGGGCTTACCTCCACTTCGCGGGAGTTCGACTCCTCGCCAAGGCGCGCGACCGCCTGGAAATCGGCGGTAAGGGACAGCTCAGCGGGTACGCGGTAGGCCTCAAGAGCACCCGCCAGCGTCGTCACCCAGACGACACCGCCGTCGGGACTGACTTCCACATCGCGGGTCGACGATTCCGACGTAATGCGCAACGACGCCGCGTCCTCATTCGCCGATCCGTTGGCATCGAGCACAAGCGCCCGCAGGCCGAGTGTCTCGGTTGTGAAGAAGAGCGTACCACCGTCGGGCGAGACCTCCACGTCGCGGGGGCTCGATTCCTCGCCCAGGCGCGTGGCTCCATCCGGAGATATATCCGCATCCCGTTCATTGCTCTCGACACTGATGCGAGCAATGGCTTTGTTCTCCGTACCGCTGCCCCCCGCAAGGTCAATGATGGATATTTTCTGGCTTGTGTACTCGGCCACATAGAGCCGCTTGCCGTCCGGTGAGATGGCAAGACCGAACGGATTCAGTCCGACCTCGATCGTATTGACCACCCTCTGCTCCAGAACGCCAATCACGGATACCGTGTGGGACGCAAAGTTCGTGACGTAGAGCCGCGACCCATCCGGGGACATGACGACCTTGAGCGGTGCATCACCGACGGAGATCTCAGCCAGTATTTCGCCCGTCGCGATGTTGATCGCGCTCACCAGATCCGAGCCGGTATTCGTCACGTAGGCTGTACCACCGTCGGGCGATACCTCCACATCGCGCGGAGCACTTTCGGTCGTGAAACGGGACACAGCCGGGTCCAGCAGGGGAAGCACATCGTAGAGTTCCAGGTTGATGGTCGCCTGCTCATTGATCACTACCGGTCCAGACACAGCGCCATCCGGCACGACCACGTTAAGCGAGGTCAGGGTAGATGCGTCGGGCGTCACCACAATTCCACCCTCTGCCGAGGAGAACCGGACGATATTCTGGCCCGGGATGGGGCTGTAGCCCGTGCCCGTGAAGACGACTACCGCTCCCGGTATGGCCACCAGTGGGCTGACAGACGATACCGTGGCCACGCTCGGCTTGGCTTCCGTCGTGAAGGTCAGCGTGAGCGCGCTACCAAGCGACTGTGCCGGAACGGACGTGTCGGTGATGGATGCGTTGAACGTTGCCGTGTACGTAGTTGAAAACGCCAATGGCTCAAAGGGCCGAAAGACCATTCGTAAACCTTCGTTCAACAGCTCGGCCGTGCCGGCGATGGTTACGCCGCCCGTTCCCATGCCCTGGACGAGCGTCACATCGCCCGCCGTCAGCACGACTGGCTCCGAGAAGTCCGCGAAGACCGCCGTGCGCACCGATACAGCGCCAGCTCCATTTGCCGGGCCTGAATCCGTAATGGTCGGCGCGCTGCTGGTCGGGGTCCGGAATGTGGACGAGAACGCAGTGCCAAGCGCATTGCCAGACACATCGGTGACGGAAGCGTCCACCTCAATCGTGTACCCGGTGTCGTCAAGAAGCGAGACTCCTTCCTCGAGACGCAGCGCAACCACCCAGCCGGGCAGATCACCACCGAGGGAAAGGCTCGGGAAGAACAACTCGCCGTTGATCGGA
The DNA here is from genome assembly GCA_002787815.1 of Bacteroidetes bacterium CG12_big_fil_rev_8_21_14_0_65_60_17. Classification (GTDB taxonomy): domain Bacteria; phylum Bacteroidota; class Rhodothermia; order Rhodothermales; family UBA10348; genus 1-14-0-65-60-17. The sequence goes on along the minus strand of PCUY01000043.1, from coordinate 35,584 downwards.
CCGTCCGGGCCCACGAGCCGCATTCCCGACCCAAGGGAAGCCTTATTCATCGGCTCTGAAAATGTAACATTTATTGTTACATTTTTCTGCACGTTCACAGCGGCGTCCTTCGGACTTGAGGCCAGCACGGCGGGTGCCTCCTGATCCGCAGAGACGACGGTAAATGGCTGCGTGAATTCACCGGGCATGATGTTGCCCCGCGTATCGGTGGCGCCCGTCACGCGGATGGTGTACGTGGCGTCATGAGTGAGCGAAACGCCCGCATCCAGCGTGAAAACAGCTACGACTCCCTGGCCACCCGGCACCTCGGCGCGACCCGGGACGGGCTCGCTCGAAGCATCGAACACTTCGAACAAGATATTCTTGGTCGTGATGGGTTCGTTGAACGTCACGGCGAACTCGGGCCGCGTCGGTACGCGATCACCGCGCGGCGATGCGCCGTTGACGACGGGCGGCGTGGTGTCCACGTTCGTGGCAAAATCAATTCCGGTAATGGCAGCGCTCGAGCCAACAGCCACCAACGCCGCGACATCTTCGATCTCGTTGTCGCTTTCATCATCACCCGACCACGACTCGGTGATGAACGACGCGTTCTCCGTGATGGAACGGATATACGGACTCACCGTCCCCGGGTACATGCCGGGGATGTTGTCCACGACGCCATCGAGCGGCTGGATGCGCAGCTCATAGCTTCCCGCAGGTACGCCGGGTATCGTATACGTTCCGTCTTTATCCGTATAGGCGTGCAGGCGGACTTTCGTATTCGGATCGCGCGCCGTGACGAGGGCGCCGGCAAGGTCCGCGCCTCCGTTCTCACTGTCCGTCACCTTGCCCGAAATGGAGCCCAATCCACCTGTGTTGTTCGGGTCCGGGTATTTGTGCGTGACCCATGCGCGATCGTCCACCTCCAGGCTCCGGTAGGATGTGCCAGATGGAATAGAAAAGAACATGGTCGCTGTCGATATGCCGGAGTGCCTGAGGCCGAGCGTGTGACCGAATTCGTGCGTGGCAACAGCCTGCGCATCCCAGATACCGGGGGTCAGGTCGGTGCCGATGCCGTCTGCCTGGCCAATGAGCGCGGCATTGAATACGATATCTGCTTCAATGATTTTGGCTTCGGTCGCGGATTCGATGTTGCCCTCGAATGTGAGCAGTTTGGATGCTACGGCAAGCGTATTCGAGGAGAGCGGGAAGCTCGCCGTCGATCGCGTAACAAGGTTCACACCGTCGCCCATGTCGGGTTCTGTGCCCGTATCGACTCCGCCGTAACTGATTTCGCTTGCCGCCGTGGAGGTGCCCACTGCTGCCCATGAGGCAATCGCGTTCTGGATGGCCGTTTCCATTCCGGAAATTGCCGTCAGCTCCGGGCTCAGCGTGAACACCAGCCCCGACTGGACCCGCACAATCTGATCGGGAAGTGCAGCCGCCACGTTTTCAGCGGCAATTGTAACCGGCAGCGAAAACTCGGAGGTCGCGCCGCTTGCAGACGTTGCAGTGACAACAAGAAGGTCGCCGGCCATGAGCGTTCCCTGCGGAATGCTTGTCAGCACGCTTGTTCCACCGGTAGATGCGACGGGTACCGATGCCAGGAACGTCTCGCCCTCGAAACCCGATGCATCGGGCGCGAAGAATTCAAGCGTCATGGCCTCCGTACGCTCGAGCGAAAACTCGATGTCGATCTGCCCGCTGCGTATGCCGGCAAACGACACGGCCGGGAAGTTCTGCAGGCCGTTGGGACCGTTGTCCGCATCGCCCGCATCGTTTGGCGTCAGGCCGTCGCCCTCATCGTCGGTCGGGTCAAGGGGATTGTCGAGGACCAGGTCAATTCCAATTCCGCCATTCTCGAAGATCGCATTGCGCGTGATTGTAGCGAGCGGCGTGCCGTCCGTCACGTCATCGTCCTTGGCCAGGATGCCATTGCGCGTATTGTGGGCAATGACGTTGTCTTCGATGAGCGTGGAACCCGTGTACGCAGTCACGATGCCGTGGCCGCCATTGGGGAAGGGTGTCTGCGCGCTGTCCGTGCCTATGTAATTGCCGCGCAATACGTTACCCGCACCGCTGTGAACAAGCACGACGCCGTCGAGCATATTGCCAGATATGACGTTGCCCTCAATGACATTGTTGTGTGATCCGTCAAGGAAAATGCCATCAGACGACTGATGGGCAATCGTATTGGAAATGATCTGGTGGCTGCCCGGGCCGCTGCCGTGCAGCGAGATGCCCCGGCCGTTCGGGAGGGGCGTATTTCCCGAGCGGTCTACGCCGATGTGGTTGCCGCGGACCTCGTTGCTCCCGCCCCAGTCCCGGGTCCCATCGTTCTGACTGGCCAGATCGATGCCGCTCGAGAAGCCGCCAATGACATTGTCAAGAATGATGTTCGAGGCGCCCTGGTTGTTTCCGATGCCGGTCTGGTTGGAAAACGTGCCGGACGCCGCCGGCAGTAGCGCGGCGCCCGTGGCATCGGTACCAATCAGGTTGTTCTGTATGGTATTCGAGTCGGCACCCGGCTCCAGGTGGATTTCATCGGCGCCGTTGGCCGCAATGAGGTTGCCGTCGATGGCGTTCGGCCCGCCGATCATATTGCCGGTCGATGTCCCGAAGAAGCCGACGATGTCAATGCCCGCGCCGGTATTACCCTGCGCCACAAGCCCCGTTACATCGGTTCCGATGTTGTTGCACCTGACGACGTTGTTGTCCGTGTCATGGTCCAGCAGGATGCCGCCTCCGGGAAACGAATGGATGACGAGGCCCTGCACCGTGGAGCTGCTCGTTCCGGTGGCCATGCGCAGCCCGGACTCGTTCGGTCCCGAGGGCGCGAAGGCGATCTGTGAGCCGTCAAGCACGATTTTAAGCCTGCGGTCCGAAATGTCGCTCGTTCCGCAGGCGGCCCCCGCCTGACTCAGGCCATCAATGGTCACGGCTTCCGTCAGCGCTGGAAGCGGCGTCAGCGGCTGGATCGTATAGACGTCCGTTGCGCCTCCCGAGAGAGCAAACGTGATTACGTCCGGTCCGCCGTCGTTGGGCGTGTCGTTGGCCGCCGTGACGGCAGCGCGGAGCGAACCGGGGCCGCTGTCGGCGGTGGAGGTAACAAGGAGGGGATCACTGGGCGCCGCTGTTACTTCTACCGCTGTCGAGAACTGGGACGTGTTGCCCGCGGAGTCCGTGAGAGTCGCGATGATTAAGCTGCCTGCAGCAATACCGGCGCCCGAAGGATCGGCAATCACAAATGTGGCCGAACCGCCTGAGAGGGCGAAAGAATCGAAAAAGCGTTCTCCTTCCTCATTCTGCGCGTCGGCCTCGAAGAATTCGAATGTTCCATCGCGGGTGCCTGAAACGGGGATGACGAGGTGCCCGTCCACAGAAATGTGGGCCTCGTCGATAACCGGTGCCACGATACCATCGTTGGCATCGGGATTTTCGTGCGGGTTCGACTCCAGGCTGATTCCTGGATTACCGTTGCCGTACATGCGGTTATGCGTAATGGTCACGCGCTGCGCACTGAACTGGCCATCACCGTGGGTTACCCGGATTCCCGGACCACTGTGGCCCGCGATCACATTATTGGAAATCGTATTGGTATTGGCCCCTTTCTGCAGGTACACCCCCCAGGCTCCGTTCGGGAGCGTGGTGTTTCCCGTATGGTCCGTTCCAATGAAGTTGCCGTCTACGGTCCAGTTGGTCTCGGCCTCACAGCAGTTGGCCTGCGCTATTTCAATGCCGCGAAGCGTGGCGCCAGCGATCACATTGTCACGTACCTCTACGAACGTCGCCTGATTGCTCGATATGCGGATGTCCGGGCGCTCCAAGCCCTCCGTACTGATCAGTTCGATACCGTTGGCTTTCACACCCAGGTAATTGCCCTGGACGAGAGGGCGCGCGACGCTCGGTTCCATACCGATATTGCCGCTGATGATATTCCGGTCGGCGGGATCGGGGCCGCCTACGGTCAGATCCTGGCCGTTCAGGTGCACACCATCATTCCCGAGCCATGTGGTGCCATCTGTACCGACATGATTGCCCTGCACAGCGTGCAGCGAACCGCCCAGCGTAAAGGCGCGTCCCGGGAAGCCGTGGACGACGAGTCCCCTGATGGTCGTACCACTACCCGACACGGTAAAGCCATTTCCGGGCGTTGCGCTGCCATCAATCCGGATTTGAATGTCAGCGTCCAGGGGCAGCGGCGCCGCCGTTGTATTGGGCGATGCGCCAGGTTGCGTATACCCGTCAATGGTCACCGCCTCTGTAATCGGCGGAAGCTCCGAGGCGAGCGCGATCGTATGCGGACCCGCACCCGGAATGGCGAACGTAATCACGTCGGGTCCGCCGCCGTTGGCCATCTCATTTGCATTCAGTATGGCCTCGCGCAGCGATCCCGGGCCACTGTCGTTGGTGTTGTTGACCGTCAGAGGCCCGATTACGGTGAAGACCGGAGAAAACTCCGACGTATTGCCCGATGGAAACTCCGAGTGGGACGCCACGAACCGGTCACCCGCTGCTACGCCGAGTCCCGCCGCCGACGACCCGGTGGCAAATACAACCTCCAGTCCTGAACCCGTTTTGTTGAATATTCGGGCGGCTTCAAAGGCGTCGGTCGCATCCACATCATAGAACTCAACCGTGTAATTGGTCGATGCGTCGACGGGAGTCCCGACGTTCCATGCAAGCACAAGATTGCTGTCCACGTCGATCTGCGCGACCAATTTCTCCGGATAATTGATGAGTGTGTTCGGCCCGGAATCCACGTCGCCCTCATCGTTCACGGTCGGACCGTCGCCATTGAGATCAATCGGGAGCCCTGCATTGCCGTACAGCCGGTTGTTCACGATCTGGTTTTCGGTAGATGCGCCCGCCGCGCCGTCCAGGACCTCTATGGCATTACCGGTGCTGGCCGTAATCCGGTTCAGGAGAAGGCGTGCGTTGTCCGTGTTGTTGGCTAAGCGAACACCCGTTCCGTTCGTGAATGGGCCGCCGAGTGCTGCGTTCGTTCCTATGAAATTGAAACTGATGTCGGGTGCATCGCTGTTGTCCGACACGATGGCCACATCCTCGAATCCGCCCATCTGATTGTTGTCAATCGTAGTGTTCGGGCTCTGGAACAGGCTGATGCCGACCGTGCCACCGGTTGCCGGCTGAATGGCAGCAGAGGCCGATAAGTTCAGACCAATGATGTTGTTTCGGATGGTTGTACCGCTGGCCGACGAGAGTCCAACGGCGCTGTTCACGCTTCCTGCAATGAGGTTGCCCTCGGCTGCGGTGCCACCGATCAGGTTGCTCGATCCTGTAGCCACGAAAATGGCCTCCCGCGCGATCTGCGACAGCGTCGTGCCGTCGGTCTCCGTACCGAAGAAGTTGCACTGGATGAGTACGTTGTCCGTGCCGTCCAGGTTGAGGGCAATACCGTTCGAGGCACCGAATACCAGGCCACGGACAGTAGATCCACTGGCGTCGGGCGAAAGGCGCAAAAGCTTTTCGTTCGCTGGCGCAGCACCGGAATGCTTCAGTACAACACGCAGGTCGCGATCGGCAGACGATGTTCCGCAGGTGGCGCCAGCCTGCGAGATGCCGTTCAGAACGACGGGATCCGTGATGGCCAACTCCGCATCCAGTAAAATGGTATGCGGGCCGGCACCGGGTATGTCGAACGTGATTTCCTCGGGTCCGCCGCTGTTCGTCGTGTTATTGGCGTTCGCTATGGCCTGACGTAGCGATCCGGGGCCGCTGTCGTTGGTGTTGGTAACAGCGAGGTCCAGCGGTGCGTCGTTTTCGTACACAAAGTTGTTGAACGACGCAATGATATCGGCGTCGCCATCTCCGTCGACGTCCCCCGTAATGACACCACGCTGTGCACCCGGGAACCGGGTGCTGGCCGTAAATGTGCCGTCGCCCACACCGAGGTACGTCGTTACGAACGGACTCGTATTCTGGAGCCAGCCGGTGATCATGAGATCGGGATTCCCGTCATTATTGATGTCACCAAGGGCAGCATCGAAACGGGGGTTGTTTTCGAAACCGAATCCGGGTGCCGTTTTCCGGGTGAAAGAACCGCTCCCATCGTTGAGGTAACTGATGACTTCGCCGCGGTTACCCACAAAGACCAGGTCCAGATCACCGTCTCCATCCAGGTCGTCATTGTTTACAAACGTCTGGCCGGTAACAGCGGTGCGGGCAAACAGATTGGCGTCATTTGTAGTGAGTAAAATCGTACCATCACCGAACACGATGTCATCACCGGCAATGCCGTTGAACTCGCCAACAGTAACAGACGAGGCCTGGATTGCGGTGCCTGGCAGCGTGGCCTCCGTGAAGCCAAAACCGGCACCCGTGGCCTGGTTGTTCAGAAAGACTTTCGATGCGCCACTCAGGTTGGCCGTCACTATGTCCGGCCAGCCGTCATTGTTGAAGTCGCCCGTGGCAATGCCCCACGTGCCATCGGTGAGGCCGTCTGTCCATGCGGCTGTTGTATTGAATGAAGTACCTTCGCTCAGGTAAACCTCTGTCGGTAGACAGGGCACGGGATTGCCACAGGAGTCGTTGTTCGAATGCCCCCCGCCGAATACCACGTCCAGGGATCCATCTGCGGACTGGTCGAAATTTGCGAGGGCGACTCCCAAGAAGGGGCGACTTCCTCCCCACGATTGTTGCAGCGTGAATCCACCGGTACCATCCCCTGCATACCATTCGTGATTTCCCGGCCTGCGGGCGATAACAAAATCGAGGTGACCATCCCGGTCGATGTCTCCGGTGGCAATGTCCCAGGCCAGGACACTTCCACTGTTTGCCCATTCAGATCCGAAAGCCGGCATGACCTGAGCGTTTGCTGTGGGCACTTTAGCAAAAAACAGTAAGAACAGATAAAGCAGGGCAGTTTTATCGGAAGTATGCATAGGGGTGCGGAGCTCGGTGGGAGAGGGGAAAGGTGGATTGGCCGTCAGTGTCGGCGGCAGCATGACGGACAGAGAGGCTATTGCCGGGGTGCGGCGCCACGCAGAGCGCGCTTGAAGGCCTCGAGCGTGAGGGTGCGGTCTGCGCCCGGCGCGAGGGCGTCCAGGCCGGACCCATCACCCCCGGCAGATCTGTCCTCGGCGGACCCGTCAGCCGGGGCGGCGCCTGCAGGTGCGCCCGTGCCGGCGGGTACCGACACGTCGGTGCTGAACAGGCCTTCCGCGCCGAGCACGCGCTTCTCGCGCGTGATCGGGTTGGTCACGATGTCCAGTTTGCCCTGGGCACCACCATTGACGACGTTCATGCCGCTCGCCGCGTGGCGCTCCACAAACACTATCGCCTCGTCACCGGGCGAGAACACGGGCATGTCCGATACGTCATGGATCACGTTGCCCACGCGGCCACCTGGAATGATGACGTCGGTCTCGGCCGCGGAAGTGCCGAGAAGCGTTTCGTCCACGCGCAGGGTGACGCGCGTCAGGATGGCCGTGCGGTCGTCGTTCCAGAAGCTTTCGCTACGAACGGCGTGCGCCAGGACGACAGCCTCGGATGAACGGGTGAGCGTTTCGGCGCGCAGGCGGATGGGCTCGTCATCATTGACGTCACCCCGCTGCTGGGCGTGTGCGCGGGGAGCGGTGACGAGGGCCGTGGCGGCCATCATGGCAATGAGCGCTGTCAGGCAGAGTCGTCGGAAGGTGGGCATGGTGGTCTGGGTTTGAGGGTGTATGTATCCAGTACGAGAAATAAACAGGAATCGGCTCACGGCCGACCGGTTAAAATGAATGGGGCCCAATGGAAAGGATGCGCCCAGGGTCCAAAGATCATGTCACGCTTGGCCTGTCTCAGCGCTGCTGCGGGCGACTGTCCCGCGCCGGCGGCGTGCGCGTAGAACGTGCCCATGAGTGCGGCAGTCGATTCATCCGAAACCGCCCACAGGCTGGCCATGACGCTGCGGGCACCCGCGTACATGAACGCACGGGTCAGTCCTACCATGCCTTCTCCCTGTACGAGCTGCCCGAGACCCGTCTCACACGCGGACAGCACAACCAGTTCGGAGTCGAAGGAGAGGTTGAAAATTTCGGACGCCTGGAGGAGGCCTTCTCCCGGACGGGTAGATGCGTCGGGGCGCGTCAGCGCGAGCGCCGAGTAATCGGGACGATTATCATCGATCAGGCCGTGTGTCGCGAAGTGCACGAACCGGTACGTCCCGCCGGCCGATGCCCGGCGCACGCCTTCCTCCGTGGCGTCCGAACCCAGCAGGACGACGGAGCGGCTGTCCGGGCCTACCACCTGCTGCACGCTCTCTATTTCTGCTCCCGTGAAGGGCAGTTGTTCAAGCGGGTTGTTGCGCAGCGCCGACATCGCATTCGTGCCACCGAAATCTGGATTTCCGACCGCGAGCAGATCGTGCGAATACGTGACCGGAGACCGCTTGGCCAACTGCAGCCAGGCCGTTGCACTCGATACATACGTAATGTCGGCTGCGTGGATCAGGTAGTCGTGCCCCGTCCAGGTGTCGCCTGGTGACGAGACGAGCGCTTCGAATGGTACGTAATTCAGCAGATCGTGCGGCATGACGAGAATGCTTGTCGCTCCGTCAAGCATATCAGCGGCCGGACGGACAAGCACGTCATACAGGCTCTGGGCGGTCAGGCCGTAGGCGCGCGGCGTCGTGCGCGTGGGGTCTTCGAGCGCGAATCGGAGCACATCCACCTGGGTCTTGAGCGCACTCCGGCTGGGCAGACGCACGAGCCGCGCGTCGTCCCGGGAGACCGCCCAGAGCGCGGAACTGGAGTCGCCGACACTGTACGAAAGCACGGCCTGGCCTGGCGCCAGGGAGGCTTGCAGATCGCTGAGTGATGCCGGTCGGGGATAGACCAGGTCGGCATAGGCCGGGTTCTGACTCCGGATGTCGCGTTCGAGCGTGGCAAACCGGATTTCCAGGTCGCGAAGGTATTCCCTGAGCATGGCCCTGCGCTCGCGGTCCGCGGCCGCGGGGATGAGTGAGCGGACATACGCGAGGCTGTCAATCATGACCTGCTCCCGCTTGGCAAGGTCCGAGTCCACGCTTTGGCGGACGCCTGCCGTGGCCTCGGCAAGTTGCTCGGAGAACACCCGCGCCTTCGAGCGCTCGGCGGTGAGGAACGAACGCGCCATCCAGACATCGGCATCGGCCTCCGACATCCGCGTGAGAAAGTCGATATAGTCTTCGTAGAGGTAGGTCGTCTGGGCAATGAAGCCCGCACGATCTTCTTCCGCGCGCAGCAGGCCCCGGGCCGATTCAATGGCGGCAATGCCCTTCTCGTACCATACGTAGGCACTGTCGGGCTGCTCATTCGCCTCTGCGGCATCACCGAACCCGAAATAAATGCCCATCCGGAGCTCGGGCAGTTCGTACTCGTTGGCTACGGCAAGAGCCTGCACGTAGGCAGGGCGGGCCGAGGCGGGGCCTCCGGCGCGGAGACGGGCGTTACCGAGGCCCATCTGAACCTTGGCCGACGTGATATCACGTGACAGCGAGTCAGCAAGCGCGGCGGCTTCCGAGAGATGGACTATTGACCTGTCGTAGGCGCGCTGCTCGAACGATGCGCTTCCCAGGTTCACCAGCGCATCCAGACGTCCATTGGCAGATCCGGTTCGGGCTGCTGCGTCGAGGGCGCGTTCGAAGAAGGGTTCGGCACGATCGGGTCTTCCGAGCCAGATGAATACCACACCGATGTTGTTGTGTGCGCCCGCCAACAGATCGTCAAAGCCGTGCGTTTCAGAGAGTTCAATGACATCCTGGTAATACGCGATGGCACTTTCGAAGTCGCCGAGACGTCGGCTCACCACGCCCAGACTGTTCGTCACCAGCGCTTCGGCCCGGGGATCGTCGACCATGCGCAGATCATCGCGCAAGCCCAGCATTTCAACAAGTGCGTCGCTGTGACGCTCCATGTAATCGGTCAGAATGCCCGCCGCGTTGTTGCGCTGGGTGATCCACCTGGCCGTGTCACCGACGGCCAGGTACAGGTTGGCGGCCTTCCGGTAGTAGGCCTCGGCGTCGTCAAATCGTCCGAGGGCCTCGAAGGAGAGTGCAATATTGGGTAGTGTACGGCTCAGGGGAATGGAATCGCCTATGGCCCATCGAACCCGCTCCGACTCCAGGTAATGGTCGAGCGCCCGGGTGTACTGCCGTGCAATGACCCTGTGGTAGAGTCCGAGGTCATTCAGCGTGTTGCCAATGAGTTTCCGGTCGCCAAGCCGGCGACGAAGTGCAAGTGCCTCTTCATTGTAGGTCAGGTACGCATCCCGGTCCAGAAACCAACTGACATATCCCAGTTGCCCCTTCGTCGCGGCAAGCCCCGCCAGGTCGCCTATTTCCTCGTAGATCCTTTCGGCCGCAAGCAGGTCCGTCCTGGCTGCATCGCGCAAATCGGCCTGGCCACGCCTGGCGACACCGCTCTCATGGAGGCTGTCGGCTCTGAGTTTGTCTGCAATGCGATCATCGGGGAGTTCGGCCGCGAAACCGACCTGGAGCATGAGTGCCCCTTCCCGGAATTCCTCGCGGTACCACTCGGCTATCCGGGCCGCCCTGCGAAGTGTGGTCCCCGACGGGTCTGGGGTTGTTGCGGCCATGCGTTCCTGCAGCCCGGCGCGTATCCACCCGGACAGCATGTCCCCGATGTCGAGTCGATGGGCACGCAGGAGCGGCCCTGCCGTGGCTGCGTCGTTGGCGGCGGCTGCCGTCTCCAGAGCCTGTACCCAGGCAGGGGCACCGGAGGACGAGACCCCCGGACCCGTTACCTGGGCGTACGCCGTCGCTCGGGGTGCACGTCCCGCCAGAAGGAAAATAGTCAGTACCGCCAGTACCCAGACGATACTGCGGCCGGAGAAAACAGGCATGTCATGGACCTCATTGATTCTCCGAGGCGGCAACGGCCCGCTGCAGGGACTGGATGGCTTCATCCTTCATCCCGGCATCGGCATACAGGCTGCCAAGTATCCTGTGCGCTGCGGCCGACTGCGGGTTGCGCTCCGCAATGCCGGAAAAGATGGAGATGGCATCGGCCAGAAGCCCGTGCTTGACGTAGACCGATCCAAGGAGATAGTCGGCCTGATTGTCCGTGCCTCCGCTGAAAAGGTTTTCAATATCGGCCAACGAATGCTCTACGGCACGACGTTCATCTGTTGGCAGCAGAACGAAGGAGGCCAGGGGAGATGCGACCGTGTCGAGCATGTTATCCGCTTCGACGCGCCAGAAATACGTGGTGCCCGCAGTGAGTTCGGGTGCATGGGCAGGCCAGGTCCAGGATGTCCCGTCGGTGTCGCCGGAGAACACCTCGCCGTTCGACGTGGATACGGTCACGCGGTATGAATCGAAGTCGTCTGTCGCCGACCACGAAAATGTTGGTGCATTCACGGCAATGCGGGTGTTGACGGGCGCGAGTGTGCGAAGCGCCGAGGTGCCGCCACCACTACGGAGTCCTCCGAGTACGGCAATTTCTCCCTCCCCCGCCCGGTGAAGGGCCAGGTCGGACGCGGCAGCGAGGAGATCGCCACCGACCTCACGCACAGGACCCGAGAGCGACGGGGCATCTGTTGTGGTGGCCGAAATGGTCATGGTGCTGCCGCCGTCGAGCGATACCATGTTGCCATTGGCAAAAAGCAGCGCCGTTTTGGAGTCGGCTCCCGTACGGACCTGGTCACCTTCAAAGAGTTGACTTCCCCAGTCAGCGGGTTTGAATGTTGCTTCGCCGGCACGGGCTACTTCCACCGTGCCTTTGATATCGGTCATGAGCGCGACGCGGTCCTGTGCGTGCAGGGCGCCTGGCAGAACAAGTATTCCAAAAAGAAGCGTCCCAAGAAGCAGGGTCGACAAAAACGGGCGTGACCCGGCGGCGGAAGTGGTAGGTGTGGGCATGATCGTGTGGGTGATTTACCTACACGATACGGCACAAAGTGAATAAGTTACAAAGAAACACGAGGCATTTGACGGATCATCGCGCGAGGACAACGCTGTCATGCCGACGCTGTCATGCCGATCCGGTTCAGAGGAATCCCAGTTCCAGCTTGGCTTCGTCAGACATCATCTCCGGCGTGAACGGGGGGTCGAATGTGATGTCGACGCGCGCATCCTGAACTTCCCTGAGATGCCGGACGCGCTGCTCGACCTGGCCGGGAAGGAATCCGGCAGCCGGGCAGTTGGGCGTCGTCAGCGTCATGGTAATCATGACGGTCCGGTCGGGATTGATGTCAATGCCGTAGATAAGGCCGAGGTCATACACATTGACTGGGATCTCCGGATCGTAGACGGTTCTGATGGCCTCCACAATTCGCGCTTCAAGCTCTTCGTCACTGATGTCTTCGCCTGGCACGGCGTCAGCGGCCGTGGACTCGTCCTCTCTCGTATCGGGGGACGCTGACCGGGCCGCGTTCAGCGCGGAGGATGCATCTACAGAGTGCCCCGACGGTGTGCTTCCGGACGTGGATTTTTCTGGAGTTCTCATGTCGTGGCCCTGTGCTGTGAAGTGGTATTGTGTTTGGCGGCAAGCGCCGCCGCGTACAGCCGGATCTGTTTGATCATGCTGTCGAGCCCGTTTTTCCGCGTAGGCGAAAGGTGATCCTTCATGCCGATGCCGTCGAGGAACGAGACGTCGGCCTGTGCGACATCCCGTGCTGGCTGGTTGTTGAGAACGCGGATGAGCATGGCAATCAGACCGCGGGTAATCTGGGCGTCAGAGTCGGCCGTGAAGCGTATACGGCCGTCATTGTCTTCTGCCCGAAGCCAGACCTGCGCCTGGCATCCGGAAATGCGATACTCGTCCGTTTTGTATGCGTCGTCAATGCGGGGAAGCCCGGCGCCCATGTCGATCAGATACTGGTATTTGTCCATCCAGTCGTCGAACATGGCGAATTCGTCGACGAGGGCCTGTGCTTCCTGCTCCATGGTATGGTGGCCGCTATACATCGTCACGACAGCATGGCAGCGGCCCGTTCTACCCCCTCGGCCAGTCGGTCAATGTCTCCGCGCGTGTTGTAGAATGACATGCTGGCTCGCACGGTGCCGGGAATACCAAGACGCTTCATAAGGGGCTGCGTACAGTGATGACCGGTTCTGACGGCGACGCCGAGTCTGTCAAGAATACTGCCCACGTCGTACGGATGGGTCTCGCCAACCAGGAACGACACGACAGAGGTCTTGCGTCGGGCCGTACCGACGAACCTGATGCCGCCAATATCGCCGAGACGTTCCACGGTATACGCCAGCAGGTCGGCTTCCACCTGCTGGATGGTGTCAAAACCAACGCCGCGAACGTATGCGATGGCGGCCGCCAGTCCTATGGCGCCGGCTATATGGGGCGTTCCGGCTTCAAATTTGTGCGGCAGGTGATTGTAGGTGGTTCCGTCGAAGTCGACTTCCTCGATCATGTCACCACCGCCTTGCCATGGCGGCATGGATTCGAGCAGTTCCCGTCGCCCGTAGAGCACGCCAAAACCCGTGGGTCCAAAAAGTTTGTGACTCGAGAAGCAGTAGAAGTCGCAGCCAAGTGCTTTTACGTCGACCGGTCCATGAGGTACCGCCTGTGCACCATCAACAAGTACCGGGACGCCGAGACCGTGGGCATCATCGATCATGCGCTCAACGGGATTGATGGTCCCGAGTGTATTGGAGACATGCACGATGGAAACGAGTGCGGCGCCTTCAGCGAGAGCACGTTCGTAGTCCTCGTAATCGATTTCCCCTTCGTCCGTGACCCGGACGACGCGCAGCGACGCGCCTGTTTCCTGACAGATCAGCTGCCATGGAACGATGTTCGAGTGGTGTTCCATCTCGGTCACGACCACATTGGCGCCCGGGTGCAGATGCAGGCGTCCCCATGAGGAGGCTACCAGGTTGATGGCTTCCGTCGTTCCCCTTGTAAACACAATTTCGCCCACGTCGTCAACACCAAGAAAGGCTCCGATGCCTGCCCGTGCTCCTTCGTAGGCATTGGTGGCAACCTGGCTCATGGCGTGCACTCCCCGATGGACGTTGGCGTTCTCCGACTCGTAATACCGGGAAATGCGGTCAATGACGGCACGGGGTTTCTGGGCCGTGGCCGCATTGTCGAGGTAGGCTACGGTGGTGTCGTAGACGTGCGTGCTGAGCGCCGGGAAATCTGCTCTCAGCGTATCGGGATCAATGCGTGGCAGCGTGGCAGGGTCCATGGAGACGTCGAGTCGGTCAATCGGCGAGCAATTCGCCAATGCGCGTGTTCAGGTAGGTTCGTACTTCATCGAGTGGAATGAGTTCGACCACGTCCCTCGCGAACGCTTCCAGCAGGATGACACGCGCCTGCCGCGGGGGGATGCCCCGTGACCGGAGGTAGAACAGGGCATCATCGTCCAGTTCACCCGTGGTGGCACCGTGACTGCAGCGCACATCGTCCGCATAGATTTCGAGCTCCGGCTTGGCGTAGACGTGTGATGTGTCATCCAGCACAATGCTCTTCGAGGACTGATAGGCGTTGATTTTCTGGGCATCCTGGCGGACCATCACCTTGCCGTTGAAAACACCCGTCGAGCCACCTTCAACAATGCCCTTGAAGAGCTCATTGGAAAAGCAGTTGGGCTTGACGTGATCCACAAGTGTGTGATTGTCCACGTGCGAGCCACCCTGGGCAATGTAGAGGCCGTTGAGGTGGGTCTCACAGTGCTCGCCGTCCGGGACGACATGCAGGTTGTTGCGAACGAGAGCGCCGCCGAGTGTGATGTTGTTCGTTGAAAAGACGCTTTCATCGAGCTGGTGTGCATGGAGGCTGTTGACGAACCGCGCCTGCGAACCCCGCTCGTATACTACCAGATGACGGAGTCTCGCCCGGCGTGCTACATTGACATCCACGATCCGGTTTTCGAACACCGCACCGGCACCGGTCTCCGGTAAGTGTTCAACCACGAATGCTTCGCTGTTTTCAGCAGCTGTGACCAGCATCCGGGGCTGCACCAGCGCATCGGGCGATACGGACGCGTGGTGAATGTAAATGGGGGCGTCGAGCACCGTTCCTTTCGCCACATGGATGAACAGGCCGTCCGGGGCAAACGCGGCGGCAAGCGTGCTGAAGGCATCGCCAGCCGAACCGCTGGAGAGGCGGTCCAGATGACCGCGGACGAGTTCCGGGTGCGTTTCGAGGGCCGCGCGGAGTGTGGATATGGTAAGTCCCGTGGGCAGGTGATCGGGTGGGGAGGACAGTTGCCCGTTGACCGTTTTCAGGTGAACGCCCTCGAGCGCGGAGAATGGGAGGTGCAATGCGCTGACCGGCTTGGATGACTGCAAGGCCGGTGGTTCGCTCATCCACTTGGTGACGGGTGTATATTTGTACGCCTCGCTCTTCCGCTTCGGAAAACCGGCATCCGCAAATGAGCGGATGGCTTGTCGGCGGCTCGCGGTCCAGACATCGGCCGTATCCGAGGGCAGCAGACCGAGATCCTTGTCAAAGGCCTCGATGAAAGTGGTTTCCAGGGATTTCAGACTGTTCATGCCGGGACACCGGTTTCTTCCCTGAGCCAGTCATAGCCCTTCTCCTCGAGATCGATGGCCAATTCCTTGCCGCCGGACTGGACAATGCGTCCGTCGAGCAATACGTGGACCACATCCGGGACAATGTATTCCAGAAGGCGCTGGTAGTGCGTGATAACGACAAACGAGCGGTCCGGTTGTCTCAATTTATTGACGCCGGCAGAGACCACCCGAAGCGCGTCGATATCGAGGCCCGAGTCGGTTTCGTCAAGGATGGCCAGTCGCGGAGAAAGCATGGCCAACTGGAAAATCTCATTCCGTTTCTTCTCGCCGCCCGAAAAGCCTTCATTTACACTGCGTGCCTTGAGCGCAGGATCCAGGTCCACAAGCGCTGCATTCTCGCGCATGAGTGCCAGGAAGTCTGTCGCCGAGAGAGGATCCTTGCCCTGGTGCTCGCGCGTGGAGTTGACCGCGTGCTTGAGGAAATTGGACATGGAAACGCCCGGCAGTTCCACAGGGTACTGGAAGGCCAGGAACAGGCCCTCGCGGGCACGTTCATCTGCTTCCATTTCCAACAGGTCATGACCTTCAAAGGACACGGATCCCTCGGTTACTTCATATCCGTCACGTCCGGCAAGCACGGAGGCCAGTGTACTCTTCCCGGAACCGTTCGGGCCCATGATGGCGTGCACCTCACCCGGCTTTACCGACAGGTTGAGTCCCTTGAGGATGGGTGTCCCGTCCTCTTCAATGGACGCGTGCAGATTCTTGATGTCAAGCATGTTCAATTCGTGATGAGGGTGGTTTGGGTTGGGTCAACCGACGCTGCCTTCAAGTTCAATGGCGAGCAGGTTGCGGGCTTCGACGGCAAATTCCATCGGCAGTTTGGCCAGGATTTCTTTACAGAAGCCGTTTACAATGAGTTTGATGGCGTCCGTTTCGGAAATTCCGCGCTGCTGGCAATAGAAAATCTGGTCTTCACCGACCTTCGAGGTGGTTGCCTCGTGCTCCACCTGGGCGGTGGGGTTGTTGATCTCCAGATAGGGGAATGTGTGCGCCCCACAGCGGTCGCCGAGCAACATGGAGTCACACTGGGAGAAATTCCTGGCGCCTTTTGCGCCGCGATTGATCTTGACCAGGCCGCGATAGGCGTTCTGGCTCTGACCACCTGAAATTCCTTTGGATATGATGGTCGATGTGGTGTTTTTGCCGATGTGGATCATCTTGGTTCCCGTGTCGGCCTGCTGGTGACCTTTCGTGAAGGCCACGCTGTAGAATTCACCAACGGAATCATCCCCCTTGAGAATCACGGACGGATACTTCCATGTGATGGCACTTCCGGTTTCCAACTGGGTCCACGATATCTTGGATCCGCGACCTTCACAGATACCGCGCTTGGTGACGAAGTTGTAGACGCCTCCCCTGCCATCGGCACTGCCGGGGTACCAGTTCTGGATGGTCGAGTACTTGACTTCCGCTTCTTCGTGCGCAATGATCTCGACGACAGCGGCGTGGAGCTGGTTTTCGTCCCGCATGGGCGCTGTGCACCCTTCCAGGTAGCTCACATAGGAGCCTTCGTCGGCGATGATGAGCGTCCGTTCGAACTGCCCCGTTCCGGCCTCGTTGATCCTGAAATAGGTGGAGAGTTCCATCGGGCAGCGTACACCCTTGGGTATATAGCAGAACGATCCGTCCGAGAAGACGGCCGAATTGAGCGCGGCGTAGAAATTGTCTGTGCGGGGGACAACGCTTCCAAGGTACTTGCGTACGAGTTCAGGGTGCTCCTGGACGGCCTCGCCGAATGAGCAGAAAATGATGCCTTTCTCGCGGAGTTCCTTTTTGAACGTGGTTGTAACGCTCACCGAGTCCATCACGACATCCACGGCCACCCCAGCGAGTCGCTTCTGCTCCATGAGCGGAATTCCCAGCTTATTGAAGGTGTCAATGAGTTGGGGGTCCACCTCGTCCAGGCTGTCCAGCTGAGGCTTCTTCTTCGGGGCGGAATAGTAGGAAATGGACTGGAAGTCGATGTCGCGGATGGCCAGATGTGCCCACTCCGGTTTTTCATTCTTTTCAAGTAGGCCAAGGAAGTGATCGAGCGCCTTCAGTCGCCACTCGAGCAGCCACTCCGGTTCTTTTTTCTTGGCCGAGATATATCGGACCGTACTCTCGTCGAGGCCAATGGCTGCCTTGTCGGACTCGATCTCGGTGACAAAGCCATACTTGTAGTCGGCATCGGCCACTTCCTGCAGATATTCGGTGCTCATGTTGTTCGCTCTGGGTGACGAGGCTGTCTGGACTCGATCCAAATAATAAAATGGCGGCCATTTAGTTTCATTTTGCCTCGTGAACTTCCAGAGTCTTCACATGCTGGTTGCGCACGGGATCCTGTGGCGTGTGGCGTCGTTCGAGGCCGCATGGAAAACACGCTTCAAGCCATAAAAATTACAGATAACGCGCGGCAAAGGATTCTTGCCACGGCAGAAAAGGAGCAGGTGGATACGACCGCTGCACGACTCCGCATTGCGGTGGTACCCGGCGGCTGTTCCGGTCTGACCTATGACCTTGGATGGGATACGACGGTGCGCGAGCAGGACGAAGTGTGTGACGTGGATGGTCTTCCGATCGTTATCGACGCACGCAGCATGGCCTACCTGGAAGGATCCGTGCTGGATTTTTCGGATGGACTGCAGGGTAAAGGTTTCCATTTCAGCAACCCGCAGGCGGTTCGGAACTGCGCGTGCGGGGAGAGCTTCGGGTTGTAGGACCCCTTCCCGCCTTATCCGCTCCGCTCCCACGCAATGGTGTCGCCTTCGACCAGACCAAGCGCGTCACTCTGGCCGGCCTCGAGTTCCAACACGTACATCACAGGCCCGTCAGAGATCACGTTTTCTGCACTCATGGGCTGAACGTAGCGTCGGATATTGTGAATGACGCCGTCCGCGCGAATGAACAGCAGGTCGAGCGCCAAGGGCGTATTGGCCATCCAGAAGGCGCGCTCCGATTCATCGGGAAACACGAACAGCATCCCGGACCCGTCCGGGAGATCCTCACGTTGCATGAGGCCGCGCGCACGGGAGGAGTCGTTGTCGGCGATTTCGATGTCCAGTGTTTCCAGGATTTCTCCATCCCGGATGAAGCTGAGTTGCCCATCGACGCGAAAATCGATGGTTGGAGCGGTGGCAGCCCGGGTTTGGGGTGAAACGGAGTCTCCCGTCGGTACATGTTCATTCGAACAGGCGGCGGCAAGGCTGGTGCCCGCCAGTACAAAGATCAGCAGTAGACGCATTGGCATGATGGAAAAACAGGTTTACTCCGTGTTGAACGTCCGCCGTTGCCAGGAAATGTAGGCTGTCGAGTCAATGCCGAGACGCTTGGCTGTTCCGGCCCTGACTTCCAGCACGTACTGGGCGGGCGCTGTCGAGTTGATGTTCTCGTCCGAGTAGGGCGTTGTGCGTTCGACGATATTCACTATGCGCCCATCTGCGCGCACAAAAAGGATGTCGAGTGGCAGCGGTGTGTTGCGCATCCAGAAGGATTGCATGGACTCCTCCTCATCAACGAACAGCATGCCTCCACGCTCCGGGATGGATCGTCGGTACATCAGCCCCTGCGCCTGCTCGGCGTCCGTTTCGGCCAGTTCGATAACGAATCGCTGAATGAGGGATGAATCGGCTCGGTAGATGTCCAGGACTCCTTCAGGTGTGAAGGGGATGTCCTGTTGTGCGCCAGTGGGTTCCGATGACGGTTTCGAGCACCCGGCGAGGAGCATCAGCACCAGGCTCAGTCCGGCAGCAACCGGGATGTGATGGAATCGCATAGGGTTTTGCCACGGTTTGTGAGGCGCACCGTCTGGTTGCGCACGGGGTGTATAAGTCCCGACTGCTCCAGTTCGGCAATCACGGACAGCTTTTCGGTGAGCAGATCAACGCCATAGCGGCGTTCCAGTTCGTCCAGGTCCAGACCGTCGTCGGTCCGAAGCCGAAGCAGGACATACTCGTCTGCAAGCGCGTCCAGATTCAGATGCTCCCGGTCCCCGAGCGGCGGGACGTGTTGGGACAGCAGTGCTTCGTACCGTTTCAGGTTGCGCACGTTCGACCATCGGGAGGCGGGCAGGCCGGACCACCAGAACGAGTGGGCGGACGGGCCGCAGCCGATGTAATTCGTATGGTCCCAGTACCGGTGGTTGTGCCGGGATCGGTGTCCAGGGCGGGCAAAGGAGGAGATTTCGTAGTGCTCGTAGCCACGCGACGTGAGGTAGTCCATGGTGAACGCGAACGCATCCGCATGCGCGGCGTCATCCTGCGGCTGGACCTGTCCTCTCTGGACCTGCTTCCAGAGTGGCGTGCCTTCTTCGAGTGTCAGGCTGTATGTGGAAATGTGTGGCACATCGAAAGACGTGGCAATTTCAAGGTTGGCCGCCCAGTACTCACCCGGTTGTTCGGGCAGGCCGAAAATCAGGTCCATGCTATAGGAATCGAAACTGGCATCCTTGACCGCCCGCAGGACGCTTCGCGCTTCCTGACTGCTGTGGACGCGGTTCATTTTTTCCAGGTCGGGACCAAAAAACGACTGGATCCCGATGGAAAGGCGCGTTATGCCGGCTGCGCGCAGGCCATCCAGATAGGCCGGTGTACCGTTTTCGGGGTTCAGTTCAAATGTGGTTTCCTCTACGCTGGACGTATCGAAGGCCTCTGAGATCGTATCCATCAACATGTTGACGCTGCCCGTGGGCAGGAGCGAGGGCGTGCCTCCACCGAAGTAGATGGTTTCGAGCGGCTCCCGGTGTCCGTATTCGCGCCCATAGTGCTGGATTTCGTGGACAAGCGCTTTCAGGAAGCGATCCTGCGACATGGCCGTCGTAACGAAATAGAAGTCGCAGTAGGAACAGCGTTGCGAGCAGAAGGGGATGTGGAGGTAGAGTCCGGCCATTCAGAAGATGATGCCGACGCGAAAGGGGATGGCAACCGATGTCGTTTCCTCGCCGACGACAAGTGCCGGAACGAACTCATAGAAAAGGGTCGATTCGCGGAGCAGTTTCACCCAACCTACACCCATGTGGATGGAGGGGCCGCCCTCTGACGTGGAGCCATCGCCGAATGGAATGTATCCGCCGAGACCAGCCAGCAGGTAGGGGGCGCGCGACTGACCCTCGAGCGTCACGATGAGCGATACCTGCGGATCCACGACCCAGGTTGCCTGGTCCTGGCCTTCGAAAATGAAGCCGGTGATTCCGGTGTCGAAAGCCAGGGACAGGTCCGAATTGATGGGAGATGCCAGGCGTCCCCGGAACCCGAGGCCGAGTCCGTCCTCACTGCTGAGCAGCGAGTTGAGGCTGATGCCGAGGCGGGGGGTCTGCAGTTGCGCCCGGGCGCTGTCCGGGTGCGTGGACACGACCAGTAGCAGGGCCGTCGCGACGGCTGTGAACGAAATGCGAAACATGAGAAGTCCGGGTTGATCGGGCGGTCTGTCGGGGGCGTACGTATTGGACCGTCAGGAAGGCGTGTCGTACCTTGAAAGATAGAAAAATCCCGTGTCCAAGATGAAATTTTGTGTTTGTATCAAACAGGTCCCTGATGTGGCCGCCCACGTGCAGACGGGACGTATGGTCCTCAATGCGTATGACGCATCCGCGGTAGAAGCGGCGCTGCAGCTGACCGAAGCGCACGGGGGAACGGTTCATCTGGTCCTGGCAGGTCCCGACGCCGCGAAGGAAACCATCCGGAAAGCACTCGCCATGGGTGCCGACGAGGCCACACACCTGGTAACGGCTTCTGATATGGATTCATACGCCGTAAGCAGCCTGCTGGCGGAGCATTTCGAGGATGGCGATTATGATGTCATTCTGACGGGCAAGCAATCGCAGGACACGGATGCGGGCCTGGCCGGAAGCATGTTGGCAGAGCACCTGGGAAGGGTGTACGCTACCAACGCCGTTGGGCTCGCCGTGGAGGGGGAAAATACACTGCTGGTTACGCGTCAGGGCGATGCCGGTCAGGAAATCATAGCCCTGCCCACGCCGTGTCTTGTCACGTGCTCAAATGATATGAACGATCCCCGGATTCCCTCTCTCAAGGGTATCATGGCGTCGAAGAAAAAGCCGCTGAATGTCCAGGCCGTGACGCCGGGACCCGGCCGCTCGGAGTTGCATGATACGCAGGCACCGCCTGAGCGGAAGCCGGGTATCAGAATTGACGGCGAGCCTGCGGAGCAGGCGAGCCACCTGGTGCATCTGCTCCAGGATGAAGCAGGCGTACTCTGACGGATATTCCAGAACGGTAAACAATGAATACAATACTTGTTGCTGCAGCTGTGCAGGATGGGCGTCTGAAGCGCTCCACGTTCGAGGTCATGGCCCGTGCACGGGAAGTGGCTGCCGAAACGGGAAGTGAGGTCGTGGCGGCCGTGTTGCACCCGACCGCTCGTGACCTGGCACCGGATCTCATGCGGCACGGTGCCGTGCGGGTATACGTGGTTGAGGATCCGGTTTTCGACCGGCATGTCAATGTGCCCGTTATCGATGCCCTCGAGCGTGTGGTGAAGGCCGCATTGCCACGCCTGGTCGTTGCGCCCTCCACGGAAGCGTTCAAGGACGTGATGGGGGCGCTGGCCGTGCGTCTGGGGGCGGGTGCGCTGCCCGATGTATCGGAGTTCGGTGTGGACGGAGACAGCGTGGTGGCCGTGCGGCCCGTGATGGCCGCCAAGATGTTGGCGCGGGTATCGAGCAGAGAGCCCCTCGTGCTGGTCTCGGTCCGGAGTGGGTCGTACGAGGCCAGTGCATCTCCTGTTGAGGGAGAGATTGTGCCGGTCGACTTTTCATGTGATGCTGGGACACTGCGGCAGACACTTCGGGAGGTGCTCTCCTCCGGTGACGGAGAAGTTGACCTGTCGGAGGCCCGCGTCGTTGTGGCCGCCGGGCGTGGCATACGCGATGAGGCCGGTCGGGACCTCGTCCTGGAACTGGCAGATGCCACGGGCGCGGCCATTGGTGCATCGCGCGCCGTCGTCGAGACGGGGCTTTTTCCGGCAACGGCTCAGATAGGACAGACGGGGAAGGTCGTCGCGCCGGACCTGTATTTTGCCGTGGGTATTTCCGGGGCCATCCAGCATGTGGCCGGCATGGTGAACAGTCGCGTGATCGTGGCCATCAACAAGGATCCGGATGCCCCGATCTTTGATTATGCCACGTACGGCATCGTGGGCGATGCGTTCAAGGTGCTTCCTCCGCTGATTGAAGCCCTTCGCGACGCGGGAAAGACCTGACGGGAAAAAAATAATGGAAGAGCCGTTCGACTGTATCATTGTAGGGGGAGGAATCGCCGGGTTGAGTGCGGCCATGACCCTCGCCCGTGGAGGTGCCCGGTTCCTGCTCATTGAGCGGGGAGAGTTCTGCGGTGCAAAGAACGTGTCAGGGGGCGTCCTCTGGGGGACGGACCTGCAGCGCCTTGTTCCGGGGTATGCTGATGATCCGGATGCCGGATTCGAGCGCTTCGTGAACCATCGGAGGCTTACGTTCCTGGATGACGACTCGGCGTTTTCCGTTGACTTCAAATCGACCCGGTTCGACGAGAAACCCTACGGTGGCGTGACCGTCCTGCGCGCCGTTTTCGATGCGTGGTTGGCAGGAAAGGTCCAGCAGGCCATTGACGAGAGCCCGTATCCGGACGAATCGTTTCTGGCCACCGACGTCCTGGTCGAAGAAGTCCTGATGGAGGACGGCCGCGCTGTGGGCATCCGGGCCGGCGACGAGGAGTTCCGCGCAAACTGCGTCCTGCTCGCGGAAGGTGTCAACAATCTGCTGACCCGGCAGGTTGGTCTTGAAAACCCTTTTGTGGATGCGGACCATGTGGCTGTGGGCGTGAAGGAAGTGCTCCGGATGGACGTCGACAGGCTCGCCGACCGGTTTCAGCTGTGCGGTCGAAGCGGCCTGACCAATGAGTTTGTAGGCGCGGCGACGAAGGGTGTGGAGGGAGGTGGATTTTTGTACACCAACCGTGATTCCCTTTCCGTGGGATTGGTCATCGGCATGAAGGATCTGCGCGAAAAAGGCGGGACGCCGTACGATCTGCTGAATCATTTCAAAGCGCATCCGGCGATTCGGGACATGATACAGGGGGCGGAAACGGTGGAATACTCGGCCCACGTCGTATCTACCGGAGATATCCGGGGCCTCCCGAAAGAGCTGTACGGTGATGGCGTGCTCATTGCCGGTGAAGCGGCCCATCTGCTCATGAATGCAGGGAAGGCCATCCAGGGTATGGACTATGCCATGCGCAGCGGCATGCTCGCGGCCGAAACGGTCCTTGAGGCCCGTAAAGCGGGCGATTTCTCGAGCGCCATGATGTCGAATTACAGGAAGGCACTCGACGCCAGCTACATCATGCACGACATGCGTTCGTTCCAGGACGCGGTGCACCTGCTGCACTCGGAGCCGATGTTCAGCAACGTACCCAACGTGCTGTGCGATTTCGGGCGACAGTTTTTCGCGGTTCGCAGTGAGCCGACGCCGAAAGCGCTGTCCATGATGCATGCGGCCGTGAAGCGCCATGCTTCCTACTGGGATCTTGTCAAACTCGGAATCAAAGCAGCCCGCGCGTTATGAAAGAACAGCCGACCTCCATTGCAGAACGATTGGGCCTGGTGGCCTATCGAAACCAGGGTCGTTCCGGGGCAAGGGCCCATATTGAGGTCGACACGGATATCTGCAATTCCGTATGCCCTCATAAATGCACAACTTACGTGTGTCCGGCGAAGTGCTACACACTTGACGAGGTGGGAGATGTGCACTTTCAGTTCGAAGACTGTATTGAGTGCGGCACGTGCCTGTATGCCTGCGATCAGGGCGCCGTCACGTGGCGATATCCGCACCCGGAGGAGGGACGCGGCGTGAACTGGATCCTGGGCTGACAGGATGTCTGCCGCGAGGTCCCACGCCCCAAAGCCTACGCCCTATTTACCGTTGTCCTTGCCTTTTGCGGCGTCTGTATCGGTGACGGCTTCGTCCCCGGTGTTGGCATCGGCTTCGCCCTCGGGATTGGCTTGCGTGCCCGGGTCTTCATTATCTGAAGCGGCAGCCGTGGACCTGGTCGTTTTCTTCTTCTTGGGAGTCGCCTTCTTTCTGAAACTCAGTTCGCCGGTATCCTTCTTCTCGTCGTAGGTAATGACCAGGATGTCATCTTCTCCCAGGTCGTGACCGAGAATGGCTTCTGCCATCGGATCCTCGACATACTTCTGTATGGCCCGGCGCAGCGGTCTGGCACCGAACTTGGGATCGTACCCCTTGTCCACCAGGAATTTGCGGGCCGACTCCTCGAGTTCAACCGTGATTCCAACGTCACCCGCACGTCCGAAAAGTTCAGCCGCCATGAGATCTATGATCTCGTGGATGTGTTTCTTTTCAAGCGGATTGAAGACGATTACATCATCGATCCGGTTCAGAAACTCAGGGTTGAACACCCTTTTCAGGGCATCTTCAACCGTAGACTTCATGGTCTGGTAATTGAACTCCTGCTCGTTCGGAGCAAAGCCGATGCCCTTGCCAAGGTTCTTGATGTCACGCGCTCCGATGTTGGAGGTCATGATG
Source organism: Bacteroidetes bacterium CG12_big_fil_rev_8_21_14_0_65_60_17 (assembly GCA_002787815.1). Taxonomy (GTDB): domain Bacteria; phylum Bacteroidota; class Rhodothermia; order Rhodothermales; family UBA10348; genus 1-14-0-65-60-17. Next base: position 10,577 of record PCUY01000043.1, on the reverse strand, counting down.
ATGATTGTATTGCGGAAATCGATTTTGCGTCCCAGACCATCGGTCAGCATTCCATCATCGAGTACCTGAAGCAGGATATTGAACACATCCGGATGTGCCTTTTCTATCTCGTCGAGGAGCACTACGGAGTAGGGCTTGCGCCGGACTTTTTCAGTCAGCTGGCCGCCTTCTTCATAGCCTACGTAGCCGGGAGGTGCCCCTACCAGGCGTGAGACCGAAAACTTCTCCATGTACTCCGACATGTCAATCCGGATCAGCGCGTCCTGGGAATCGAAAAGGTACTGGGTGAGGCGTTTGGCCAGTTCGGTTTTACCAACTCCTGTGGGACCGAGGAAAATGAACGACCCAATGGGGCGCTTGGGATCCTTCAGGCCCGCGCGGGTGCGACGAATGCTGCGCGACAGCTTCCGGATGGCATCTTCCTGCCCGATGACCGAACCCTGCAACTCTTCCTCCATGTGAAGGAGGCGCCGCGTCTCGGGCTCGGATATCTTGTCGACGGGTACTCCCGTCATCATGGCGACGACTTCCGAGATATCGTCGATGGTCACATCATAGACCTCCGACTCGGACTGTTCGTCCCACTCTTTCTTGGCTGCCTCCAGTTTTTCCTGCAGCGTTTTTTCCTTGTCCCGGAGTTGCGCCGCCTCTTCGAATTTCTGGCTCTTGACGACACGCGTCTTCTCCTCGCGGGCTTTCTCTATCTTCGACTCGAGTTCCACGATATTGGAGGGCACGCGGATATTCTTGAGGTGCACGCGGGCACCCGCCTCGTCGAGAACGTCAATGGCCTTGTCGGGCAGATACCGGTCCGAAATGTAGCGTTCGCTGAGCTTGACGGTCAGTTCGATGGCTTCATCGGCATAGGAGACATGATGATGTTCCTCGTATCGGTCCTTGATGTTCTGCAGAATTTCAATGGTTTCAGCCGGCGTGGCCGGATCCACCATGATTTTCTGGAACCGGCGATCGAGGGCTCCATCTTTCTCGATATGCTGGCGATACTCATCGAGCGTGGTTGCGCCGATGCACTGAATTTCTCCCCGAGCCAGGGCCGGTTTGAACATGTTCGATGCGTCGAGCGAACCCGACGCGCCACCCGCACCTACGATCGTGTGCAGCTCATCGATGAAGAGAATGACATCCGGACTCTTTTCCAGTTCGTTCATGACCGCCTTCATGCGCTCCTCGAACTGTCCCCGGTATTTGGTTCCGGCGACGAGGGCCGCCAGGTCAAGCGTTACAACGCGCTTGTCAAACAGGACACGGCTGACCCTACGCTCTACAATGCGCATGGCGAGTCCTTCGGCGATCGCGGTCTTGCCCACCCCCGGCTCGCCGATAAGAACCGGATTGTTCTTTTTGCGGCGGGAGAGCACCTGGGCCACGCGTTCTATTTCGCGTTCCCGACCCACGACCGGGTCCAGTTTATCGTCATCGGCGAGGGCGGTCAGGTCACGACCGAAATTATCAAGTACCGGTGTTTTACTTTTGTCCATCTTTCCGCGCTCCTTTGGGCTTTGACTGCGACCAGATCCAGGTGACTTGGTGCCACCTCCGGACTGGGCTGTACTGCGGGGTGTGGATGGTTTGCCTGAAATGATTGTATCGAGTTCCGTCCGTACGGAATCGTATGTAACGGTAAAACCCTGTTGCAGGATCTGGGCAGCCAGGTTTTCGTCGTCACGCAGCAGGCTGAGCAGCAGGTGTTCCGTACCGATGACATCGCTCTTGTAGAGCTTGGCCTCGAGGTACGTGATTTTGAGAACCTTCTCGGCCTGTTTCGTCAGCGGAATATTTCCGACCGTCAACGTGCCGCCCGTGCTTCTTACCGTGTCCTCGACAGATTTTTTCAGCTTGAACAGGTCGCAACCAAGATTACGCAGGATTTTGACGGCGATTCCTTCGCCCTCCCGGATAATGCCGAGCAACAGGTGCTCGGTACCTATGTAGTCATGTCCGAGGCGTATGGCCTCCTCGCGACTGTAAGAAATTACGTCTCGGACCCGATTTGAAAAATTGCCTTCCATAAGTGGGTTGGTTCGCCGGGATCAGGATGCAAAACTGGATCCACACCCGCACGTAGCGGTCGCGTTGGGGTTGTCGAAGGTGAAGCCGCGGGCATTGAGGCCGTCCTGGTAGTCGACGGTCGTGCCCATCAGGTACAGTCCGTGACGCTTGTCCATGAAGACTGTGATGCCATCCACTTCAAAGGAAATATCGTGATCGCGCCTGCGATCAAATCCGAGGATGTAACTCATGCCCGAGCAGCCGCCTCCGCGGACGCCCACCCGAAGGCTGAAACCATCGGGTATAGACTTGGCCTGCATGATGTTGCGGATTTCCTCCGCTGCTCGATCTGAGAGTTGGATAGGACTGGTAAGCGTTTCGGTCGACATGTTCGGGCTCGTTGCTTGGGCGTGCGGGTGTGCTACGATAGGTGATGGGGGCTGTTCCACCGTTACCGTCGCAGAACGGCAACCGGCAGGAGGAAGGCATGGTCCCCGGGCGACGTTATTCTGATTTCAACGATGTAGGGTCCGGATGGAAGCGCGGACCCGTCGTCACCGCGCCCGTCCCACGCGAACAGGTGGGTCCCCTGCACCAGAAGGCCCCTCGATACGGTGCGTACAACATGTGCATGCAGGTCACGGATTTGCACGCGAGCCAATCGTGGACCTTTTTCTACCGGTACGTGAACGCGTATCAGTGTCCTGCCGCCCAGTTCGGGGTCATCCGGGTAGAAGGAGCGTGGGGACAGATCTGCGGTAGTCTGCCCGGTATTCGGATCCGGAGTGTCGGGTGCACCCGGACGGGGATCGGTAGTGCGTTCAACGAGACCAGGCGATGCACCACCGGGGAACGTGGACGTCGTCCACGGGGCGAAGCCGTGGCCTGTCTCCAGTCGGACCAGGGAGCGTCCTTTACCCGATGTTACGGCAGCATGGTGGTCCTTGGGAGAATAGCTTCCGTGAGCAAGCACGGTGTGATCCCGTGCATGGAGCGTGATAGTTCGCCCGGTGTTCACGAGGCCAAGCGCCTTCCGCACGGGTAGCGTGATCGCGCCCTCCGGCGTATGGGGCCACGGTTGTTGAAGCAGCCGTACAGGATCGTCCTCTCCGGACTGGTGGGATGCCAGCCGGAATGCGGTAACCGACTCTCCCGGGGCAAGCAGAACCGGTTGGTATCCGAGCCGGAGCGTGTCGGACGTACCGCGTTCATTGATGTCCCAGGTCATGAATGCACCGAAGAGGGAGACGGGGTTCGGACTGCTGTTGGTCCATTCCAGGAATTCCACCTGGTCTGCAAGTCCGTCACCGGGATCGGTAACCGGGTCATACAGTACTTCGGTAAGCGTGAGGGCATGGGGCGTGGGTTCAGCATGCACGACGTGGCGTGACGCGGCTGCCGTGTCCCGACCGGGACTCGAGGGCGTGGAGAGAGAGGATGCCCAGTCGGTCGGGCCCATCCCGATCCTGACAAAAGAGCGGTCTGTATGTTGTCGGAAACGGGCATCTTCCATGTCGGATGATATCCTGACCGAGTCAATGACGCTGGGTGCTCCGCCGGACACGGAGAGCAGGAGCGTGACCCCGGTCGCGGGGAGTGTGGCTTCATGCACCAGGATCCGGCCCGGTGTGACAAGGTGTGCGGCAGTGCTGCCCGTGTCTGTGATGTGTTCGGGGAGTGAACCCGGCGACCTTGTCAGCACGACGTCGCGAAGTGACAGGTACCGCTCCGTGTCTGCGAGTATTTCCACGAAGTCCGAGTTGCCGCGAAGCATGACTTCCGTGATCAGTAGCTCGCCCGGGGCCGGGCGCACGTGTACCGGGTGGGAAGATGGTTCGGCCTCGTTTCCGGACGGATCCCGGAGGCCGGCGAGATGAAGTGTGAGGTCTGAGAGGGGCGCAGGAATCTGGACATGTGCGGCGGTGAACGCGTCCGGCTCGAGGGTTAGTCCCGAAAGCGTCACCGGACCGGAAGGCCCTTCGGCCGAGAGGCTGGCCCGAATCCGGCGCGTGTCATCTTCCAGCAGGGGCTCCGAAAAGAAGATGCGCAGCGTCGTGCTGTCCATGAGCTCGACGCCCAGGACGGCAGGGGGCGTCGCATCGACCCCGGAAACCGAATTCTTGAATCCGGGAGAGCCCACTCCCGAACCGGGAAGTGACCAGTTGATCCAGGCGTGGGCAGGGAGCGCGGTCTGCCTGCGTTCGAGGCTGCGTCCTCGCTCGATCTGGCTCGAGAGATATCCAAGGTGTTCTATCTGCTGCCCGTCGAGTGAGACGGCGAGCGAGTCGCCTCCGTTGTTGAGTGCGGGCCAGGGACGCAGCTCAACGAGGCGGGGCGGGGGCGGGTGAGAGGGGAATGCGGCCTGGTACCATATCCTGAACTGGGCCGTGTCGGGTGTTACGACCACGAAATCGCCTGGGAGCAGGGCAGTCGGTTCCGTCGGCAGGGGCCTCCAGGCGGAGGTGGCATCCCGGAGGGCCAGTCGGTCGGGTGCGACAGGGTGCGTGCCGCCAATGATCATTTCCACGTATTCCGGCGCCCCCACTTCGGGTGCTGCCATGAATTCGTTGAGATGCACGCGCGCCGAAGATTCCTGGGCAAGGGCGCTGCGCAGCACGGCAGACGTGATGAGCAGTGAAGCCAGGAGAACTGCTGAACAGATTGCGGCCAGTTGCAGCACGGCAGGCCACAGCCTGCGGTACGTACCGGGAACAGCGACGGTTACCATACGGCGGTCCAGGTCAGGTGTCATGCCCCCTCGACCCGTGCCGCCGCAATATATAACCTGTCAGGATCCTCCTTTGGGTGCCTGCTGCAGTGCTTCTTCCAGGACATCGGCGAGAACGCGTGCAGCCAGGGGGATGGCCTCTTCGTCCACGTCGAAACATGAGTCGTGCAGCGGGTATGATGTGGCAGGACCGTTCGAGGTGCCCACCCGCAGCAGCATGCCAGGCACACGTTGCAGATAATGGGCAAAGTCTTCGCCACCCATACTGGGGCGGGGAATTTCGAAAATGGCATCCGGTCCATTCGTGTCGAGCAGAACCTCCCGCACGAGCGAGACCAGTTCCGGATTATTGTATACGGGCGGTGAGCCCGTGTCGAATTCGACATCGACCTGCGCCCCGTGCATGCGGCCGATGGACCGCGCCGTGTGCTCCATCCGCTCCTGGAGGACCCGGCGTTCGTCGTTGGAGATACACCGGAGGGTACCACCGATCTCGGCGCTCGCAGGAATGACGTTGAAGGCGTCACCACCGATCATTCTGCAAATGGAGATGATGGCCGTGTCCCGGGCATCAGACTGCCGTCCTACCGTCTGGTACAGGACCGACATGATCTGTGACATGATCCAGACCGTGTCCGTGCTCTGGTGCGGTCGCGCCGAGTGCCCACTGGCATGACCCCTGACGCGGATCGTGAACTGGTCTGCCGAGGCGGTTGCGGGTCCCGAAATGAGGCCGTAAACCCCTGTGGAGAGGGTAGGGTCGACGTGGGATGCGAAAACCGCAGATACACCCTCGAGTACGCCGTCTTCAATCATGGCGGGGGCGCCACTTGGAATGCCCTCCTCGTTGGGCTGGAAGAAAACACGTACCGTTCCGGGCAGCGATGCGCGGCGCTCATTCAGGAGCAGGGCAATACCGAGGGCGATGGCGCTGTGCGCGTCATGGCCACACAGATGAGCGACGCCACTGACGGTAGACCGGTACTCGACGTTCTTTTCGTCCTGCGTCGGAAGTGCATCGATGTCCGATCGGTAGGCAATGAGAGGACCGTCCGCATCTCCTTCGATATCGGCATACAATCCCGTTCGTGCAAGCGGGCCGTGCACTGTCAAACCATGCAGTTCCAGAACTTCCCGCAGATAGCGGTGCGTATGCACCTCATGGAAGCCAATCTCCGGGTATTGATGAAGATGACGCCGAACGGTCCTCAACAATGTGTCGAGGTCTTCATGGAGCAGTTCGGCCGAAGCGTAGGAGGTTGTCATGTGATTTCTCTCAAACCATTCCCAGTCGTTTCCTGAAAAACCATTCGATGGTCAACAGGATAAGGATTGCCACCAGGAAGGGGTACTTCTGCCAGAGACGATTCTGTGAAACCATGGTTCTCGTAACGGTCCGCATGGCTGGCAGGTCCATCAACCGTTCCCGGAGCATGGAAATTTCGTCAGGTGCAATGAAGACACCCCCGGAGACGCCCGCCAGTTGTGCCATCAGGTTGTAATCGGCCTGTGTTGTCCGGAATTCGAGGGACTGCTGCCCCACAACGAACTCACCGCGGTCCGTACCCAGATCCTCACCGCCGACCGACGCCGTTGCCGTATATGTATACTCACCGGCCGGAAGCCGCCCCAGATCGGCGGTATAGCGGCCCTGGCCAACCGGTTGCATTCCGACCGGCAATTCGGTGCCATCGGCAGACCTGACCGTCAATGAAACGCGCGCATTCGGTTCCGGAGCGAGCGTTTCGTCGTAGACTTCTCCCGTCAGCATGATGGGCGTGCCTTCGGCCATGCGGACCGATGCGGGAGATACGCGGACCAGGCGCTCGTCGTCGGTTGCGTAAAGCCAGCTGACAATATTTTCCTGGATTCGCAGCCACGCCGCGGACTCCCGTTCCAGATCTTTTGGTACGAGGCGCCACCGCCATGTGCCGGATGCCAGAAGGGCCGCAGTGCGCGTCTGTCCGACACGACCAACAACGAAAAGAGGCTGATCGAGGTCCACATCGCGAACCGATGCGCCCGCCAGCACGCTCGCTCCCGGAAGTAGGTTCCACCTGGTCTCGTTGGCCATCACGGGAAACATCCGTTGCCAGAATCCTTCGTCCAGTCCGCTCTGCCCGTGATCGAAGACCGGATGGGTAGATGCGGCGGGGCGCGGTCGAAAGGACACTTCTGCCCAGCTCTGTCGCGGTGCATCGGGGGTGACAGCGAGAACACCACTCCAGTCCCGCGCCAGCATTCCCGTGTCCAGGGACCGGTCAGCCACGAACAGTGTGGGTACGCCGCTGCCGGCCGCCTCGGCCAGGCGTTGAGAGTCGCTGCTCGAAGAGGCCTGCCCGGGAAATCCCACCAGCACGAACAGATCCCATGACTCCAGGGAATCGGGGAGGGGGCCCTCATGCCACTGTCCGGGTTGTTTCTGGATACGGGTCGCAAGCTCAATGTCCGGATCCGATTCAAGGTGGCGACGCCACGCAGCCGTTTCCGGAGATGGGCTGCCGGCTACCAGAAGAACACGTTTCCGCTGGTCCAGGACCTGCAGTCCAATTTCTTCCACGTTGTTGCGCGTGTTTGCCTCGCCCGGTATTTCCGAGACCATGATCTGAAGGCGTTGCAGACCTGGATCTTCAGCAGTATAGGACAGATCGACCACGATTTCGCCCGTATCGGGAAGTGTCGTGGTGACATTGTCCAGGATCTGGCCGTCGCGGGAAAGCGTCACGTTGGTGGGTTGCTCTCCGGCTCCCTCACTCCGGATCCGGACACGGACGGGAACGTCGCTGCCGGTGTAGGACAATGAGTTGAACAATACCTGCTGAATTCGTACGTCCCGCCGACGCGTGGTGTCGCCGTGTGCTATGGCTATGATCGGAACAGGATAGCGTTCGGCAATGGCCAGGGGGTTGGCACCGGTATTGTACAGGCCGTCGGAAAGCAGGATAACCGGTCCCGGCACCACTCCCTCCGGAATGTTGTCAATGAGTTGTCGCAGGGCACGATCCAGGTCTGTCTGCGGCGCCGCAAACGAGTCGGCCCGCACGGAGTCGGCGGGGACGAGCGCCGTGCCATGGAACAGCGTCCGAAGCGGAATGCCGCTCAATTCATTCTCAATGGCATCGATCCGGGAGTGGACGTCACTACCCTGTCCCGTGCCGTCGCTACCGGACAGAGACATGCTCTGGCTCGCATCCACAAGAAAATGTACCAGGGGCGTGCGTACGTCGGAGCGCTCGCGCGTCCACAGTGGCTCAAAAAGGAGGAAAAGAATGAGCCCCAGCGCCATGAAGCGGACGGTTCCGAGCGCAGCGCGCGGCACGAGAGGAAGTTCGGGAGTGGTCCGTCGGTAGCTCCACCATGCAGCAGCGGCCAGGGCGAAGAGGCCGAGTCCAAGAAGCAGGGGGTGTTCTCCGAGGGTAATGATCATTTTTCAGCCTGGAAGTGTGTCGAAGAACCAGCGGGCGCCAGGATGCGGGCGCCGAAATGACAGATGCAAGGCCTCCCGACGCCGAACGGCAACGCTATTGGAAGGAGGGAGAACGCAGCAGATGGCGTTTGGCCGCCAAATAATGGTGTGCGATGGTTTTTCAATAGACTTCCAAATAGGGCAGCAGCAGGAAGAGCATGTATGAGACGAAACCGAGAAGCAGCAGCAGGCCGCCGACTCGATTCAATTCGTATCTGAACCGGACCAGTGGAAAGAGTACTGCGCTGAAGGCCATCATGATCGGGAAATGGACGTTTATCGTTTCCTGTTCCACATGGATGGGTTCCAGGAGCGCAACCGCACCGATTACGAACAGGACATTCAACATGTTGCTACCCAGTATGTTACCAACGGACATGTCGGCTTCTTTCTTCACGGCGCACATCATGGATGCCGCGAGTTCGGGCAGGCTCGTCCCGATGGCGACAATGGTCAGCCCGATCACAACCGGGCGGATCTGGAGCATTTCGGCTATGGCAATGGCGGAGGTGACCATGAGCTGGGCTCCCATGGCGAGCGCGGCAATGCCGGCAACGAGGAGAACGACGCGCGCCCATGGTGCGAGCCTGTTGGAACCAATGCGGGCAATGAGTCGCGAGACGCGACGCTCGGCCGGGCCGGCATTTTCGTCTTCGTGGGGTACAAGCGGCGTACTCTTTTCCTGCGCCGACAGAGAGCGCGCATGTGAAACGGAATCGAACACGAGCCAGGTAATGAACATTCCGAGGCCCGACAGCAGGATGGCACCATCGAGTCGGGAGAGCAGCAGGTCGGAGGCCAGCAGCCAAAAGACGAGCAACACAGCCATCATCATGGGATATTCCCGCAGGAGCGTCTGGCGTGAAATGGACAGGGGCAGCAGCGTGGCACTCAGTCCCAGGATGAGCGCGATATTTGCAATATTGGAGCCCACCACGTTTCCAATGGCGAGCGCATCTTCTCCGAGAAGTATGGCGAACATATTCAAAAGGAGCTCCGGCATGGACGTACCGAGGGCCACGATGGTCAGTCCGACCACGAGTGGACGGATTCCAAAACGCAGTGCAACACTCGATGCACCCTGGACCAGCCAGTCGGCGCCCATGTACAGGATGGCCAGTCCGAGAACGAAGACAAGAGCTTGAAGGAGCATTCAGTCCGGGGTGAGTGCGCGGCCGGTGAAGAAGTAGGGCAACATGGAAACGGCCTCCATACAGTCAGGAGGCCGATTTCCGCGGTCCATCCAAACCGATGCTCCAGGAGCAAGTTCCATGATCAACTGGCGGCACGCCCCACAGGGTGTGCCCTCATCGTCCCGGAGGCAGGAAAGGATGAGTGTATCGGGTTCGGAAAGACCGTAGGAGACAAGCGTTCCCAGTGCGTTCCGCTCGGCGCAGAGGATCCAGGGCCATTCCGGGTGCTCCACGTTCACGCCCGGGACAGCGAGGCCATTACCCACGGGTATGATGCATCCGACAGGGAATCGTGAAGACGGGACGTGTGCGCGTTTGGCAACGGTGCGTACGACGGGTATCAGATCCCGGGAGGCTCCCCCTGAGTGCCGAATGGTGGGGATCAGTTCCGTGCGCGGCTCTGGAACGGGCGTTTTGCCGTAGATCAGCACATGATCGGCATGGCGCCGGGGGGAGTGCCCCGGAAAGGCATCTTCTGCATAGAGCAGCTCCGCGCGGGTAAGTGAGCGGTTGGACCAGAGGACAACCACGTCGGTTCGATCCAGCGCCCACGCGGTCGATACGGCGTTGAGCGTGGCCGGAATGGAGAGCGGGAAGGACGCGCTGTCAATACGCACGCCCGGTATCCAGGCACCGTCGGACAGGAGAAGAAGAACCACATGCGAATCGCGCGAAAAAGGAACGCGGGCACGCTTCTGGTAGGTGCCGGAAATACGCTGCAACCGCTCTTCATTCATGGATATGACCAAAAATTGTTTGACTCGCTACGACGTGGTACTTTCTACGTTCCTTGCCGGGATGGCGGAACAGGTAGACGCAACGGACTTAAAATCCGTTGAACCGTAAGGTTCGTGCGGGTTCGAGCCCCGCTCCCGGTACCATCGTTCACATCGCCCGTATGCTCATGGTGCCCCGTTCCCTGCGTTTTCCCGTTCTTCTTCTCCTTCTTGTTCCACTGGCCTGTCAGCCACCCCAAACCCGGTTTTCACCGGAAGAGGTGGCTGTGTGGGAAACGCGGGCAGAGAACATATCCATCACACGGGACAACTGGGGTATTCCCCATATTGAAGGAGATACGGATGCCGATGCTGTTTTTGGCATGATCTACGCCCAGGCGGAAGACGACTTCAACCGGATTGAGGTCAATTTCCTGAATGCCATGGGGCGACTGGCCGAAGCC
>PCUY01000044.1 GCA_002787815.1 Bacteroidetes bacterium CG12_big_fil_rev_8_21_14_0_65_60_17 | reverse complement strand
ATGACCCGGCCATACTTCGCTCCTCACGCCTTGATAAACGCCATTTTCGACTGCTACAGCGGGCTCTGGCGTAGTGTGAACAGGCCCTACGCTTTTCTACTGTGCTCTTTTTCCTGGTCTCACAAGGCGCGACCAGATCGCCGAGTATGTATGCACTACAGAATCGACCACCAGCGGACGATCTTCGTTCGCCCACTGGAAGATGGCCCCCCGCATGTTGTGGACATTCGTGAAGCCGAGCGCCTGGAGACGGCGCGCCATGTCGGAGGCCCGATACCCTACTGCGCAGTAGAGGATGATGGGCGTATCGCGGCCAAGTGAATCGAGCGGCGAAAGGTCGACCGTACCTGGCGGAAGGTGATGGGCGGAGGCGAGGTGGCTGACAGCGAACTCGTCGGCCTCACGCACATCGAGGAGCACCGGCTCACCGGTTGCCAACCAAGAAGCTGCCGAGTCGATGGGCATGTGATGGACATCCGCATATTCGCGCTCGACCGCGCGGACAACGCGCTCAAGTCGGGCATCGGGCGTGCATCCGTCGATAAGAAGCACCAAAGAGACGAAAACCAGATATCTGCTCACGTGTCACCTCGAACAGAAACAGGCAGTGCGTTCCGATTGATGGTGATCAGTGTACCTGATAAGACATGAAGAAACCATGAAGCTATAGTTTTTGTGCGCGGGGGGGTATTGTGTCGAGATCACAGAACGAACCCATGCTGACATGATGAAAATCGTACTCAAATCTCTTGTTGTTGTGTCGTTTCTGGCTCTATCATTACTCGTATCACCAGCTCAGGCGGCTTGTGAGGTCGATGATTTCGGGAACGAGATCAACTGTGCTGTGCGGACGGAGGCCCGAGTGGTTCGGATGGAAGTTGTATCCAGGGACAAATACTGGGAAAACCATTTGGATACGATAGAACAGGCTCTAATTGCGCCGAGTTGAACGGCTATTGGCAGGTCCGTGTGTACGGAAACACCAGCGTCACTTGTTGAGGTCGCGGTATTTCCTGCTCGCTGCCATAGTTGGGAGTACACTCCTTTCAGTCGGCTGTGGGTCGAGTGAACGTGATATTCGTTCTCCGTCTGTTGATATCCTGGCTCAGGAAGCAGAAGAACGCATTCTCGTCCGGGTTCCAACAGATACACTTCGCATCGACGTACCGGCGGAAAACTTGTTTGTTCGCTCGGTCAGACTGCTTCCAGACAGTTCGATTCTCGTGTATGATGAATCGAACATGGTACTCCTCCGTGTAAATACGCAAGGCTCCGTTGAACAAGTCATTGGACGTGGTCCAGGAAGTGGACCGGGCGAGCACACCGAGATTACCAATTATGGTTTCCTGCCACAAGGAAATTTTTGGACATACGACTCAAAGCTGAATCGAATTACCCTGTTTCGTTTGGACGGGCGCCTTTCGCAGACTACACCGCTTGATGTGAACCTGCCACAGGCCGAAATAATCAACGAGTACATTTTCGGTTACACGCTCTCCGGGGGCGGCGTACTCATACGGATGTCATCTGAGGGTTCTGACAAGAAGGCCGTTGCTTCATTCGGAAGCAAGAGAGACTCAGACGTAGTGTTAACAGGCCCTACATTTCTTCAAACACCGGGTCGCTCTTCGGATTTGATGCTGACTCCACGCAGTATGCGGTATCTGGAATTGATGGCCCGCAACATCCATCGCTCAGAAAAGACGGAGACAGTGTGAGTTTCGATCCGGATACGCGATTGAGGTTTCAACTGTTCGCTGTGAATGCGTGGCGTGGGTCACTGTACGTCCTTGCCGTACATAATGAATCCGGAGCCATGTTTCTGGATGCATACTCTACTCGGACGGGGAAGTACCAGTACAGCATGCGCATTCCCGTGAGTAGAGGCTGTGCTCCTGTTTTTGTCACGGACGATACGGTGTTATCCCGCTGTGCCTCGGGTCTTGTGCGGCTGACCAGAGCCGATTCAGCAATCGTGTCCGGCTTCATTCAAGACGCGAATAGCCTCATGACGCGGACGGTGAATCGTGCGCTCGCCCGCTCCGACTACGCCCATCCTGGCCTCGTCCGAGGCCATACAGGTTCTGGTGCACAAAGTCGGTTGGAAATTCCTCGACGCCATCAAACCCCAGTTCAATGTCGCGGCCGCTCTCCGGAATTTCCGCCGTGCCGAACAGATAGTCCCAGAGGCTCAGGCTGAGACCGAAGTTGATGCCGTGTCGATGGCGGCCAGCATCTCCCGGGAGGGTTTTGGCATGGTGCCAGATGTGCATCTGGGGGTTGTTCAACACGTACTTCAGCGGTCCGAGCGGCACGAGGATGTTCGAATGGTTGAAATGGCCAATGGCCAGCGAAACGATGTAGACGATGAAAAAGTCGTCGATGCCGAACCCGATCATGGCCAGGGGCAGGTACTGCAGGGCATTGTATACCACATTTTCCATCCAGTGGTAACGCAGGTGCGCCGCGAAGCCCATTTCCCGCACGCTGTGGTGCACCTTGTGGAACTCCCAGAGCCAGGGCACGCGGTGCAGCAGGCGGTGCACATTCCACTGGATGAAGTCGCGTACGATGAAGAGGGTGACGAGTTGTGCCCAGAGCGGCCAGGCGGAGACTTCAATCGCGACCAGGTTTGTGATCCCGATTGCGGCGAGCGCATCCAGAAAAAACTGAACGACGACGTTCGACGCCGCATTGTAGATGACGAGCGAGAACAGGAAAAAGTTGAAGAACATGTAGAACACGTCCAGCCAGAAGTCCTGGCGCAGCACGCGTTCCCGCTTTTTCCACGGGCGCACGAGTTCGACGACGAAGAAAAACAGGGAGACGCCAATGAGCCAGTAGAAATAATTGCCCCAGTGTGGCGTTGTGATTTCAGACCACAGATAGCGGGCGTATCGAGTGTAGCCCGTGACGAAGATGTCCCAGTATTTCTGCATGTGTCAACGGTCTGCTTTGGGCACGAGGTGGGCACCGGCGACGCGGTAGGCCTGGCGGATGTCATTCTGCGAGAGGCCCTTGTCCAGGAGGGCAGCAAGTTCGGTACGCAGATTCGCTGAATCGGCCAGCTCGCCCAGTGTGACGGTGTCAAGATGCTCCAGTAAGGCTGCGTGCGACCCAGCCCGCGTTGCAAGCAGGGTTGTGTAAATGTGCGGATGCGGATTCGGAAGCTCCCCGTCCTCCGCCGAAAATGATGTGGCGTCAACGGGGACGGCATGCATGTCAAAAGCGGGCTCGAAATCCACGGCGCGGGCTACGGTACCGAGCGTGACGTTACGAAGACCTTTGCCGGGGCGAACGCCCCCGCCCGCTCCCCGAACAGAAACCACCAGATCCACGGCCCGCAGATCGGCCACAAGTCGGCGCACAACGACCGGATGGGTGTCCAGAACGCGCGCCAGCTTCTGCGAGGAGACGGGCGCCTCGTTCTTTTCAAGCAGCAGCGTCAGAAGCATGTGCAGGGCCGAGGAAAACCGCGTATTCGACATGATCGTGCCGTTTAGTGAGCGTACCGAAATGTAACAATAATAGTTACATTTGCAATCAGTTTGAAAACAGTCGCGGTGTCTCCACGTCAATCACTTCAAGGTCCTGGATGGCGAACCAGGACTCCCCCTCCGTACCAGCCGAGTTGGTATACGGCTGCTCGGGGTCACCGGTATCGATGTCGACGACCAGTGCCAGGTCTTTTTTCATGCCGGGTGCCACTTCGACAGCTTCAGCCACGTCGGCTACGCGGCCCGTGACGGTCCCAACCACGATGCCGTCATGGTTGTACAGGTGGATGCGAACGTTTTTTCCAAGTAGATGGTACATGTGGCATTCGTTTTGACCCGGATTGCTACGAACCTGACTTGTGTGGTGACGTACGCGGGTGTGGCTGTCGAGGATTCCGCCGGTGTGACGTAGCGTGGTAGAATCTTCCGCATGTTCACCATCTTTACTGACAGACCCCCCATGATGCTGAAGCGTTTCCTGCCATGTGTTTTCTGCCTGCTGTGTTGTGCACACCTGGCCAGTTCACAGGTCAGAATAACGGGTCGTGTGACCGATGCCGACAACGGAAGCCCGCTGGCGTCCGCATCCATCGGCATTGTGGATACGGATCGGGGTGTGACCGCCAACCGGGATGGCACATTCTGGATGTTGGCGCCATCTGTTCCTTTCACACTGGAAGTACGGTTCATCGGGTACCGTACTCGCCGATTAAAGGTGGATTCCATCCCGACCGGGCCGATGGACATCAGGCTCGAACCGTCCACCATCACGCTCGATGAGATCGTTGTCACCGACGAGGGACCCGCCGACGCCGTCATGCGCCAGGTGATTGCAGCCAAGCAGAAGTGGCGGCGGCACCTCGTGTCAGCCTATGCCGACACGTACACCCGGTTCATGCTTTACAGTCATTCCGAGTTGGTTCAGATGACCGAGACCGTTCGCGCCTCGTGGTGGACGCCCGGGAACGGTGCGCGGGAACTGGTGCGTGCCCGGCGCCGCATACCCGAGGGAAGCGGCACGTTCCGCTTCGCCGAGCCGCACGCGGTTGTCAATTTCTACGACGATGTGGTTCGGCTCATGGGAACGGAGTATGTGGGGCCGACGCATCCGGATGCGCTGGAGGCGTACTTTTTCCTGCTCGGAGGCACGCGCGAATTGGACGGCCACCGCGTATTCGACATCTATTTCACGCCTCGCAGCGCAACACGACCGGGCTTTTCGGGCCACGTGGCGGTCATTGACTCGCTGTTTGTTCTTTACGAGGTGAACGTCCGGCCCATCCCGCAGACAATGGTTACGCCGCCCGTGAAGCGGCACGACGTGTACTACGAGCAGCGGTTCACCCAGGTTCGCGATTCGGTCTGGATGCCAATCGATATGTATGTGGCGGGGGTCGTCGAATTCGGGCGCCTGGGCGTGACGCATCCTCCGGCGCGTTATGAGCAGTTCTCCAGTCAGACGCTGCATGTAGTGAACCCCCCGGTACCGGACTCGATGTCCGTTGGCGGGCCACCGGTGCTTGAATCGCCCTTGGCCGACCGGCAGGATTTCCTGTTTCTGCGCAACCCGTCCATGATTCCACTTACGCCCATGGAACAGGACCAGGTCATGGCGATAGATCGGGCGCGGGACATCCAGACGGCGTTCCAGGGGCAAGGTCTGTTGTTGGAGTACGTATCGTTTCCGCTGACCAAGGAAGAAATTGAGCGCAGTCAGGCGAAGTCGGACCGTGTATCCATTGTAAAACGGCTTCGAAGCGGAGACTGGTTCTGGTACAACCGTGTGGACGGCTGGCACCCGGGTGTGAGTTGGTCGTCTTTGCCCGGAGCGGGCGTGCAGTACGAGGCCAGCGTCGGATGGTCTACCCTGCGTGAGCGTGTTTCCTGGAACTCCGAGATCTCGTTGCCTCTGAGCGGACCGGAGATGGGACTGAGACTGGGTGTTGCCTACATCAACGCCACGTCCGTATCCGCTCGCGAAGGCGACCTCGGCCGCTTCGTTCCGGGTATTTCGACGTACCTGGGCAACGACGACATCTATGACTATTACCACCAGCGTGCCGTCTCGGGGTTTGTCCGAACGCGACCACACGGCGGGCCCGTGGCCATGTCGCTCCGCTTGCGGAGCGAAATTCACAGCTCTCTGCGGAAATTGACGAATTTCGAAGGGTGGCTATTCACGAACGAACAGCCGGAGAATCCGCCCATCGACGCCGGTCACCTCCGCTCATTCGAATGGGAAATTGAATTGGGACAGGGGACCGACAGGGGTTTCACGATGCAGCTGGAGCACAGTCCGGGCGAGGGGCTGGGCTCGGATTTTACGTTCACGCGTGTGGAAGGCCGTGCCACGATTGCCTTCGAAACGTTTTTCAATTCCCGCGTGCGCCCGAACCGGATGCGGATTACAGTCATGGGCGGCACCCGCTCAGGTTTCCTGCCGGTGCAGCGCCGTATGACGCTCAGCGGATCGGCGGGACCATTCTCGGACTTCATGGGCTTCAGAACGCTTTCGAACGGCCGGTTTGTGGCCACCGACATGTTGGGAATATTTTGGTACCACGATTTCGCGACCGCCCTGTTCGAAAAGGCAGGGCTCTGGTGGGTTGCCGAGAAAGGTATGGGCGTGCACCTCTTCGGCGGGCATGGGTTTACGTCCGGGACAGGTTTCGACACGGTCGACGGAAATCAGTATCACGAGATTGGCGGAGGTGTTTCCTATCCGTTCGGTCTTCCGTTCCGGTTCGATCTGGCCGGTGGCATCACGGACAACTCGTTCTCCGTGCGTATTGGTCGCCCATTCAAGTAGGGCTTGTGACATGACGATGTCACCCCCCTGTCCGTACTCTTCCGTCAGCAACCAAAACCCCTGCTGACATGACTCATGTAACTGCCTGGCCAACCCTGGAATGGCTTGACCGCACGACCGCAGCCGGACACCAGCCCATTCGCCGCGCAACAGACCGTCCCGCTATTGGCGGACGCATCCGGGCGAATGTACCCGCCCTGTTCGCCGCCGATGCGTACCGCCGCTTTCCGCATGTCACGACGCTGTCCACATCGACATGGGTGGCCACCCCGCTCGGCGAGCAGTGCGTGGACGTCAGCGTTCGCCTCGGACACCGGAGAATCGGTATACAGTTCTCCCATCGATACGAGATGAAGTCGCGTCAGATTGACGCGCTTTGTCTCGTATATGGTCGCTACGACGTGCTTTTCCGCGTCGATGCGAACGTGCCGTCGACCCAGGTACGCGCGGCCCTGGCAGCCCTTGAGAAAAACGCGTCCGTACCCGGTGTCTACCGCATGCGTCTCTGCTGCGCGTCTGACTGGGTACCCGACTTCGAGTCTGCGCTCAACTGCCCTGGAACGGCATCATGAGGAGTGGACCTCCCGGGCCGGACGTGCGCTGGATTCTGCGTTATTCCTGGCCAGGGCCTGACTCCAGGCCTCCTGGTTTCGTCGCGCATCCTGCACGTAATCCGACGCCCTGACGAGTCGAATGATCGTGTCATTGAGCTGTCTTGCGCCCGGAGCAAGGGGGCGCTTTACGTCCACGAAGAGTACCACACGGGTTTCACTGGTCTCGTTCCAGACTTCGTGGTCGTAGGTATCATCGAAAAGCAGGCTTTTTCCCTCCTCCCAATGGCGAATGGTATCGTCGACACGGATACGGCACTTTTCTTTTTCCCGCGGAACGATCAGCCCCAGATGGTATCGCACGAATCCCTTGAACAGCCCCCGGTGTGCAGGAATGTGCTTCCCGGGAGCCAGGATGGAGAAAAACGCCGTTGTCATTCCGGGAATCTGCGAGACAAGACGCGTCGTCTCGGGACACAATGCACAGTTTGCATCGAGCCGGTACCCCATACCGTAAAGAAAAAAGGTTTTCCAGCGATCGTCATCTGTAAGCACAAGCTGGTCCCGGGAAATATCCTGGAACCCGGGGATGTCGCCAGAACGCTTCAGCACGCCTCGAACCTCGGCCTGCATGACACGCCAGTTTTCTTCGAGTTGGCGAACCCAGGGAAAATCCTTTGCATCCAAAAAAGGAGTATTGGGAACTTTCGACCCCTTTTCAATAATTTTTTCCAACGACCACAGGATGCGACCGCCTATTTTTTTGACAACTCTTCGGCGGGTTCGGCGTAGGGCGTTTGAGGTCTCCATGGCGACGGGACTGAAAACTGAAAGATGACATTACGAATGTGATTACCCTGATGTGTGTTCGATGTAGGCAAATTATTACGTGGGCTGTGACATCCATGCTGTTGGTGCTTATGGTCGGCTGTGATGGTTCGGCACTCGGAGGACAGACACAGAAACTGCGGTTTGAGCACGGTGGTCTCATGCGCTCGGTGGACGTATTCATTCCGGCCAGTGTGACCGATTCCCCGAACGTACCGCTCATCATTGTTTTCCATGGTGCCGGAGGAAGCGGCCCACTCCTGCGTGAACAGGTGCGCTTTGACGAACAGGCGAATGAGGATGACTTTGCCGTCGCTTATCCGTCGGCCACGGGTGCGAACTGGGCAGAGGGATGCGACTGCGTCCGGCCCGACCTGGACGGCGTTGACGACGTGGGGTTCGCGGAGGCGATTGTCGGTCAGGTTGAAACGGTCGTCGAGGTGGATCGGAGGAACGTGTACGCCGTGGGGTATTCCCAGGGAGCCGTTTTTGTGCACCATCTGGCCTGTGAGAGTAGTGATACGTTTGCAGGTTTCGCCTCGGTAGCGGGCATGATGTCGGTTCCTGTTTCGCAGCGATGCGGTCGCAGCGCGCCCGCCCGCATGATGATGGTGCACGGGTCGGACGATACTGTATTGCCGTTCGACGGACAGGATGCCGGAAGTCAGAGCTTGTTGTCGGTTGTCGACACCATGCTTCGATGGCGGGACATATCCGGATGCGTCGGGGGTGCTGTTCGTACAACGGAGCGTGTCGGGTCAGCGCGGGCCGATGTGCGCCGCTACGGTGCCTGTGAGAATGGCGCCAAGGTCCACATGTACGAACTGCTGGATCATGGGCATGAATGGCCCGCATCTGAGGTAGGTATTGAGGCAGAAATATCTTCCTTTTTCGGTCTGCGTCGTGAGGTATTTTGACGTGGATAAAAACTGCGTGTCCTGCCCATTCCAGCCTGCGTTTCCATACATGAATGTATTGATCCTGCTGTTTTTCACTTCGGTCGTCTCCGCATCTGCGTGTGCGAAACAGACCCTTGGACAGGACCAGCTGCGTGAGCAGACCCGGACGCGTGCCCATCAGGCCGTGGCTCCGGGAGATGCAGCGCGGCCACTCATTCTGCAACGCCGAATGGGGGACATTACGCTCGATGGCAGACTCGACGATCCAGCGTGGCAGGCGATAGAACCACTTCCGATGACCATGTATTCTCCGACACCGGGGGGGCGGCTGACCGAGCGCACAGAGGTGCTCATCACCTACGATGATGATTTTCTTTACGTGGGTGGACGGTTGTATGACTCGGAGCCGGGGGGCATCCGTGCCAATACACTCTATCGGGACAGGTACAGTGGAGACGACACGTTTGCCATTATTCTTGACACGTTCAATGACAACGAGAATGCGCTCTGGTTTTTTACCACGCCCCTCGGAGTCCGGTTTGACATGGCCGTCTCGAACGATGGTGAGTCCGGAGGTGGAAGCGCTTTCGGCAGCGCCGTCAACAGCTCCTGGAATACGTTCTGGGATGTGGAGACACGACAGACATCAGAAGGATGGTTCGTGGAAATGCGCATTCCCTACTCCAGCCTGGGTTTTCAGACCGTGAGTGACCGGGTTGAGATGGGACTGACGACCTATCGCTACATTGCGCGCAAGGGAGAGCGGCACATATTTCCAGCGGTTCGTCCGGACTGGAGTCTTGGATTCGCCAAGCCCTCACAATCCAGAACCGTTATATTACAGGGGGTGGAGAGCGCCCTTCCCCTGTATGTCACACCGTACGTGGCGGGTGGCACTGGCCGGCGGACGGAATTCGACGGAACGCGGTTTCGCCAACCAACAAGCACGGACCGGGATGTGGGCCTTGACGTGAAGTACAACCTGACGAGCAACCTGACTATTGACGCAACCGTCAATACGGACTTTGCCCAGGTGGAGGCGGACGACCAGCAGGTCAACCTGACCCGTTTTTCACTCTTCTTTCCGGAGAAACGGCAATTCTTCCAGGAGCGGTCGGCCCTCTTCAATTTCGGCTTCGGACGGACCGACCGGCTATTCCACAGCCGTAACATTGGACTGAGTGGCGGAGAACCGGTGCGCATACTGGGAGGAGCACGCATGGTGGGTCGCGTCGGCACGTGGGACATCGGACTGATGAATATGCAGACGGAGGCGGGCTCTGGCCTTCCGGCAGAAAATTTCGGTGTGCTGCGCCTTCGCAGGCGCATTGTCAATACACAGTCGTTCGCCGGCAGTATGTTCACGAGCCGATTGGGGGACGATGGGTCGTGGAATGTCACCTATGGTCTGGACGGCCTCGTATTCCTCGGCAACCAGCAGTTTCTGGATGTTAAATGGACGCAGTCGTTCGAGGACGATGACGCCTCAACAGACTTTTTCGACCAGGGCCTGGGGCTCATCAGCGTGGAGCGTCGAGGCAATATCGGTCTGGCCTATGACCTGTCCGTCATGTATGCAGGAGCCCGCTACAATCCTGGTATCGGCTTCATTACTAGACGGGACTTTACGCAACTCGGAATTGACACGCAGTATGGCTGGCGCCCGGGTGAAGCATCTCCCATTCGCAATTACGATGGTTCCATTTTCGGAAATGTGTTTCTGAGAAACGAAGACGGGAGTGTGGAATCGGCCCGTCTCGGACACTCCTGGGATGTTGATTTCAAGTCGAGTGCGAGTGGTCGCTTCTCAGTCAACGTGATCCAGGAGGACCTGACCGAACAGCTCGACCTTCCGGAAAATACATTCGTACCGGCGGGCAGGCATACCTGGGTGGAAGCATCGACCCGGTATGAAATGCAGGACGGAGCACTTTTGCGAGGCCGGGCTGAACTGAAGGGGGGGACGTTCTTCGATGGCAGCAGGCTGGGTGTGGAACTTTCGCCTACATGGAATGCGAGTCGGCACCTCGAACTGCAGGGATCCTGGTCATTCACACGGCTCTCGTTCAGTGATCGGAACCAGACAGCCAACGTCCAGCTTATGGGACTGCGCGCACAGGTCGGGATCAACCGGAAAATTTCCTGGAATGCGTTCATCCAGTTCAACACGGATGCTGAACTGGCCGATGCCAATGTCCGATTCCGGTATAATTTTCGTGAGGGAAATGACTTCTGGCTCGTCTACAACGAGAGTCTGAATACAGACCGGGACAGGTTTGACGACATTCCTGTGCTTCCCCGCTCGCAGAACCGAACGCTGCTCTTCAAATACACACATACCTTCACGTTGTGATGATCCGCCTACCCGCTTTTTTCCTGCTCTCGGCGTTGTTTCTTTTCGCGGCCTGCGCATCTACCGAAAAAGAATCCCCGGTTCGGGAAATACAGCGCGGAGAAGACGTGCTTACAGCCATGCATGACGCCTACAGCGGGGACTGGTTCGAGACAATGACGTTCGTGCAGACAACGATCCAGCACGGACCGGGAGGCACGACCGATACAACGCTATGGTATGAGGCGCTTGATCTGCCGGGCAGGTTGAGGATTGATATCGGAGAGCCCGACAGTGGCGATATGTGGCTGTTCCGAGGCGATTCTATTTATATATTCACCGGTGGGCAGCTGACACAGTCCGGTCCGACACTGCATCCGCTGTTGTTGCTCGGGTTTGACATCTACCATGAGGATCCCGGCGTGCTGGCGTCGAGAATGGACTCGCTGGGATTTGACCTCGCGCGCGTGCACCGGACGATTTGGCAGGAGCGGGAGGTGTTCGTCGTGGGTGCCGACGAGGGGGATCTGACAGCGAATCAGTTCTGGGTCGATGCGGAGCGGCTGCTCTTTGTTCGTCTGCTGCAGCGTCAGGGGGCATCGTACCAGGATGTGCGCTTCGAGTCCTATGAGCCGCTCGGAGACGCATGGGTGGCTCCCGTGGTGACGTTCCGCGTAGACAGTACGCTGACACTGGAAGAGCGCTACGGTGACATGCGTCACGGCATCACGTTTTCGGACGGGTTCTTTGAGCCGGATCGGGCGCTGTCGGCAGCGCATTGGGCGCAGTAGTACTCCGACGTAGTGTGAACACGCCCTACTACTTTTCCAGTTGCCGCTTCGGGAGGGACAGTGTGGCGCCGTCGAAGAGGCCCGCATCGAGGTCCAGATCCGTGAGATCCGCATTCCGGAGGTCAGCGCCCGTGAAGATGGTATCTTTCAGGTAGGCACCGCGCAAGGTGCACCCCTGCATGTTGGCGTTGAAGAAGATGGCTTCGGTAAGCCGAGCTCCGGACAGGTCGGCGTGGGTCATGTCGGCGAACGTACAGATGGCGAAGCTCATGTCGGCGCCGGAAAGATTCGTGCCTGCGAGTGAGGCATTCGAGAGGTCCGTGCCGGTCAGGTTGGCCTCGCTCATATCGGCATCGTCGAGCCGCGCACCGTCGAGTTCGGATACGGTCAGGAACGCACCCCGGAGCGTGCAGCCACTGAGATTCACTTCCGCGAGGTGACATCCAGTGAAATCGCAGCCGGAGAGGTCCGGTGTTTCATCGGGGTGCTCTTCCCGCCATGAATTCCATTGATGGATGCCCAGCGCAAGAATATCCCGGTGAAGCGTATTCAATCGTTTTTCTGTATGTCCCCTTGGAGTTGCCTGTCGTACCAGTGAGTACGAAGAAAAGCGGACATTTGGTGCACCGCTCAGCAGGCCGGGTGCCTCATTGTTGTGGAGCTAAGCGGGTTCGAACCGCTGACCTCTTGAATGCCATTCAAGCGCTCTACCAGCTGAGCTATAGCCCCGGGCTTGCAAGGCTACAAAAATAGGGCAACCATCCTGACATTGGCAAGCCCCGGCGCATGAACCGGCCTTGACCACTCATATATCACTCAGAAGATCGGCAAGGATGGCTATGAATGCCGTGTAGAGCGCGGATCCCAGCCATAGTCCCGTAACCAGAAAGGAATTCTGGACACCTTGCTGCAGCGCGAGCAGAGTCACGAAGATACCGTTGTGGATGAGGGCTACGGCAAATCCGCCCAGGAACGCCTGGCGGGGAACGATGACGAGTGTCTCCCGGTCGGTCGCCGGGTACAGGCCTGTGATGAAGCCGAGCAACGTCTTCACGAACATGTGAAGGCCCCACGTGCCGTAAATGGCATCGAGTAGGATGCCGGTCAGAAACCCGGTTGTTGCCCCCCACTGCCTGCCTTTGCGCAGACCGACCCAGGCCACGAACAGGAGTACGGCGTCCGGGTAGGCACCCCACAGCGTGACCCGTCCGAGAAAAAGCCACTGGGTGGCGATGACCAGGATACCCGACAGGAAGATGCGGAAAAAGTGGTACATGGACCGGCGTGTATCGAGAAGTGGTGTCGTGGGCTCGGAACGGGGGAAACTACGACAAATGCGGTGGAACCTGGGTGCATGCAACCGGTTTTCGCACTACGCCGAACAAGATTCCGTTCCACATGGCCAAGAGTACGTCTGCCAGACAGAAACGCACACCCCGGAGGAGGGGTACGCGACGCTCCGGTGTCATGGTGTTCACGCGCAGCAACTATCGACTTATGCTGCTGGGCCTGGCCATGATCACGGTCGGCTATGTGATCATGCGGCTTGAGAATGAAGTGGATGGCATGATTTCGCTCTATGTCGCGCCGTTGATCATCCTGGGTGGGTACCTGGAAATCATCCATGCCATACTGAAGCGCCCGTCAGTCGTAGAGTAGATACGGCGCGCGCAGTGTATGGAACGCACGGACTTCGTGGGCCCAGGAAGACATGATCGTCTCTGGCGCGTGCCCGGCCATAAGGTCAGCATGCAGCCGATCGGTACCGGCCAGGCGGCGCATCCACCGGATATCCAGGAACGTGCTGTCGGGTGCCTGCCTGCTGAAGGCCGCCAGAAGCGCAATGCCAGCTGCAAGGGGACGGACCGCGTCAGGTTGTTCGACGGTGAAGTGAACAGTGTTGATGGCTGTATCCTGCCATTTCGGGTGGGTAGATACACCCGGGATGCTGCGCGGAGTGATTGTGCCTGTCGTCAGGCTGAGCCCCTGCCCGGTATGTGACCGTATTTCGCTCGCGACGGCGCCGGCATTCAACCAGGGCGCTCCTGCAGTCAGGAACGGAGCCTCGGTGCCGCGGCCTTCGCTGGCTGAGGTGGCTTCGATGAAACAGGTACCCGCATACAGCAGCGCTGCCTCGAATGTGGGCAGATTCGGGCTGGGCGCGATCCATGCGAGGCCCGTTCCGGGCCAGAGCATGGATCGCGCCCAGCCCTCCATGGGAACAACCCGGAGGTCCAGGTCAGCGACATCCTCAAGCCACGCCTCCCCCTGGATCATGCGGGCCAGTTCCCCCACGGTCATGCCATGCTGGACCGGTATCGGATACATGCCAACGAACGATTCCTGCCCCGGCTCGAGTACGTAGCCGTCTACGAGCTCACCACCGAGCGGGTTTGGCCGGTCAAGAACGACAAACGGAATGTTGTTGCGAGCGGCTGCCTGCATGGCGAGCCCCATCGTGGATATGTAGGTGTAGAAACGAGCGCCGACATCCTGCATGTCGAAAACCAGCAGGTCGACGCCTTCGAGCATGGATGGTGTAGGCTGCCGCGTATCGCCATAGAGGCTGTAAATGGGCGCGCGCGTCACGACGTCGCGCCCGTCCTGAACGGGAGCTCCGGCGTCCGCATCTCCCCGGATACCATGTTCCGGTCCGAAGAGTGCGGCAACGGTGATGTCTTCCCGCTGGTGCAGCACGTCGATCAGGTGACCATTTGACGTGACTGACGTATGGTTGACAATCAGGCCGACACGGGCGTCAGACGGCAAGAGGCCCGGCTCGGTCAGGAGCCGTTCCGCTCCCGTGGCAACCGTCGGTGTGCCGGACGGAGCGTCGGACCGGGGTGCATCGGAGACGGCGCAGCCGGAGAAGAGGACGAAGGAGAGTACCGTGAGGCGCCAGAGACACACAGGCCGCTCAACCGCCAAGCGAGACGAGGTCTTTCTCGGCGAAGAAGTAGTTGGCCTCCTGCAGCCCGTTTTCGATGGAATCAGATCCGTGTACAATATTCTGTCCCTTGTTGTCCGCGAAGTCACGACGGATGGTCCCTTCCGCGGCTTCTTCCGGGTCCGTGGCTCCGATAAGGGTACGGAAATCCGCGACGGCATTCTCTTTCTCGAGGACCATGGGTACGCAGGATCCGCTCGTCATGAAGTCCACCAGTTCATCAAAGAACGGACGCTCGCGGTGAACAGCGTAGAATTTTTCTGCCTCGGCGCGGGTGAGTTGAACCATGCGCAGTGCGCGGACGGTGAAGCCGGCTTTCTGGATGCGGGCAATCACCTCTCCGATGAGGCTCTTGCGTGTACAGTCGGGTTTCAGAATGGCGAGTGTGCGTTCCATGGGAGTCCTTTTATGTTATTTCCGAGCCCCAAACGAACAAGCACGCGAGAGGACCACGAAAATCAGGGAAAAACGTGTGAAACCCGCTTATCTTTGTTCTACACGCATGGTGGCCACATAACGCTCGGCTCGTATGGGAACACCCAGTTCGGGATACGGCTCGAGCGTCAACAGCGTGAAAACCAACCCGTCGAACCGAATACTACCGGACCGGTTCACATTGTCGTCATCGCTATCGCGCGTGCCATCAAGATTACCCTGTACCGATGCGAGCAGCTGGTATTCTGCGTCGTCCTGTTGCGAGGACAGGATAAGCAGAATGGATGCGCGACCCGGAGTCTCACACGTCGCTCCCGTCGGGCAGCGGCTTTCCTCGATCAGTCCACGGAACTCGAGGCTTCGTAGTGTGGAGTCCAGTCCGACCACATCTCCGGGGCGGATTTCAAAAAACTCATCGAGTGGGACATCGAAAGTGCGTCCTCCCTCATCGATCTGGGATGGGTCCGGCTCCACGGTAAACTCGCGGCACCCGGCCAGGAGCAGTATGCCGGACAGCAGCACTCCGGATAAACGTACGCCCGCGGGGAAACGGGCAAGAAGAATGTTTTTCAGCATGTGCATGGGTGCGTAAATACGCTACGAGTGCAGTGCGTTCCCGGAATTGATGCCGAAACGTACATTATGGACGTGGACGGTCGGGCATGCGACGTGAGCGGGTACGGGCCGGGAGCTGTGGGTTATCTTGCCCCGACAAGGACGGCGACAAGCTCATGCGTGATTGGCACGCTTTCAGGAATGAATTTCCGGCTGTATCAGGAAGCGTATATCTGAACACGGCGGGTGGCGGAGCCATGTCACGGGCTGCGGCGGAAGCTGGAGCGGCATACTATCGGGAGCATCTGGAATTGGCCGATGCGGCGTGGGAGAAGTGGCTTGCCCGTATGGAAACGGTGCGCCGCACGGTGGCTCACTCTGTTGGCGCGCAACCGGACCGGTTGTCCTTCCTGTCCAATGCCTCGCTTGCGTTCAACATCATTGCACGCAGCCTGCCCAAAGGAGCGCGTGTCGTCGCGCTTGACAATGAATTTCCCTCCTGTACGTTGCCCTTTCTGGGCGCTGGTCATCAGGTGCGATTCGTATCGACCCCGCCGTCAGGGGCCATTTCGGCCGACGATCTGGATCGCGCACTCCGTGCGTCGGACGACCTGTTTGTGATATCGAGCGTGCAGTTTGCGACGGGCTACCGGGCCGACATCCGGTCGCTGGCTGAAGCGTGCCACGCCCGAGGCATTGACATGGCGGTCGATGCCGCCCAGTCCGTCCACGCCTTTCCGCTGGACATGGGCCGCGACGGCGTGGATTGGCTCGTCTTTTCGGGATACAAGTGGGCAACCGCAGGGTATGGCATTGCCGTCCTGGCCAGCCGTGCCGGGGCGAAGGGTGCATTGGTCCGGCCGCCATTGTCCGGATGGCGTTCGGCACGGGATGCCTATGCCCTTGTGAACGACAGGTTGGATCTGCTGTCCTGTGGCGTTGGTCACGAAATGGGCCACCCGCTGTTTCCGGGAATATTCACGCTCGGCGCAGCTACTCGCCTGCTTGCCGGGGGGTCGGGCGGAACAAAGACGCTGTCACACAGGATCCTGGGCCTCGTGTCCCGTCTGAGGGCGGGTCTCTGTGAACTGGGGTGTGATATCCGGAGTTGGAATCCCGAAACGGCCGCACCTTCATAGTTGCGTGGCAGTTTTGTCAGTGCGTCTGGAGGCCGAGAAACCACGATCTGAGGGTTATACGAGTAATCCAAGCTCTATCGGAGAGCATATCCGTAAACGTCGACTTGACCTTGGGCTTCACCAATCGGATGTTGCTTCCCTGATAGGTTGCAGTCCATGGAGCGTTCTCAACTGGGAGAAAAACCGGACGACCCCACATGTTAGGTTCGTACCCAAGATCACCGAGTTTCTTGGCTACGTGCCGTTTGATACCGAGCAAGAATATGGACGATTTGGATAATTGAGAATCTCCAAAAACTGGCCCACTCATAAGTAGAGAATGGTGATTAAGGCAACAGGTTGAGTTTCCCCCGCTTTCACGGACAGATGCTTGGTTTGTTGATTGATGTTGAATCATGGTTTCGTACCCCACAGGGGTCATGTACCCGAGTGATGAATGAAGCCGCTCCCGATTGTACCAAACCTCGATGAACTCGAACAGGGCGCGGTTGGCCCCCGACCGGGTTTCGAAGGATGTCTGGTAGATCAGTTCCTGTTTCAGTGTTGCAAAGAAGGATTCCGCTGGTG
>PCUY01000010.1:17408-20821 GCA_002787815.1 Bacteroidetes bacterium CG12_big_fil_rev_8_21_14_0_65_60_17 | reverse complement strand
ATGTTCCTCCAGTTCTTCATCTGGGGGGCGTGGTACGTCACCGTCGGCAACTACATGACCGCCATCGGCATGGCGGATCTGACCCACTGGCCCTACACGGTCAACCCGGTGGCTGCCATCGTGAGCCCGTTTTTCCTTGGCCTCATTGCCGACCGCTATTTCGCGACCGAAAAAGTACTCGGCGTGCTCCACATCGCGGGCGGCGCGGTGATGTTTTTGACGCCTGCGGCCAGCGGCAACCCCACCGTCTTCATCCTGCTGCTGCTGGCCTACAACCTGTGCTACATGCCGACACTCGGGCTTACCAACACCCTGTCGTTCCACAACATCGAGGACCAGGAGAAGCAGTTTCCGCTCATCCGCGTGTTCGGTACCATCGGCTGGATTGTGGCGGGGCTGTTCATCAGCTTCGTGCTCGCATTGTTCACGCCCGAGGGCATGAAACCCGACGTGACCGCCCTGCCGCTTTACACCACGGCCGTCGCATCCATACTGCTTGGTCTTTACTCCTTCTCGTTGCCGCACACGCCGCCGCAGGGCGCCTCGACGCCCGTCGATATCCGCAGCATTCTGGGCATTGACGCTTTCAAGACGCTTGGCAGCCGCTCCTTCTACGTGTTTTTGGCAAGCAGCTTCCTGCTCTCGATCCCACTCGCCGCGTACTACAATTTCGCGCCCATCTTCGTGAACGCGAGCGGCGTGGAGAACGTGGCCGCGACCATGAGCCTCGGGCAGGTCTCCGAGGTCGTATTCATGCTGCTCATGCCGCTCTTTTTCCGGCGGCTCGGCGTCAAGTGGATGCTCGTGATCGGTATGGCCGCCTGGGTCGTGCGCTACGGACTCTTCGCCATTGCCGCGCCCGAAGGGGTGTTCTTCTTCATCGCGGGCGGCATTCTGCTGCACGGCATCTGCTATGACTTCTTCTTCGTGACCGGCCAGATCTACGTCGACAAGAAATCGACCGCAGCCATCCGCGGGCAGGCCCAGGGCATGCTCGTGCTCGTGACCTACGGCCTCGGCATGTTCATTGGCGCGCAGGTCGCCGGCAACGTATTCAACAGCTTCCTGGATGGCGCAGCCGCGCTCGAGCCGGGCCAGTGGGCATCCTTCTGGTGGATCCCGGCCGCCTTCGCGGGCGTCGTCATGCTCATTTTCGGGGCGCTTTTCAAGGACCGGGTAGATACGACGGAGGTGACGATATGACACGCCGCGAACAGCAGAAACGGGACATGGACCGCCGCACGTTCGTGCGCACGTCGGCGGGCATCGTTGTTGGCGCGAGCCTTTTTCCGCTGGCGTGCGCTCGACATGCAGACGAAACGGGCGGTGTCGATGGCGAAGCACCGGGAGCCGCTGCCGGAGTGGCCGACGGGCCAAACGCGGGCCACCCCTTCCACAGCCGCACGCCGGGACATCCCCTGTTCGATATTTCGCTCGCCCAGTGGTCGCTCCACAAGGCGCATTTCGCGGATGAAATGACGACGCTCGACTTTCCGCTCGTCGCCAAAAACGACTACGGCATTACGGCTGTCGAGTACGTGAACGTGTTTTTCATGGACAGGGCGCGCACGGCGTCCTACCTGCTTGACCTCAGAACGCGCTGCGATGGTGAAGGCATACGGAGCGTCCTCATCATGTGCGACCGGGAGGGGCGGCTCGGCGATCCGGACGAGGCGGCGCGCACAGAGGCCGTCGAGAACCATTACAAGTGGGTGGAAGCGGCCAAATTCCTGGGCTGTCATGCCATCCGCGTCAATGCCGCAAGCGAAGGCTCCTACGAGGAGCAGCAGAAGCTGGCCGCCGACGGGCTGCGCCGCCTCACGGAGTTCGGCGCCACGCATAACATTCACGTGATTGTCGAGAACCACGGTGGGCTGTCGTCAAACGGCGCCTGGCTGGCCGGCGTCATGCAGCAGGTGGATCATCCCGGCTGTGGTACGCTGCCTGATTTCGGGAATTTCAGGATTGCCGACGACGAGTGGTACGACATCTACGAGGGCACCGCGGAACTCATGCCCTATGCCAAGGGCGTGTCCGCCAAGAGCCACAACTTCGATGCGGAGGGCAACGAGGCGGCAAAGGACTACGAGCGGCTGCTGCGCACGGTGCTCGACGCCGGCTACCGCGGCTACATCGGAATCGAATACGAAGGCACGGAGCGGCCGGAGCCTGAAGGCATCCGGTTGACAAAAGCGCTGCTCGAGAAGACGCGCACGACGCTCGCGCCCCACTACACGTAACATCCACCCACCCTGTTGAAACCCACACGGCAATGTCTGACTTTGCAATACACCCGCTGTCCATCGTCCTGGTATCCATCTGTCTGCTTGGAGGCTGCGCTGGGGAGGACACCCCCTCCGAGCGGTCCACGAGCACAACGAGTGGCATGAAGGAATCCGTCGCATCTCCCGGAGAATGGACCGTTCTTTTTGACGGTACGTCCCTGGCTGCATGGCGCGGCTACCGGCAGGAAACCATGCCGGATGGCTGGCAGATCGATGACGAGGGGGCGCTTGTGGCGCACGAGCCCGGCGCCGGGAATGATATCGTGACGCGCGACGTGTTCGAGAGCTTTGAGCTCGAGTTCGAGTGGAAGGTGCCCGAGGCGGGCAACAGCGGCGTGATGTTCCACGTGACCGAGGAAAACGAGTATCCGTGGATGTCCGGGCCCGAGTACCAGGTGCTCGACGACATGCATCATTCGGACGGGGAGCCCAACAAGAACAGCGCCGGGTCGAACTACGATGTACATGTGCCGGCCGTACGGGCGAACCGGCCGGCAGGCGAGTGGAACGAGAGCCGGCTCGTGGTTCGCGGCCCGCACGTCGAGCACTGGCTAAACGGACAGAAGGTCGTCGAGTACGAGCTGCATTCGCCCGAGTGGGAGGCGGCGCGCGACGCCAGCAAGTGGGCCGAGTGGAAGGACACCTACGGTATGGCCGGAAGCGGCCATATTGCGCTCCAGGGAGACCACACGTCGGTGGCCTATCGCAACATCCGCATCCGCACCCTCTGATATCGACATGGAACACGCCATTGTCCTGGACCATATCCGCGGCGTGCACCGCGGCACACGGACGCTCCTTGACGAAGACTCCGAGCTGCTGGGGACGGGCCAGAACGTAACCGTGCATTTCCCGGCGCGCAGTGAGCCCGGGGTGCGCGAGTACCACGGCACGCTCACCCGGACCGGCGACGACTACCTGTTTACCGTCGAGCCGGCAGCTCCCGTGCGCATCAACGGCGACCCGTTTTCCGGGGGGATGCTTGCCG
The DNA here is from genome assembly GCA_002787815.1 of Bacteroidetes bacterium CG12_big_fil_rev_8_21_14_0_65_60_17. Classification (GTDB taxonomy): domain Bacteria; phylum Bacteroidota; class Rhodothermia; order Rhodothermales; family UBA10348; genus 1-14-0-65-60-17. The sequence continues at coordinate 17,548 of PCUY01000010.1, read as the reverse complement.
ATGGCGACCTCATTGAGCTCGGCGAAGGAAATTCGGGCCCCGCCATGCGGTACCGGCACGTGGCCCAGGACCGCGACCGGCGGTACCGCTCGCTGAGCGAAACGCTCACCGATTGTGTGGATTGCGCGCGGCTCTCGGCC
>PCUY01000010.1:0-17392 GCA_002787815.1 Bacteroidetes bacterium CG12_big_fil_rev_8_21_14_0_65_60_17 | reverse complement strand
TCATTTCCATGTTCCTGCTCGGCATGCTGATCATGTCCGTGGCGTGGCTCAGCGTGCGGACCATCCGGATTGAACAGGCCATCAGCGAGCAGTCCACCGAATTCTCGGAGTTTTCCGAGGCCCTCGGGCTGTTTCGGGCCGAGCGGGCCCTGAGTACGGAGGAGCTCGACGCGCTGCGGCGAGAAATAGAGTCCGCATCCGAGCGGATCGATGCCGTCGAGGGGACCCCCATCGGGGACATCCTGGAAGACGTTTCACGCTCCATCGTATTCATACAGGGGGCCTTCGGGTTCCGGGACGCGCAGGGTCGCCCGCTGCGGCAGGTCGTGAACCTGCAGGGCGAGGTCATGCGCGATGCGCGCGGCCAGCCGCTTATATCGCCAACCGCCCAGGGCCCCGTCTTCACGCAGACCTACACGGGCACCGCATTCCTGGTATCGGCCGACGGTCGGCTCATGACCAACCGGCATGTCGCTATTCCGTGGGAATTCGATGCCGCGGCACAGCGCGCCATGGCCTCCGGACTGACCCCGTTCATGCACCGGATTGCGGGCTTTGTGCCCGGACGCGCCGAACCGTTCGATGTCGCACTCGTCGGCGCATCGGACGAGGCGGACGTGGCCGTGCTGTCTTCTGAACTCACGGGGCAGGACGTGCGCCCCATTGCACTCTCGACCGCGCTGCCCAAGCTCGGCGACCGCGTGCTGGTGCTCGGCTACCCGACCGGTGTCCGCGCCCTTCTGGCTCGCACCAGCCCTGCCTATATTGAAGAACTGCTGGGTTCGGGGGCGGCGTCCGGCGTGCGCCGAAGCCAACCCGATCCGTGGGAACTGGCCTCAATACTTGCGCGCGACGGCCATATTGCGCCGCTGATTTCCGAGGGCATCGTGGCACAGCTCACGCAGACAGCGGTTGTGTACGATGCAGCAACCACATACGGCGGCAGCGGAGGACCGGTCGTCAACACGAGCGGCGAGGTGGTGGCCGTCAACTCGGCCATCGTGCCGGAGTTCGGTGGCGCCAACATGGGCGTACCGGTCTCAGAAGCGCTCAAACTGATGGACTCCCCGCGCTGATCACACGTTACGGGGTCAGATGTCAAGGCTGCACGACGCGGCGGAACAGTTCGCTCTGGCCGCGGCCGTCGAACGTGACCACGTCGTAGTCGTGGTAGTTGGCCGGATCGCCCTGCTCCATGCCGGGCGATCCAATGGGCATGCCGGGAACGGCCAGGCCCAGAACCGCCGGGCGCTCGGCCAGAAGCCGGGTGACATCCTCAGCGGGCACGTGTCCCTCGATCACATAGTCGCCGATAACGGCTGTGTGACACGAGGATACGTCACGACCTACCCCGTATTGGGCTTTTACGGCGCCCATGTCGTCCACGTCACGCACTTCCACATCAAAACCCGACTCCTCCATGTATTCGGCCCACGATACACAGCACCCGCAGGTCGGGGATTTGTAGACGACGAGCGTGGAGCTGCTGCTTCTCGCATCGGAGGCGGACTCGCCGCCGCCCGGAGGCGCAATGAAGAGCATGGCGGCAGCCGCCACGATCAGAAAGCTGCTGGAAAAGATGATGGCGAGTTTTTTCACGAGAAATCGCAGTCTGATAATTTCACGAAAGAACGCGGCTCCGGATCACAAGTTCACGCTGACCTTGCCCCGGGTCAGCGCAAAAAAGCATAATTTGGCGTAGTTTATTGTGCTATCACAAATACTCGACACCCATTCACGCGACGCATATGCAGAGGTACCGGCAGCGAGCAACGCATTGTCCAACTTTATGGACGGCAATGCGAAGTGCCGTGGTTTTTACCATTCTTTCAGCCATTACCGGCTGCATCCCGGGCTCGGGCGACCGCAACATGGTCACCCTCACGGAGCCATCCTGGGGCGTACAGTTTGAGGACTCGACGGCGCTGTTCATCGGCATACACGCGGTAAGCGAAACCATTGCCTGGGCATCGGGCACGGACGGCCGCGTTGGACGGACAACGAACGGCGGGCTTGACTGGACGGTGCGCCGCATTCCCGGGGCCGACAGCCTGCAATTCCGAGACGTGCATGCCTTCTCGGAAGACCTGGCCTTCGTGCTGTCCATTGGGTCCGGCACCGATTCGCGTATATACAAGACCACGAACGGCGGTCGATCCTGGGATTTGTCGTTCCAGAACGAGGATCCCAACGCTTTTTTTGACTGTTTCTCGTTCTGGGACGAACGCCGCGGATTCGCGTTCAGCGACAGTTACGAAGGCGAGTTCACACTCGTCCGCACGCTCGACGGTGGGCGTTCGTGGAACCGGATTCCTCCGGCCCTCGTGCCGGATGCGCGCCCGGGAGAGGGGGCGTTTGCTGCCAGCGGCACGTGCGTGACGACAGGCTCTGAGGGACGCGGCTGGTTCGTGACCGGCGCATCGGGAGTCGATACACGCGTCATCTGGACGACCGACTACGGTGAAACCTGGGAAGAAGCCATGACACCGCTGGCGAGCCGGACGCCGACGGAAGGCATTTTCTCGATTGTCATGCACGACGACAGCACAGGCGCCATTTTCGGGGGCGATTTTTCACGTCCGGATACGGTTCTTTCAAACCTGGCGTTGACGTCGGACGGTGGGGCATCGTGGCGCCAGGCGGGTCCCGTTCCGCTTGCCGGTTCGGTCTTTGGGGCGGCAACGATGGGCACCGACCTTCCCGTTGCGGTATACATTGCCGTTGCGCCCACGGGTACCGCCTGGTCGCAGGATGGCGGTAAAACCTGGGAGCGGATCGACTCCACAGCGTACTGGACGGTGTCCTTCTACAATCCACGGGCCGGATGGGCTGCCGGTCCGGGCGTAATCAGCCGTTTCCGGGTCAGCGGGCTGCCGTAACTTACGGCCCATGAGTGCACCTCTCCGACCTGTATTTGACAACCTGCCCCTCTCGCCAGTCCTGAAAGCGGTGGGCCGCGTGGCGGCCGACGCGGGTATTGATGTGTGGGCCGTCGGCGGGTTCGTTCGCGATGCCCTGCTGGGGCGGTTCGTCACGGATGTGGACTTCCTCACTGTTGGAAAGGGAACGGGGATTGAGCTGGCCCGACGCGTCGCCGCGGAGCTTGGTGGCCAGACGGTGCATGTATATAAAACGTTCGGCACGGCAGCCGTGCGCCTGCCCGCCGGGGATCCGTCCGCGAGGGACGCCGGCACCCGTGAAGACCTGGTACTTGAGTTCGTGGCCGCACGGCGCGAGAGCTACAGCCGCGACTCACGCAAGCCCAGCGTGACGCCCGGGACACTCGAGGACGACCTGCGTCGGCGCGATTTCACGGTCAATGCGCTCGCCATCCGGATCGGGCCCGAGGACCTCGGGAAACTCGTGGACAGGTTCGGGGGTGCTTCGGACCTGGATGCGGGACTGCTGCGCACGCCGCTCGACCCGGACGTCACCTTCGATGACGATCCGCTGCGTATGGTACGTGCCGCCCGGTTTGCGAGTCAGCTCGGATTCGAGGTGCATACAGATACGCTGGCCGCCATGAAGCATCTGGCCGAACGCATTGACATCGTGAGCGCCGAGCGCATTACGACGGAGCTCCAGAAAATCATCTGTTCACCGCGCCCGTCGGTGGGCCTTGAAATCCTGTTCGATGCACAGATCCTGCACCGGATCCTGCCCGAGCTGACCGAGCTGCAGGGTGTGGAAACCGTCGATGGTGTCCGGCACAAGGACAACTTCTACCACACGCTCCAGGTGGTCGATAATCTGGTTGAGGCGCTTGAGGAGCGCGGCGGGGACTCCGGCCGCGAGCCGGACTCCGGCCGCGAGTGGCTCCGCTGGGCCGCCCTGCTGCATGACATCGGAAAACCGGCTACGAAGCGTTTCACGCCGGGGGCCGGCTGGAGCTTCCACTCGCACGAAGAACGGGGCGCCCGCATGGTGTCAAAAGTCTTCAAGCGGCTCCGCCTGCCTGCCGATGATCGCATGAGGTACGTCCAGAAGTTGATCCGCCTGCATCACCGGCCCGTGTCACTGGTCGACGACGACGTCACCGATTCGGCCGTCAGGCGCCTGCTCTTCGATGCCGGTGAGGACCTGGACGATCTGATGACGCTCGTGCGCGCCGACATCACGAGCAAGAATCCCCGCCGCGTGCGACGCTACCTGCGCGCCTTCGACGCCGTCGAGGAAAAATTCCGGGAAGTGGAGGAAAAGGACCACCTGCGTAATTTCCAGCCCCCGATCGATGGGCTCGAAATCATGGAAACACTCGGCCTGGAGCCGGGACGCGCCGTCGGCGACATCAAGAAAGCCATACGGGAAGCCATTCTTGATGGCATCATTCCGAACGAATACGAGGCCGCCCGGGACTACATGATGCAGATCAAGGACGACGTGCTTCAGGGCTGATGTGCTGGCCTGTCAGGTTGCGCTCTGGTTTTTCATCAGCCTTCCAGTCCATGCTCCCAGGCCTATGTCACGGCCCGGTGCGGAAGCGTTCCGGCGAACGCCGGGCGCACCCGGAACGAGTACGCCCAGTCCCCCGGTGTGCGTGCCAATGAAAAGCCGGCCGCGCCTGTCGACCTAAAGCGCCGAAATCCAGCTGTCGGGAAGCGACGTGGAATTGGCCGCATCGTGATGGAATGACGTGAGCTGGTAGCTGTCCCACCGATTCAGCCCATCCTGCGTGCCCAGCCACAAAAATCCCGAAGAGTCCTCTGCGAGGGACTGCGTCGCCAAGGAAACGAGTTGGGCCTGGGCCTCCATGGATGCCGCGGGCAGCAGTATGGCCACCACGGCGGCCAGGCCCATGAGAACCGGAATACGTGGACGGCAACTCATGCCCCACGATACAAAATGTTTACTCTTCCGAGGCTTCGGCCAGGGCGGGGCGGACATCCCAGGAAAGCATCTGCTCAATGTCGGCGTAGTCTTCCTCGCCGTCGGCGTCGGTAAACGAGTAGTCTCCGAACTTCTCCGCCATGATGGGCGAGTTCTTCTTCCAGACCTGTCCATCGAGGTCGGTGAACTCCTCCGGATAGGGGTTGTGCACCCGGTAGGACGGGTGATACGACTTGTACGTCTTCTCTGCTTCGTAGAGCGCGGCACGCCGGGCGCCGGGCTTCGTCGAACTGGAACCCCGCACAACGAACGGCGTGATTTCGATGGTTGCCGTGAAGAAACCGTCCTCGGTCTCCTCGTACTCGGGGCGCATGACCTTGAAGTCACCGGGGTGGGGATAGGCGCTGCGTTCGTTCTGATCCATCGTTGCGGGAGGTGTACTGTTCGTTGTTTGTATAGGCGGCGTGGTACGCGCGCGGAGCGCACCGGGATCCGGGCAGAACGGGTGAAATACGCACGAGGGCCGCATCCATCATAAAGCCGTTATTGGTACAGTGCGACTGCCGTTATTGGGAGTGCGTCTGTGGAAAACCTTGTTGAAAACATGCGTGAACTGTTGCAATAACGGACTTACTGTTTGTGTCCCCGTCCCTGTCGCCTGGAATGCGCATTGAAGCAGTTACTGAACGTATTTCGAAGCCGCTTTTTGAAGAATGCAGATGTGGATAATTATGCCTTGCATAACGGTTTTCCCACTGGTTAATTGGTATCTGCGCACTTCGCCACTTTTCTCAAAACGGACCATGACCACGCGTCATAGTCCGTTATTTTTCTGACCTTGCGACACGTAATACGTAACGCCATGCCTCAACCCACCACCCCAGACAAATCCGCCGGCAGGACCACCGCCGGCCTCACCATTGACCGCGTCTTCTCGCGCGAAAACGAAAACCCGTTTGACAGCGTGTCCTGGCAACGACGGGACGCCATCATAAAAAACCACACGGGCGAGGCCATCTTCGAGCAGAAGAACGTGGAATTCCCAAGCTCCTGGAGTCAGCTGGCCACCAACGTCGTAGCCAGCAAGTATTTCTACGGAGAGCTCTCCCAAACGGGCAAGGATCCGGCCAAGGGCGGACGGGAGCATTCACTGCGCCAGCTGATCCACCGCGTCACGCGGACCATCGCCGACTGGGGCACAGAACAGAAATATTTCGCCACCAAAAGAGACGGCGAGCGCTTCTACGACGAGTTGACGTGGCTCTGCACGAACCAGTACGGCGCGTTCAACAGCCCGGTCTGGTTCAACGTGGGCCTGCATCATCAGTACGGCGTCCGGGATTCCGGCGGCAAGACCATTTTCGGGTGGGATGCGAAAAAACAGGACGTGGCCCAGGTCGACCCGTATGTCCGGCCGCAGGCGTCAGCGTGCTTCATCATTTCGGTCGACGATTCGATCGATGACATCTGGAAGCTGATGGGCGAGAGCGCGCGGCTCTTCAAGTTCGGATCGGGCGTGGGAGCCGACTGGTCGAAACTGCGCTCGAGCCGCGAGAAACTCTCGGGCGGCGGCACGCCGAGCGGCCCGGTCAGCTTCATGAAGGTGCAGGATGCCACGGGCGGCACCATCAAGAGCGGCGGCAAGACGCGCCGCGCGGCCATCATGCAGACGCTCAAGGTCTGGCATGCCGACATCATGGAGTTCGTCGAGGCCAAGCAGGAAGAGGAAAAGAAGGCCTGGGCGCTGATCGAACAGGGGTACGACGGCTCGTTCAACGGCCCGGCCTACGGCAGTGTGGCCTTCCAGAACGTGAATCAGTCGGTCCGCGTGACGGATGAGTTCATGGATGCGGCGGATCGCGATGCCGACTACGACCTGAAATCCGTAAAAAGCGGTCAAATGATTGGCCAGCTGCACGCCCCCGAAGTGCTTGAGAAAATTGCCGAAGGCACGCACGTCTGCGGCGATCCGGGCATGCAGTACGAGGACACCATCCAGCGCTGGCATACGTGTAAGAACTCGGGGCCCATCAACTCTAGTAATCCTTGCAGTGAATACATGTTTTTGGACAACTCGGCCTGCAACCTGGCGAGTCTCAACCTGCGCAAGTTCCAGAAAGAGGATGGCACGTTCGATGTGGAGCGCTTCCGCGCCGCGAGCCGCATTTTCATTACGGCCATGGAAATCCTGGTCGACAATGCGGGCTACCCGTCTGCCAGCGTAGCCCGGAACTCCCATCTCTACCGCCCGCTCGGGCTCGGCTTTGCCAACCTGGGTGCGCTTCTCATGTCCATGGGTCTGCCCTATGACAGCGACGAGGGCCGCGCCGTGGCGGGCGCCATCATGGCCATTGAGCACTCGGAGGCCTACGCCCGGAGCGCTGAAATCGCATCCAACCCGGCGATCGGCACGTTCGAAGGGTATGCGGAAAACGAGGAGCCCTTCCTTGACGTGATGCGCATGCATCAGGCGGCCGTGGGCGACATCGACGCCAGCTGCCCGGACTACCTGCGCTCGGCCGCCGCCGAGAGCGCGGCGCGCATGGTAGCGCTTGGCGAGGAGCACGGCTACCGGAATGCACAGGCGACGGTGCTTGCGCCGACCGGCACGATAGGCTTCATGATGGATTGCGATACGACAGGCGTCGAGCCGGATATTGCGCTCGTCAAGTACAAGCTGCTCGCCGGAAAGGGAGACGGCATGCTCAAGATCGTGAACCGCACGGTGCCGGAAGCGCTCACGCGGCTCGGCTACTCGGCCGACGAGGTCGGTGACATCCTGGCGTTTGTCGAGGAAAACGACACCATCGAAGGCGCCCCGGCGCTCAAGGAAGAACACCTGCCGGTCTTCGACTGCGCGTTCAAGCCGTTCAAGGGCACGCGCAGCATCCACCACATGGGGCATATCCGCATGATGGCGGCGACCCAGCCGTTCATTTCCGGGGCCATCTCGAAAACGGTCAACATGCCGGAAACGTCGACGATCGACGAAATTGCGGACGCTTACCTGCAGGGCTGGAAGCTCGGCCTGAAGGCCGTCGCCATTTACCGCGAAAACTCGAAGCGCAGCCAGCCGCTCTCGACATCCGAGGGAGGCAATACGAAGAACAAAGAAGTCGAAGCCAGTGGCGACGGCATGGCAAAGGGCGAACCCGAGGTCCGGGGCGAGGAGAAGGTCGTCGAGCGCGTCGTGGAGCGGATTGTGCACCGCGCAGAGCGCCGCCGCCTGCCGGACGAGCGCCCGTCAATGACGCACAAGTTCTCCATCGCTGGCCACGAGGGCTACCTGCACATTGGCATGTATCCGGACTCGGGTATGCCGGGTGAGATCTTCATCACGATGGCGAAGCAGGGTTCGACGATTTCGGGTCTGATGGATGCGTTCGCCACGTCCATATCGATTGCCCTGCAGTACAATGTGCCACTTGAGGATCTGTGCAACAAGTTCTCGCACATGCGCTTCGAGCCGAACGGATTCACGAACAACCGGCAGATCCCGATCGCGAAGTCGATCATGGACTACATTTTCCGCTACCTCTCGCTCAAGTTCCTCGGGCAGCCGCGCGAGGAATCGAAGCCGGAGCCTGAATTGCCGGCCGAGCCGGCAGCTGATATCGAGCAGGTGGACATGTTTTCACCGGGCGAGCCGACCGGGAAGGTCGACCCGCTGGTCGGAAACACGGTGGATTTGTTCCTGAAGCATACCGGGGGTGAATCGTCGGCAGCGGCGACAGCTACGGCGGAAGCCGGAAAAGCCACGTTCAACAACCAGGAGGATGCTCCGCCGTGCCCGAACTGCGGAAGCATCACGGTCAGGGCGGGGGCGTGCTATTCGTGCCCGAATTGTGGGAATACGTCCGGGTGCGGGTGATAACGGGGTTGGGGATTTGTGACGTGTTTTCGGGCCACGGTCTGTCGACCAAATGCCCTCAAACACGTCACAAATCCCCAACTATTATCCGCCGCGGTGGGGGACAGGATTCCTTGTTTTACGGAGCTGAAACAAGTCAGTCACTTTTGAATTCTTATTTTAAATAAAGCTGTATTTATAAAATAAAGAGACAGCCATGGAGTCGGGTCCAGGAAGAGCAGGGCGTTATGTCACCCATCTACTCGGATCTGCCTCGTACCGCGCGTTCATCCCTGCTCCCCTGCCACCAAGACCGTCCATCAGAATGGACCAAGGCCTCACCCGTCTGCTGTCTGACGCTGACAGAGTACTTGGCCGACTGGATGGAGTAGCATCCGTACTGCCAAACCCTGATCTCTTCGTCGCCATGTATGTCCGCCAGGAGGCCGTATTGAGTTCCCAAATCGAGGGTACTCAGAGTACGCTGGAAGATATTCTGGAGTATGAGGCCCACGGTGCCACAGCAGATCAGCCACGTGATATTGAGGAGGTGGTCAATTACATAGCCACCATGAAGCATGGGTTGCATCGCCTTGACACGCTGCCCCTCTCCCTTCGCCTGCTTCGTGAGATTCATGGGGGACTTTTGACCGGAGTTCGAGGGCAGGATAGGCAACCCGGGAACTTTCGTACATCCCAAAACTGGATTGGCCCATCCGGCTGCACACTCGCCGAAGCAGAGTTCGTACCGCCAAGTCCTCATGACATGCAGATCGCCCTGCACGAATTCGAGAATTTTCTTCACGAACGGAATCATCTTCCGATACTTGTCCATACAGCGCTTGCGCATGCGCAGTTTGAAACCATCCATCCTTTTCTGGACGGGAACGGCCGTGTAGGTCGACTGCTCATCACACTGCTTTTGTGTGAACGCGACATACTCCGGCAACCGCTGCTGTATCTGTCCCACTACCTGAAAGCCCATCGCTCACAGTATTACGATCGCCTGACAGCCATACGCAACGAGGGCGATTGGGAGAGCTGGGTGCAATTTTTCCTGCGTGGTGTATTTGAGGTAAGTCAGGCTGCCACCGATACGGCGCGTGCCATCCTCGACATGCGGGAGGAGCATCGGGCCAAGGTTTCCGGACGGAGTAGCGCCAATAATGCACTGCGTCTACTGGACTTCCTGTTCGAACGTCCATTGATATCCGTGCGCATGGCGGAAGGGCACCTTGGCTGTAGCTACGTAACCGCTGCCAATATCATTGACGATTTCCAACATCTCGGCCTTCTGCGTGAAATTACGGGACAACAGCGGCACAGGCGATATCGCTATGATCCCTACATTGCGCTCTTTCACCAGCAGGTCGCAGTTTGATAACACCGCAGGAACGGCTGCGGTGTGCGGCTCGTACCGGGGAAGCTTGACTCATTTATACGACCCCGACTCCCATGCAACGCGTTTGGCCTCTTCACGTTTTTCTGATTCTGATGGTGGCGCTCGTCGCTTCGGCGTGCGAACGGCCGGTTACGGTCGAACCCATCGAGATATCCATGAACGACGGATTTCGGGTGGCGGCGACGTGGTACGGACAAGAGGCCAGCGACAAGGCCGTCGTACTTTTCAATGAATGCGGTGAGGCGGGAAACCAGTCGCATTATGAGGGCCTGGCTCGGCGGTTGGCGCGTGCAGGGTTTGCCGTGCTGACGCATGATTTCCGGGGAGCGGGCGAGAGTCGGACCGAGGAGTATGATATATCGAACGATGCCCATTATGAGCGCATCCGCTCCCACTTCGGGCTCGATACGCGCAACATGCTGGGTTTTGCGAGCATCAAGCATGATGTGGTGGCAGTTGTGGGGGCCGGATGCGGGGCCATGCGGCTTGTCGACCTGTCGGCTGATCTGCCGGATTTGAAGGCGATTGTGGCGCTCGGCGGTGGGGCGACCGAGCACGGTGCGGCAATCGTGACCGCTTTGCGGGATGTGAATGTGCTGGGCGTGGTAAGTGCACGGGACACGCAGAGCCAGCAGGGGGTGACGCGCCTCGTGGAGGCGGCGCCTGCTGGCAGGGAGCGTGTTGTTGTGCCCGGAGAGGCCAGAGGGACGGCGCTGCTCGCCGCATCTACTGAATTGACTGGAACGATTGTGGATTTCATTCGGCGTGCGGCCAAAGAAGCTCAAACCGGAGAGCGCCGGGATATTGGCCGCATGGAGAGTTTTGTCGCGATGTACAATCAGGGGGGGCAGACGATGGGTATTGCCGTATCGAACCCGTCGCCGATGTTGGTGCGGACGGTGATGCATACCCAGATGGCCGAAACGGGGCGGCTGATGGCCGATACGATTGAGCATACGGGCGATGGCGCGTTCATCAGGCGGTCGTTCGACTATCTGGCGCAGAAAGAGGAACGTGTCCTGGTGGGCATAGAGGGCGATTCGCTGGTGGCGCTGCGCCGTCCGCGCGGAGGGGGAGCGGCGAAGCGCACGGCCGAGCCCCTCATGATGCCGCTTGTCGATGCTACGTGGGCGCACTGGATGCTGGGTGTCATGAATGTCGCCGATCACGACTCTGTGCAGGTGCCTACATGGCGGATGTCGCCGGACGGTCCCGTGCAGGACGTCTCGGCCTATTACCGCACCAATGAAGACCCGAGCGGGCGCTGTACGTGGTGGGAAGAGCGGCTTCCGGCGGTTCGGCTGCGCTCGTGCATCGTCGATGAGCCGCCGTATTTACTGGCGCAGGAAGCGGTGTTGCCTGACGGAAGGCGCCAGGTGGTTCTGGAACTGGAGCAATAAGCATTACACCATCGTGAAGCAGATTCCCATTCTGATTCTTGTCCTGATGGCTGGCTGCGGTTCGCAGCCGGAGAGCCGCCAAGATTACAACCTCGCCGTTCCGCTGCTGCTGCAAAAGGAGACGGAGCGAACGTTCAGGGATGTTGATTTTGAGCGCGTTGCGCGGCTCGAGCCACCGGATTCACTTCTGTATCCTGGTGGGACACAACTTCTTGCAGAAGGTGTATTCCTGTTGGAATATACCAATAAGACCGTCTGGCGCTACGATTTCGACGGGAGGCTCGTGACCACGTACGGGCATGGCTCCGGTGTTGGTCCTCGTGAAATGCAGAACCCGATTGGATTAAGCGTTGTAGAGGACACCGTACTTATTCTTGATTCCACGTCCCGAAAGGTTCATCGTTTTACATTGGATGGAATGTTTTTGAGAAGTGACCAGCTTCCGGTCCAGGGCATCAGAATAGCGACGTCAGCGGGAACGACATTAATCCACACGTTTGATTCAGAAGAACCATTCATTCTTTATCCAGTCCGGGAATCACGGCCTATTGGTCCTTTCTTTGACGGGCTTGGGCGGTTGGAGGGCATGAAAATTTCTGGTTGGCTGGCCGCTGACCACGGACGTTTCGTGTACGTGCACAATTGGCTCCCTTTCTTCGGCGTCTTGACGGCCGACAATCATTTTGACCTGTTTGACTACGCACGCGCGACGATAGATGAGTCAACGTTCATAGAACCATCCTTGCCGGAAGCGCAGAATGGGTTCCGTCGCTTTCCTCCTGCATTGAACGTGCACCCGTCTGTGACGGGCGACTTCCTGTATATGCACAGCCGAATTGAAGATACCGACTCGAGCCGGGTTGTGGATGTGTATGATCTGGAGGCCATGGGTGTGTATGCGTATTCGTTCCGGATACCGTTCGCGGCGCGCAGCATGTCGTTCCGTGGCGAGATGATGTCAGCGCTCACGGGCCCGACGACTGCGGCGCTGTTTCGGGTTCGGGTGCGAAACTGAACGGCTGATCGGCTCGTTCGAGGCGGCATGAAAATTGCCAAACGATTTCGATGGGAGGGAGCACACCGGCTGCCGTGGCACGAGGGTCGGTGCCGCGATCTGCACGGCCACTCCTACTGCATGTTCGTGGAAGTGGAGGGAGAGGTGGACGAAAATGGTCTCCTGGTGGATTTCAAGCATCTGAAGCGTGCGCTCATGCCGCTCATTGAGGAATGGGACCACGGCACCCTCGTCGCGGAAAACGATACGGAGTTACTGCGTGTCATGCGCGAATCGGGCTGGCGGCACAGCGTGCTTCCCTACGATACGACGGCCGAGAACATCTGCCGATTCGTGGCCGATCATCTGGCGACGGAGGCAAAGGACATGCTCCGGGAGCGACGCATCCACACGATCCGGGTGCGCGTGAGCGAGACAGAGACGTGCTGGGCGGAATACGAGCGGGACTTATAGGGGGTGTTTAAGAACCCGTGTGCATGCCATCGTTGAAGGCTCATCCTGCGCCGGTCCCGATTTCGCCGCCGCAGCAGGGCGCGAGATGGCTCCTCAACACACTTTTAAGGGAAAATGCCCATGTCGTTGTAGTAGACGGCGATTTTGTCGATGGCATTGATGAAGGCGGCGGTGCGGAGGTCGGTGTTGTGCTCCCCCGCGGCTTCGCGGATTTCCTTGTAGGCGGTGATCATGGTTTCTTCGAGGCCCGAGTTGACGAGGTCGAGCTCGTCGGCGCCGCGGGAGAGCAGCGATATCTGCTCGGCCGGGAGCGTGATGCCCGTTGCATCGACAATGGCTTTGATGATGCGCTCGTTCGATGACTGCTCGAAGCGCTTCGACATGCGTCCGAAACGAACATGTGAGAGGTTCTTGAGCCACTCGAAGTAGGAAACCGTGACGCCGCCTGCGTTCAGGTAGACGTCGGGTACTATCAGGACGCCTTTGTCGAGCAGGATGGCATCGGCATCGGCGGTGACGGGACCGTTGGCGGCTTCGCCAATGATTTTGGCCTTGACGCGGGGCGCGTTGTCCTTCGTGATCTGGCCTTCGAGGGCGGCCGGAATGAGGATGTCGCAGTCCAGAACCAGGGCATCGGCCGAGTTGGGGACATCCGTGGCGCCCGGGAAGCCGAGAATGGATCCGGTTTCGCGGCGGTGATCCACGACGGCCTGCAGATCGAGGCCTTTCTCGGAGTAGATGGCGCCCTCGTATTCGGCAATGCCGGTCAGGGTGGCGCCTTCTTCGATGAGATACAGCGCAGCGTGGTAACCGACGTTTCCGAGCCCCTGTACAATGACGCGCTTGCCGTCCACGCCCCGTTCCAAACCGAGCTTCTTCATGTCCTTCTCGCTGCAGCAGGCTTCCACGATTCCGTAGGCAACGCCGCGCCCCGTAGCCTCGGTGCGCCCACGAACACCGCCCTGACGCACGGGTTTTCCCGTCACGCATGCCTCGGAGGACAGGATGTCGTCGGTCATGGAGTTGTAGGTATCGAGTATCCACGCCATTTCGCGGGAGCTCGTGCCGTAATCGGGGGCGGGGACGTCGACACCCGGCCCGATGAAGTTCTTCTTGAGCAACTCGTAGGTATAGCGGCGCGTAATGCGCTCAAGTTCGGCGTCCGAATAGTTGTGGCGGTTGATTTTAATGCCGCCCTTGGCGCCGCCGAACGGGACATTCACAATGGCACACTTGTAGGTCATGAGCGATGCGAGCGCGGCGACCTCGTCCTCGTTCACGTTGTCAGCATAGCGTATGCCGCCTTTCACAGGGTGCTTGTGGTGGCTGTGCTCGGCCCGCCAGGCCTGGATGACCTCAATGGACCCATCATCCCTCTTCAGCGGAAACTGCATGTAGTACATACTGTTGCAGATTTTTATCTGCTTCAGGAGACCGTCTGGATGGTCTGTGTGGCTGCATGCCTTGGCAAACATGCGGTCGACTTGCTCAAGAAAGGATATGCTCATGGTGGATACGACGGTTCGCGGTTCTGAATTTCAACTACAGGCTACTATCTTGCGCTGGTAAACGCAACGCCTGATTCTTCCTGTGACGGGATTTTCCGAACATTCTTTCCTGCCGACTGGCCGGACGCGGCTGGCGCTGCTTCTCGGCGACCCGGTCAGCCACTCGCTCTCGCCGACCATCATGACGGCGGCCATGCGGGCGGCCGGGCTCGATATGATCTACGTGGCGGTCCGGGTAGATGCGGCGCACATCGGTGCGGCCGTGCACGGGCTCAAGGCCATAAGCGTGGTCGGAGCCAATGTGACCATTCCCCACAAACAGGCGGTCCTGCCGTATCTGGATCATCTGACGGCGGCGGCGCGCGCGATCGGCGCGGTGAATACGATTTACTTCGGCGATGACGGACGCCTCTCGGGGGACAACACCGATGCCGCCGGATTCGCCGCGCCGATCGGCGGGCTGGCGCCCGCGGCAGCCCTCGTGCTGGGCACGGGGGGTGCCGCGCGCGCCGCCGCCTGGGCGCTGGGACACGAGCTCGGCACGATGCGCGTCGACGTGTGCGGCCGGCGACCCGATCGGGCCGCGCAACTGGCCCGGGAAATCAACGTCCAGTGCCCGAAGGGCATTACCGTAGCCTCCTTGCCGTGGGAGGAGCGCACCCGCCGGGCCGGTGAGGTCGATCTCATAGTCAATGCCACATCGGTCGGCATGCATCCGCATGAAGATGCGTCCCCGCTGCCCGACGCAAGGCACCTCTCGGAGCGCCAACTGGTCTATGACCTCGTCTACAAACCGCATCCGACGCGGCTTCTCCGCGACGCCGCAGGGCGCGGCGCGCGGACGCTCGGAGGACTCGACATGCTCATTGGCCAGGCCGCGGCCAGCTTCCGCCGCTGGACGGGCCGCGACATGGACCAGAGCGCCGCGCGCCGCGCCCTCTCCATCTGAGATGTCCACAACTCATCCACATACCCCCATTGGCCCAGCCGCCCCCGATGCTCCGCCGCGCCCACCCGCCGCCCTGAAGGCGGATGACCTCACCACGAGGCCTCTTGCAACGAGCCAGACCATTCCCAGCGCGTGGTATACCGACCCCGAGTTCCACGCCTTTGACAGGCGGTACGTGCTGGAGCGCTCCTGGCAGTACGTCGGCCCCGCCAGCCGCACCGCCGAGCCCTTTTCCTACATCAGCGATTTTGTCGCCGGTAACCCCGTCGTCGTGGTCCGCGACCGGGGCGGCACGCTCCGGGCATTCTACAACGTCTGCAAGCACCGGGGCGGCCCGCTCGTTACCGCCCCCTGCGGGACAGCCCGCATGCTGCAGTGCCAGTATCACGGCTGGACCTATAGGCTGGACGGCATGTTGCGCGGCGTGCCCCGTTTCGACCGGACGGAGCTTTTTGACAAGCGCGACTACGGCCTCACCGAAATAGCCGTCGCCACGTGGGAGGGCCTCGTCTTCGTATGCCTCCGGCCGGATGAAACCCCGCCGCTTGCTGAAATCATGGACGGGATCCGGGAGCGGATCGAGGCGTCCGAGACCGGGCATCCTGCTGCCGCCCGCAGCGCCTGTGACCTCGCATCCTTTCAATTCGCGGCGCGCGATACGTACGATGTCAACGCCAACTGGAAGGTTTACGTGGACAATTACCTGGAAGGATACCACTTGCCACTCGTTCACCCGGAGCTCTGTGACCTGCTCGATTTCGGCACCTACAATACCGAGACATTTGATTGGTACTCGTTGCAGCACAGCCCGATACGGGCAGATTCCGACGCCTGTGGTCCTGCCAACGAGCAGGCATACTATTATTTCGTATTTCCCAACCTCATGCTGAACATCCTTCCTGGCCGCCTGCAGGTGAACCGCGTGGACCAGGTCCGGCCGAATGCCTGCTCTGTCGTATTCGACTACTACTACGGCGAGTTGCCCACGGCCGCCGATCGCGCTGCCGCTGACCGCACCTTCAGCGACCGCGTCCAGGCCGAGGACATCGACATCTGCGAGCACGTGCAGCGCGGACTCGAATCTAATGCCTACGACCGGGGACGATTCTCGTACGATCTCGAAGGCGGCGTCCATCATTTCCAGACCCGGCTCAAACGCGCCTACCACCGCGCCACATCCGTGCGCCCCGAATGAAAACAGCACTCGCACAGATCAATCCGACTGTCGGCGATCTGGCAGGTAATACCCACCGGCTCCTGGAGGCCTGCGACAATGCCCTCGCCGCAGGCGCCGAGCTTGTCATAAGCCCCGAGCTTTCGCTGACCGGCTATCCGCCCCTCGATCTGCTCTATGATGCAGCCTTCCTGCGCGAGGTCGACGTCGCCATCACGTCGCTCTGCGACGGGCTTCCGGAGGGCATCGGACTGCTATTCGGCGCCCCTACCGCCAACCCGTCCGCACATGGCGGCGGAAAACCCCTCCTGAACTCCGCCTTCCTGTGCGAGGTGGGACGTTCTCCACAGGTTGTCCACAAGCGCCTCCTGCCCTCGTACGATGTCTTCGACGAATGCCGGTACTTCGAACCGGCAGGTCCCCAACCGCTCATGACCTTCCGCGGCCTGAAGCTCGGCGTGAGCATCTGCGAGGATATGTGGAATGAACCCTTTGCGGCGAGCTACCACACGTACGCGGCGCATCCCATGGGCGACTTGGCAGCGCTCGGACCCGACCTGTTCATCAACATCTCGGCCAGTCCGTATTCGGGCCACTCAGCCGGCACGCGTACGGCCCTCGGCCGCGCCATTTGCGAGCGCCACGGCATTCCGCTCATCCTCGTCAACCAGGTTGGCGCCAATACCGATCTCGTTTTTGACGGCGACAGCCGCGTTCATGCGCCGGATGGCAGCGTGGCGCTCCAGGCGCCTGCCTTCGAGGAAGCGCTCCTCTTCTGGACCTTCACCCCGCCTTCCGCCCCGGACCCCGTCGG
>PCUY01000017.1 GCA_002787815.1 Bacteroidetes bacterium CG12_big_fil_rev_8_21_14_0_65_60_17 | reverse complement strand
TGAAATCCACTCACGCAGCATAAGCACCAAGCCAACGGAGCGGAATCACTTTTACACAAGATTCAGGACTTGATCCGTCATCTCCGCCCGCCCCCGCGTTCCCAGGAATCCGATCTCGTTGACCGAAATACAGAAGCAGGAGGGAAATATCCTGTTTTTTGGACACTATTCGCATCTGAGTGAGGAGGAGTTCGAGGAAGGCATGACGGAGGTCATGATTGACCGGAATTTGATGTATCGCAACATGATACGGGATATATACGGTCTTGGATCGGTGCTCTCAAGGAAATTTTCCCTGCTACGCGTTTCCTACAACATGTTCATGATAGCCCTGACGCTTGGCATATTGAGCTTCATTGGAGTGTACATATGGGTTGTGTTCAACAGCGGAATGGTATGATGGGGCGGCTTCTTCTCATGCGGCACGGAAAGTCGGACTGGAACGCCGATTTCGAAACGGATCATGACAGGCCCATCAATGAGCGGGGCGAGCGGGCGGCCCAGGCCATTGGCCTCCTCCTGAAAGGCCGGGAGGCCCATGAGCCGGAATTGATACTCTGTTCTACGGCCCGCCGTACGCGGGAGACATTGGAATGTGTCCGCGCGGCCTCGGCATGGAACGGGGTGGAAACGGAGTATCTTGATGCGCTGTACCTGGCAGCGCCGACACGTGCTGTCCGCCTGCTTGCCGAGCATACGCGCCGGGCATCCGTACTGATGATCGTGGGTCATCAGCCAACGCTCGCCGGGATGCTCGCCCTTCTTACGGGCGGGAATCAGGTAACGTACCCGACGGCCGCACTTGCGATCGTCGACTTCGACGAACATGACTGGATGGAAGGCCGTCTTCGCGGACAGGGCACACTCAATGCACTCATTCCTCCAAGAATACTGGCTTCTGGCTAGATTCGGGAAGGGACAGGAAGGGACGCCCGGGGGCATCCTCGGCGACACGGACACGGATGGCCCGCAGGCCATTGGCCCCCGGCAGATCTTCGATGTTCAACAACTCGGGATCCTGGACGAAGTAACCGGAAGCCGTCAGGTAGTCAATGTGGCGGAGATACTCGTCCCGTTCTGAATCGAGCGAGTAGACAATGGCAACATGGCCGGGTTGCGTCAGTCTTTCTTCCGACCCGGAAATGTGCGCCTTGTCAATCCGCTTCTTGACGATCTCGTAGCGGATGTTGTAGGCGCCATCGACATCGAATTTTTTTTCGTCCTCCCGGAATCGGATGTCGAGTGGCTCGGACTGTACCAGAACCAGATGGGCTACGTCCAACTTGACAGGGAGCGCAGGCTTCAGTTTTGACGCAACTGTCGCCATTCCCGCTGTGGTTGTAAGTTGCCAGAGACGCAGGTTCCGGAGGTCCATCTCGTTGAACTGACCAGATTCCACCAGGTCCTGCCCTGCGTAGATATTGTAGTCCACGCCATCGGTCTGGAATCGTTCAAAGAAGTGTGGTACCATGTCCTGGGCTTCCTCGTCACGCTCCTCCAGATAGGTCGCCATGGCTTCATTGAGCATGGCGACGCTGTCCTCGTACTTGCGTCGCTCTTCGTAGACGATTTCCAGCGAAGGGTCGAGGGCCTGCCTGTACTGGTCCACGTGACTGGCCACGTCTTCCGAATAAGTACTGAACTCATCGAGCAGTGGCTCAACCTCCCGTTGAAGCAGTCCCAGCAGTGACGATTCATCTCCACTTGCAAGCCCCTTCAGCACATATTCAATGTGCTTCGACAGGCGGTAGCCCAACTCGTCCAGCGAGGGTCTCGGGCGGACCGTCGCCGCTGCTATCACGGTTGCGAGTGCCAGACCAAGCTGTTCGGCAAGGTCGGCCTGGATGGCGTTGGTCCGCTGCGTTGACGACCCCCTGATATCACTCATGCCATAGATCGGGTACACGTTCCTGAACCGGATTTTTGGCCACTCGACTTCTCCATGCTCCTCAAGCGCGATAATGTGCCTGATGGCCGCCTTTCGGAATTTCCACTCCACCACAGGATGGATGGCCGTGTACTGGCGCTTGATGAGCGCCTGGATACGGTCCTCCTGTTCATCCAGGCTGCGCTGTAGGGCCGTAGCGAAAATCCGCGACAGCTCCACCAACCAGATGGAATTGAGGCTGTTCAGGTCACCCACATGCGGCGATCCGATTTCCAGGATGCCAACAGTCTGGTCATTCGTTTTCAGGGGAGATACGAAGATGTTTCTAATTCCCTCATCGTGCAGTCGGGACTCGAATCCTGTGTTCCGGCCAGACTCCTCCAGGTCCTCGATCACGATACTTTCTCCACGTTGCATCACATCCCAGTACAGGGACTCTTTCTCCCGTGAACAGGAGGGCATGCCATTGTTGAGCAGAATGCTCTTGCCGATGGCACGGGCACCAGCCACATCGCCCGATTCACAGCGATCCAGAGCAATGATTCCCAGACGGATATCTGGCATGCCGAGGAAAGAGCGCACACGGCGTCGGAGATGGTTGATGCTTTCCCTTGTCAGAAGTGCATTCTTGGCAAGCAGATCCTGTTTCAGACGCGAGAGGGCCTCCTCTCGCGTAACATCTGTTGCCGAAATGCACGCGAGGCCACAGAAAACGAAAGACTCCGGTGGCAGCACGCGCATCCATCGCTCGAGGTCGTTCGGGTTGGCAAGGAGGTCGTGCAGGTCATTGGAGGTAAGCAGAGGCTTGTCGCCCGTGAGCTCCACGTTAATGAAGCGGCTGTCCATTTCAAGCCGGTAGAAGCGCGACGTATTTCCGTCATCTCCCCTGCGCTCGGTGACAAATGTGACGGACTTGTCCATGTCTACCCCGTAGTGCACCCTGAGAATTTCGCAATATGCCGCAAGAGCCTTTCCCCGGTACATATCCTGGTGGCTTACCCTGCCACCAAGAAGGCTGAAATTGGCCTCGTCGTCTGCCAGAAGGTTGAGTCGGATGAAACCGTCGGTAGCAATAACCGGTTTCGTGTCGAAGGGCGCCGTGGCAGCAGCGAGCATGCTGGACCACAGAGCCGGGGGAAAAACGGAGGTCAGCAGGCTGCGGACCACATTGGCATTCGCTTCCAGCAGTTCGGCCGGTGGGCGCTCCTGGACAAGGTCGGGTATCGCTTCGGCCTCAGCCAGTACCTGACGGGCTACGCCAGCCCGGAGGGCGTCGTCGGAAGCCACCTCGGAGCGCCAGAATTTGACAAGCGGTCGTAATGACAGACGCGACTCGAAAGGAAAACATGTGATATCGTCGCAGTTCTCGTTTTTCATCGCGTCGTCTTTGGTCCGTCTGTCTGTTGGGTTTCCTTTATATTCGGTTCGTTACATCAAATGAACTAATCCGGTTGGCCATGCAGGTCCTGATTATAGGTTCCAACGAATCTGCGGAAGGTATATCGGAGCTCGTTTCCTCACGTGGTCATGCGGTACGGGAAATATACGATTCTCCGGCAGGGGAGTTCGAAGAGGACACGCTGGATGCCGATCTGATCCTGATCACTGAAACACACGGCCTGGTCGATGCTCTCGGTCAAAAAAACGAGTATGAGAGACAACGGGTCTGCCTGGCTCATACTTCACTGGCGCAGGTGATCCATGATGATGTCCGTATTGACGATCTCTTCAATGGACTGGATGATCTCAAAAACAGGCTCCCTTTCATTGAGCGCCGCGTGGGAATACGTGAAATGAAGGAGCGGGAGTTTGCCGCGGTGTTCCACTCGGCGATAGATGGTATCATCGTCATCGATGAACGTGGGATTGTTGAGTCACTGAATAATTCGGCAGAACGTATTTTCGGCTACTCGAGGGAAGAAGTCCTGGGACGAAACGTGTCCATGCTGATGCCGATGCCCCACAGTGAGCGCCACGACGACTACATCAGGAATTATCAGGAGACGGGCGTGGCAAAGATCATAGGAATTGGGCGCGAAGTGACTGGTCGCCGGAAAGGTGGTGAGCTCTTTCCCATGGATCTCGGGGTATCCGAGTTCCGGAAACATGGCAGAACCTATTTTACGGGGGTAGTACGCGATATCTCTGAGCGTCGACGTCTGGAACATGAAATATTGCGGATATCGGAACAGGAACGCCGACGTATCGGACAGGATCTGCACGATGGACTTGGGCAGATGCTGACGGGTATCGGGCTCATTTCCCAGAACATGGCCCGTGAGCTGAAGAAAGAAGAATCCCGCTTTGCGGGCAGGGCCCAGGAAATCACGGAACTGGTCCGTGAGGCTGACCAGATGGCCAGGAACCTCGCTCACGGTTTGATCCAGGTCGAACTTGAGGGGGACGGGTTGAGTGCGGCCCTCAGGCGATTGTGCAGGAACGCGGAGCGTTTCTTTGATGTTGAGTGTGTGCTCGAGGTGGATGGCAACGTCCGGTTGGAAGACAGCAGTGCGGCATCCAACATCTACCGTATTACGCAGGAAGCTGTAAGCAACGCCGTTAAACACGGACAGGCACGGGTGATCACCGTGTCTGTTACGAACCATGATCACGCACTCGAGATCACCATAGACGATGATGGAATTGGATTTCCTGAAACACTGTCAGAAGACCGGGGAATGGGTGTCGATATCATGGGTTATCGTGCACGCGTCATTGGAGGAACCCTGACCATTGATCGCAGACCGGACGGAGGAACCCGCGTCCGATGTATACTATCACCGGAATAATTCCATACTGAATCATGATTCGAGTAGTAATAGTAGATGACCACCCTCTGATGAGGAAGGGTCTGGCGATGTCACTCGACGCGGAGTCCGATATCACGGTTGTCGGTCAGGCATCCAGTGCCGAGGAGGGTATGACGATGATTGAACAGCTCAAGCCGGATGTTGCAGCCATCGATATCTCACTGCCGGGAATGAGTGGTCTGGAGCTCGTCAAGCAACTGCACGCCATCCGCCCGGATGTGAAGACGCTGGTGGTGTCGAGACATGATGAATCGCTCTATGCAGAGCGTGCCATCCGGGCGGGCGCCCGTGGCTATGTCATGAAACTCGAGGCGGGTGAGGTAATCGTAAAAGCCGTCAGACGGGTTACGAACGGTGGCATTTTTGTCTCTGAGGAAATCAACGAGCGTTTGCTTCTCGGAATGGTTTCAGGCCATGAGGCTCTGGCACAATCCCCGCTGGATATTCTCTCCGACAGGGAGCTTGAAGTCTTCGAATTGACCGGACGTGGGTCTGGGACGCGGGACATTGCGGAACGGCTCCATCTTTCCGTCAAAACCGTTGAGTCCTACCGGGCGCGGATCAAAGTAAAGCTGAACCTGGGAAGTGCTTCTGAACTCATGCAACATGCCGTACAGTGGGTGGAAGGAGAGCGCTCCGACTGATCGAGGCGGGTGTGCGTAAGAAATGACCCCACACCCGGTCACGCCGTCTTCCCGCAGAGGTGTAATACCTCTCCCGATGACCAGCTGATTCGGGCCTCCGTAGACTGCTCGTGAATCCAGCAAGATTCCAACGCATCCAGGGAGGTCGCCATGAAGGCTACAAAAAATACCGAGTCCAGGCACGGGCCGCTTTATGACAATCCACGCAGGCCGACGAAGAACCCCGGTCTGGAGCACAAGGTCAATTACAAAACCAAAGTCATGTTCGGGTTCGTGGTTTCACTCTCGCTTCTGACTGCCGTGTTCCGCATGGATATCCGGCCGTCCGAAGACGGGCTGGATATTACGATGACCGTGCAGGAAACGGTTCAAATGGAAGAAATTGTCCAGACCGAGCAGGAAATCAAAGCGCCACCACCCCCGCGGCCTCCGGTTCCGGTCGCTGTTCCTGACGACTATGTCTTTGACGAAGTCGAGCTGGACCTGGATGCCATGCTCGATCTGGACGAAGTCATCACCGACCTTCCACCACCGCCACCCACTCCTGTCACGGATGACGAACCGGAAGAAGAGGAGATGGAGATCTTCGTCGTTGTCGAGGAGATGCCATCGATCATCGGGGGCAGCCAAGAGGTATACAAGTACCTGGAGTATCCGGAAATCGCCAGGAAGGCGGGGTTGGAGGGCCTGGTAGTAATTCAGGTCGTCGTAACTCCGGAGGGCAAGCCCTCCATGCCCGAAGTGGCCCGGAGTGCAGGACAGGTTTTGGATGAAGCCGCCGTGCGGGCCGTGATGCAGCTTTCGTTCGAGCCCGGAATGCAACGCGGTCGTGCCGTGCGTGTGCGGATGGCAATACCCATAAGGTTCCGCTTGCGTGACGCGCAATGATACGCGGGCATCATCAACAAAAACTCCGCCCGATTGGATGCGAAATGGTAGTTGCTGGGCTATCACCTCGGACGGATGAAAATCGGGGGGCTGCAGAGCCCCCCGATTCCATTGTCCCGGGGTGGGGGAAACCATTACACGCACTCTGTGCAGCTTCCGGTCAACTGGGCTCGCCTGGATGTCCGTAATTCACTTTCCGACCCACAAGAATGCCTGCACATTCGATTGAGTATCCGCACATGCCGTTTTCCCAATTTCGAATTCAGGAAAGTCCGAGGGATGTGCGACCGGACGGGTTTCCCGTGGACGCCCCCAGGCAGGATCAGCTCAAATATGTACTCCAGTACGCGGCGCTCGCACCGTCGACGCACAATTCTCAACCGTGGCTCTTCCGGGTGACCGATGCGTCCTTCTTTCTGATTGCTGATCGAAGTCGGGGGCTTCCTGCGATTGATCCGGAAGATCGTTGCCTGACCATGAGTTGTGGTGCGGCACTTCGAAATTTGACACTTGCGCTCGAGGCACTTGGCTTTTCGTTTCGTGTTTCCCGTTTCCCGGATCTTTCCGAACCCGACCTTCTGGCGCGGATTGACATTGAATCGCGCAAACGGACGGATGTCGACACGTCGGTGTTGGAATGTATACTCGCGCGGCAAACATCCGCACCGCAACATCTTGTCTTGCCACCGTCCGCAGGAGCGCTGTCGCGTATTCAGAGCGAGGTCGCGGACCGTGGTGCAACGCTTGTGATGTTGCGGCGGGAAGATCTTGATCTCGTATTGCAGTTCGATGAGAACAACCGCGACGATGCGCTCGTACTTGCACGGGAAGAGGCCATGTGGAGGCATCCCAACCGCATACGCAGTCGCGATGGTATACCAGGAGGCGTAAAACAAACCGCAACCTCTTTCTGCGGGAACTCGGGTGGCGCCGTATTCGGTGTCCTGACGACTAGCGGAGACAGGATGTTGTCATGGCTCCAAGGCGGAGTGGCTCTCGAGAGTGGCCTCGTCGTTGCAACACGCGAAAATGTGGGGGTGTCCCTTTGCTCAATGCCCTTGCACCGGGCTCACGTCCGCAAGGACGTGGGAGAGGCTCTGGGTCTGGGCGGTACGCCGCAGGTTCTCGTGCGCCTGGCACAAGCCCGCGATTATCCCGCTCCGCCCACACCCAGGCGACCCATTGTGGATGTCATGGTCCACCCGGGTTTTACGGGGTAGCAGCGTTTACAGGCCTTCCCAGGGCCTGGTGTGACCGGCAAACGTGCGAAGGAAGTCAAACAAAAGATGGTCTACTTCGGTGGTTTCGGCCAATGCGGCAATGACGCCCTCAAGAGCCGTTGCGTCGGGCATCTCATCCATGTAGAACTTCTGGTACCTGATGAGTCGCTCTTTTTCGCGAGCGGCGTCCAACTCTGAATGGAATTGTGTGCCATAGACCGGACGGCCCTCCATCCGAAACGCCTGGAATGGCTGAGTCGCACTTCGTGCCAGTTCGACCGCGCCCGGTGGCAGAATCGTCACACGGTCATGGTGTCCCATGTTGGCCAGGAATGTCGGGGGAAATGAACCAAACAAGGTATCGGATAGTCCGGCACTGGTGAGCTGTACGGGAAGGCAGCCCATTTCAGCCCGCAGCGGGTCATGCTCGACGCGACCTCCCAAAGCCCGTGCAATGACCTGATGCCCCCAACACGAACCGAAGAGCGGCATTCCGGTATTGACCACGTGACGCACGAACGAAAGCAGGTCCTGCATCCACGGGTGGTTGTCTGCTGCCGAAAACTCCCCTGACCCACCAATGAATACAACGTGGTATGCGTGCAGTCTGGACGCATCCAGATGCTCGGTCAGCACATTGTGCGTATCAATCCGGCCTTCGCCAAGGCGTGTTCGCTCCAAAAAGCACGTAAGCTCCTGCTGAAGCATGTCAGTTTCCGTACGGGCCTGAACAAGGAGTGCAGATATTGACGGGAACGGAGTCACGAGGCAACAAGATCATTGAAGTGGTCAGCGAGCAGTCTGTAAAGCCTGTTCTGTGGAAGCCCCACGACATTGAAGAAATCGCCTTCAATGCCACGTACGAAGAGGGCTCCCGAGTCGTCCTGGATGCCATATGCCCCCGCCTTGTCCAGTGGCGAGCCCGTCTGGACGTATTCCGCAATTTCCCGTTCCGTCAGCACATCGAAATGAACCCGCGTGCGAACGGGCTCTGTTACGCTTCGTGATGTTGCGGCATGAACAAGCGCCAGCCCTGTATACACATCGTGCGTACGACCGGAAAGCCTCGCCAGCATGTGCCGGGCATCCTCGTCATCAACCGGTTTTCCAAGTACGGCCCCATCGAGCACGACGACCGTGTCAGCACCGAGCACAAGGGCCGTCTCGTGGCGCCTGGCCACGTGCTCTGCCTTCTCACGGGCAAGTCGCACCACGGCTTCTGTAGCGGATTCTGCGGGAATCAGATATTCTTCAGCGTCGCATACGTCAAACGTCACCTCTTCAATGATCTGGGAAACAAGGTTCCGTCGCCGCGGGCTTCCTGAGGCCAGTACGAACGGTACTCGAAAATCAATCATGCTTTCTCCACTGGAAGACACCCAGGCTCACGACGACCACGAAAAACATGGCTGAAAACGTTTCGCCCATTACAAGATACAACGTTTTTCGGGGACGCGGTCGTACATCCGCATGCAACACGCCCGGTTCCCGGAGGGAGAGGGACGGCCCTGCACGCCCCGACTCGGACAGGATACCCGTCCACCCCGATACCCCCGCCATCACCACGGCGCGTCCAATGGCTCGTGCAACGAGTGCCGTCATATCCCTGTGCTGCAATTGCATACGGGAGTTGATCCACCAGCCGTTCTGGGACAGCACCAGAATCGCATCGGCACCCTGGCGAGCCGCCGATCGGGCCTCCCACCCGAACAGGCTCTCATAGCATATGAGCACAGCCAGTTGGATATCCCCGACATCCCAGACCGCCCGCTCATGTCCGGGCACGTACCCCGACATCCCGCCACTGTCCACACGCAGCAGGCCCAACCAGGGCACCTGTTCAAGACCAGGAATATACTCGACGAGCGGAATCAGCCTACGCTTGGCGGTCCACAACAGGCGGCTTTTTCCGGGTGGATGCGGCGCTTGCCAGTACACGGCCGCGTTGTGCACGTCGCCACCATCGCTGACCATGATACCTCCTGCAATTACATCTGACGGTGCGTGGCGCTGAAGGAGTGAATCCTGCCTCTGGGCCGTACCGACGGGCAGCGCCGTTTCCGGCCAGATCAGGAGGCGACGGCTTGAGTCGGAGCGTGAGGCCAGATCATGGATACGGGAATCGTCGCGTACGTTGGCCCATGACGCTGCTGGGATGCCGGGTTGAATGAGTGCGACAGGCAGCACAGGAGACGGTGCATCCGGCACGGACAACTGGCGCTCCTCAAATCCGGAAACGGATATCAGCATCCAGAGCAGAATCACAATGGGCTGTGTACGTGGCGCCAGGCCGAAAACCATGGCGGCCAGTCCCCAGAGAAGAAACGACACCCCCGTTATCCCGAATAGTGGGACTACGGTTTCCCACGAGGTGCCCGACACCGTGAAACCGGTGCTGACCAGGGGCATGGAGACGGGTCCGAATGTGAGTGCGGCTTCGAGCGCCATCGCCGATGCAGCAAGGCCGTACGCCCCGGCCAGTCGATATCCCGTTCGGCAGACAATGGCCCCGACGAGTGCCAGAAACGCCAGGAGCAATACGGAAATGAGTGCGGTCCGCGTCCAGATATGATCAAGGACCCATCCGTACGAGATACCCCAGCCAATAAGGAAATAGGCCAGAAGAGGCCAGACGATATCCCTGTGAAAGCCCGGTTTCGCCTGTGGACCCGCAAGATGCAGCGACCAGAACAGCGCCAGTATCGAGGGTAGTGCCGTAGCTGGCAACCCTGCTGGCGGGGCTGTGGCAGCCAGCGACAGCCCCGCCAGTGAGGCGAGGCCGATTGCCGCGAGGTGTGACCAGCGATGTTGTAGGTCCATAAATCAGACCCTAACTTGTCGCTTCACAACCGGTGTGTTCGCGCTCGTTCATGATTACGATATCAGTTTGCAATCACAAGGGAGGGACGGGCAAGACCACGTCTTCCATCAACCTGTCGGCCGCCTTGTCGTTGTCGGGCCTGAACGTCCTGGTTGTTGACCTGGATCCCCAGGGTTTTCTGACCCGAATGGTGGGAGTTGGAGAGCCGGTTCCGGCGGCATCGTCTGCTGTTCTGTTCGATCCGGATGCAAAGGCAGATCGGGTGCTGCCTATCCTGGATACGGGCAGTTTTGCGCTCATGCCTTCATCTCCGGCACTTTCTTCGGGTATGCGCAAGCTTACGCGGCCAGTTGACGTGCTCTGGCTCAAGGAATTCGTGGAGCGGGATGCACCGTCTCTCGGTTACGATATCCTGTTATTCGACACGGCGGCGGCGGTCACCGTTTACAGTCTCAATGCACTCGCGGCCAGTAATCACGTAGTCATCCCGGTATTGCCGGAGTACCAACCTGTCGTCGGTGCCGAGCAGACCTGGCAGACGGCCCAGATGGTGAGGAAGAAACTGAATCCAGGCCTGGACGAACCGAGCTTTCTCTTGACCATGGTCGACGGCCGCAAGCAGAATCACCGTTCGTATCGGGCGTACATGCGGGAAAAATATGGTCCGCACGTCATGCGACAGATTATCAGGACGTGCACAACGCTCTCCATATCCCATGGACCGGGAGGGAACGTATACAGCCGCAACGCGCATGCCCGGGGTGCCGTGGATTACGCTGGTGCGGCTGAAGAACTCCTGTCACGGATGGGCCGAATGGTGGAAGCATGAG
Source organism: Bacteroidetes bacterium CG12_big_fil_rev_8_21_14_0_65_60_17 (assembly GCA_002787815.1). GTDB lineage: Bacteria > Bacteroidota > Rhodothermia > Rhodothermales > UBA10348 > 1-14-0-65-60-17. Next base: position 63,763 of record PCUY01000017.1, on the reverse strand, counting down.
GTCGATACTGCGTCACCTGTTGCCTCCAGCCGTTGTGCTGGCTGGTCTTGTCTGGGTATTGGGAAGACCCGTGGGAGGCGCATTTTCACCCGGTCCCCTTCTTGAGCCGATCAACGGGCTGTATGCCGCCGCTCGATCAGCCACTCCGCAGGAGAGTGAGGTATTGCAACTCGACGGAATGACGTCGCCAGCCATTGTCGAATTCGATGAACGAGGTGTGCCTCATATTACGGCCGGTTCCGACCAGGACGCCGTCATGGCGATGGGTTATGTGGTAGCCCGTGACAGGCTATTCGAGATGGAGTTCCTGTGGCGGGTCGCAACCGGTCGTCTGTCTGAGGTACTCGGCCGGGATGCGCTGGACCAGGACAGGTTTTTCCGTCGCACGGGAATGGCTCGTTCGGTCGGTGAGCAGGCTCGCCGACTCGAAAATCTGACAAGCGATGCAGGTCGCTCCGTTGACTGGTATGCGGCCGGGGCCAACGCCTGGATAGACAGTCTTTCTCCCCGGTCGTATCCGATGGAATACCGCTTGCTGGGTTTTGCTCCGGCGCGGTTCTCAGCCGAGTATACGGCAGCTCTACAACTGTTCATGACCTTTGATCTGAGTTTCAGGAGTGACGATGTGGCGTATGAACAAGCGCGGCGGCTGCTTTCGCAGCGTGACTTCGCCGCGCTCTTTCCCGAGCGTTCACGCCATGAAGTACCCATTGTGTCAGGTGTGGATGTTGAGTCAGACACCGATGGTGCAGCGTCGGCGGCACCGGCCACGTCACGCCCGATCACGCGCACGTCGAGCGGGCTGCGTCAACTTTCCGACTCTGGCTATCCCTATCGCGGATACATCGAAGGAACGGGATCGAACAACTGGGCGGTCAATGGCGCTCGATCCGCATCGTCCGCTCCCATCCTGGCCGGTGATATGCACCTCAATCTGTCGCTGCCAGCCATATGGTATGAAGTCGGTCTCTACACGCCTACAGCCAGGTCCTATGGGGTTACGTTCCCATCTGTCCCGATCATTGTCGAGGGAATTACGCCCACGCATGCGTGGACATTCACCAATACGGGTGCCGATCAGATTGACCGCTATCTTCTCACGCTCGATGAGTCCGGTGACAGGTACCTCTACGATGGCGCGTTCAGACCACTTGTCGTGACGTCGGACACGATCCGCGTGCGGGATGGCGAGCCCGTCGTGCTGTCGTTGAGGTATTCGCACCATGGTCCTGTCGAAGACACACCTCTCGGACCGGTTGCCATCCGCTGGACCGGACACGAACCCAACCGGACACTCGAGGCGCTCTGGGCCATGCACCGGGCACGCAATCATGAGGAATTCGTAGATGCTACGCGCCTGTGGGATGCGCCCATGCAGAACATCCTGTATGCAGATGTTGAAGGAACAATCTCCATCCGATCCACCGGGTATCTTCCAAAGCGTTCTTCCGGTACCGGGCTGCTCGATGGATCGACGTCGGCCACGGCATGGCAGGGACGCGTGCCGTTTGACGAACTGCCGGCCTGGACCAACCCGGATCGGGGGTTCCTGACATCCACTAACCAGCGGCCAACATCAGACATGGAGCCTTACATGGGGCTCGATTGGCGGAGTATTTTTCGCAGCCGTCGTATCCATACGCTTCTTGCCGCCAAGTCCGGACATGACGCAGCAGACCTGATGGACTATCAGGCCGATGTTCATGCGGTGCAGGCAGATTACCTGATTCCCCTTGTGGATACACTGACCGGATTGGATAAGGCCGGTCGTGAGCTGGTGGAGCGGCTGGTCGCATGGGATAGGCAGATGAGGACAGATTCCCGGGAGGCGACGCTTTTTGCGGCGCTTGCCGACACGCTCTATGAGCTTGTCTGGGACGAGGAAGTGTTCCGGCATATTCCCAGGCCGCATTTTGTGCGCATGTTCGCCGAACCCGGTCATGGTGAACCCCTCGTGGATGAGGTATGGTTTGACCGGGCGTCGACACCCCGGCAAGAGACGTTTGACGACATCCTGAGGGAGGCCGTGCGCAGGCAGGCACTGCATGACGAGGCCTTGCCCTGGGGAGAGGTGCATACGCTCCAGATGCGGCATATAACACGCAGTCCGTCGCTGAGGGCTTTATGGAGGGAGGGAATGCCGTATCCGGGTTGGAAGGAGACATTGTCGCCAGCCCGCGGCATGGAGGCCACGCACTCCGCGTCGTGGAGGGTCGTCGTTGACTTCTCGAACGGAATTCCCAGCGCGTGGGGTGTCTATCCGGGCGGTCAATCCGGTAATCCCTTCTCCAGGCACTACGATGCGCACGTAGACACTTTTGTCTCGTTTGGCTACTATGCGCTCGACCTCAGTCGACTCCATGCGACGAACGAACCCCTGGAAGCCGATGCCAAGTGAAAAGGATGCCCGATTTTCGTCCCGACTCGGACTTATTCTGAGTGTACTCGGAATTGCCGTAGGAACGGGAAACATCTGGCGCTTTCCGCGAATTGCAGCGAGCAATGCGGGAGATGACGGAGCAGGCGCTTTTCTGCTTGCCTGGCTGCTTTTCCTGCTCATGTGGTCGGTTCCATTGATCATTGCCGAGTATGCACTGGGCCGGAGCGGACGCATGGGCGTCATTGGAACGGTGGCCAAAATCGCCGGCCGGAATTATGGTTGGATGGGCGCTTTCATTGGTTTTGTGGCGACGGCCATCATGTTTTACTATTCGGTGGTCGCCGGATGGTGTATGTACTATGTAACGCAGATGGTTGTATCGCCGCTGCCCATTTCCATGGGGCAATCAGCGGCTGTCTGGGACGCGTTCCAGCAGGGTGGATTGCCGGTTGCATTCCATGGCCTGGCCATGGTCCTGTGCGGATTTGTCGTGATCAGAGGTATATCGTCCATCGAGAAAGCGAACAAGGTGCTTATTCCCACGCTGTTGGGCATTGTTCTGGTTGCGCTCATCCGGACGCTCACACTCGACGGATCGTGGGAAGGAATAGCGTTTCTGTTCCGTCCTGATTGGTCAACGCTGGCCCAGCCGCGCATCTGGCTGGAGGCCCTCACGCAGAATGCGTGGGATACCGGTGCCGGTTGGGGGTTGATTCTGACCTACGGGGCGTACATGCACGCCAGGCACGGCGTGGTAAAGAACAGCCTGATAACGGGTTTCGGCAACAATGCCGTCAGTATCATGGCGGCAGTCGTCATTTTCGGAACGGTTTTCGCTACCCTTGGTGCCGAAATGTCGCGTCCGGAGGTGCTGAAAATCATGCAGACGAGTGGTCCCGCAGCAACGGGCTTGACGTTCATCTGGATGCCGCAGCTCTTTGCCAAAATGCCTTTCGGAGAGGTACTCGCGATACTGTTTTTTCTTGGCCTTGCGTTTGCGGCCATCAGTTCGCTCATTTCCATGATTCAGCTGACCACGCGCATGCTGGTCGATCTCGGCTTGACGAGGCAGTCGGCAGTCGTCAGTGTAGTTACGGTCGGCTTCGTCCTGGGAGTACCGTCGGCCGTAAACCTCAATATTTTTGGCAACCAGGACTTTGTTTGGGGAGTAGCCCTGATGATCTCCGGTGCGTTCGTGGCCTTTTCCGTCATCCGCTACGGGGTATCGGCATTCCGTCGGGATGCTGTGGATGTTGCCGACGGAGACTGGCGGGCAGGGCGTCTCTGGGAGTTTCTGATTACATGGGCCATCCCATCGCAGGCGATTGTCCTGCTCGTCTGGTGGTTTACGCTGTCGGCGACGGTCTACGCGCCGGACAGTTGGTTCAATCCATTTGATCCCTATTCCGTGATGACCATTCTTGTCCAATGGGGTGTGGTTATGGGCGTTTTTCTGTATTTCAACAAACGTCTGGTCAATCGAACGCTGGGTCCGGTGCGACCGGAAGTACCATGAGCATGCCTGTTCGAATCCTGTTCGTGTGTCTAGGAAACATCTGCCGCAGCCCATTGGCGGAGGGCGTGTTCAAAGACCGGCTGCATGCTGCCGGGTTGTCGAATGCCATGGATGTCGACTCGGCCGGTACCGGGTCCTGGCATGTGGGTGAAGCGCCCGACACGCGCATGCAAGCTACGTCGCGGGCGAGGGGCGTGGAAATCGGGCACCAGAAAGCCAGGCAGATTACCTGCGCTGATCTTGAGCGGTTCGATCACATTTTTGTCATGGACAAGAACAATCTGTCGGACGTGCTGTCGCTCGATCCGGATGGCCTCCATCACCACAAGATCCGGCTCTTCCGGGAGTTCGACCCCGAACCAGGTGATTATCAGGTGCCCGATCCCTACTACGGGGGAGAAGATGGATTCGAACGCGTGTTTGATATTGCCGACCGTACCGCATCGATGATCCTGCGCCGGCTGCTCGAAGAAAACCCCGCGCTCGCCGACCAGGCCCCAGGTGACGACCAGGCCCCAGGTGACGACCAGGCCCCAGGTGACGACCAGGCCTCACGCGACACCCACTGACCTGAATCGGGATGACGGGCTCCAACAGATTGCTGTCGGAAGAAGGACTGCTGGACTGGTTCCAAACGGGACGTCGGCATGCCGTCAACGGTTGTGAGCGCGTTGCCTGTTCAGGAGGCGACGTCTTCGTAAAATGGGCTCCCACCCCGCGCATTCTGGCCGAAAGCCGGGGCCTTGATGCCCTGGAGGAGCGCCTCGAGGGGAGTGTGCCTGCGCCCCGTGCATGTGCCATGGTCAGCGCCGATGTTTCCGCCATGGCCCTCCCGTGGATGGATCATGCCCCCTGGACGAACGCGCACTGGGAGCATCTGGCGGAGGTCTTGGCCTCGCTCAGCCTTCCGCATGGAACCCCTTTCGGATGGACACGAGACAATTTTATTGGACCGACGCCACAGGTCAATACGCAGACGCAGGACTGGGTGGAATTCGTGCGTTGGTCCCGGCTTGTCCCCATGCTCGACAGGTTGAACCTGCGAGCCGCTGCCGAGCCGTTCCTGCAGGAACTGGACAGATGGGTACCCCGGGCGCCAATACCGAGCCTGTGTCATGGAGATCTGTGGATGGGAAATGTCATTCCCGGAAACGATAACACATGCATACTGATCGATCCGGCCGTCCACGTCGGGGACGTCTGGGCGGACGTTGCCATGCTGATGTTGTTCGGATCCCCTCCAGGCAGGTTCCACGCGGCACTCGCTGACAAAGCAGGGAGTGGGCCACCCACAGCCGAATGCATGACCGTGTACCAGATGTACCACGTGCTGAATCATGCCATTCTTTTCGGTGGCGCCTATATCGATCAGGCGCGGCGTCAGATCAATATGCTCAATCGCGCGCTGTCAAACCGTCAATGAACGCGAGCACGGCTTCCGGCGGATGGAGGCTGTCAAGCAGCAGATCCGGCCGATTCTGCTCAAGAAGCGCCCGAGATACATGTCCCGTGCATACGGCAAGCGCCCAGGCTCCGTGGGCACGTGAACAGGCAATATCATGCTCCGTATCGCCTATGATGACCGTGCGTTGCGGCGGTACATCCACACCAACAGCACGCTGAAGGCGCGCTCTGGCAATGGCTGGCAGCAGGTTGCGGTCCTGATCATCACTGCCGTAGGCTCCCGTACCGAATATACCCTCCATCCCTGCGGCCTTCAGTTTGGCTCGCGCGGTCCCCTCGAGATTTCCCGTCAGTATCCCGAGGTAGGTACCTTCACGGCGCCGGAGCAGGTTGACCAGCGTCATCACGCCGGGGAGCAGATCCACATGCCTGGGCTGCAGTCTGCGACACAGTTCCGATTCATACGCTTGGAGCATGCCAGGGAGCAGCCCCGGGATCTCATCCTCGGGCACACCCGATGCCCTCAGGACATCCACCAGAATGGCCGGATCCGTGCGCCCCGAAAACGACACCTCATCCAGCAAAACCGGTCTACCAAGTTCGTTTTCGAGCGCCACCCCGATCGCCTCCCTGCCGACGCCCCGCGTGAGCATCAGCGTCCCGTCGATGTCGAATACAATGAACATCACTCGTTGTCCATGCAGAAGGGCGAATTGTCCATGTCTTCGTGCCGGATCTCGTCCACTTGTCCACGCTTGCCCTCCCCGGCGTAGAGCGTATCGGGAAAATTGGTCACGAGCGCATCGGCATCGCCGTCATTGCGGTAGGCATGTACGACACCCGGCGGAATCACAACCAGCACCGGATTGGACATTCCCGCCGAAAATACCATCCTGTTTCCCCGGGTAGGAGAGGCCGCCCGCGCATCCCACAGGAAAACGCGATAGTGACCGTCGAAAAATGCGAACCGATCGGTCTGATGCCGGTGTTCATGGGGTCCGCGTGCCACTCCGGCGTGTGTCAGCGATACATATCCCATCGCAGGTGGGGCCGCGCCGTCCGGCTCGTCGCGACGAAAAAGCTCCACGAGCCAACCCCGATCGTCGCGAAAAGCCTGCATTTCCCGGACGGTTACGCCGCTGATCGGCGCATCGATCCAATCCAACACACCAGTCATCAGTACGCCCTCTCGTCCACTTCCGGATAACGAACATCCCGCGCCAGCACATTGGCTTCGTCCCAACCATCGAACGTGCCCGCATCGCCCCAGAAACCATCCAGGATACCGTATGTCAGGCGACCCATACGCGCATACCGGTTGTTCACGTCACTGATTTCGTACTCGCCCCGCTCGGAGGGCGTAAGCTCCCGTATGAAATCGAAAGCCTGCCGATCGTAAAGATAAATGCCCGTGACGCTGAAAGAACTGGGTGGATGCGACGGTTTTTCGATGACCTCGGCGATGCGATCGTTCTCGAAACGTGGCACGCCGTAGCGCTCTGGATCGTGGACCTCTTTGAGCAGTATCCGTGCGCCACCGTCCTGCTGTCTGAAGGACGCGACCTCGGACGTGATGTCGCTGCCCAGGATGTTGTCACCCAGCATGACGGCGAACGATTCCCCACCGGTGAATGCTTCACAGAGTGCCATGGCCTGGGCAATGCCGCCGGGCTCGTCCTGCACACGATAGGTCAGATCCACGCCGAGCCGGCGTCCACTGCCCAACAGGTTGACCACATCTCCCATGTGCTCGGGGCTGGTCACGATGGCCAGTTCCGTAATTCCCGCACGGCGCAGGCGCAGGACAGGGTGGTAGATCATGGGGTAGCGCCCGACCGGAAGCAGGTGCTTGTTGGTCACACGCGTGAGCGGGTAGAGACGGCTGCCGGTGCCTCCGGCGAGTACGATTCCTTTCATGGGCGGGTCATTTCATGATTGGGGCGGCGTCAGCTTCCGATGGGCCTGTGCTATCCAATCGGTGTTGTCCAGATACCATGATACGGTTTTCTTCAGCCCCTCTTCGAGGCTGTGGCGGGGCGTCCACCCCAGTTCATCACATATGCGTGATGAATCGAGCGCATACCGGAAATCATGTCCCGGCCGGTCTGTTACGAACGTTATGAATTGGCGGGAAGACTGATGTGGACGCCCAAGATGGACGTCTACGGCATCGAGGAGATGTTCCACCAGGTCGATGTTTCGAACCTCCTGGTCGCCTCCAATCAGATAGGTTCTCCCCGTCTGACCGTACATGAGTACGCGCTCGAGTGCCTCGACGTGGTCTTTCACGAACAACCAATCACGCACCTGTTCTCCTTTTCCGTATACGGGGACGCTTTCTTTGGCCAACGCGCGGGATATGACGAGGGGAATAAGTTTCTCCGGATTCTGAAAAGGTCCGTAGTTGTTGGATGTATTTGTTATGATGGCCGGAAGGTTGTGTGTCGTCATCCACGCCCGAACGAGGTGGTCCGCCGCTGCCTTGGAGGCGGCGTAGGGCGATCGTGGTGCATAGGGACTGTCCTCCGTGAACACACCCGTTGGACCGAGCGCGCCGAATACCTCATCGGTCGAGATGTGATGGAAACGGCGTTTCCCGGCAGGTGCCGCGACCCAGGCCCGACGAGCGGCATCGAGTAGGACCCGGGTCCCTTCCACGTTCGTGTGGACGAAATCACGCGCACTCGCGATGGACCTGTCCACGTGACTTTCGGCTGCGAAATGAACCACGGCATCAATGGGTTCCGCCTCAAAAAGTTGTGCCATCGTATCCTCACTCGTGATATCGGCATGAATGAAGCGGAAGTTGTCACGCTCTTCCACTCCAGCCAGATTGGCCCGATTTCCGGCATAGGTGAGCGCATCTACCGTAATGAAGCGAACGTCCGGGTAGGTCCGTACCATGTGGTGCAGATAGTTGGATCCTATGAAACCGGCTCCGCCGGTGACGAGCACGCAGTGTGGTCTGAAGACTGGCATATCTGGAAAAAATCAGGGGACCCCGAAACGGTTCTGTCCGTGTAAGGTCGTCCGCGCAATGGGTTCCACTCCACCAACTTTCCGGTTTCTCCGACGACAGCATGCCCACCGGTAAACCCACCCTGTACCTGCTCGATGCCATGGCCCTGGCCTATCGGGCGCATTTCATTTTCATCAGCCGGCCACTGATCAACCGGAAGGGGTTCAACACGAGCGCCTCATACGGTTTCGTGTCGGCCCTTACAAAACTGGTTGAAGATCATGGCATGGACCACATGGCCGTTGTGTTCGACGTCATGGAGGAGGGGGGGACGTTCCGTGATGAGCTCTACGACGAATACAAAGCGCATCGCGATCCACCGCCGGATGAGTTGTTGGCCAATCTGCCCTACATCAAGGCAATAGTGGAGGCGCTCGACATACCCGTGATAGAACTGGGGGGAGTGGAAGCCGATGATGTGATCGGTACGCTTGCTGTCCGGGCAGAAAAAGATGGCGCAGAGGCTGTCATTGTGTCGCCGGACAAGGATTTCCGACAACTGTTGTCAGATCATGTCTCGCAGTTCAGACCTGCGTACAGGGGGGAGAGCTTTGATATCATGAACGGAGACACATTCCGGGAACACTACAACCTCGAGCCGTCGCAGTTCATTGACCTGTTGGCGCTCATGGGCGATTCGGCCGACAATATCCCCGGTGTGCACGGTATCGGAGAAAAAACGGCCATCAAACTGATTCAGCAGTACGGAAGCGTGGAAAATCTTCTTGAGCATGCGGATGAAGTCTCAGGGAAGCGAGCCCGTGAAGGACTTCAGAAGCACGCGGAAAATGCCGTACTCTCCAAGAAACTGGTGACGATCCGAACCGACGTGGATGTGTCGGAAACCTGGGACGACTTCGTGGTACGGCATCCTGACATGGACCGCGTGCGCACACTGTTCGATGAGCTCGAGTTCAGTCGACTCCAGGACCGGGTGGCACGGGTTTTTGCGCGGCTCGATCACGGACAGGCACCAGATGAAGAGGAGCATGGAACGGACGAGGAATCGGAACGCATGGGACCGGAAAGACTGGACCTGGACCAGGTGTCGTACAGGACGGTAACGAACATGGATGCCCTCACGGACCTCGTCAAAGAGCTGGTCAGGGCGGATGAGTGGGCAATGGACACGGAGACGACGTCCACCGATCCTGTGTTGGCATCGCTCGTGGGCCTGTCCTTTTCCACGGAAGAGCGTGCAGCCTGGTACATTCCGACGCCCATGCCGGACGGTACGCCCACAGAAACCATACTGGAAGCACTCCGGCCTGCATGGGAGGCACGGTCCATAAAAGTAGGCCAGAACATCAAGTATGATCTGGTCGTCCTGGAGCGGCACGGGGTACACGTGAGGGGACCGTTCTTCGATACCATGGTTGCCCACTACCTGTGCGCGCCGGAGGAGCCCCATGGCATGGATCATCTGGCGCAAACGCTCCTGTCCTATGCACCCGTTCCCATCAGTGAACTGATCGGTAGCGGCAAGGACCAGCGCTCCATGAGGGATATCCCGGTCAGCAAGGTGAGTCCTTATGCCTGTGAAGATGCGGACATCACGTTACGTCTCAAGGCGGCCCTCGATGAGATGCTGGCCCGCGATGCCCTCACCGACATGGCTGGCCGCATCGAGTTTCCTTTGTTGCCGGTCCTTGTTGCCATGGAGGTGCGGGGTGTCAGGATCGATGTTGCGGAGCTGTCCAGGCTTTCCGGGCAGCTGGCTGTGGACCTGGAGCGTATCCAGTCAGAAATACATGACATGGCCGGGGAGGAGTTCAACATCGGGTCGCCTGCCCAGATCGGTACGATACTGTTCGAAAAACTTGGTCTTCCGGTACTCGAGAAAACAGGAACGGGTAAGCCATCCACGCGCGAAAATGTGCTCCAACAGCTTGCCACTGAGCACGAACTCCCGGCCCGCATCCTGGATTGGCGCGAACTCTCGAAGCTGAAATCGACGTATGTGGATTCACTTCCGCAGATGGTGCACCCGGAGACGGGCCGCATTCATACGACCTATAGTCAAACCACGGCCGCCACGGGGCGATTGGCGAGTTCGAGACCCAACCTGCAGAACATTCCCATCCGAACCGAACGGGGACGTGCCATTCGGCGGGCATTCGTGGCGGACCCCGGATATGTACTGATGTCAGCCGACTACTCGCAGATTGAACTCCGGATCCTGGCCTCGCTGAGCAGGGATGATGAACTCAGCCGTGCGTTCACGTCAGGAGAGGATGTGCACACCGCTACGGCCGCGCTTGTTTTCAAGGTGGGACTGAAAGACGTCACGCCGGATATGAGGCGCAGGGCGAAAGAAGTCAACTACGGTATTCCGTACGGGATATCCGCGTTTGGCCTGGCCCAGCGTCTGCGTTGCCCCGTTCCCGAGGCTTCGGAGTTGATCGATACATACAAACGTACATACCCTGGTGTGGCGAACTATCTGCAAGCACAGGTGGAGGTGGCCCGTGACCGGGGGTATGCGGAGACGGCCTTCGGACGTCGCCGGTACATACCTGGAATAAAGGCGCGCAATCACAACGTGCGATCGTTTGCAGAGCGCGTGGCGGTCAACATGCCCATCCAGGGCACACAGGCCGACATGATCAAACTGGCCATGATAACCCTGCATGATAGCCTCTCCACATACGGTGGTGACGCGCGGCTGCTCATGCAGGTGCATGACGAGTTGGTACTGGAAGTGCCTCAGGGTGATGTGGATGTCGTGGCCCCCATTGTCCGTAGAGCCATGACATCGGCCATGGACTTGTCCGTTCCGGTGGAAGTGGAATTGAGCAGTGGGTCGAACTGGCTGGAGGCACACTGATGCGGACGCACGTGGAAACCGTACCTGGAATGGAGTTCATGGAAGAATGCGGTGGCATTGATTGCTATCGTTTGGTATCGAATGGGCTCCAGGTGCTGCTCCTTCCCAGGCGCATGGCGCCGGTTGCGACGTGTATGATCACGTACAGGGTGGGGAGCCGGCATGAACGAACAGGGGAGACCGGTGCCACGCATTTCCTCGAACATATGATGTTCAAGGGAACGGAGAAGTACAACCGGGATCGCGGAACCTCTGTCTTCAACCTGTTGCAATCGGTGGGTGCGCAGGTAAACGCAACCACGTGGATGGACCGTACGAATTATTATGCGCTGCTTCCGCGCGAGCACGTTTCGACGGTGATTGAGGTCGAGGCCGACCGGATGCGGGGTCTCCTGCTCCGTGAAGAGGATGTAGCCTCTGAAAAAACAGTGATTCTGAACGAGTTCGACCGGGGAGAGAACGAGCCGTTCCGAAAACTCTACCAGGCTGTATGGGCGGCTGCGTTCGAGGCGCATACGTATCACCACGCGACCATAGGATGGCGGCGGGATATCGAACAGGTTACGGCGGCCCGGTTGCGCAGCTTCTACGACCGCTATTACTGGCCGGAGAATGCCGTATTGTCTATGATCGGTGATTTTGACGAAACCAACGTGCTGGCGGACATTTGCCGCTCGTTCGGTTCCATCGGACGGGGAGCCGAACCCTTGCCCGATGTGCATGCGGTCGAGCCCGAACAGCGTGGGCCTCGTCGTGTTGTCGTCCGGATGCAGGGTGACGTGCCGATCCTGCTCATGGGGTGGAAGGCATTTCCCGCCCGGGATGAGCGAAGTGTCGCGCTGGAGCTGGCTGCACAGATCCTCTCGGGGGGACGAACAACGCGTCTGTACAGGGGCCTGGTCAAAAAAGGACTCGCAACGGCGCAACAGGCAATTTTTACGCCGCTGCATGATCCCGGACTTTTTATGATCTATGCGTCACCGGGTGCCGGAACGCCCGTCGAGGATGTGGAACGGGCCGTGGATGAGGAACTGGAGCGTCTTGTTACTGACGGACCCGGGGCAGAAGAAATGACGCGGGCGCTTACGGGACTCGAAGCGGCATTTGCCTATAGTACAGACGGCTCCTACAGTACGGCGGCTGCATTGAACGAGGCGATCGCATCCGGTGACTGGAGACGATTCGCTACCTGGTTGGATGTGGCACGAAGCTGCACAGCGGAGCAAATTCGGCTCGCATTGGCGGACGTAATCCACCTGGATCGCCAGACCGTCGGTGTATTTGAACCGACCGGCCCATCATGATACCGTAGCCTGTTGTCAGGATTCAAGCGCCGTAATGAGGCTGTCCAGCTCGGCACGTACGCGGCTCACGGGAAAAAGACCGATGTATCTGCGAACAACGGTACCGGTTCCGTCCACCAGATAGGTGGTCGGCAGGGCGAATGCGCCTCCGAAGGCGTCGGCAACACCCATCGTGTCTACGAATACGGGGTAGGTGACCTCGAAATTGTCCACGAAATCAACCACTTCCTGGTCTGCGTAGGTATCCATGGAAACTCCGAGGATCTGGAACGGTCTGTCGGACCATTCCTCGTAGAGCCCGACCAGTTCAGGTGTCTCTATGATACATGGACCACACCAGGTAGCCCAGAAATTGACCAGGGAAATCCGGCCTTCCAGCAAGCGCTCGTCAATGGATTCGCCTCGTATTCCCTGCGCCGAAAAAGAAGGCAGATCCTGGCTCAGGTAAGCGACCGACGTGCCATTGATCGTTTCCGTTCGCGCCGGCGATCCGGTTCGGTTATCCTCGAGCCCTATCCCGCCGCCCGTCCTCTCGTCGCTCCTGTCGCCAGAGCAGGAGGTGACAAGGAGTGCCGCCAGCAACACAATCGCGCCAAGGCCCCGACCGGGGAGGTGATTTCTGTAAGATTCAGTCATAATGGATGCCATGGGGAACGTGCGGGTGGTTCCATGCGTGGACCGGCATTCCGTTCCGTTACCCAGAAACTTCAGAGATTCATGTCCACTGACCGCCCGACAGGAGCAGAGCACATCACATGGGACCTTACCGACCTGTACGCAACTGATGAGGACGCACTCCGTGCACTCGAAAAGGCGTCCGGCAGGGCTGGCGAATTCGCCGATGCCCACAGGGGAAAGCTGGCCGACGTGGGCGCCGCCGCGTTTGCTGACCTGCTGAAGACCTACGCGGGTATCCAGGACGCCGCAGGCCGTGCCTATACGTATGCCTACCTTGCATGGTCAACCAATACCGCTTCTCCCGCTACGGGCAAGCTCCTCCAGGCGGTCAAGGAGGAATACACGGCGCTCAGTACAAAACTGCTGTTTTTCGAACTGGAGTGGGTTGACCTCGATGACGAGCGGGCAGATGAATACCTGCAACTTGCCGAAACACGGGATATCGCCGACCATTATCTCAGGATGCTCCGACTCAACAAGCCCCATGTACTGAGTGAGCCGGAAGAGCGAATCCTGGTGGAAAAGGGGCTGACGGGCCGGTCCGCGTGGAACCGCTATTTCGATGAAACCATGGGGGCCATGCGGTTCACGCTCCACGGTGAGCAACTTACGCAACAGCAGGTGCTGGCCAGGTTGCACGAGAAGGACCGGTCACTTCGACGCGATGCAGCCGAGGCATTCAGCGAAGGGCTGCGTGAAAACGAGCGTACTCTCACCTTCATATTCAATACGCTGCTCTCTGACAAGTCCACCGACGATCGTCTCAGGGGATTCACGTCATGGATCCAGTCGCGCAATCTGGCCAACGAGGTCGACGGAAAGGATGTGGAGGCCCTGATCAATACGGTGACCGGAAGTTACGACGTGGTTGGCCGGTTCTACCGCCTCAAGAAGGATCTGCTCGGGATTGACGAGATGACGGAATACGACCGGTATGCGCCGGTCAGCGAGGCCGACAGCCATTGGACGTGGGACCGTGCCCGGGATATCGTTACCCGGTCCTATGCGGAATTCTCGCCGGAGATCGGTCGGATCGTAGAGCGGTTTTTTGACGAGAAATGGATAGATGCAGCGCTTGGCGACGCGAAGCGCGGCGGCGCCTTCAGTCACGGAGCCGTCCCGTCAGCGCACCCCTACATTCTGCTCAATTATACGGGCCAGGTACGTGACGTACAGACGCTGGCTCACGAGTTGGGGCATGGAGTACACCAATACCTGTCCCGTGGACAGGGTATTTTCCATGCCGATACGCCATTGACAACGGCGGAAACAGCGTCCGTTTTTGGCGAGATGCTGGTGTTTCAGAATATGCTCGCTGCTGAAACAGATCCCATGAACCGATTGTCGATGCTCATGGGGAAAATAGACGATACGATGGCGACGGTTTTTCGGCAGGTCACCATGAACCGGTTTGAGAATCGGATCCACACGCTTCGTCGCGAGGAGGGTGAATTGGACGCCGAGCAGTTCTGCAGTGCGTGGATGGAGACCCAGGAAGCCATGTTTCAGGGATCGGTCACGCTGGGGGAGAACTACCGCCACTGGTGGAGCTACATTCCACATTTCCTGCACACGCCGGGCTACGTCTACGCCTATGCATTCGGTGAATTGCTGGTCCTCGCACTCTACAGGCGCTATCTTGACGCGCCCGATGCATTCGTAAGGGAGTACACCAGCCTTCTTTCTGCCGGCGGCTCCGATTGGCCGCATGTGCTGGTGGGGCGCCTCGGAATTGACTTGAGAGATCCAGCGTTCTGGCAATCAGGAATAGATGCCATCAACGATCTGGTCCAGGAGGCGGAGACGCTGGCCGCGTCACACAAGAAATCCTGACATCCAGGCGAGCAGTTGTGCCGTGAAGAGCGCGCCGTAGATGCCGAGGATATACCCCGATACTCCCATCAGGAGTCCTATCGGGGCCATGGCGGGAAAATACACGCTGGCGACGATGGGCGCGCTCGCGGCACCGCCGATGTTGGCCATGCTACCGGTGGCGACGAAGAAGAGGGGAGCACGCAACCAGCGCGCCACGAGCAACAGTATGCCGATGTGAACCAGGATCCAGACCACGCCTGCCAGCATGTACATGGGTACCTGCAATACGGCTGCAACGTCGGCCTGGGCTCCGATCGATGTCAGAAGAAGGTACAGCGCGAGGTAGCCCACTTTCGATCCTCCTCGGTGCTCCAGCCTGCGAAGGCGCGTGAACGAAAGCGCGATGCCGACGGTCACCACAATCAGGATGCCCCACGTACTGCTGGTAATGACCGTGGGATTGCCAATATCCGGCAGGTAGGTGGCTACAGCGAGAGACAATACCGTAACGAGCAGCGTGAGTCCCAGGATGTAGGCCAGGTCAGGGGTATCGGAGGGCTCGCGTGTCGTGTCTACCTCCGCCAGACGCCGGTTCGTGGCTTCTATAACGGTCTTGTCTGCACCTATCCACGTATCGAACCGATCCTGGAACGTGCTCATGAACACAAGTATGCCTAGCCAACCATAGCCCACGACCGTATCGACCACAATGATGGGACCAACCAGAGAGTCCGGTGTACCCACACTGTCCTTGATGAACAGCATGTTGGCCGTTCCGCCGATCCAACTTCCGGACAACGTAGCCAGTCCCTGCCAGGCATCGGCCGGAAGCACCGAGGCAAATATGAGGTAGGCAACCGGTGCACCGAGCATGATTCCAATCGTGCCAGCCACCATCATCATGAGAGCCGTCTTTCCCAGCTTCAGAATGGCGGGCAGATCGACCGTCAGCATCAACAGGAACAGGGCAAATGGGAGCAGATAGCGGGACATCCATGTGTAGACCTCACTCTGGGCGGGCGTAATCCCGGCTGTGGTAAGGATCATGGGGACGAAGTAGGCCCAGATGACCGGCGGCATGAACTGGAAAAAGCGCTTCAGTCGGGGAAGTGTGGCCAACCAGAAAACACCGGCAAGGACCGCCGCGAGGACGGCGAAAAGTGTCGTAGGATCTGAAATCACGGTGTACGGCTTCCTGTATCTGTTGGTTCAGACATCGGAATCCGGACATGGAATGTCGTGCCGGCACCCTTTTCCGAACTGACGCTGATCTGTCCTCCCAGTTCGGTTACGAGCCGCTGCGTAATGGCGAGACCCAGACCTGTGCCGGTATACTGCCGGGCCCGGCCGGTGCTTTCCTGGCTGAACTCCTCAAATACCTGGGGAATGAAATCGGGCGAAATGCCAATCCCCGTGTCGGACACACGGATATCCAGGGTGCCGTCGCTGAGTGCCCATTCGGCGCGGACAAACCCGTTGTCGGTGAACTTGATGGCATTTCCCACCAGGTTGTTCATTACCCGCTCCAGAAATACCGGGTCGGTATGGAAGAGCAGGGGCGATGGACCGTCAGTGACCACATCAATGTCTTTTTCACGGGAGAGAGGCTTCATGAGACGGACCGCCCCTTCTATCACCTCGGCTACGTCGACCTCTTCCGGCATGGCCTTGAACCGTCCCGCCTCCAAACGGGACATGTCCAGAACGGCGTTTATGGCATGCAGGAGACGCCCACCCGATTCCTGGATAAGCGATGCGAACTCTCTCATTTCACTGTCGCCGGCCGTTTCTTCAATGATTTCGGCAAAACCGACAATACTGGCCAGAGGCATCCTCAACTCGTGACTCATGTTGGCCAGAAAAGAGGCCTTGAGTTCCTTCGTTTTTTCCGACGTTTTACGGGCGTCGAGAAGATGCTGCCGGAGCTCTGTCTCACTCGTAAGGTCGCGCATGGCCAGCATATGTGCCTGTCGGCCCTCCCAGATGATATCTGATGTCTGCAGACTGGCATGTACCGTTTGCCCATCCTGACGTTGGATGTCGAGCAGGCAGAAAATGTCGCTGCAGTCGCCTGGATCTACCGGGGACAGTGCGCCAAACAGCTCTTCAATCGATTTACCGAACAGCTCTTCACTGGCCGAGTTCGCAAATACGACGGTCCCGTGGTCGTCTATGATCAGGATGGCATCGGATACGAATTCTATGACCGATCGAATGTGAACGGCCGCATCCTGCGAAATACCGAGAATGCGGGAGCGCTCGGTGGCCATGACAAGCCGTGAGGCCACCTCCTTGCGGTCCATCCGTTGCATGTCCAGAATATCCTGCGCCCCCATTCGCGTATAGCGCGCGCAGTCTGCCGCATCCGGTAGCCGGGATACAAGAAGTACGCACGCTCCATGGAACTCGTGGCAGATTTCTGCCATCACAGCGTCCCAATCGAACTGCTCGTCTGCGAGATCAAACAGCACCAGAGACGTATTGAGATCGACCGATGCCATTTTCGAGGGCACCTTCAAACGGCATGAAAAATGGTCAGAAAGCGTGTCGACCAACTCGTCTGCAAAAGCCTGCCTGCCTGTCAGGATGAGAGCCGTCGCCGTCTTCATCAGACCGGCAGGATGGTGAGCTCCCGCGGGTATGTAGTCAGGCTCTCGCACCCGTCTTCGGTTACAATCATGTCGTCTTCAATACGTACCCCACCGTGCTCCGGTACATAGATTCCCGGTTCGATCGTATAGGTCATTCCCGGTTCCAGAAGCACATCGTTCCCCGACCGGATATACGGTGGTTCGTGTACATCGAGCCCGATTCCATGTCCGGTCCGGTGTACGAATTGTGGGCCAAACCCGGCCTGGTCAATCACGTCCCGGGTCGCCGCATCGAGCGAGCCCGCCGTCACTCCCGGTTTACCTGCCGCCCTGCCTGCCGCATTGGCTTTCTCTACGGTCTGATAGATGCGGCGAATGACGTCATCTGGTTCGCCCAGCACGAACGTTCGGGTCAAATCGGAGAAGTACCCTCTGTTGTTGGCACCCCAGTCAAAGAGGATCAGATCCCCTTCGCGCGCGGCATAATCGGTAGGCACGGCGTGCGGATTGGCACTGTTGGGCCCGAAAGCAATGATGGGCTGGAAAGGCAACTCACCACCGGAACCTTCGTCCAGCATGCGTGCAATGAGTCGGGAACTGATTTCCCGTTCCGTCACTCCCGGCTTTACGTGCGGAAGTGTGCTTCGGAGCGCCTCTTCCGCCATGCGAACGGCCTCCTTCATGAGTGTCCGCTCGGTAATGTCCTTGCGCATACGGAGCGAGGCCATGATCTCCTCTCCCGAGACAAACTGTGCCGATGGTGCCGCCTTCTGCATGTAATTCAGCTCAAGAAACCGGAGAACGCCGTCCTCAACACCGATCCGGACACCCTCCGGCAAGTGACCCAGTGCCGCTTCAAACGCCGTGTGCCATGACGGAAGTGACTCCGAATACGTGTAGACGTCCATCCCAAAAGGCAGATGCTGAACTTTCTGCGTCTCAAGCGCCGGGAGCACGAGGGTCGGCGATGTGCCCGGCGAAAAACACGCGACCACAGGACGCTCACTGAGATGGACGTGCAATCCGGTCATATAGGGTAGACTGGGACCTGCATTGAGAACCATGGCTCCGAGTGGAGAGGCCTCAATGGCGGATTCAAGACGTTGCAGACGTGCGGAGTACGGCATAGCGGAAAAAGGCAAAAAGGGGGATTACGAGAAAGTAGCAGGCGGACGGACGGATTACAAGCCATCCGGGTGTTTCACGTCAAGTTTCAGCTGATCGGCACATGCTCGCGTTGCCCGGTCGGGATGGGGGGCGACGCATACGGCCGACAGGACGGCGCACCCTGAAGCACCGTGCTCCAGCAGCAGTGGGATTTTTGCAGCGGTAATGCCGGCGATGGCTATCACGGGAATACGAACGGCACGCGCTGCCTGCAACAGGCCGTCCAGTCCTTTTACCGAAGCGGGATTGGATTTCGATGTTGTCTGGAAAACAGGGCCGAATCCGACGTAATCTGCGCCATCACGCTCGGCCTGGACGGCGGCGTCCGTGGTGGTAGCGGTGACGCCAAGGATACGGTCAGGTCCAATGATCTCCCGCACGACCCGTGCCGGAAGGTCGCCCTGACCGACGTGAACACCGTCAGCATTGACAGCCAGGGCAAGATCCACGCGATCGTTCACAATGAATAGGCCATCATATCGGGACGCCACATCGCGTGCTTCGCGACACGCCCGGTACCGCGCCCTGAGAGAGCCCGTCTTCTGTCTGAACTGAACGTGGGTGGCTCCGCCTTCGAAGGCCATCTGCGTGAGATCAGCGTGCGAGTAGGTCTGCTGCAGAAAAAAATCAGTGATGACGTGCAGTTGCATAATTTTGTGCATGTCCGGGTAACGCCGTAGGTTTCACGGGAGTATACATACAGCTGAGACTCAGCAGTGAAGACATGGGCTCCAACAGGCGTCAATTCATAACGAAATCCATTGTACTTGGCTTGGGCAGCACCACAGCTGCGAGCGCCGCACTCTCCGAGATGGGTTCCAATCCGGCCCCGGATTATTTTTCCGCGCGAGGGCCGATCGTCATTTCCAGCCGCAACGGTACGCGGGCCGTACGGCGTGCACTGGAGGAAATAGAATCGGGGGCCGATGCCCTGGATGCCGTCGTGGCCGGCGTTTCCCTCGTCGAGGAAGATCCTGAAGACACCAGTGTAGGGCTGGGAGGACTCCCGAACGCGGACGGTGTCGTGCAACTCGATGCCAGCGTCATGCACGGCCCATCGGGCAGGGCCGGTGGTGTGGCCGCACTGGAAGGTATCGTACACGCCTCGCGCGTGGCACTCAAGGTGCTGCGCCGGAGCGATCACGTGCTGCTTGTCGGCAAGGGAGCACAGGAGTTCGCGCGCATGCACGGGTTTCCCATACAGGACCTGATGACGGAGCGCTCGCGCCGAAGGTGGTTACGATGGAAAGAAAACCTCTCCACGGACGATGAATATCTGCCGGAGCATTCATTTGACGACGCCACGATTGGCCAGGTAGAGGGCTGGAATGAGCGGCATTGGGGCACCATCAATTGCTGTGCCATGGATCTCAACGGGAATATCTCGGGAGTTACTACGACCTCGGGGCTGGCCTTCAAGATACCGGGTCGCGTAGGTGACTCCCCCATTATTGGTGCCGGGCTCTATGTGGACAATGATGTGGGTGCGGCCGGATCCACAGGACGTGGCGAAGCCAACCTTGAGTCGCTGGCTTCGTTTCTGATTGTTGAGCGTATGCGCGCCGGTGACACACCGGAAGAGGCGTGCCTCTTTGCCGTGAAGCGCATTGCCTCCCGTACAAAACCGGCCTATCTGCTCGATGAGCAAGGAAGACCACGCTTCAATGTTCAATTTTATGCGCTTCGAAGGGACGGCCTCATCGGAGGCGCAGAAATATGGGGTGGGCGAGGCCAATTTGCTGTAGCGGACCGTGATGGCGCCCGTCTCGTTCCACTTGCCTACCTGTTTGAAGCATCCTGACTGCCACTTATCGATCACGTATCTCATGAAAGTGCTGCTCTTCCTTGCCGCCCTGTTGTTGTCGGGTCCGTCTTTATCCGTCGCGCAGATGGTTCCGCTGGCCATCGATACGCCATCCCCGGGTGTTACCTCGTACAACCCCGCCATTCCCACGCCCTCCGATATCCTCGGTTATGAGATCGGAACGAGGCATACGGCGCCACATGAAATTGAAGCATATGTGCGCGCGGTGGCCCTTGCGAGTGATCGTGTAGTGGTCCGTGAGCATGCCCGGTCCCATGAATACCGGGCACTGCTTCACGCCATAGTGACCGCGCCCGAAAACCATGCCCGTCTGGATCGCATCCAGTCGCAACATCGTCGGTTGGCGGACAATCCGGAGTCCGTGTCCGATGATGACATGGAGACCATGCCGGTCGTGATCTACCAGGGATACAGTGTTCACGGCAATGAGGCCTCGGGTGCCGACGCGGCATTGGTTTACCTGTATCATTTGGCGGCCGGACAGGGCCCTGACATCGAGGAGACACTTCGCAACACCGTCATTCTGCTTGACCCCATGCTGAATCCGGATGGAAGAGACCGGTTTGCCGACTGGGTAAACGGCAATCGAGGTGGGGTGCACGCGACGGACCCCATGGATCGTGAACACAATGAGCCGTGGCCGGGTGGTCGTTCCAATCACTACTGGTTTGACCTGAATCGTGACTGGCTCGTGCTGCAGCACCCCGAATCACGGGGACGAATGGCACTCTTCCATGACTGGCGCCCTAACGTGGTGACCGATCACCATGAGATGGGCGGAAACAGTACGTTCTTTTTCCAGCCTGGAATTCCCTCACGCGTGAATCCCAATACACCGGACAGGAACCAGGAGTTGACGGCTGAAATTGCAACGTGGCATGCCCGGTATCTGGACAGCATCGGATCAACATACTACTCCCGGGAATCGTTCGATGATTTTTTCTACGGAAAGGGCTCGGCGTTTCCGGACATCAACGGATCGGTGGGGATCCTGTTCGAGCAAGGCTCGTCCCGCGCGCTCGAAAGTGAGGTCGCAGATGGTACCCTCCACTACGCGTTCACCGTGCGAAATCAGTTCATGACATCGCTTTCGACTCTGGCGGCAGCAGCAGATCTGCGCCTGGAACTGCACCGACTGCAACGCGATTTCTATCAGGAGGCGCTTCGCAGGGCGGAACGGGACAACAACGAGGCCATGTTGATCGACCTGCGCCACGATGCGACACGTGGCCTGCTTATGGCCGACGTGCTGCGCCGCCACCGGATTGAGGTGTATGACATCGATCGCAGTCTCCGGGTTGACGGATCCGAATACCAGCCCGGTGACGCGCTGGTCATACCCCTGCGCCAGAGCCAGTACCGGCTTCTCAAGGCTGCTACGGAGGAAACCCTGACCTACGAGGACAGCCTTTTCTATGACGTCAGTACCTGGACACTGCCACACGCATTCAATACACCTGTCCGTATGCTGGACCGTCTGGACCGGGAGGCGCTCGGTGCCCCCTTCGATGGAAACACACGGCGAGGGGGTGATGTCAGACAGGCCCGTGCTGGAGCCGGGTACATGCTCCTCTGGGATGAATTCTTTGCGCCCGCTGCGTTGTATACCCTGATGGATTTGGGCGTCACACCGCGGGTGGCTATGAAGGATGTAGAGCTCCATGATGGACGTGCGACCGTTCGATTCCCGGCCGGCTCCGTCTATATTCCCATCAAGCGGCGCGATGGATCGCTGGTCAGCGAAGATGTCCATGAAGCTGTAGAGCGGCTGGCGGGTACGTGGGGAGTCCACTTCCACGGTGTTGCCACGGGCCTGGCAACAGACGGGCCTGATCTGGGTGGACCGAGCGTACGACATCTGACACAGCCCGTTGTGGCTGTTCTTGCGGGTCCGGGCGTCAGCTCACTGCAGGCGGGTGAAGCCTGGCATGCCCTGAGCGAGCGGTTCCGTATTCCGGTCTCGCTCATTGAGCCCGATGATCTTACGCGGGCAGACCTCTCCCGCTACTCCGTCATTGTAGTTCCGGGCGGCAGACTGCCGTCCGGCGCAACAGAGGTGATTACCGGCTGGGTTCGAAGGGGGGGACGACTGCTTGTCATGGCCGGGGCGACATCCTGGGCCATAGACAACGAGCTCCTGGATGCAGAAGAGCGTTCGCTGGATATGGACTCCCTGTCGGCAGGTCAGCCCTGGTCCCTGATCCCGGATGCCCGCGGCGCCCAGGCTGTGGGTGGCACCATACTGTTGTCTGAACTGGACGAAACGCACCCGTTGTCATTCGGAATCGGCGGCATGCTGCCGGTATTCCACAACAATTCGGAGTTCTTCGAATCGACCGGAGGTCCCGGGACGCGTATTGGCTACTACGGCTCCAATGCCCTGCTGAGTGGTTATATCTCGGACGAGCGCCTTGCCGATACGCCGGGTGCGGCGACTTTGGTGGTGGAGCGACTCGGGAGTGGCCGTGTTGTGGCCTTCATGAATCGGGTTAACTTCCGGGCATACTGGCTTGGATCCCAACGCGTTTTCATGAATGCTGTCCTCTTCCATTCGGCATATTGATTGACCGGGTATGCCAGGGCGTGCATGAAGAATACACTTGGCGGTTCGGGCAGTCCCTACCTTCACCAGCATGCGCACCAACCTGTGGCGTGGCAACGGTGGGGCCGTGACGTGCATGAACTGGCGCGGCAGCTGGATAGACCGCTGTTCATATCCATCGGGTATGCCACCTGCCACTGGTGCCACGTCATGGCCCACGAGTCATTCGATGACGAGGACGTAGCGGCGCTTCTGAATACACATTTCGTACCTGTCAAAATAGACCGTGAAGAGCGCCCCGACGTCGATCAGTTCTATATGACAGCGTGTCAGGCGAGTGGAAGGCGGGGTGGGTGGCCACTGACGGTGATTGCGCTTCCGGACGGTCGGCCCTTCTACGTGGCCACATACCTGCCCAGAAATGCCCGGCCTCCGCAGGCAGGACTCGTCGATCTGTTGCAGCGTGTGGCTGCACTCTGGAATACACGTAGGGCACACGTGGACCAGGCGGCCGGCCAGCTGTTCACGGTGCTGGAAGAACTGGCCCCCCCCGGCGGTGTGCAAGACAAGGCTGGTACAGAACACTCGTGGCGCACGGTGCGAGCCATGACCCGTGAACTGGGGCAGATCTTCGATGACGCCTACGG
The DNA here is from genome assembly GCA_002787815.1 of Bacteroidetes bacterium CG12_big_fil_rev_8_21_14_0_65_60_17. GTDB lineage: Bacteria > Bacteroidota > Rhodothermia > Rhodothermales > UBA10348 > 1-14-0-65-60-17. The sequence goes on along the minus strand of PCUY01000017.1, from coordinate 40,048 downwards.
TGGATTCGGTTCGGCCCCCAAGTTTCCGTCCTGGCACCATCTTGGATTCCTGCTCCGCACCGATGCGCGTGGTCGGGAACTGGCTGAGCGTTCGCTGGTCGCAATGAGAGCGGGTGGCATCTGGGACCACGTCGGAGGCGGCATCCACAGATACAGTACGGACAGCGCGTGGCGACTGCCGCACTTCGAGAAAATGCTCTACGACCAGGCGTGGGCCCTGCGTACGTACGCCGAAGCCCATGCGGTTACAGGTAATCCGTTTTTCGCCACTGTGACAGATGAACTCATGGTTTCACTGCAGCGGGATTTTCGGTCCGCAGACGGTCTGTATTTCACGGCATGGGATGCCGACAGTGAGGGGGAAGAGGGACGGTATTATACCTGGACATGGGATGAACTCGGCAAACTTCTGGGCGAGGCGGGACGCACACGCCTCGCTGCAGTGTACGACCTGGCCGAAGACGGCAATTTCCTCGATGAGGCGACGCGTCAGCCCACGGGGCGCAACCTGTTGTGCGCCAGAGACGCGGAGGGAATGCCGGCCGTATCTAATGAGCTGGAAGTTCTTTTCGAGGCGCGTTGCAAACGTGTTCCACCGCTGTGCGATACGAAGCGGCTTGCGGACATGAATGGTCTCCTGCTGTCGGCTCTTGCCCTGACTGCCCGGTATACGGGTAGCGTCGAGGCACGCGACGCCGCCCATCGATTGGGGCAGGCAACCTGGATGACGTTCATGGCAGACGGAAGTCTTCACCGCTCATCGTCCAAAGGGTCCACACTGTTCGCCGGACAACTGGACGACTATGCGTTCCTCGCAGAAGGGTATATCCATCTGGCGGAAATATCGGGCCGCGTAGACGATCTGGATCGAGCGCGGACCCTGCTCGGGGAAGCACGGGATCGATTGCTGGACCCGGATACGGGCCACTGGTACGTCTCTTTTGAGAACGACGTGCCCCTTCGAATGACGCGTTATCACGATGAGGCGTATCCCTGCGGGGCATCCGTGCTGCTTCGGTGCATGGAAATCATGGGCCGTCTGCAGGTCGATGATGGATGGTCCCATGCGGCCAATTCCCTGCGTGGGCAACTGCTCTCCCGGGCGGCATCCTACCCGCTGGCAAGTACCGGCACCGGTGCGGTCCTGGTTGAATCATTGGCAGAGCGGGGTGAGATCACGGTGTTGGCAGACCGTGGTCACCCGCTGGCCGACGCCGCCGGGCGCCTCTTCGCACCGCATCTGTTTGTGGCGCACGGATCCACTGTGCATCGCGTATCGCGGCCGGCTTCGGCCGACTCGTCACCCCGTGTGCAGATATGTACGGGAAGCGTCTGCCACGCGCCCATCCACCGGAAAGAACTGCTGAAAGACTGGACACTCTCCGTATATTCCAACCCTCCCACCCAATCCGATCGTTCGTGAAGACAGCCGCTGAAATCCGCTCTGAATTCCTGACATTTTTCGAAGAAAAAGGGCACACCATCGTCCCTTCCGATTCGCTGGTGCCCGGAAGTGATCCTACGCTCATGTTCACGAACGCCGGAATGAATCAGTTCAAGGACGTCTTCCTCGGCGAAGGTGAGCGGTCGTACAAGCGGGCTGTAGACTCTCAGAAGTGCCTGCGCGTCTCGGGCAAGCACAACGATCTTGAAGAGGTGGGGTACGATACGTATCACCATACCTTCTTCGAGATGCTCGGCAATTGGAGTTTTGGCGACTACTTCAAGCGCGAAGCTGTTCGGTGGGCCTGGGAGCTGCTCGTAGATACATGGGGCCTCGACCCGGATCGTCTGTATGCCTCGGTGCATGACGGGGATGAGGCTCTTGGCCTGGAGGCTGATCTGGAAGCAGCCGCGTGCTGGAAGGAGGAGACAACGATTCCGCATGACCATATCCTGTTCTGCGGCTCGAAAGACAATTTTTGGATGATGGGCGATACGGGACCGTGTGGGCCCTGCTCGGAAATCCACGTCGACATGCGCCTTGACAGCGAACGGGCTGACGTTCCGGGACGCGACCTTGTCAATGCCGATCATCCGCAGGTCATTGAAATCTGGAACCTGGTATTCATCCAGTACAATGCGCATAGGGACGGACGCCTGGTACCACTGGCCGCCAAGCATGTGGATACCGGGATGGGTTTCGAGCGGATGGTGGCCGTTCTGCAGGGCAGGAAGAGCAACTACGACACGGACTTGTTCATGCCAATCCTGGACGATATCGCCGCACGGACCGACATGGAGGATCTGCGTCGCTATGACGATGCATTGAACCTGCCCAGCGAGCAAGGAGAACGCATCAGGACGGCACTTCGCGTCATGGCCGATCATGCACGTACCATCGCATTCGCCATCGCCGATGGTGTCATTCCTGGAAATGCCGGCAGAGCCTATGTGATACGACGCATTCTCCGCAGGGCAGTCCGGTACGGGTACCAGGCGCTTGGATTCCGAAAGCCGGTGCTGGCCGATGTCATTTTGACCGTTGTTGACCTCATGGGAGAGCAGTTTCCCGAACTGGTCGATAAGAAGGACTATATCGTACGTGTTGTCGCATCCGAGGAAAAAGGGTTTCTGGAGACGTTGGGAACGGGTATTCAATTATTCGAGACGCTGCTGCCACATATCCGGTCCGTATCGGAAGGCGGCTCGACAGGGGATGATCGTGCCGTGCGGGATCTGCTTGAAAAGTCCATGCCCGACGCGGAGTCGGAGAAGGAGCGGATGGCTCTGTTCGAGTCGACCGCCTCGCGTGGGCTCATCCCCGGTCCGTTTGCATTCCTGTTGCACGACACGTTTGGATTTCCGATCGACCTTACGGCCCTCATGGCGCGTGAAGCCGGATTCGGTGTGGATATGGAAGGCTATACCGCCTGTATGGACCGGCAGAAGTCGCGGGCCCGGGCCGCCTCGTCTTTCAAGGTCGATCAAAGTGGGGAGGATGGCTGGCAGCAGGTGAGTGAGGGCCCCACGTCGGTCTTTACCGGGTACGACACCCTCGTAGTGGAAGATGCCACCATCCGGGCTGTACAGACCATCGAGGATGCGGACGAAGACGGGGCAGCCTACAGGGTGCTGTTGGATCGTACTCCGTTCTATGCCGAAAGCGGTGGCCAGGTCGGCGATACGGGTACGTTTACCGTGGGAACGCAGCTGATAGACGTACTCGATACGCAGCGCATGAATGGACAAATTGCCCATATGCTTCGGGAAGTGCCGCAGGATCTGACAACCCGTGTGGTGGCGCGCGTGGACGGCCCCCGAAGGCACCGGGCAGCCAAGCATCACTCGGCGACGCATCTGTTACACGCTGCACTCAGGGACGTATTGGGCAGCCATGTGGAGCAGAAAGGATCGCTCGTGGCGCCAGATTACATGCGGTTTGACTTCTCCCATTTTGAACGGGTGTCGGACGAGGACCTGCGCGAGGTGGAAGTGCGCGTGAACGAGGCCATCCAGCGCAATATTTCCCTCTCAGAAGATCGGGATGTGCCCATGAAAGAGGCCATGGAACGGGGTGCTACGGCTCTTTTCGGGGAAAAATACGGGGAGCGGGTACGCATTATCTCATTCGATCCGGACTGGTCGATGGAGCTCTGCGGTGGTACGCACGTGGCGGCAACGGGTGAAATCGGGCAGTTCTGGATCACGTCCGAAGGAAGCGTGGCGGCCGGAATCAGACGCATTGAAGCCGTTGCCGGTATGGATGCGCACCGCTGGGTGCAGTCCCGCCTCGATGAACTTGACCGGACGCGCGCGTTATTCAAGTCGCTGCAGAATCCGGTAGATGAGGAGGTGGAGAAGCTGCTGCTTGCCGGGCGCGAACGCGAAAGAGAGCTCCAGGAAATGCGTCAACGCGTACTCGCCGCCCAGTCTTCCCGGCTGCTCGAGTCGGCGCGTCCTGTGGGTGACATGCATCTGGTCACGGGTATCCTGGAGGGTGCGGACATGGACGCGCTCCGCTCGGCGACGGAGGCACTCCGGGAGCGGGCCGGGGATGATTACGTCCTTGTCCTTGGGAGCCGCGCCGACGACGAGGGGAAGGTATACCTGTGCGCGTCGGTGGCCGACAACCTGGTCGGACGCGGACTGGCAGCCGGGAAAATTGTCGGTGCATTGGCCAAACACGTAGGCGGAGGCGGAGGTGGCCGACCAACAATTGCTACGGCGGGCGGCAAAAAACCGGAAAACCTGCAGAATGCGTTGGATGCGGTCGAATCACTCATCCGAGGATGACGCCGCATTATTCAAGGTCACTTGACGCTTCGGGATTTGCCCGGAACGCTTCGGGGCAGTAGCTTCCACCTTTGGAGGGATGCCGGAGTGGTCGAACGGGGCGGTCTCGAAAACCGTTGTGCCCCTTGGGGTACCGAGGGTTCGAATCCCTCTCCCTCCGCATGTGGCCCCGATTGCCGATCGGCAATCGGGGCCATTCTGTTGACGGCCCCGTATATTCCGCTTTCCATGACACGCCGTGCCTGATCTTCGCATGAGACGCATTCCGGCCGTTATCGCACTGCTCATCCTTGTCGGATGCCACGCAACCCGTCTCGAGGCGCAGGTCATACGCTTCTATGATATCCTTCAGCGTCCGGTGGGTGTGACATACCGCGTCATGGATGCCGGTCCCTGGGAAATCATCTACCAGGAAGGAAACCGGACGCAGGCCGAACAACTGCTTCATACGCTGCAGACCACCTTCACGGCGAGCGATGCGCTGATCGGTGATGGTACGCCGCCGCGCCTGAGCATTGTGCTGAACAGTTTCAATGACCGGGCAAATGGATACGTCTCGACGCAACCGTTCAAATCTGAAATAGAGTCGGCCGCCATCATGGGAAGGGGGCTTTCCCTCAGACACGAAAGCTGGACCCAGGTCGTCACCGCGCATGAACTCGTGCACGCCATCCACGCCGATGCACGTTGGAAGACGGGCCTTAACCGTCTGATTTGGCCGTTTTCTCCCGATTTTGCCCGATCACTGAACATGAATGTTCCCTCTGGCTGGGCCGAGGGACTGGCGGTCTACCGGGAAAGCGCCATCACGCCAGGTGCGGGCCGCTTGAACCACCCCTTCTTCGTCATGCAACAGCGTGCGGGCATGGACAGGGGATCGGGGTGGTCACTTTCACAGATGCTTGAGGAGCCGGACTATACCCGGCCGTTCAACCGGTTCTATATGGGTGGGTCGCTGTTTACCAGGTACATGATGGAACGATGGGGTGCGGAGACGATCCGCAGTGTGGCCCGCTGGCAACATCGCATACCGGTACTTGGCTTCGGGGGTGTACTTGCGCTGGCCACGGGTGAATGGCCACGCCATATCAGACGTGACATGCAGGTGTGGTATGACAGCACCTATGGACGTTCGGATCCTTCGCTGCCCACGCGGTACTGGCACGCAGGAAGAAATGGGCTCGTTCAGCGCACACCGAAGTGGCTCGATGAGACGCACGTCGTGACATTCAGTTTTGCATACAACCTGCCATCTGGTTTCAGGACGTATGCCTGGCCTTCGACCGACGCATCTACCTGGTCCATTCAGGGAATGACGGAAGATGTCCGGTACGCGCTCACTCCGGACGGGAACCTGATTTTCTCCCGGTACGAGCCTCACAGGTATTCCTCCATAACCGCGAATGCACGCGGTTTTCTGCTCAGGCGCGGTGAGCGGAGTGCGGAAGCGCTTGATCCGGACACACATATGCTCAATCCTGTGATGCTGCGCGATGGTCGTATCTGGTATATCCGGCAACGTGGGCCGTGGTCCGATATCGCCGAGCAGCGGGACGGGGAGGACGAGGTGGTGGTTTCCTGGCCGGAAATGCGGGTTGCGTCCATCGTGCCCAGTCCGGCGTCGGACTCGGTGGCATTCGTGGCCAATGTTCGGGGTCACCAAGCCCTCTTTCTGCACTTGCCAACGGGTGCGGTACAGCCGTGGATCGGTTTTCGGGATGCGAGCGTGTACGATGCATCGTGGAATGCCACCGGAACGCACCTTGCCTTCACCGCCGATGCAGGGGGTACGCTGCAGGCTTGGGTACTCGATATCCGGACCGAGAAATTGTATCGGGTGACGGACGATCCGTATGCCTCCATGGAACCGGATGTCTCACCGGGCGCAGAACGGATTGCGTATATCATATATCGGGATCAGCGGTTCGACCTGGTCGTGCAGCCACTTGATCTGGGCCCGGAAAACGAGGAGAACCGGGATCTGGCCAACCATACGTGGCTGATTGACTGGGACAAGCCTGCGCCTGTGGAGGTCCGTAGTGCGCCGCTAGGGCCAACGGCCACGGACCATCCATACAATCCGTGGACCCGGCTTCTTCCGCGCATGGTGTTTCCGACGGTCTATCTGGACGAGAGCCGATCCGATGCCGCCGACGCGCGCCTGGGCCTGGGGGTCGGAGTCGGCCTGCAGGGAGCGGACCCGCTCCAGACGGTGTCGTGGTGGGGTGAGGGTATTATACAGAAGGGGCGGCCCTGGGGAGAGATCGGAATCCTGTACGGGGGCTGGGAACTGATACCGGCTCTCGAATGGGGAAGACGGCCGGAAACCGTGACGGCGCTCATTCAGACCGGTCCAAGCACAACCGTGGCCAGGCGCAGCATTCGGGATCGGACCCGGTTTGCGGCCAGTGTCACGCTGCCAAGAATTTTGCGGGACAATGTGACCCGGTCGTCGCTGTTTGCGACGCTGTCCCTGTCGTGGCGGAAAGACCAATTCCTTGATGATGACCTGAACAAGATCACCGACTCATTCAGCCGATGGGCATTCACGCCGTCGCTGCGGTACACGTGGAAACTGCATCAGACATCCCGGGGGGCGCTTCCGCGCACCGGTACCCGGCTCAGTTGGGTCGGTGAGTTTGACCTGGAAGCCGAAAAGTTCTCCCGGCGCAGGGGGTGGATTGCCCGCGTGGACCAGTATGTCGGTATCCTCTCCCGCATGAACACCGGAATGCGTCTGTCCGCTGGATTTCTCCACCAGAACGTGGGTGGCGTTTTCAACCTGACCGGTTTCAGGCCTCGCGGATGGGAGCGGGCCTTCGTCCCATCGGGTGATTTTCTGATGCTGGGAGCTGAAGTGCGGCAACCTGTCGTATTCGTGGATGATGGCTTCCAGATCGTTCCGCTCTTTTTGCGCTCCGCCTATGCCTTTGGATTTACCGAGCGGCTGCACAATGCGCGGAATTTCAGTGACGATCTGGCGTCGGTTGGACTCGGGTTCGGTGTTGAGTTTCGACTTGGACACAGTATCAATCTGGATCTGAGGTGGCGTTGGTCATACCTGCTCGACGCCCGCACATGGGTCCGTGACGTGTCGCTGATTGACCAGCTGCCGTAGTGTCAACGGTTCCAGGCAAGTGCCCACATGATGGTGTTCATGCCGGTATCCATGTCTGTCTCCACGGACACGGCCAGTGACCAGTCGTGTGCCCAACGGGTCTGCCCTTCGAGCCGGACCATCTGTACGGTACGGGGTCTGTTGGCGCGCAATAGACCCATGTGACCTGGCATCCGGTCCGTGTAGACGACAGCCCACGCATCGGGTGAGTGGCCCCACGTCACAGCTCTTGTGACGACGAGTGCGCGACGCGTGCCGGCGCGCCGAATCTGTGCGCTCAACGCGTGCGATGCCGATGCCACACCGCGAATGCTCCAGGTCCACCGGGCGGAATCGGGACTCCTGAGCGTGAATGTGGCCCGGTGTCTGACCACACTCTCAACGGTCCGAAGTCGGATGCGGGGAAAACCGGGCGTCACGTCGTCCTCGTCATCGACGAGCAGACGCCACTCGGCGGCAATCCGCGGTGTATCTATCCGGAAATGGCCTTCGGATCGGGACAGGGGTGCCTTTCCCGTGTCGCGTCGGCGGATGAAGCGTCTGGAAAATCCGGAGGTCAAATGCACCGATGATCTGGTCGGTCCCTCGATGGCAATGCCCCGCACGCGGGTGTGCGTGTCGCGATCGGAGAACCTGTTTCCGGCCCCCCAGGGAGAAATGTCCCAGTAGGGCAGGTGCAGATACCAGAACGTGATGCGTGACTCTGGAAACGTCCATGTGATTTCTGCCGTTCGGACGTGCCAGCGGCGCGCGTCACGTACGGCCACGGCGGCCCCGGCCTTGAGGGGAAGCGCATCCAGGTTCATGGAAAATGCCGACTCGAACCATTCCAAACGTGTTTGGCCCATGCCGAATCGGATCCAGGAAACAGACGCCCGGACGTCGGAGCGTGTAGCCTGCAGAGCCACGCCGCGAGCAGCAAGAACAGGGGTATCATCCTGGACACGGCCTTCGGTCTCTTTTCTGGATGCGAACGCCATCAGTGAGAGACCCGTGGCCAGCGTCATGCCGGCCGCCACTCCGCGCGGAGCTGTACTGCGCGATGCGCCGGCGTAGGGACGCATATCAGCGTGGCCTATGAGGCTCCGGGCTGGACGCGACCGCGACCTCGAAGGCGTTCGCGGGGTAAAGTCGGATATGGAAGATGCCGACCTGATGCGGAAATCTCCGAGAACGAGTTGGGCGCGGCCCCTGTGGAGATCGACGAAGGCCATGGTGTGCGCGGCGCCGAGGCCAAACCGGCTGGGCTGGAACAGGAGCGCTTCATTGCGGCGCCGTACGGAGGTGGTCTTCATGCGGATCCAGGAGGCGGGCTCCCAGGAAAGGTCCAGGTGGAGCCGGGCAGACCGGGGGGCGGGCTGAGCCAGCATGGAATAGCCAACGCGCAGCTTCCTGGCACTCGTGCTGCGCGGTGTGTCTGAAGGGAGGTCCTCCAGCGTATCGTCATCCAGTTGCTCGTACGCCCACAGGGAGTCTGCTGCGCCCGGTTCCGACTGGCGAGCGGCGACCGGCGTGCAGGCAAAAAGAGCCAGAAGAAAGGACGTCAGAAAAAAGGTGTATAAATATACACACTTGAATATTATAAAGTGCACATATATACACCTGTTTATTATCTGCGCCATAATCCGTTTCTCCAGCTACATGGACTCATGGCCACCAATGATCCGAAGTGCATAAACCTGCGTAGGTGGCGTGTTGTGATGTGCAAGGGCGGAAATACGTGCTGACACGGCATTGACCGCGGTTATTTGAAGACGGAACCCCACGGTAAGCGGATGGCTCTGTGCTCCCATTCCGATGGACATGAAGCGGGTGAGGGTCCAGTCTCCCCCTGCCGAGAAAAGCCCTCCCTCCCGCGGATGCAGACTCCAGGCGGCATGCCCGGAGAACGGACATCGCATGCACTGCATGCTTACCTGCAGGGTGGCGCGCGTGCCCTGCCGGTCGGCCGCACGGGAATTGATGGCGTGGGCCGAGAGATGTATTTGCCGCATGACAGGGAAACGGACGCCGCCCACCAGGAGAGGCGTCATCCTGCGACCCAGCACACCCAGTTTTTCCACTTCCATGCCAACGGAAGATGCGACACGCACGTTTGAAGGCCCCGGTCGCGGATGGACGGCCAGTGATATGTAGGGCCGGAATGCCGACCACGCATCGAAAGACTGCATGTCAAGACCCAGGCTGCCGGACCATGTGTGTCGTGCATGCCACGTGCGCACGGAAGACGCCGCAAGCGCGCGCAGGCCCAGTGGCACGCTCTGTCCGATCTCGACGCCGAATCCCGCTTCGGGGAGCTGGGCGGGGCGGAGCGGCGTGAGGTGCCCCGGCAGGGCACCGGCCGCTCCGCCCCGCCCAGCAGACTCCACGTCTGCCGGCCACTGGGCTCGGCTGACATGTGGGCTGGCCGCGCTCATGATCTGGATCGCGGTCAGCAGCAGACAGTGTGTCATGGTATGTTGCAGGTGTGTCATGGCATGGTGTATGTGTACTTCTTTCAGACGCCATCCAACGGACCCATTTTTGCTGAAACTGTAACCTCTGACTGTGGTAACAGCCCGCACGGTATCCGCGGCGCTGCCCATGCGCGACGACACGCCGTCATCGAATCAGAACACCATGCTCACGCAGCAGCCCATGCTCCGAAGACTGACTCTTCTGCTTGTGATCCCGCTTTTCCTTGTGCCTCTTCGCACAGCGTCGGCGCAGGAATTCCGCTGTAGTGTCAGCGTCAACTATGCCAGTCTGTCGGGGACCGACTACAGCTTTCTGGATGAACTCCGGGATCGTATCCTGGAATACATGAACAGGCGTGAATGGACCGATGACCGCTTCTTATCCGATGAGCGCATTGACTGCTCCATGCAGATTGTAATGACCGATGCCACGGGTCTGACCAATTTCCGGGCGCGTCTCATTGTTGCCATGCGACGGCCCATCTATGGAACGGCGCAGCAGACCACCGTGCTGCAGCTCAATGACGAGTCCTGGTCGTTCGAGTATACGCGGGGAACCCCGCTCGTTTTCCAACCTGATCGATTCCACCCGATCACATCCGTATTGGATTTCTACGCCTATCTGATGCTCGGATTCGACTACGACACGTTCAGCCTCCGCGGTGGACAGCCCTGGTTCCAGGAGGCGCGCAGAATTGCGCAGACGGCGCAGGGAGCCGGAGGCACGGGATGGTCATCCATCGGAGGCAATCGGACGCGGGGTGAGTTGATTGACCAGATCGTGGATTCCCGGTTCAGGCCGCTCCGTGAAGCCTATTTTCACTATCATTATGGTGGACTGGATTCTTTCCTGCAGGATCAGGACAAAGCCAGGAACACCGTTCTCGAGGTCATAGAGGGTCTGTCCGTGCTGCGCGAGAATGTGGCCCGATCCTACTACCTGGACCAGTTTTTCTCGGCCAAGTACCAGGAATTGGCATCCATATTCAAAGAGTCCCGCCAGGCGAGCCAGGCGTTTGAGCTACTCTCCGTTACCGACCCGCCTCATGTGTCGGATTATTCAGCCATGCTGAATTGATGGCGCGCAAAATCAGACGTGCGGTGCGTGTCGGAGCAGGTTCTGCGACACCCTATTCTGTCCGGCCCGGCGGTGCCGTTTTTGCCGGCTGTGCTGTGCGAAAGGGGGGACTCGAACCCCCACGTCCTTTCGGACACCAGATCCTAAATCTGGCGCGTCTACCAATTCCGCCACTCTCGCAGGTCGCGCCTCTTATTCCAAGGATGCCGACCTGTTCCGTGGCGTGCTCCGAAGATCCACGATACGCATTCATTCCATGATACCTGCCTGTCCTGTCCCTTGCCGGGTGGTCGCTGTGACCATGCTGACGGTATTGCTGTTATCCTCATGTACACCACCCAGGGAGGTCGCCGAAGTCACGTCCCGCCCCAAGCCCCCACCGGGTGCGGTCGAAGAAAAACAGGCCTTAGACACCGATCCGACGGAAGTCGGACTCGGCGAAGACAGCTATCCGTACGACGAGGTCGATGTGCCTGCCGCAGTGGACGGGAGGATCTGGCCCCCCGACCTTCTTCCGGAGAATGCGTGGGAGCGCGAGCATGACTTCCTGCCCGATTCAACCTGGCGCGTAACGACGCAGCGCTCCGCGCTCAGACTGGGAAGTACGTGCAGTGCGGGTTTTGTGTCATCAAGAGGACTTGTACTGACTAATCACCACTGCATCCGGGATCTGCTGGAACGTGTGGAGCAGCCCGGTGAGGACTTGCTGGGCAGTGGATTCCTGGCCCGGCACGACTCCCTGGAACGCATTCTGGAAGACACCTACGTAGATGAATTGCTGCGCGTGGAGGACGTAACCCGTGAAGTGCTGCAGGCCGCCCGGAACGTTCGGGGCGCGGATCACAGGCAGGAGGCCAGGAGAAAACGGGCTCGCGCCATTGAGCAACGGATGGAAAACACGTTGAACGGACCGGATTCCCTTCACGTAGTCGAAGTCTTCGAGACCTACAGTGCCGTCAAGTACAGTGCGTATGTGTATCGTCGACATCGACATCTACGCCTGGTATTCGCGCCCGACATCAACGCCGGTTTTTTCGGCGGGAATACGGACAATTTTTCGTGGCCGCGCCATACGTTCGATGTGGCGCTGCTGCGTGTCGTGGACAGCACTGGAGTGGCCCATGAACCTGAGTACTGGCTTCCGCTGCATACAGGTGGTACGAAGGAGGGGGAGTCCGTGTTTGCGGTGGGAAACCCGGGTCGCACCATGCGCCTGGCTCCCGTCTCAGTCCTCGAATTCGAGCGCGATGCTCATTTGCCCGCCCGGGTGCAGGCCCTTGCGCGTCGCATGGATGTTATCGAGGGATATGTTCGGGCTCCGACCGACTCGATCGACATGCGGGGTGCCCTCATGCAGGTCCAGAACATGCACAAGGCGGATGTTGGCCGGTTGCAGGGGCTGGTCCAGGGGAATGTGCTCCCGGTCAGGGCGAGTTGGGAGCGTGATCTGCGGCGCACCCTCCGCAGGGATGATTCACTCCGGAAGGCGTTTGACAACGTCCACGAACAACTTGCCCTCGTGCAGGAATCGAAGGAATCCAGCATGCGTCGCGGACAGGCATTCCTGTTTTTTGCAGATCCTTCGGCTGGGTCACGCATTCTGACGCGGGCACTCTACGCCAATGTGTATGCCCAGTGGAAGCAGCGTGGCGCCACCGAGCAGGATCTGGCCGATATCCGCCGGGAAGCCCTGTCACTTGAGGATTGGCCTCGCGATGTCGAGCGTGGTCTCATCCTGGAGCGACTGGTCGATTTGGAGCGGGTACTGGGTATGCGCGACCCGACCGTGCGTCGTCTGTTTGAATCGATTTCGCCGGAAGCGCTCGCCGATACCCTGGCCAACCACTCAGCGCTCATTCACAACGACAGCCTTCGCCAATTGCTCGACACCAACTACCTGGCCAGCCGGGACGTTTCGATCCGCGTCATCAGGGCGCTGGGACCGCTGTTCCTGACGTTCGACCAGGAATGGCGTGGGCTGTTGTCGCGGGAGCACGTCTCGATGGGCGAGCTCGAAGAGCTCCGCTACCACATCCACGGCAGCGCGAGTCCTCCCGATGCGTCATTCACGTTGCGTTACTCGGACGGGCGCATCCGTGCCACGCGGCGTCATGAGGGTGCGTTTACGCGCGTGTCCGGTATGCAGGAACTTGCGCGCATGAACCCGGATCCGGACGAATGGGACCTGCATGCAGCGTGGCAGAAGACGGACAGTGCGTTCGTCCAGACGCCGCTCAATTTTGTGTCCACGCTCGATATCACCGGAGGAAGTTCCGGTTCGCCCGTAATCGACACAAAGGGTCGGCTCGTAGGCATCGTTTTCGACAGCAACATCGAAAAACTGCCCGACGACTTCGCGCTCGTTCCCGGAGACGGGCGTGCCATTGCTGTCGATGTTCGGGCCATTCTGATTGCCCTTGACGAGGTCTACAACGCGGAACGCCTGCTCAGGGAGCTCAATCCCCGGCTCTGATCCCGGTTCGTCGCATCTTCGATGGCCTGCAGCATGGCGGGCATGACGCCTGTGAGACTCTCGACTCCTTCGAAATGATGAGCCAGCGGTCCGTACACGAGGAGCGGGACCGGGTTGCGGGTATGGGTTTTGACCCCGATGTCTTCTGCATTTCCATGATCACTCGTCACAACAAGCGTGGCGCGCTCCGGCCATACCTGGTAGAGGGCGAGCAGGAACTCATCGAATGAGTCAAGCACGGGAATCAGCCGCTCGCGCGACGCCGTATGTCCGGCCTTGTCCGTGTGGAAATATTCGAAAACGACCAGGCTGTGGGCGGCCACGAGGCCGGCAAGACGCTCAGCGGCGAGCTGTTCTGTTACTGGATGCGGCGCTCCGGAGAAGGCCGACAGTCCGCGCCCCGTTATATCGGCGGCAAGGGCCCTTCCTGCTGCCAGGTCGCGGAGGGAGCACAGCGACAGGCCGGCGGCCCGGGCGGCCCGGGTGGTTGTGGACCAGCGGCCCGTACGGCCGTTGCGTTCAAAAAATGCATCGGGATAGGCATTGGCGAAAAGGACATCTCCGGCTGCCAGTTCCATGGCCCTGTGGAAGAGGCTTTCCGAGTCAAGCAAAGGGTGCGTAACGGTAGGTGGCCACGGACCGTAGTGTCGGCCCATGAGCGCTGCGCAGTTCGTACCCGTGAAGAGGGTGCTCTGCCCTGTTCCGCTCTGTGGCAGGCCCGACACGCCGAGTGTGGCGTCAATTCCGCGGAAGACCCGCGTCCCGTCCCGGTTTTCAGGGGTGCGCGTGCCCTGGAGTGTCCAGGGCGCGCCTCCGGTCCAGGCCCGGAAGCCGGGCAGGGCACGCGTTGACATCAGGTTCGCACTGGCGTCCGGCCCCAGCCCCAGTCCGTCCACAAAAAGGAAGAAAAGGGGACGGCTGGACATGGGATGAGGGCACTTGGCTCGATACAGAAGAAGTGACTGCAAAAGAAAGGCGCGCGGCTCCGTCCGGAGCCGCGCGCCTGCAGTAGCGGGGGCAGGATTCGAACCTGCGACCTTCGGGTTATGAGCCCGATGAGCTACCAGCTGCTCCACCCCGCGATTGAGACATCATGTTAAGGAATTCTTACGCCAAAACCAATGCCTGCGCCCGTGTGAATCCTTGAAGATTCCGTCTGGAAACATGGTGTTTGCCGAACTGGATTGTATTTTCGCTCGTCGTCCGCTATCAATAGTCCAACGCAACTCCTTCCGGTTTTTCCATGGCAATACTGCACCCGTTCAAGGCCCTGCGACCCGTTTCCGAAAAGGCGTCAGAAGTCGCCTGCGTACCCTATGATGTTATCGATTCCGAGGAAGCCCGGTACCTGGCTGAAGGAAAACCCCTCAGCTTCCTTCATGTCATCCGACCCGAAATCGATCTGCCGGAGGGTACCAGCGAGTATGACGACGCCGTCTATGCCCTCGGTGCAGAAAATCTCCGGTCCTATCAACATTCGGCTTTCTCCGAGCAGGATTCCGAGCCGTCGGTCTACGTCTACGAACTGGAAATGGACGGGAGGACGCAGTCGGGGGTCTTCGCATGCGTTTCCACACAGGACTATGACCAGGACGTAATCCTGAAGCACGAACGTACGCGTCTTGCCAAGGAGGACGACAGGACGCGCCATATCATGGAACAGGAGGCGCATGCCGAGCCTGTCATGCTGACCTACAGGGACGACGACGCGACGTTGGCCCTCATGGCAGAGGCCCGCAGGCAAGATCCTCTCTACAACATCACGTTTGACGACGGGGTGCGACATACAATATGGAGGGCACCTGACGCAGACGCTTTCGTTGCCGCGTTTCGGGACATACCCAGGCTCTATGTAGCCGATGGTCACCACCGCTGCAAAGCGGCCAGCCGCGCAGCCGCTGAAATCGGTACAGCCGATCCTGAAGCACGTTTTTTCCCAGCCGTGCTGTTTCCCCTCAGTGAAGTCGTCATCCTGCCGTACAACCGCGTCATCCACTCCGTGCCACGTGGTCCGGCATCGTTCCTTGAGGAGCTCAAAGCCCGGTTCGATCTGGAGCCGGATGCCGATCCGGTTCCTGTCGAAAAAGGGCGGATTTCACTTTACCTGGATGGTACATGGTACGGCATGGCGCTGCCGGCGGCGGCACCCGGTGCGAGCCTGGTGGACCATCTGGATGTGGGCCGACTGACACATGCCCTCCTCGAGCCCATGCTTGGAATTACCGATCCGCGGACAGATCCAAACATCGATTTCGTAGGCGGGATTCGCGGAACGGGTGCGCTCGAGCAGCGTGTCAACAGTGGTGAATCGGACATGGCTATCTCGATGTATGCCACGGACATCAAGGAGCTTGTGGATGTCTCGGATGCAGGTCTTCTGATGCCTCCGAAATCGACGTGGTTCGAGCCCAAGTTGCGCAGCGGGTTTCTCGTGCACCTCTTTGGCAAGAAATCGTGATACAATCCGCTGTGCCTCGTCAGGCCGAATCCAAACTTCTTTCAATCTGATTTTACATGGACCCCATGCGCATTCTTCTGGCTGATAAACTCTCTGATCAGGGTCTGGCACAACTCAGTGCGGCCGGCCTGACTGTCATATACGAACCGGCGCTTTCGGAAAAGGCGCTCACATCGGCACTCAGGGAGCATGCACCGCACGTACTTGTCGTGCGATCGACCAAGGTGCTCAAGGCAGACATCTCGGCTTCCAACAAGCTCGAGCTCATTGTGCGGGCCGGTGCCGGTTACGACACCATTGACCTGGAGGCCGCCTCGGCTGCTGGCGTATTTGTAGCGAACTGCCCGGGTAAGAATGCCGTGGCGGTGGCAGAACTTACCATTGGAGGACTGCTGTCGCTGGACCGGTCTCTTCCCGACAATGTGATGGATGCCCGGCAGGGCGTGTGGAACAAGGGACTGTATGCCAAAGCGTCGGGTCTGAAGGGCCGCACGCTCGGTGTGGTTGGCCTGGGCAACATAGGTCTGGAAGTCATCAAACGGGCGAAAGCACTCGAGATGCACATTGTCGCGTGGTCTCGATCCTTGACAGACGATCGCGCCCGTGAGCTGGGCATACTGCGTGTCGGTTCCCCGATCGATGTAGCCGCCCGGGCCGATGCCGTAACACTGCACGTCGCCGCCACGCCAGATACCCACAAGCTTGCCAATGAAGCCTTTTTCGGTGCCATGAAGCCCGGCGCATTTTTCATCAACACGACGCGGGCTTCGGTGGTTGACGAGGAGGCACTGACCGACGCCATCAGGAACAAGGGAATACGGGCGTTTCTGGATGTTTTGTCGAACGAACCCTCGTCCAAGGAAGGACCTCTCCAGCATCCGCTTGCGGAAAACCCGTCCATATACCTGTCCCACCATATCGGTGCGTCCACGGCGGAAGCCCAGGACGCTGTTGCCTCGGAGGCCGCCCGTGTCATCCTGGAATACGCCGCACGCGGAGAGGTCCCCAATTGTGTGAACCTGGCCGTCCAGTCGCCTGCCACGCATCAACTCACGGTCCGGCACGAGGACCGGGTAGGTGTACTTGTCACGGTGCTCGACGCCATCCGTAAGGCGGGTTGGAACATCCAGGAAATGGAAAACGTGATTTTTGACGGGGCAAAAGCTGCCTGTGCCTACATCCGGTTTGACGGAGACGTGGATTCCGCTGTTGTCGAAGAAATTTCGCAGCTTGACCACATACTTGCCGTCAGCCTTATCGAAATATGACCATGAAACGACTCCACAACTTCTCGGCGGGCCCCGGTGCCCTGCCCGTCTCCGTGCTTGAAGAAGCCCGGCAGGAAATGCTGGTCTATGGCGAGGCCGGCGCATCCATCATGGAAATCAGCCATCGGTCTCCCGAATACACGGCCGTCACCGATTCGGCAAGACAGCAACTGGCAACGCTGCTGGGGCTGGGCGATGAGTGGCATATCCTGTTCCTGCAAGGGGGAGCGTCACTACAGTTCTACCAGTCGGCACTGAACTTCCTGCAACGTAATGAGACGGCAGATTACGTGAATACCGGCTCCTGGTCCACGAAAGCCATCGCGGAGGCCAGGCGCGTGGGCAACGTACACGTGGCGGCATCGAGTGCCGACGACAATTTTTCCCATATCCCACCGGTTTCCTCGTGGCAACACTCGAGCAGTCCGGCCTATATCCATATCACGTCGAACAACACCATTTTTGGCACGGCATTCCAGGAAGATCCGGTCTCGGTGCCGGCGCCCGTCATCTGTGACGCCAGTTCTGATTTTCTCTCCCGTCCGGTGGAGCTTGCCCCATACAGCATGATCTACGCGGGTGCGCAGAAGAACATTGGACCGGCAGGTGTTACTGTCGTGCTCATCCGTAAATCCTTCCTGGAGCGGGTCCAGGGTGATCTACCCACGATGCTCGACTACCGGGTACACGCCGAAAAGCTGTTCAATACGCCACCCGTTTTTGCGGTCTACATGGTAGAGAAGGTGTTGCGCTGGATTGCCGGAAAAGGCGGGCTGCTTGGCATGCAGGCGCATAACGAGGCCAAGGCCGATTTGCTGTATTCCCGAATTGACAAGACGGATTTCTACCGTGGAACGGCGGAGAAAGGGTCGCGCTCAAAAATGAACGTGACCTTCCGCTTGCCGAGCGAGGACCTGGAATCGACGTTTGTCTCGGAGGCCAGGAAGCATGGCCTGTTGGCACTCAAGGGGCACCGCAGTGTCGGCGGCATCCGCGCATCGATCTACAATGCCTGCGAACTTGCCTCGGTGGAGGCCCTTGTGGACTTCATGACGGAATTCGAACGGAAGAACGGCTGATTCGGCTGTTGTCATGGACCGGCGGCATGGCGTAGTGGATTCCCCGTCAGCTCTGTAATTGGATTGGTGCATTGCACAAGTCGCCCCGGGCTTTGTATATACGTACCGTTCCAATCAACAGACCTCGTGAGGATGTATGGCTTGGTCGCTGGGAGTTCCAAAGGAATCGCTGCCCGGAGAGCGTCTCGTAGCGCTCGTACCCGACGTGGTGCGCAGATTGGTAAAGGAAGGTGCTTCGGTGCGTGTGGAATCCGGAGCGGGCGAAGGTGCCCACATTCCGGATGCCGCCTACGCCGATGCCGGAGCCAGGGTTACAGATCGCGGGGAAGTGCTCGCGTCAGATGTCGTGGTCAAGGTCCAACCCCCGTCCGATGAGGAAATTGCCCTCATGAAGAAGGGGGGCGCCTATATCGGCTTCATGCGTCCACTGGATGCGCCCGACCGTGCCCGCCGACTGGCCGAGCACGGCATAACAGCACTTGCCATGGAACTGGTGCCCAGGATTTCCAGGGCACAGAAAATGGATGCGCTCTCCGCACTGTCATCTATCGGGGGGTACCGTGCCGTCATCATGGCAGCCATGCACCTGCCAAAATTTTTCCCGCTCCTGACGACAGCGGCCGGAACGGTGAGGCCGTCGAACGTGCTGGTCCTGGGTGCAGGCGTGGCCGGGCTGCAGGCTATTGCCACGGCAAGACGGCTGGGCGCCCGCGTATCGGCCTATGATATTCGGGATGCGGCGCGGGAGGAGGTCATGAGCCTCGGTGCACAGTTCGTCGAATTGGAAATAGAAATGGGTGACATGCAGGATTCCGGGGGATACGCCAAGGCGCTTGCCGAGGAGAAGGCGAAGCAACAGGTGGAACTTCTTGTGCCACATATTGGCAAGTCGGACGTGCTCGTCTCGACAGCACTGATTCCGGGACGACCCGCTCCCCTTCTGATCTCGGAGGATGCCGTCCGGGCCATGACACCCGGTAGCGTGATTGTCGACATGGCTGCGGCCAACGGCGGTAACTGCGTGCTTACAGAGCCGGGCGAAATAATTGTAACCCATGGAGTTACAATTATTGGTGCCACCAACTTGCCAGCCGATATGCCGGTTCATGCGAGTCAGCTGTACGCGCGTACGCTGCTCGCCATGTTGCAGGATTTTACGGGAGAAGACGGTTTCGTCGAAAATCCCGACGATGAGGTATTCTCCGGGGCCTGTGTATGCCGGGGAGGAGAAGTTGTCAATGAACGCGTCAAAAAGCTGCTCGAATCATGATTGAAAACCTGATAATCTTCGTACTTGCATCGTTCATCGGGCGGGAAGTGATTTCCAAGGTGCCTCAGACGCTGCATACGCCGCTCATGTCCGGCTCGAATGCCGTATCCGGAATTACGATTGTCGGCGCGCTGGTGGTTGCGGGCATGGTCGGTGACCCGTGGGCCATGTGGATTGGCGTTGCCGCGCTGATCTTTGCCACGATCAACGTCGTGGGTGGCTTTCTGGTGACGGACCGGATGCTGCAGATGTTCAAGAAAAAGGAGCAGTAATGCCATGAAACAAGCCATCATTGACCTCGCTTATCTTGTTTCAGCCATTCTATTCATTTTCGGTCTGAAGCGACTCCAGTCACCGGCTACAGCCCGTCACGGCAACCAACTCGCTGCGCTTGGCATGTTCGTGGCTGTTGCGGCCACACTGTTCATGCAGGAAATCCTGACGCCAGCACAGATGCTTCTGGGCGTGGTTGTGGGAGGGGGCATAGGGGCCATCATGGCGCGCCGCGTACAGATGACAGGCATGCCTGAACTGGTTGCCGCATTCAACGGATTCGGGGGCATTGCGTCGACGCTCGTGGCCGGTGCAGAAATTGCGCATATCCTGGCCATCGGGAGTGGTTCTCTCGGGGCTGTGACGGCCGTGACGATCGCCCTTTCCATGCTGATTGGTACGGTTACCTTCACAGGCAGCTTCGTCGCATTCGGTAAGCTGTCCGAACGAATTTCCGGAAATCCGATATCCTTTCCCGGCATGCGTCCCATGACGCTGTTGCTCGTGGTGGCCGTTCTCGGTGGGACGACATGGATGGTGATGGGTGCGCCGGATTTTCCAGCGGTTGCCGATCCCGTAGTTATTGGGGCCATCGTGGTCGCCGGTGCGGCATTGCTGTTGGGTGTCCTGCTTGTCATCCCCATTGGTGGCGCCGATATGCCCGTCGTCGTGGCGCTGCTGAATTCCTATTCCGGTCTGGCGGCAGCCGCCACCGGGTTTGTCCTTGACAATACCGTGCTGATCGTATCGGGTGCACTGGTTGGAGCCTCGGGGCTCATCCTGACGAACATCATGTGCGTAGCCATGAACCGTTCGCTGCTCAATGTCCTGATTGGAGGATTCGGTGGTGACTCAGGTGCCAAATCGGCCAGTGCCGGGGCCGGGGGCGACATGGGTAGCGTAAACTCCACGACGGCGGACGATGTCGCGATCATGTTGGCCTATGCATCGAAGGTGATTTTCGTGCCGGGTTACGGCATGGCCGTAGCACAGGCGCAGCATGCCGTACGCGAATTGGCTGACGAATTGGAGAAAAAGGGTGTTGACGTGAAGTTCGCCGTTCACCCGGTGGCCGGACGTATGCCCGGACACATGAACGTACTGCTGGCCGAGGCCAACGTGTCCTATGACAAGCTATTCGAGATGGACGAGATCAACGGAGAGTTCGACACGACAGACGTGGCCGTGGTCATCGGGGCGAACGATGTCGTCAATCCGGCGGCGCGGCACGACAAGTCCAGTCCAATCTATGGTATGCCCATTCTGAATGTGGATCATGCCGCCACATCCATCGTGCTGAAGCGATCCATGCGGCCCGGTTATGCGGGCATCGCGAATGAATTGTTCTACAACTCGAACAATCAGATGCTCTTCGGTGACGCCAAAGAGTCCATAGCGAAGGTGGTAACGGAAGTCAAGGCGCTGTAAGCGCGGAGACGACGGGTTCAAGAACGTCCCACATGGTCTCGGCCATGACGCGGTGCCCCGCTGCCGTTGGATGGATGCCGTCATCCTGCATGCGACCAGGGACAAGGGCAACGTCTTCCAGGAGGAAAGGAACGAGTTCCGTGTCGTACTCACGTGCCAGGCTCGGGAATATTTCCCGGAACTGACGCGTGTAATCCGCTCCCAGATTCGGAGGGACCTGCATGCCGGCCAGAATGATGTGGATATCCGGATTCAGAGCACGGCTTTTGTCCATGATGGCCGACAGGTTGCGTTTCGTCACGTCCAGATCAATCCCTCGGAGTGCGTCATTTCCTCCGAGCTCGAGTACAAGTACGTCTGTGGTCTTTCCGAGTACCCACTCCACGCGACTCAGACCTCCCGAGCTCGTATCTCCCGAAACACCGGCATTTACGACCTGGGCGTCCACGCCGAGCGAGTCGAGCTTCTGCCGAATCAGGAAAACGAAGCCTTCTTCCTCAGGCAGACCGTACGCGGCTGAAATGGAGTCACCGAGGAAAACTATGCGCAAGGCGGGATCGGCGGTTGGCTCGGGCGCCGAGACGGCCGCAGAATCCGATTTCTGAGCGGAATTATTGGAACATCCGACAAGCAGCAGAACCCCAGCGAGGAGGATCCCGTACTGGATGTTCTTTTCAGGTTTTACTGTAAACATATGCCTGTGGTACTTGCTGTCAGGGATCTGACAAAAACATTCAAGAGTGGTGACCGCAGCCTCACCGTACTCGATTCTGTATCATTTGATCTCAGTGAAGGAGACACTTTTTCAATCGTGGGGCCATCGGGAAGCGGTAAAACAACGCTGCTTGGACTATGTGCAGGTCTTGATGGTCCCACGAGAGGGTCTGTTTCGCTCTGTGGCCACAACCTGGGCAATATGGGAGAGGACGAGAGGGCGCGTGTACGCAACGAACACGTTGGGTTCGTATTCCAGTCATTTAGACTGTTGCCGACGCTGACAGCTCTTGAGAATGTGATGGTACCAGCGGAGTTGCGCGGTCGACGGGGTGTTTCGGCCCAGGCGCGTAACCTGCTTGCCGAGGTGGGGCTTGAAGACCGTCTGGGACATTACCCGTCCCAACTTTCGGGCGGCGAACAGCAGCGGGTCGCCCTTGCGCGTGCATTCATAAACGAACCGGACGTCCTGTTTGCTGACGAGCCCACGGGCAACCTGGATACAGAGACCGGCGCGCATCTGGAAGAGATCATGTTCCGACTGAATCGGACGGCCGGAACGACACTGGTCCTGGTTACGCACGATACCGAGCTGGCCGGGAGAACGGGACGCGTGCTGCGCCTGAAGGGGGGGCGGGCCGTCGAGGATCGGGCTGACACGTTGCCATGAGCATACCTTTCATTGCCTCTTTCGCCTGGCGGGATTCCCGCGGGAGTCGAGGGCGCATGCTGCTTTTCATCTCTTCCATGGTGCTCGGTGTCGCGGCGCTCGTATCCATAAACTCCTTCGGCGATAATCTTGAAGCGGCCATAGACAATGAAGCCCGGACACTGCTTGGTGCGGACCTGAGCTTTGAGAGTGATGACCCCTTTCCGGCTCATATCGAGGCGCTGATTGATTCAATCGGTGGCAACCAGAGCCGGCGCACATCCTTTTCATCGATGGCATTTTTTCCGGCTCGCGACAAAGCCCGCCTGGCAACGGTTCGTGCACACGAACCTGGATATCCGTTTTACGGCAGTGTGGTCACCGAACCCGCGGCGGCGGCGGAAACATACCTTGACAGGGGAGGAGCGCTTGTTGATGGGACGCTCATGAATCAATTCCAGGTGGAAACGGGAGATTCCGTGCGCATTGGCAGGCAGACGTACCCCATTCTTGGTCGTATTGTGGAAACGCCCCGTGAATCAGCCGCCGTGGGTCTTTTCAGTCCGCGCATATACATTCCCATGGCAGGTTTGGATACGACGCTTACCGCGCTCGGAAGCCGGGTTGAGTACGAGGTCTACTTCCAGTTTCCGGATGGACGGGATGCCGATGTACTGAGGGACTCGCTGCGCAGCACGCTTCGCGAGGCCGATATCGGCTCCGATACCGTGCGCGAGGAACAGGAGGGTTGGAGCAGGGCGCTGACCAACCTGTACCGATTCCTCGGTCTCGTGGGTTTCATGTCGTTGCTGCTCGGAGGTCTCGGCGTGGCGTCGAGCATCCACGTGTACGTCAAGCAGCGTATTCCCACGGTGGCCGTACTTCGGGTCTATGGTGCATCGATTGCGACCACAGTGGCGGTCTACCTTCTGCAGGCCATAGGCATGGGCATTGTGGGCGTGGTGCTCGGGAGTATCGTGGGGATTGCGTTGCAGACGATTGTTCCGGTCGTCCTCTCGGACTTTTTGCCTGTCAATGTGGACTTCGCCGTCTCGTGGCCGGCTGTACTCCTGGGAAGTGGCATAGGACTGGGGGTAACCGTGCTCTTCACGCTGCTTCCCCTCTTGCGGGTACGCTCGGTATCGCCACTCGATGCGCTGCGCACCGGCATCGATCATGAACGACCGTTATGGCGGGATCCGTGGTGGTGGACAGCCACGGGAACCGCAGCCGCTGGCCTTGTCCTCTTCGCTCTCATCCAGGCGCCGGACTGGAAAGTGGGACTCGGCTATTCAGGTGGTCTGGCAGCGGTTTTCCTGATACTTGCCGCACTCGGGAAGCTGCTGGTGATGGTGCTTGCGAGGCTGACTCCGGCATCGCTTCCCTATGTTGTCCGGCAAGGCATTGCCAACCTCTACAGACCCAACAACCAGACACTGATGATGATTTTTTCGTTGGGTCTGGGCACGTTTCTCATTTCCACGCTGCTCGTATCGCAGCACGTATTGCTCGACCAGATGGATGTTCTCGGGGGCGGGGACCAGCCCAACCTCATCATGTATGACATCCAGCCGGACCAGGTGGAGTCCGTCCAGGGTATCCTGTCCGGGGAGGGTGTGCCCATCATGAGCAGTGTCCCGATCGTGACCATGCGTCTGCACGGCATAAACAATGAAACCATCGATGCCATGCGGGAGGACACCACACGGCGTTTGTCGTGGGCACACCGGCGCGAGTACCGTTCCACGTTCCGCTCCACGCTCACGGGCTCCGAGACACTCGTGGAGGGGACATTCCGTGGAACGTGGGATGGAGAGGGCACCATTCCTGTCTCTGCGGAGGCGGACGTGGCCAGTGAACTCGGCGTGGACATAGGCGACCGTCTTACCTGGAATGTACAGGGGGTCATGCTCGATACGGAAATCACAAGCCTGCGGGAGGTAGACTGGCAGCGGTTGCAGACGAACTTCTTTTTCGTTTTTCCGGAGGCGTCACTCGAAGGCGCACCGGCTTTTCACGTGGTGATGACGCGCGCTGAGGACGATGTACAGTCGGCACGGCTGCAGACGGCCGTGGTTCAGGCTTTTCCGAACGTATCGTCCATTGACCTCGCACTCGTGATCGGCGTGTTCGACGCCATTTTCAGCCGAATTTCGTTCGTTGTGCGCTTCATGGCACTTTTTTCCATACTGACGGGCCTCATTGTACTGGCCTCGGCCGTGGTCGTGAGTCGGTTCCAGCGCATGCAGGAAAGCGTGCTGCTCAAGACACTGGGAGCATCGAGACGCGTCGTGCTCAGAATCATGGCCGTGGAGTATATCGTCCTGGGTTTCGTGTCGGCCCTTACCGGCATCCTGCTGGCTCTTGTGGCTGGCTGGAGCCTGTCCCATTTTGTGTTCGAAGCTGGCTTTGTCGTGCGCTGGATTCCCCTCTCAATTCTCCTGGGAACCGTCATGCTGCTGACCCTTGTAATCGGCATGGTAAATTCCCGAGGCGTCTACGAGCGGGGAACCATGGAAGTATTGAGGTCAGAATTATGAGTAGAGAGCACGGAATGACCAGTAATTTGACGATCCAGGAGCGTTATCAGCACATCCATGATCGTGTGGCACGTGCGGCTGGAAAGGCCGGTCGCTCAGCCTCCGACGTGACCCTCGTAGCCGTATCCAAGACCTTCCCGGCATCAGATATCGCCCGGCATCACGGTTTTGGCCAGATGGATTTCGGAGAAAACAAAATCCAGGAGTTGACCCTGAAACAGGAATCCCTTTCCAACAGCCACATTCGTTGGCACTACATCGGGCATCTCCAGCGCAACAAGGCAAAATTCCTGACGAGCCGCGTACACCTTTTTCATGCGTTGGACAGTGTCCGTCTTGCCCGCGAGCTCAACAAGCGCCTGGCCATGGACGATCAAACACTCGATTGTCTGCTCCAGGTCAACGTGAGCGGGGAAGACAGTAAATTCGGTGTGGATCCGGAGCATGTTGATCGAGTCCTGACCGGGATTGCCGGCTTTGACAGGCTTCGCGTCCAGGGATTGATGACACTTGCGGCTCCCGCTGCGGACCCGGAGCTCGTTCGGGGGCAGTTTGCCCTGCTTCGCGAGGTGGCGGCCCGGCATGACGACCACATGCAACCGCCGCATAACGGTGGTCCGCTTCTCTCCATGGGAATGAGCTCCGATTTCGAGGTGGCCATCGAGGAGGGGGCCACACACATCCGGATTGGCAGCCTGCTGTTTGGAGAGCGGACGTAGGGGGCAATGCCGGTCTGCGTGTCGAGACTCCCTTCTCTGGGACGCGTTGCGTATCTTCCGCATGCCAATACATGACCCACGATGAAGATTTCATCACTCGATATCAGAAAGCACGAGTTCACGGTCCGCTTCCGCGGGTACGACAGGGACGAGGTGGATGCATTCCTCTCACTCCTCTCCGAACAGTGGCAGGAACTCATGGACGAGCATCGG
Organism: Bacteroidetes bacterium CG12_big_fil_rev_8_21_14_0_65_60_17; assembly: GCA_002787815.1. Lineage (GTDB taxonomy): Bacteria > Bacteroidota > Rhodothermia > Rhodothermales > UBA10348 > 1-14-0-65-60-17. The sequence continues at coordinate 14,076 of PCUY01000017.1, read as the reverse complement.
CGCGCAACGGACCGGATTCGCGAACAGGAGCTCAAGTTGGAGCACTACCAGAAGGTCGAGGAGGCCCTTGAAGAGGCGCTCAAGACCGCCCGCACCACGAGCCGTGAGACGATCGAACAGGCCGAACGCCGCGCCGAGGCCATGCTCGACGAAGCGGAAGCCAAAGCCATGTCCCTGACCAGTGAAGCCGAGGAAGAACGGCGGCGCATACGGCGAGAAACGGCTGGTTTTCGAGGACGACAACAGGAAATCGTTGCCAAAATGCGAGCCTTCCTCGTGTCCGAACTGGAGATCCTGGGTCATTTTGATGCCGGCGACGACACCGCGCCGCTGCGGCTCATGCATTCGCCGGAAGAGACGCGTAATGAGGGAGAAGAGCGTGACACAGGGCGCGAGGAGCAAAGTGACGAGTCCGATGAAGAGAATACGGTCGAGGAGCCTGCATGGCATGTGAACGACATGTACGCGGAAGATCCATCCGATGAAATCACGAAAATCCGGCGTATTCTTGACGCCATGGACGACGAGGAAGAGGAGAATTCATGACATCTGAGTATGTCCGTCTGGTCGAGAACGCGGCCAGGCATCTGGAGCGTGAACTGGGCGCTGCACCTGAGCTTGCCATCGTATTGGGGACCGGCCTCGACGGAATAGTCCAGGCTTCGGACATTGAGGCGAGCATCAATGTCATGGAGATTGACGGCCATGCCCGACCGGGATACCATGGTGACAGGGGACACGTTCACGCCAGTGTAATTGCCGGCGAACGGGTGTGGCTCGTGGATGGACGTGTACACGGCTACGACGGTGCCACACCGAATGAGACGGTTTTCTTGGCGCGTGCGTTGTGTTGTGCGGGTGTGGGACGCATCCTGTTTACCGGCGCGGTCGGTGGCATGGACAATGCCCTGTCGACAGGCGATTTCGTAGTGGTGACGGACCACATCAATCTTACCGGAACGGGCCCTCTTGAGGGGCCGAATCACGATGGCTGGGGTCCTCGTTTTCCGGATATGTCAGCTGCCTATGATCCGTCCATGAACAAAGGTTTGGGCGAGGCTGCCTCGGCTTGCGGCGTTTCAGTCAAGGAAGGCGTCTATGCCGGTGTCCGCGGTCCGCAGTTGGAAACGGCCGCCGAGTACCGCATGTTGCTTCGAATGGGTGCCCACGTTGTAGGCATGAGTACTGTCCATGAAGTTATTGCATGCGTGCACATGGGCGTACCCGTCGCATCTCTCTGCCTGGTTACGGATGCGTGTCATCCCGATACGCTCGAGCCCGTATCGATCGCTGATATCATGGATATTGCGGCGCGTGCCCAGGAGCCCTTCATCCGAGTGGTTCGGAGCTACGTCTCCAGCCTGTCGGCATCTACCACGCCATGCCGTTGAACATGAAGTTTACTGAGATCAAGCAGATGCATATTCCTGCGATGGAGGAGTCCATCCTTGCATTCTGGCAGGAGCAGTCCATCTTTGAGAAGAGCATTGCCCAGCACGCATCCGGAAACACATTTACGTTCTACGAAGGGCCACCTACGGCCAATGGTCGTCCAGGCATCCACCATGTCATGGCCAGGACGGTAAAGGACGTATTCTGTCGTTTCAAGACCATGCAGGGATTCCGCGTGGAGCGTAAAGCGGGATGGGATACACACGGCCTGCCAGTGGAAATAGAGGTGGAGAAGGAACTGGGCCTGGAAGGCCGCCACATGGTGGAGACGTACGGTATTGACAAGTACAATGCCGCCTGCCGGGAAAGTGTACTCCGGTATAAAGACCTGTGGGACACGCTCACACGCAGGATGGGGTACTGGGTGGATCTGGACGATCCGTATGTCACATTCAAGACATCATACATTGAGACGGTCTGGTGGCTCCTGCGCCAGATGTACGACAGGGATCTGCTCTACAAGGGCTTCAAGATCCAGTGGTACAGCCCCGGGTCGGGTACCGTTCTGTCCTCGCATGAAGTCAGCCTGGGATACAAGGAAGTACAGGATCCGAGCATATATACGCGTTTTCGCAGTACGGACGACGCTGATCTCTACTATCTGGCGTGGACGACGACGCCGTGGACCACAGTTTCCAATGCCGGCCTCGCCGTCGGGGAAAACATTGACTACGTTCGCATCCACCTGGTGTCGGACGACATCGGTGCGCACGATCTGATCCTGGCTGAAGCCCGTCTGGATGTGATATCGGAACCGTACGAGATTGTCTCGCGAATGACGGGCAAAGAGCTCCTGGGAGCACGCTACGAACCGCTGTTCCGTTATTTCGAAGGGGCAGAAGGGACGGAGTCGGCTTGGAGAATTGTACCGGCCGGGTATGTGTCGACAGAGGATGGTACGGGTATCGTACACACGGCCCCGGCTTTTGGAGCAGACGACCATGCTACGGGCCAGGCGCATGGCTTGCCCATGCTGAACGCCGTCAAGCCGGACGGTACGTTTCTGGACGACGTTCCACTGGTAGGAGGCATGTGGTTCAAGGAAGCCGATCGCATTCTTTCGCGGGATCTCCGGGAACGAGGACTGATGTACCGGCACGAAACGTGTCTGCACAATTATCCCCACGACTGGCGCAAGGGCACCCCGCTCATGTCATATCCAGTTGACAGCTGGTTCGTCCGCACGACCGCAATCAAGGACCGGCTGGTGGCGCTCAACCGGGAAATAAACTGGCAGCCGAAAGGCGTCGGTACGGGCCGGTTCGGAGACTGGTTGGAAAACAATGTGGACTGGGCACTGTCACGACGCCGCTACTGGGGCACCCCGCTTCCCATCTGGCAGTCGGACGCTCCGGAATCGGAGCATATCGAAGTCATCGGCTCCATAGCAGAACTCCGGGAGAAATGTGGTGCCCAACTTCCGGAACGGGATGAGGATATTGATCTCCATCGGCCATTCGTCGATTCCCTGACCTGGCCGGCTCCCGATGGAGGAACCATGAGACGCGTCGACGACCTGATCGATGTCTGGTTCGACTCGGGAGCCATGCCGTTTGCGCAGTGGCACTATCCGTTCGAAAACAAGGATGTGTTTGAGCGCACGTTTCCAGGAGACTTCATTGCCGAAGGAGTGGATCAGACTCGTGGTTGGTTTTATACCCTGCATGCCATTGCAGCCTGTGTCATGGACAGCATTGCCTACCGCAATGTGGTGGTGAATGGGCTCGTTCTCGATGAGAAAGGGGAGAAAATGTCCAAGAGCAAGGGGAACGCCGTTGATCCGTTTGAAGTCATCGGAAAGCATGGCATTGATCCGGTCCGCTGGTACATGATGAGCAATACGCCACCCTGGGAAAACCTGAAATTCGCAGAGCGGGGCATTGAGGAAACCCAGCGCAAGTTTTTCGCCACCATCACGAACGTGTACTCGTTCTTCGCCACGTACGCGAATATCGATGAATTCGTATACGGAACACCCATAGCGGTGCAGGATCGCCCGGAGATGGATCGATGGATACTCTCCAGGTACGCAACCGCCTGCCTGGAGTCGGAAGCCTCCTTGAATGAGTACAACCCGACCCGCGCGGCCAGGGCGGTTGAAAGGCTGGTCGACGAGCTGTCGAACTGGTACATTCGCCTGAACAGACGACGGTTCTGGTCGGAACGTGGTCGGGCCGAACACAAGACATCCGCCTACCAGACGGTTGCTGAAGTGCTCATGGGCATATCCCGGCTCATGGCACCCATTTCTCCATTCTATGCCGACTGGCTTTTTCGCCATGTCAATGAGGGCACCTCCTTGCATGGGGCTGAATCGGTGCACCTGACTTCCTTTCCAGGTCGCGAGGAGACACATGAACTGACTGACAAGGTGCTCGAGCACCGAATGCACGTGGCAAGGACCATCTCGTCGCTCGTTCTCGGGCTGAGGAACCACGAGGGGATCAATGTCAGGCAACCTCTCCCTGTGATCATGGTCGTCACCGATGCCAACGTAGAGGAGGAGGTCGTGGCCTCGGTTGCGGACATCATCAGAGCGGAAGTGAATGTCAAGGATATTTCCTTCCTCCATGGAGGCAGCGACCTGGTTAAACGGTCTGCACGTCCCGTGTTCAAGCGTCTTGGTCGGCGTCTTGGAGCCCTTATGAAACCGGTTGCAAGCATCGTGCAGGAGTTTGGCGACGAGGAGATTGATCGGTTGCTTGAGGATGGATTCATTGAATTGGATATCGAAGGAGAGCCGGTACGTCTGGAGCGGGATGATATTGAACTCCTGAGTGAGGGCATTCAAGGATGGGTGGTCGGTTCGGAGGATGGCATTACGGTCGCTCTCGATACGACCGTGTCGCACGAACTGCTACTGGAAGGACTGTCAAGAGAGGTCGTGAACCGGATACAGAACATGCGCAAGGATGCAGGTTTTGATGTTACCGACCGCATAAAAATTGCGTTTGACGGTTCTGCCGGGATGACCGAAGCATTGCGCGTGCATGGGTCGACAATCAGGAACGAGACGTTGGGTCTGGAGTTGATGCCAATCCAAAATCCCGATGGGGAACTGGTCACCGATTTTGAGATCGGTTCAGAGTCGATCCGGATTGCAATCTCCCGTTCACAGGTGTAAGACCATACTATCATGGCCAAAGAATCAACGAAAGACGTTCAGAAGAAGAATCCGGTAGCAGCATCGAGCCCATTCTCCAAGAAAGAACTTGCCTATTTTCAGGAGCTTGTAGAGAAGAAGAAAAAAGCCGCGCAGGAAGACGTGGAGCGCATGCGCGGGCAACTTGCCGATGCGCGTGAACAGTCAGAAAACGACACCGCCTACAGTTTCCACATGGCAGACGCTGGAACCGATGCCATGGAAAGGGAGAAACTGTACCTCATGATTGCGAGGCAGCAAAAGTACATCGGGTATCTTGACCGGGCTCTGAACCGCATTGACAACGGTACGTACGGCATTTGCAAGGTGACCGGCAAGCCCATCTCGAAGGAACGACTGGAGGCGGTTCCCCATACGGAGATCTCCATCGAGGCCAAACTGCAACAGCAGAAATAGCATCTGTGACCGACATCTCCGCCCGGGACCGGACTTGGCTCCCCTCGGCATTGGCTACATCCGGAGCCCTCGTCGTGATTGACCAGCTGACGAAAGTGATTGTCCTCAGAACCATGTCTCTGGGCGACTCGATCCCTGTTCTGGGCTCATGGCTGAGGCTGACTTTCACCGAGAATCCGGGTATGGCCTTCGGCATGTCCTTCGGGCCGCCCGCCACCATAACCATATTGTCCGTAGTTGCGACGATCGTAATCGGCGTGTATCTCGTACGGATTGGCCATGTGCATGCGCCTTACAGGTACAGTCTGGCTTTCGTTTTGGGCGGTGCGACAGGAAATATAATTGACCGCGTGTTCTACGGAAAAATCCTGTATGGGGAGCCGCTGTTCCTGGGCCACGTCGTTGACTTCATCCATGTAGACGTGTGGCGGGGGTGGGTTCCCGATGCCGTTCCCCTGATTGGCGGAGAGTACATGGCGCTTTTTCCCATCTGGAATGTCGCCGATATGTCCATCGTAGCCGGCGTTGTTGGTATCCTTGTATTCCAGAACGGCTACCATCGCCGACTCGAACAGACGATAGCGCCTACCACGTAAGACGGGCTGCAATCGACACGACCCTGGGCAGAAGGGGACGCTCATTACGTTCAAGAAGTCCGGTCTGACCGGAATCGTCTCCCAGAAAGAACTGCTCTTCGTCGAGTTGAAAAAGCCACTCGGCCGTGTTTTTCCTTCCCAGCACGTTGATTACGTCAGCTCGCAGTTGCATGGCATAGGACCCGACAGGAAACGTCCAGGAAAATCCTGTATCGAGCTGGTGTATTCCGGGGAGTACGTGGGCATCGGGATCCGTCAGCCCAAAGAACTCGATTTGCCGCTGGATACGACGGATGGCATCTTCCGAAACGCCATTGGATCGCATATCGGCTACGAGATTGTCGACGTTGTTGAGATGTGCACCGAGGAAATCGTAATAGGATTTGCGGAATCCCCATGTCCTGTCCCAGATGCTTTTCCAGCGGACAAGCAGGACAGCTCCCTTGAAGGGAACGAGGTCGGCCTTCGCCTCCAGCCGAAGTGGCTCATTCCAGGGCACCGTCAATGAACGTTCACCGAACAGGTTGGCTATTGTCCGTTCGGCTCGACTGTAGTCAATGGACAGGCCAACGCCGCCCATGCCGACAGTACGGGTAACCGAGGCTGACAGGCCCGCTGAGTAACCCTGTGAGGCCTGCAGGAAATCGCTCTGCGGTAAATCTTTTCCAATCTCCGGATCGGCGCTGTAATCGAGTGTCAGGACGTGATAGTTCCGTTTGTAATAGGATTCAAGCGACAGCGACCACCGGGGAGTTGGGGAAACAAGGACCTCCAGAGCCACGTGTCCCGTTTTGGGCGGCGTTACCGTGGCATCGTTTTGCAGCCAGACCCTGGTAGAGGACACAAACGCGCGCGGACTTCGGCTCGAGATATCGAACTGGCTCGTGAACTGCCGGTACAGTCCTCCGCCAACGAAGAAGGATACCGCTCCAACGGCCGTATCCGAAAAGTCGAAGCGGGTGGAAATCCGGGGCTCGCCATACAACGTTTGTCTCGCGTTGAGCCATGTCAGCCGTGTTCCGATCTCCAATGATCCATGTCGACCAAGCTGCATGTCATCCTTCAGAAAGCTGGCGACACGGAAACCGGACGATGAATGGCTGACGGGAAGTTGTTGGGTTCCGGCAACATTGAAATCAGATCCGGACCCGATGATTTCAAGGGCGGCTTCGAGGTGATGCCCATTGTCCATGTAATAATCCATGCCGGCCCGCAGGCCCACTTCGAAAACGTCGTTGCCATCATCCTCCGTCTGCTCTGCCGAAAAACTGTCCGGCGCTTCGAAGTCATGATTGAGTCGGTAAAAGCTGCCGCGAACTTGCACATGCGTCAAGACGTGCGCACTCCGGACCACATCGTACCGAGCCTGAGCCATGCCGTTCTGCCAGGAATACAGATCCCGGAATCGTGCCAGGCGATTGGCCGGATCGAGATTCGCGGCCGACAATTCGTTGCCGATCCCGCTCCGCCCCCAGTAGGCCGACGCGTTCAATGTACGGAGTGCCCCGAAACGAACGCGGACAGCTTGATGGACGTCTGCAAAATGAAGTGCAGGTTCGCCCTCGGGTGGTAAATTGGCGAACGGCGTGTTGGTGGAAGCGAATGCGGAGAGCAGGAACGTGTCCACCGTGTTCCAGTCGTCAAGAAGACCCGCAAGCGAGGGAGGAGATGCCAGTCGCCACATGCCAATACGGCCGGCCGAAAGTGTCGTGATATGCCGCCCCCTGCTGTCTGTCCGGTTGCCTGAGAAGCGGACGTTCGTCGAGAGTGGATCGATCTGGACAGTCAACTGGTTCTGCCGCCGTACACCTCTGACTCCTACCGGGGTGCGGAGATCATGCTCCGCCTCGACAACACCTGAAATCTGGCTACCGTGGTCCACTCCGAACCCGGCTTTGTGTACCGTGATCCTGCCGAGCGCGAACGGGCTGAACGGCCCTACAAATGTAGCTACGTTAAGTGGGAGGAAAACAGGGGCGCCATCCAACCTGAACTCGTGTTCGCCTGCGTCTCCACCCTGGATATGGATGTCGGCCGTGGCGTCGCTGACCCGTACTCCCGGCATGGCGGCAAGGCTCTGAAGCAGTCCACTGGCACCTGAATTGGCCGTAGACAGAGCATCCTCCTGTGACGCCACGGCCGCGCCCAACAGGGACGAAGCCGGGGTCATACCCAACCCGTCTATCACGATGGGCGCTATCAGAACACTCTCCGGATGCAGCAGGACTTCGGAGCTGGCGTCGCTACCTGCCCGGATCGACACCGAGATCGTGTTCTGGCGGTAGCCCAGATGACTCACGCGGACATTGTACGTGCCCGGCAGCAGTCTCGGGAAAATGAACATGCCTTCCTGATTGGCTACACTCCCACGTTGCGCCTCGGCCAGATAGACGTGCGCATTGGATATGGGTTGTTCTGTTTCCACATCGAGCACGATGCCGCGCAGGTTTCCGAACAGGGGAGGGCCTTCCGTGGCAATTTCAAGGACATAGAGGCCATTCGAACGGCGGACGAAGTCAAGGCCAGTCCCTTGCAGAACGCACGAGAGCAATTCGTCAAAGGGTAACTCCTCTGCGCGGCAGAAACTTCGTTTGCCGGTCACAAGAAGCGGATCCCACGCCAGATCGGCACCGGTAACGGCCACCACTGTCGCAAGCGCGGAAGACAGGGGCTCGTTCTGGAAGGAGAGCGACCAGGTCGCTTCCTGTCCAAGCCCGGTTCGCGGCACGAGTACCGCAGATACCAGGAAAAGCAGGACGATTGTAAGTGCCCTTTTGAAAGGCGGCATGGGGCCGCGTCGAAACGCCGAATGGTACCAGATGCTCCGCTATCCAATATAAGGAAACGGATCAGGGTAGATACAATTCGAATCCACCTTTAATGGGCCTGTACCGTACCCCAACGGTTGCTGCCACGTCACCGATAACCTCCGAAGCATCCGATGCACGTTGTTTCCAGTAGGAGATGCGGCGCAGTTTGATGGATGCCGGTGCCTGGAGTGTGATGTCGTACCTACGCTCCAGGTCGTGCAATACATTGCCGATGGGCTCATTCTCATAGGCCAGGCCGCCTGTGCGCCAGGAGAGCGAGCGCTCCACATTGACATCGGGGCGTGCTACGGGAGTCGCGTCACGGCGCTGAATCCGTACGGCTTGACCAGGGGACAGTTCACTCATACTGTTTTCAGCCTGCACCAGAACGCGGCCCGAAGCGACAACGACTTCAGAGCCCGCTTCCACGTTACCTGGCCAAGCTTCCACGCTGAACGTGGTACCGAGAACCTTCGTTGTAGTGTTGAATGTTACGACCTCGAAGGGCGTCCCCGTGTTTTCAACGTCAAAGTATGCCCTGCCATGCAGTCTGACCGCTCTCGTACCGGTGCCGGCGGCACCGAAGCGCTCGTCGTATGCTATCCGGGATCCTGCGGCGAGCGCAACGGTCGATCCATCCGGCAATGTATGTACGGTCGCAGCAACGCCGCGTTCTGCCCGAATGACTTCCGTAGGGGGGCCGAGGAGGAATGAAAGGGCTACGGCCACAACAAGAGCTGCAGCGGCCGCTGAAAACCGGAATGCATGAAATTGAACGATTTTCAGACGTCGTGCAGGAGGATTCACGACCTGGAACACGGCGCGACGAACCTCAGACTTGCGTTCATCAGATGCGACGGGATCCCAATGTCCTGACAGCTCCCACATATCCCGCAGGGCGTCGCCATCCTCATGCGATTGGAAGAGCAGGTCGATCTCTTCGGGGGGGGAATATGTGAAAGGTGTCTTCTCAGGCATTGTTGTATGCTTCCACCTTCTGTCGAAGGTGCTGAAGCGCAAGAACGATATGATTGTTTACGGTCTTGGGCGCAAGTTTCATGAGGGATGCGATCTCTTCATGGCTCATTCCTTCGTATCGACTGAGCATGAACGCCTCACGCCTGCGCACCGGCATGTCCTCAATCCACTCTTCAAGACGCCTTCGCAAAGCGTCCGCATCGAGGTTCTCATCGTTGAGTGTATCGTGGCTTGCGGCAGGATGTTCTTCGGAGAGCGCATCTGTGGCATGCCGTTTTTTCTGTCGTTCGTGATTAAGTGAATAATTGCGGGCCATTTGATAGAGCAGTGACTTCAGTGACCGTTCCGGGTCTATCGTTTCCCGGACCTGCCAGAGCTTGACGAATACGTCCTGGACAATGTCGGACGACGCCTCCCGGTCGCGCGTGATGTACAGAGAATATCTGTACAACGGGTCGTACATGGCATCGAAGACCGCCTCGAATGCATTCGCCTCACTACGTCGAAGACCGTGACTCCAATCCAGGAATGATTCTTCCTCGTCAGATCGCATGTGCGATATCCTCAGTCATTGGTTAGTACACCGCTTGTCGTAAATCTACCTAATCCAGTACTTGAACTGACCATGGCTCATGTATTAGATTGTATGGAGAATCGTAATACGTTGCTACGCAATATAATAATATGGATTGCCACGTTCAAAACATGCCTGGACCGCATGAGTATTATCTGAGCGGGCATGTATTTTTTGGCGACCCACCGACTGGCCGCACGCGTCCGGTGGAACTGTATCTGAACCCACGTATAATACCGCGTCCACAACTCGTTCCCACGACCTATCCGGCCACGTATGCCCTACGATCCTGGCAGAATCAGAAACTTCTGCATTATTGCCCACATTGATCACGGCAAGAGTACACTCGCCGATCGCCTGCTTGAAAAGACCGGTACTGTCAGCCAGCGGGACCTTCAGGAGCAGGTTCTTGATTCCATGGATCTGGAGCGCGAGCGCGGCATCACGATCAAGAGCCATGCCATCCGCATGCAGTACAAGGCCCACGACGGTCTGGACTACACGCTCAATCTCATTGACACGCCGGGTCACGTCGACTTCACGTATGAAGTATCCCGGGCTTTGCAGGCATGTGAGGGGGCCATTCTCGTCGTCGATGCCGCCCAGGGTATCGAGGCGCAGACGGTATCGAATGTATTCCTGGCTCTTGATGCCAATCTGGAAATAATTCCGGTGCTGAACAAGGTGGACCTGCCGGGTGCCAACCCGGATGCCGTTGCCCAGTCCATTGAGAACCTGTTGGGTGAACCGGCCGAGGACATCATTCGTATCTCGGCCAAAACCGGCGTCGGCGTCCACGATCTGCTTGAGCAGATCGTTGCCCGCGTTCCGGCCCCGTCGGGCGATGCTGACGCTCCGCTGCGTGCGCTGATTTTCGACAGCATATTCAACACGTATCGCGGGTCCATCGTCTACACCCGCATCTTTGAGGGCACGCTTCATAAGAAGGAAGCCATGCGCTTCCTCTCGAACGGAAAAGAGTACGATGCCGAAGAGGTCGGCTACCTGCGACTCAACATGGAACCCACGGACAGCCTGCGGGCTGGTGAAGTCGGGTATGTGATTGGCTCGGTCAAGGATGTCAAGGACACAAAAGTCGGCGATACAATTACGACGGTGAAAAGCGGCAGTGACGAGCCCATCGAAGGGTTCCGGGAAGTCAAGCCCATGGTGTTTTCGGGCGTGTATCCGGAGAGTTCGGACGAATTCGAAGACCTCCGTGCATCGCTCGACAAGCTTCAGCTCAACGATTCGTCGTTGACCTACGAGCCGGAAACGTCCGTCGCCCTGGGTTTTGGATTCCGCGTCGGATTCCTTGGGCTGCTGCACATGGAGATCATACAGGAACGTCTGGACAGGGAATTCGGACTGGACATCATTACCACGGTCCCGAATGTCAAATATCGCGTTTTGCAGACGGACAAGACGTGGGTAGGCGTTGACAACCCGTCGAACATGCCTCCCGTGGGTCGGATTGACGAGATTCATGAGCCCTTTGTGCAGGCGGAGATCATAACGCCCTCCGAATATATCGGTCCGCTGATGCAACTCTGCCAGGAACGTCGTGGACAGTATCTGAACACACAGTACCTCGATACGGAGCGGGTCAATCTGGAGTACATGCTTCCGCTTGCAGAAATCGTGTTCGACTTCTACGACAAACTCAAGAGCATCAGCCGCGGATTTGCCTCGTTCGATTATGAATTCAAGGAATACCAGGCAAGTCAGCTTGTCAAGCTGGACATCATGATCAACGGTGACCCCGTCGATGCACTCTCCACGATTGTGCATCGTGACAAGGCCTACGACATGGGACGCAGGTTGACACGCAAGCTGAAAGATCTGATTCCTCAACAGATGTTCGAGGTCGCGCTCCAGGCGTCGATAGGAACGCGTGTCATTGCCCGGGAATCGGTACGGGCCTTGCGCAAGGATGTGACAGCCAAGTGCTATGGGGGTGACATCTCCAGAAAGCGCAAGCTGCTCGAAAAGCAGAAAGAGGGAAAGAAGCGCATGAAGCAGGTGGGAAGCGTAGAAGTACCCCAGGAAGCTTTCCTGGCCGTCCTGTCCATGGATGAATGACCATGTCGGTTCGCGTCGTTCTCCTGATCCTGGTCTGCATATCCATACCAGTGTATGATGCCACGGCGCAGCGACAGTCCACATCGGAATTGTTGTCGCTCTACCTCAAGGAGCGGGCTTTTGAACTGGCAGCACGTGACGTCATGCGGCGCGGAGGACGGGTCCGGCCCATGCCGCTGGCCCGGCTACGCCCCCGGAATGATCGTATCGGGCAATGGATGAAGGTCCTTTACCCGGAGTCGGAACCGCGTATCGACACCACGTCCTTCATAGTGGAATCGTTGCAGCCCATCAAGCGAATCCGACGGCCCGTCCACGAGGCACTCTTCACCCGGACAGCCTGGGCATTTGCGGGTTCTCAGAGCCGTTCGCCGCTCGATACACTTCAGACGCGCGACATCCGGTCGCGCATGCAGGCCCACTTCGGATCACCGTCGCGTCTTGTCATTGACATGGATTCGGTCGAGGCGCTGCCAGCCGCGGAAGTGATCCAGTTTGAGTACTGGTTCGTGGTCAACGATTCCATTCCGGTCATGGTGGTGGATGTGAACGGTCCCTGGGACCGGGGAATAATCGTGGCAGCGCCTGCTGCCCTTCGCAGCGAAATCCGTTCCCTTAAGCGTGCGCTGCTCGATCCGGTTCTCCGATCGTCCAAACGGGATCCCTGGGCGGACTATTACTACAATGCTGTCCAACGAATTTGGTATATCACGGGATATGATGGAGCAATGTTTTTTGACAAGCGTATTGGGCGACCTGATGCCGGGCTGGGACCCCCATCCATTTTACCATTCCTGGAAAACCAGTAACTGCTGAGCGCCCATGAGCAAGCCATCGAAAGAAGATCCTGCTGCCGAGATCAAACGTCGGCGCAGAGCGCGTGCAACCGCCAAGACAGGCAAGGCATCCGGAAAAGGGCCCATAAGGGAATGGTTGGACGCCATGATTTTCGCGGTAGTCGTCATGGTCGTCCTCCGCATACTGTTTTTCGATCTGTTCCGTATCCCGACACCTTCCATGGAGAAAAGTCTCCTCGTTGGAGATTACCTGTTCGTATCCAAATTGCACTACGGTACGCGAACACCGATGACCATCGGTATTCCCTTCACGGGAATGTACGTACCGGGTGTCAGGCTCCCGTGGACCCGTTTTCCTGGTTTTTCAGAAGTAAAGCGGCTGGATGCGATCGTTTTCAACTGGCCGGCTGACGATGTGGACATCATTGACCGCAGGCAGCACTATATAAAACGTGTAATGGGACTTCCCGGCGAGCGAATAGAGGTCCGGGACAAGGAGGTGTACGTCGACAGTACGCATCAGACACTGCTGCCCACCATGCAGGTCTACTGGAACGTATTCAAGAGCGATCCACGTGTTCGCCTCAACCCGGCGTCCCTCGCCGAGCTCGGTATCTCCAGCATGGTTCCTACCACGAACCCGACCATCGTTCAGATGATAGCTACGCCGCAGGCGGCCGACCAGTTGACGACCCTGCCCTGGGTAGATTCGGTGCGGGTTGCCGTGGTCCGCCGTGCGGATGTCTACAACAACAGCATGTATCCGCCGGGGATGGGATGGACGCCTGACAATTATGGACCGGTTCATATCCCGGCGGCAGGTATGACAATCGATCTGAACGCCGCCACGGAACGAATGTACGAGACCGTCATTACGCGCTACGAGGGACACTCTCTTGCCGAGGGGGCGGCTGGCGGCTATGTGGTAGACGGTCAGCCAGCGACATCATACACCTTCGAGCAGGATTACTACTTCGTGATGGGTGACAATCGCGACAACTCCGAGGACAGCCGCTTCTGGGGGTTCGTACCCATGGACCACATTGTGGGCAAAGCGGTCACGGTCTATTTTTCCTGGGACAAGGACGCCATGATGCCGCGTTTCGGGCGGCTCCTTCACCAGATAGAATAGGGCACTACTAGGGCCTGTTCACACTACGCCAGAACCCGCTGACGGAGGCCAATTTCGTGTCCGCCAAGGCGAACGAGCCGAAGTGTAGCAGCGTTA
>PCUY01000061.1:17431-19800 GCA_002787815.1 Bacteroidetes bacterium CG12_big_fil_rev_8_21_14_0_65_60_17 | reverse complement strand
TTGGCACCCACCGGCGATGTCCTCACCTCGAGTAACGCTGCTACACTTCGGCTCGTTCGCCTTGGCGGACACCATATTGGCCTCCGTCAGCGGGTTCTGGCGTAGTGTGAACAGGCCCTAGTTTGTGATGTAACCACGGCCGACTCAATTATACTCGCTGCCCACGAACACGAGTCAGAATATCATTGGACCACGGAATTGGTTTGGAAGGCGCGACGGCTGGGAGCAGGCCGAGGAGGAGCGCTTCCGTGCTGTGGGTATTCAGGACGTCCCTTATGGTGACGGTCCTTCCCAGGCTCTTTCCCATCTTCTCGCCCGACATGAGGACTGTGTAGTGCCCGTGGTATCTACGCGTGAGTATGGGTGAGGACATGCAAGGGTGTTGGAATCGGGCTCGGCGGTTCGGACACCGCAGGAAGGACAGGTCGTGGGGGCACGGACGCGTTACGCGCCAAGGCTCGAGCGCGCGGCTGTGGCCGGCCAGGATGTTTTTGGCCCGCCGGGACCATCCGGGCAGCACGTCCAGATTCCCGGTCCCGTCAAGATCGGTCCGCGCATCCATCGGGATGATCCAGGTTTTCTCCTCAGCGTGCCAGTGGGCCGCGTTGTGCGCCACGAGCAGCAGGAAGAGGTGCTGCGTGGAGCGCACCATGGCGGGAGCCGTTTGGGCAAGTAAGCTACGGGAGCGTGTGCCGAAAGTCATGTTTTTGGGGTCAGCCGTGCCGGGCGGCGAGGACGTTTTCGACGTCCTGGAAGGAAAAGTTGCGGGATTTGAGGAGCACCAGAAGGTGGTAGATGAGGTCTGCGCTCTCTTCGAGCAGACGTTCGTCGTTTTCGGTGGCGGCTTCGAGCGCCACTTCGACACCTTCCTCACCGACTTTCTGGGCGATTTTCTTGGGGCCGGCGTGCAGGAGTCTGGAGGTGTAGGAGGCGTCCGTATCGCCTTCCGCCGCACGGAGCGAAATAATGCGCTCGAGCCTGGGCAGGAAATGTTCTATCGTGTGATTGTCCTCGTCCCAGCAGGTGTCGGAGCCCGTGTGGCAGGTCGGTCCGAGTGGATGCGCCTTGACGAGGAGGGCATCACCGTCGCAGTCGAGCCGGAGTTCGTCCACGCAGAGCGTATTGCCGGAGGTCTGGCCTTTCTCCCAGAGCTCCTCTCGCGAGCGGGAGTAGAACGTCACGTGACCCGTGGCCTGGGTTGTCTCGAGCGCCTCTTTGTTCATCCAGGCAAGCATCAGGACGCGATTTGACGAGCTGTCCTGCACTACGACCGGCATGAGCCCGGTTACGGAATCGAACAGGGGCGAGCGACCTTCCGGATGTATGGGAAGGGGCCTGACTTGCAGCGTTGGATCAGATTCGGACGGGGATGTCATGCTCGGACAGGTTTTTCTTGAGGGTGGGAACGGGGATTTCGCCGAAATGGAAGACGCTGGCGGCCAGGGCCGCATCGGCCATGCCCCGGCCCAGTACATCCACGAAATGGGATTCCGTTCCCGCACCACCGGAGGCAATGACAGGAATGGAGAGTCCGGTGGATATACGGCAGGTGATGTCGAGCGCGAATCCGCCCTTCGTACCGTCGTGATCCATGGACGTGAGGAGGATTTCCCCCGCTCCGAGTGCCTCGACGCGCCTGGTCCAGCTGACGGCTTCCAGCGTCGTGGGGCGGGTCCCCCCGTGGGAGTGGACGAGCCATTCGCCGTTTGTGAGACGTATATCGACAGCGACCACGACGCACTGGCTCCCGAATTCCCGGGCCAACTCGGAAATGAGCTCCGGCCGCTGGATGGCGGCCGAGTTGACGGCGACTTTGTCGGCGCCGGCGTCGAGCAGCAGGCGGGCATCCTGGACAGTGCGCACGCCGCCGCCGACGGTGAAGGGAATGTTCACGACCTCGGCAATCCGGGTAACGAGATCCACAAGCGTTCCGCGCGATTCAAGCGATGCTGAAATGTCAAGAAAAACGAGTTCGTCGGCTCCCTGCTCGACGTAGGCGCGAGCAAGTTCGACGGGATCACCGGCATCGCGCAGGTCCACAAAGTTGACACCCTTGACGGTGCGACCGTCCTTGATGTCGAGGCAGGGTATGATGCGTTTGGTCAGCATGGGGCGTGGTACGCCGGTGGCGGGCGGGCGTTCACGTAATCTATTCACGTGATGAATGATTATCATTCACGTCATGAATAGATATGCACACTCTGTGCACGACATTCGGGGGGCCTGCACCCAATCCGCCCTGCGTACGCTTCGCGTACGGGAGGGGCGGTGTTGTTTTGGGACTCGCGTGCGAGACACGCTGTTCCAAAACAACACCGCCCCACGCGCCTTCGGCGCGCAGGGCGGATTGGGTGCGGAGAGGGGGGGAT
>PCUY01000061.1:0-17380 GCA_002787815.1 Bacteroidetes bacterium CG12_big_fil_rev_8_21_14_0_65_60_17 | reverse complement strand
ACCCACCTCTCCGTGAGGAGCCCAGAAATGTACTGTGCCCTGGGCTGCGGATCAACGAAGGAGCCGTCAAATTCGTTGTGAAGGATCCATTCGCCGCACGAGCCACCGGTTGCCGGCAATGAAGAGGCCCATCATGACAGCCCACTGGGCGAGGACCGTCATCAGGGAAAAGGACGCGAACGGATTGTACCAGTCGTCGGTGACAGCCTGGGATAGCCACCAGACGAGAAGCACGATGGCCGCAACGGGTATCAGGTAGTTGACGACATAGACCCATCCTTTCGTCACGCTCCAGTCGCCAGGTTGCCCCTTGAGGTAGGTGTCCCGCATGTCCGAGACGCCGCTGCGGATGACGATGAAGGCCACGAATGCGCCGGAGACCATGAGCGCAACACCCCATACGAAGTCTTGGTTGCTGAGGATGTTCAGGTTGATGGCCGACGGTATTCCGAGTAGATACGACACGCCGACAACGGTTCCGATGGCGGCGGGACGCGAGAAGCCCGCATCTATGAAAACCCGCGTTGGCAGCTCCAATTGCGCAATGAGCGACGAGAAGCCGGCGAACGTCAGTCCAAGGAAGAACAGGATGGCGAGCGGGCTGCCAAGGAACATGCGGGCGAAGAGTTGGGGCATCCAGATGAACGTGAGCCCGGTCGATGCAGGGCCGCTCGTCTTCATGATGTCCAGAATCTCAACGCGGTTCATGCCCATCTCCGTCTGCAGAATGGCAAAAACAGTAGCGAATACCATGAGCGCAGCCATGAGGGAAACGACGTTGTTACCGACAGCGGTGGCCACGGCATTCTTCACGATGCCCTGTTTCGTGCTCATGTAGGCGGCATACGTCAGGAAGAGTCCCCAGCCAGCACCGGTATCCCAGGCATTCTGTGTGAGGGCTTCAATCCAGATCCGGGGGCGAGTGAGCTGGCTCCAGTCGGGCGTGAACAGGTAGGCGACACCGTCCCAGGCGCCCGGCAGCGTGAGTGCCCTGACGACGCTCAGGAGTACGATGAGAAGGAGCGTCGGCACGAGGACCTTGTTCACGCGTTCAATGGACGATACCCCTTTCCAGATGGCAAAGGCACCGAGACCCATTGCCAGGGCGTGGAACAGGAGCGGCCATCCACCGCTCTGGTAGTCGTTCCAGACCTGCATGGCGGCCTCGGTGGATTGCGGCAGGGGCGAGGTAATGGACTGGACGAGGTAATAGATACACCATCCGACGACCACGGAGTAGAAAAACGTGATGGCCGTGGCGACGAAGGCCACGAAGGCACCCATCCAGGCAAAACGCTCTCCCCCCTCCTTGATGAAGGTCGCTACAACGCCCGAGCGGTGCTTACGCCCCCACACGTATTCGACCATAATGAGGGGGATGCTCCACGCGAAGAGGAAGACCAGCCAGGCGACCAGGAACGCGCCGGCACCGTCATCGCCTCCGTTCTGCGCGGCAATGCGCGGAAAACGCCAGATGTTGCCCGTTCCGACGGCAATGCCGAGAACGCTCAGAAAAAAGCCCCAGTGAGAGGAAAACTGGGGACGGGCACGTGTAGGCAACGGAGACGGCGACGAAGACATGGACATGGCAGTCGGTGTGGTTCGTGGAAGCCCAAGAATACGGGTTTGCCACGTCCCGTGAAACCGGCAGACTGGAAAGGAAGCATTCTGGCCGCAGCGCGCCAATGTCAGCCGCCGAGCGCGTCGGCACCGGACGTGATTTCGATAAGCTCCTTTGTAATCGCGTCCTGGCGGGCCCGGTTGTACTTGAGGCGCAACTCCTTGAGCAGGTCGTCTGCGTTGGTCGTGGCGCTGTCCATGGCCACCATGCGGGCTCCCTGCTCCGATGCATTCGACTCCAGTAGCGCCTTCCAGATCTCATAGTTCAGAAAGCGCGGCACGAGCCGGTCCAGAATGGCCGCGGCATGCGGCTCGAAAATGAAATCCATCTCCGCTGCTTCCTTGCCAGCGCGTTCCGTGCTGCCAGGCGCAGCGTTTCCGCTGACAGCAGCGCTCTCTTCCATCACAGGTGTTTTGAACTGCTCGGCTGGAATGGGCAAGAGCGGCTGCATGATCCGGTTCTGTGAGATCGTGTTCTTGAACTCGTTGTAGAGCAGATGTACTTCGTCCCAGCTTTCCTTCCGGTATCCCTCTACGGCCTCGGATGCAACGGAGAGCGCCGTATCGAATGCGACATTGTCGAAGGCACCGCGAAAATCCCCAACGAGGGTATAGCCGCGCTTGGAGAAATGCTCATGGCCCTTGCGCCCGACGCACAGCAGGCGAAGCGTGCCCTCCTCCCGATACGATGCGAACCGCGTCCGGATGGCTTCTTCGGCCAACTTGATGATGTTGGCATTGAAGGCGCCGGCCAGGCCGCGATCGGCCGTGATTACGACAAGCAGTACGCCGCGCGTCTCCTCCCGGTGCTGGAAAAGCGGGTGCAGCGCAGGGTCAACCTGCCCCTTGAGACGCGCAATCAGTTCACCCAGCTTGTAGGCATACGGACGCGTCCGGAAGATATTTTCCTGGGCTCGCCGGAGCTTGGCCGCGGCCACCATTTTCATGGCACGCGTGACCTGCTGCGTATTCTGTACCGACCCTATGCGGTTGCGTATGTCGCGGAGACTGGCCATGGATCAGTGGGAATCAGGATGCCGTGTAGATGTCAACAAGTTCCTTGGCTTCCGTGCGCAGCATGTTGGCCGCCTCGTCGCTCATGGCGCCACCGGCAATGGATTTCAGGAGGTCCGCATGCTTCAGCGAAATGCGCTCAATGAACTCCTTCTCGAACTGACGGATTTTGTCTGTCGGAACACGATCAATAAGACCCTGGCCGGCCACGAAAATGATGGCGACCTGCTCTTCGACCGGAACGGGGGCGTACTGTCCCTGCTTCAGGATCTCGACGAGCTTCTCACCACGCGTCAGCTGGCGCTGCGTGGCCGCGTCCAGATCGGAGCCGAACTTGGAAAACGCCTCGAGCTCACGGTACTGCGCCAGGTCAAGGCGCAGGGTGCCCGAGACCTTTTTCATGGACTTTATCTGGGCATTGCCGCCCACACGGGACACCGAAATACCCACGTTGATGGCCGGGCGCACACCCGCGTTGAAGAGGTTGGACTCCAGGTAGATCTGACCGTCCGTAATGGAAATGACGTTCGTCGGAATGTAGGCCGACACGTCCCCAGCCTGGGTTTCAATGACCGGAAGAGCAGTCAGGGAACCGCCGCCCTTGATTTTCCCTTGGAGCGATGCCGGAGCGTCGTTCATGTTCACCGCCACGGAATCGTTCCGGTTGATCTTGGCTGCGCGCTCGAGAAGGCGCGAGTGCAGGTAGAACACATCTCCCGGGTAGGCTTCGCGTCCCGGTGGGCGGCGAAGCAGGAGCGATACCTGGCGGTAGGCAACGGCCTGCTTGGAGAGGTCATCGAAAATAACGAGTGCGTGGCGACCCATGTCGCGGAAATACTCTCCTATACACGCACCGGCGAACGGCGCCATGAACTGCAGCGGCGCAGGCGACGATGCCCCGGCGTTCACGATCACCGTATAGTCCATTGCACCGTTCTCCTCGAGGGTGCGTTTGACCTGGGCGACAGTGGAGTTTTTCTGGCCCACGGCGACGTAAATACAATAGACCGGTTTATCGGTCTCGTGGGTGGACTTCTGGTTGATGATCGTATCTACCAGAACAGCCGTCTTGCCGGTCTGGCGGTCACCGATCACGAGTTCGCGCTGGCCACGACCAATCGGAATCATGGAGTCGATGGCCTTGATGCCTGTCTGGAGCGGCTCCGTTACGGGCTCGCGGTAAATGACCGATGGCGCCTTGCGCTCGATAGGCATTTCAAATTTCTCGCCCGTGAGAGGCCCCTGCCCGTCAATGGGGCGGCCGAGTGAGTCGACGACGCGGCCCAGCATGCTCTCCGACACGTCGATGGACGCAATGCGCTCCGTTCGACGGACCTCATCTCCTTCCGTGACCTCGTGGACTTCGCCAAAGAGCACAGCACCCACATTGTCTTCTTCCAGGTTGAGCACCATACCCGTAACCCCACTACGGGGAAAATCGAGCAGTTCGCCCGCCTGGACCTTGGAGAGACCGTAAATACGGGCAATACCGTCACCCACCTGGAGGACGGTGCCTACTTCGTAGACGTCGGTTTCTGCTGTGAAGCCGCCCAGTTCCTTTTTCAGGATGGCGGTAACTTCATCAGGTCTGATTGCCGTTGACATCGCGTTTCGTTTCTGTAAATGGGAAGTTGTGGCCTGTCGTCAGGCTGTAAGCCGCTCACGCAGCGTGGCCAGTTGGTTTACGGCGCTGCCGTCATGGACCTGGTCTCCGATACGGATGACCATGCCGCCAATGAGTTCTGGACTGAGCTGGATATCCAGACGGACACGCCCACCTGTCTTCTTCTGCAGCGCCTCGGAGAGCGTCTTCTCGTCGTCGGCCGAAAGCTCAAAAGGCGTGCGCACTTCAATATCTGTAATGCCGAGCTGCGCGTTGCGCAACGTATGGTAGGCATCGAGGATGTCATCCATCAGCGGCTCGCGCTTCTTGTCGACCAGGAGCAGGGCAAAGCGCAACATCAGCCCGGACACCTTCCCGTCGAAGACGCTGCGGACGACGGCACGTTTCCGGTCCCGCGAAATGATCGGGCTCTCGAATACCCACCGGAGCTCGCGCGACTGCACGAGCGCCTCGCGTAGAACAGCTACATCGGCGTCGATGACGTCGGCTCTGTCCGTATCTGCTGCTTCAGAAAGAAGCGCCTGGGCATATCGGCGGAAAACGGTGGTTTGGCTCATGAATCAGTTGCGGGACAGGTCGCCGAGCATGTCGTTGACGATTTTCTTCTGATGCTCCGCACCGAGCGTATCCCGGAGGATCTTGCCCGCTGCGTCGACCGCGAGATGGGCTACTTCCTCTCGAAGCATATTGAGCGCATTCTGCTTCTCACGCTCAATATCCGCCTCGGCCTGCTCCTGCATCTGCCGGAGCTGGGCACGGGTTTTTTCCACCTCTTCGGAACGCAACTTTTCGGCTGCATCCCGCGCCTCACGCATAATGCGCTGGGCATCGGCTTCGGCCTCACGGCGTGCACGCGTGTTGTCTGCCTGCACGGCCCGCGCTTCGGCAAGCGCGTTTTTGGCCTGGTCCAGCGAGTCCTGGATGGTAGACTCCCTGGTCGTAAGGGCACTCGTAATGGGTCCCCAGGCAAATTTGCGCAGGAGGATCAGAAGAATACCGAATGTAATCCCGATCCAGACGATCAGGCCTGCGTTCGGGGACAGGAGGTCAGCTGCCAGGACCATGGTGGGTTCCTTACTTTGTGGCCAGAATAATGCAGATCACAAGACCGAAAAGTGCCACACCCTCAATAAGGGCAGCAGCAATAATCATCGATGTCCGGATGTCGCCGGCGGCCTCCGGTTGACGGGCCGATCCTTCCATGGCAGGGCCTGCAAGACGGCCAATGCCGAGACCTGCGCCGAGCGCAACCAGACCTGTACCGAGACCTGCACCAAGATATGCCAGAGCTGTGGGTTCCATTGATTTACCTGTTGTCGTGTTTAGTGTGTTGGAGAAAGTTCAACATGATGCCCATGGTCGTGCTCCTCGACGGCCATGCCGATAAAGAGCGCGGAGAGCATCGTGAATACATACGCCTGGATGAAAGAGACCAGGAGTTCGAGGAGGTAGATGAAGAGCGAAAACGCGACGCTCACAGGTGCCACGCCGTATCCGGCTCCATCCCCAAAGAGGTTGGCGAAAGAGAAAATGAGTCCGATGAGACTGAGAATCACAAGGTGACCGGCCGTCATGTTGGCAAAAAGACGGATGGCCAGCGCAAAAGGCTTCGTGAAAATGCCCAGGATCTCCACCGGAATCAGGATGGGTTTGACGAACGTGGGTACGCCGGGAGGCCACAGGATATGCATCCAGTAGTCCTTCGTCCCACCGACCTGCGTGAGCACAAAGGTGAACGTAGCCAGAACGGCCGTCACCATCAGGTTGGAAGTGGCTGTCGCGCCGAATGGCACCAGCCCGAGCAGGTTGCACGTCAGGATGAAGAAAAACGCCGTCAAGAGGTACGGGAGGTACCTGTCCGACTTGGCCCCGATACTGGGCCGCGCAATGTCATCGCGGATGACCAGGATAAGCGTTTCCAGCATATTCTGGAGCAGCCCCCTTGGCGCCGTCTCGCGCCCGATTCCCGCCTTGTACATCTTGGCTATGTGGGTAAAAAGCAGCCACACGATGAGCATCCCGATCCAGGCAAAGACCAGATGCCGTGTAATCGACATGTCGACCAGGACGTGGCCGCCTCCGGGAGGGGTCAGATGGGCTTCGTAGTATCGGCCTTCGCCCTGCGCCGTATCCCACGTAGCCGCGTAACCGCCACGTTCAACGGCCGCCGTGGACGTCAGGAAGAAGTCAATGCCGAGACCCTCATCGGCAGAAGATGTGACGAAAATCCGGGGCAGCTCAAGTTTTCCGATGGGCGAGAAATCCATGTAGTTCCCGTCCACGCTGTGGTGGATGGGGTCCAGTTCCTCGTCGCCTGACGCCGCCGCACGAGCGGACACCGTAGCCGTCATGGTCAACAGGACCAGACAGAAGGCAGGCAGAAAAAATGACTTGCGGATCATCAGACAGATTGTTTTTGGCGATGGTGGAGCGCGATGACCTCCACCGTCAAACCAAGAATGAATCCGACACTGAAGCTGCCCAGAAACGCAACCTTGACTACAGGCACGAATACGAGGACAAGTGTCATTACAGCAGCTGTTATGAACAGGCGCGCCGTCATGCCACCGAACACCAGCACAAAAAACTGCTGTGTCGGGCGGGAAAGTGCATATCGAAGCGTGGCATAGCTGCCTGCCGCGTAGAGCACTGCAATCATGGAGCCGAGCAAGAGGCTTCCCCAGAATCCCGTCAGCATTCCGTCTTCCGGCGGTGGGTGGTTTGGGCGTAATCGTTCAGACGGGCTAATCTACGGTCAAATGCCCCCCAGCGTCGCATGCGAGGGGTGAAAAGACGGTGAATGGACCCGTAAAAGACCGTGAACACGGCCTGGTGAGCCTACTCGCCGGCGTCGTGTTTGCGCCGATCCTGGTCTTTTTGACTCATTTTGCGCGTCATTCGCATCAGCTGCACGAAAAAAGCCACCATTCCCAGGAGTCCGCCGACGACGGTCAGCCAGGGGGTTGTGTCCAGCCAGCGATCCAACAACCAACCTCCTACAACATAGAACGCCATGGTGCCGGCCAATTGGATCCCGAGACCCATGTACGGCCCCGCATCCTTCATGGCCGTCTGCCAGGAGGCCATCAGTTGTGCACCGGTTCAGGCGGTGCTGTCTTCAGGTTGAGCGCGTTGTCTCCACTGGCCTTGATGCGCCCCATCGTGCACTCGCCATCGAATTCGGCACCCTCTTCTACGATCAGACGGCCCGTGGTAATGGTTCCCTCGACGCGCGCGGTCGACGTCAGGAGCAGGCGCGTTGTGACGTGCAGGTCGCCTTTCACATGTCCGGCGATATCGGCCACATCGGCGTGCAAATCGCCCTCGACGCGTCCCTCCGGCGCCACGACGACTTTTCCACCCGCATGCAGCGATCCCGTCACGGTGCCACCAATGCGGATGTTGTCGTCGGTCCGCAAGGTCCCCTCCAGTTCCGATCCGGGCGTGACCATGTTGGCATGGGGCGCCACCGGGGTTGATGTCTGTTTTGCCATTCGTTTTCCTCTCAATTCAATATCCTGTCAAAAAATCTTTGGGGTCCTGCGCCAGCCCGTTGTGCCACAGCTCAAAGTGCACGTGCGGGCCGGTAGTGATCTCACCTGAATTGCCACTGCGGGCAATGGTTTCGCCGCTTGTAACTCGGTCGCCGGCACGCTTGAGCGCCACACTGTTGTGTTTGTAGACGGACAGGAATCCTGCTGCATGTTGCACGGCAATCACCTGCCCACCATCGTGCATCCAGTCCACCAGCACCACATACCCACTACCCACGCTACGAACGGGCGTCCCCTCCTCCACGGCGATATCGAGCGCGAAATGTCCCGTGCGTGCATCGAAACCACGGGTCGGGAAGCCATCCACGGGAGGTTGCGCAGGAAAAGCGGGTCCGGCCAGAACACGCCCCATCGCGAGCGAAGCTCCTTCTGGCCACAACACGCCGGTCGATGCCAGTCTCCCGATGGATACAGCGGGTTGCTTGTGCATCTGCCAATCTTCACTCTGCAGGGGCTGCGATATCGCCTCACCCGATTCCACGACGGCGTCCAAGGATGGGGAAGCGGCTGTCCACGCGCTGGAATCGACCTTGCCCAGAATCATATTCCTGATGCGGGAAACGTATTCCTGTTGACGCTCCAGCGAATCGGCCAGCGCCTGCATGCGCAGGTCATTCTGTCGGGCCATCCGGAACACCTCCTCACCCGCATATCCCGGCAGAAATGTACGCAGGGGGGAAAGGACGAGCACCAGACTGATTACGATGGATGCAGCGAACATCGACAGCCCCAGCGCCATGGCCATGGCCCGCGGGCGCACACGGTGGGGTGTGGGAGGATGCACATCGGTATCATCCACGACGAGAATCGTCACGGAACGATCGAATCGACGTGTGAATTCGCGTAGAAGGGAGATCATGACGCACCAAACGGGGTTTGGCGGACAACGAAACCCTCATCGAGGCAGTTCCGCGAGTCCCGGCTAATTTGGTCATATCGTGCCAATGACGTATTTTAGGTGGCTGAAATCCATCAGAAACCCAACGGGCTGACCGCCCCGTCCGAACACAGTACTTATGCCACAGCACAAATCCGCCATGAAGAGGGTACGCCAGGGTGCCGTACGCCGCGAACGCAACCGTGTGCACCGCAGCCGCATGCGCTCCATGGTAAAAAAACTCCGCTCGACCGAGTCTGTCGACACTGCGACTCCCCTGTTGAATGACATCAAAGCATACCTGGACCGGCTGGCCCACAAAGGTATCATTCACCGGAATGCAGCCGCCAACAAAAAAAGCCAGTTGGAAAAGTTCGTCAAAAACCTCGCGTAGCAGGTCTTTTTCCGTACATTATGGTCGTCTGATTCGACCATCTCCACCACTTTCATACCACATCAGAGTATCTGTCATGGCCACAACTTCACTACGCTCCACATTCATCATGGTCGCCCTGCTTGCAGGCGCACTCATGACCGGTTGCAAAAGCGTGCCCGTTGAAATCACGGCGCTTGAAGCACCCGAAACACTGAAAACAGGAACAGCCGGTACGTTCGCTGTCAGAACGAATGAAGATGCCAAGCAACCGGTCACGGTCAGCTGGGCCTTCGGCGACAATGCCACGGGTTCCGGTGCGTCCACACAGCACGCCTTCAACAGCCCGGGTACCTACACGGTGACCGCGACAGCGACCAACCGCAAGGGCAAGTCGTCTGACGTGGCTACAACGCGTGTTGCTGTTGCCAACATGGAGCCGGCCGCCATTACCGGAATGCGCGCCAGCGACATGAATCCGGACACGCAGACACGTGTCACGTTCTCTGCCACCGCGACGGGGGACGATCCTGTTTCCTACAGCTGGTCCATGGGCGATGGCACGACAAGCTCGGCGTCCTCCCCCAGCCACACGTTCTCCCGCCCGGGTACGTACACGGTGGCCCTGGAGGTCTCCAATGAGTTCGGTTCGGACTCCCGTACCATGACGCTCACGGTTGACATGTTTGAAGCCGCCATTTGCCGGGAAACAACCGAGCTGGCATCGGCCATGTTCGAGCGCAACTCGAGCGATCTTAACGGGATGGCCCGTGGCGTGCTGGCTGACAATGTCGAAATCCTGAACGAGTGCCCGAACATGAACGTCCGCCTGGAGGGAGTAGCTGCTCCCGGCGAACGCCGTGCGCAGGAACTCTCCGAGGACCGCGCCCGCGCCGTTGAGACTTTCTACACGGACAACGGTGTTTCCTCGACCCGCATTGTGACGCTCGGCAAAGGCCGCGCCGAAGGTGTGACGAGCAAGAAGGAAGGCCTGGCGCAGTACCGCCGCGTTGACACCATCATCGTCCGGTAACGACAGCACAACTTCCAGAAGACGGTAGCGTCTTCACGAAGCTTCAAGTGGGGCGGCTGGCACGTGTGCCAGCCGCCCCACTTTGTTTTTGGCCCGTCACAAAATGGTTTAGAAGGTGCGTGTCTGGTCGATAACACGCGTATGAACATCTCCAAGCATATCATTCTGGTGGCGGCATTTCTTGCTGTGGCCGCGCTCATGGGGCCGTTCGACGCCCACGCACAGAGCAACCAGTTCCGCGATTCCCGTGCCCACGTCGGCATTGCTGGTGGCCTGTTCACGTACCACGGCCCCATTGATCTGCTCCAGCCCCGCAGCCGAACGAATTTCGTCCGCGAACACGATCCGGCCATTGCCATTCTTGGATCCTTTCCCATTTCCACGGATCGGTTTTTCTTCCGGGGCATGGTGCTTTTCACCAATTTCAGCACGAAAGACGGGCGCCGCCTCGTCGGAGACGGAAGAAATGAATTCCTGACCGAAGACATCATGATATTCGAGTCTGAAGTCGTCATGACGCTCCGCGCCGGATCGCGGAGCCGGTTCCTCCCCTACATCTTTACCGGATTCGGCGGCATGCTGGCCGACACGTTCGGATCGACCAAAAACACGGTTGACCTGCCGGGCATCGGTGTCCCGGGACCCGAGAGAAGTGTCTACCAGATGCCGGTCGGCATCGGGTTTGACTACGCGTTCGACGGCTGCATTTCAGCCTTTGCCGAAGGCAGCTACCGGTTCGACCTGAACTACGTGTTCCGCAACGAGCGCGATTACGATCCGCACAACACATCGCTCGTCCTGGGCGGCATGCGGTTCTGCGTCAAAAACCCTTTCAAGAAGGCTGCTCCTCCCCCTCCGGCCGTGCCCCCACCGCTCGACGTGCCTGCCTACACGCCTCCGCTACCCCGTTCGGTCAAGGTCTGTACACTTGTCGACCTGAACAGCATTTATTTCGCCACCGGCTCGGCAGAACTGGATAGCGAAGCACGCCGCCTGCTCGATGAAAACATAGAGGCGCTCCGGCTCAACCCGACCTGCTGCGTGACCATAACGGGACACACGGATTCCGCAGCCGCCAACGTGTATGCCATCCGCATAGCAAGACAGCGTGCTGAAGTCGTGTACGCATACTACCTTGCCGCTGGCCTCAGCCCCGAGCTGTTCAAAGTCGATGCCGAGGCTATTACCACACCCTGCCCCAAGGGCAAGGGGGAAGAATGCAAGGAAGTCCACCGCGTTGAAAGTGCCCCGTTTGACTGCTCGCGGTTACTGTTTCCCAACAGGTAATGCCTGACGCTTCGCGAGAGCACCCGTACCACATCCGGAATGAGCTGAAAAAGCATGCCGAACGCCTCGGATTCGAGGCCTGCGGGGTCGCCCGCGCCGTAAAACTCGACAGGGAAGCCCAGCGTCTTGACGAGTGGCTCACAAGTGAACGGCACGCCAGCATGAACTGGATGACAGGACACTTCGAGAAGCGGATCGACCCGCGACGTCTGGTTCCGGGTGCCCGGACGGTCATCTCCGTACTGCACACGTATCAGCACGACGATGCCGTTCCACCCACCGATCCATCCATGGGCCGGATAAGCCGCTATGCCTCCGGCGACGATTACCACTTCGTGATGAAAGAGCGGCTTTTTGCACTCTTTGAATGCCTGCGCCAGGATGCGGGTGCCGTGGAAGGCCGGGCTTTTGTCGATTCGGCACCGGTCATGGACAAAGTATGGGCACAACGCTCTGGACTCGGGTGGATAGGCAAGCATACCAACCTGATAAGCCGCGATGCCGGGTCCTGGTTTTTCATCGGTGAGCTGATCGTGGATCTCGAGCTGCCCCCGGACGATCCGGCAACGGATTATTGCGGATCCTGCACCCGCTGCCTGGATGCCTGCCCGACCGATGCCATTTTCCGTCCCTACTCTGTCGATGCATCGAAGTGCATATCCTATACCACCATTGAGCATCGCGGGGACGACATCCCGGAAGACGTTCGCCGCGGTCACGGTAACTGGATTTTCGGCTGCGACATCTGCCAGGAGGTCTGCCCCTGGAACAAGTTCAGCAGGAAAACCCGCGAAGCACGTTATGCGCCCCGGCCTGGCATGTACTCGACCTCGCTGGAAGAATGGAGTGAGTTGGACCTGGAGGAATTCCGACGTCGGTTTCGAAAAAACCCGGTCAAACGAACCAAGTTCGAAGGATTCAAGCGGAACGTGCGATACGCGCTGGAGAATCTGCTTCATCAGGGCGGGGAAGAAACACCGTGAAACAGGACCCTTCGCCCTGCCGGCTGTCCACCTCAATGCGGCCACCCATCAGCTCGATGAGCCGCCTGGAAAGCGCAAGACCCAGACCCGTCCCCTCGAAACGACGATTCAGGTAGGCATCTTCCTGGGTGTATGCCTCAAACACCTGATCCACATACGTGGGCGAAATGCCAATTCCGGTATCCCGGACGCTGATGGCTACCCACGCGTCGCGTACGTCCGCACCTATTTCAATCCGCCCCGACTCCGTAAACTTCGACGCGTTCGATGCCATATTCTCCAGGACCTGCTCAATCCTGCGGGCATCGCCAACCACGTCGCATCGGGATGCATCCAACTGCAGGACAAGATGGATATCCCGCCCCTCAAGCTGCGGCTCAAGCCGATCGGCGACCCGCTGCAGAATGGGTGCCACATTGACGCGATTCTGCTGCACACGCACCTGCCCCATCTCGAGCTGCGACAGGTCGAACAGATCCTGGACCAGGACGAGCACCTTCTGTGATCGCTCGGCAATACTTTCAATGAACTCGTGCACCTGTTCCGGAAGCCGCTCCCCACGCTGCGCCTCGAATTCCTCACATTCCCGCGCCAGAAGCTGAGCATATCCGTTCAGCGCACCGAGCGGTGTCCGGATTTCGTGGCTCATCCGGGCCACGAACGATGTGCGGCCACTGGCCACCTCCTCGGCTTCGCGGCGGGCCTCCTGCATCATGATCTCAGCCTCCCGCCTCTCGGTCACATCAGTAAGTATGCCATAAATCACGGTCTCGGAACCGTCTCCGATCCGGGGAGATGCGAACTCCTGCAGCCATCTGAAGCCACCGTCGGGAAGCGTTACCCGGTAGGTCACGCGCGATTCATTTCCGGCGGAAAGGTTTGCGTGGTGGGCTCTGACGAGCGGAACGTCGCCGGTATGCACAATGCGCTGCATCCACCCGAATTGACCCATGAGCAACATGTCACGGCTCCTTCCCATGAGGTTTTCCATCTGACGGGTCGCAAACGTGTAGCGGCGCTCGCCATCGTCTCCGATTCGGTAACCGAAGAGGGCGTCATCGATTACATCGGCCGCGTGGGCGTGCATGTTGCCGGTGCGGATCCAGACGTGCAGGTCGTGATAGAGTCGGGCGAGGTCCTCCAGCGGCTCTGCGCGGCGGGCCATGTTGGCCGCCGGCCAGATGAACAGAAGCAGCGTGCTGACCCCGTACCGGTCGCGAAGGGAGGCCAGGCGAAGGCGGCTACCCATACCCGGCGGCAACGACTCGAGTTGCTCGGACGCGGCTCTTTCGGGGATGTCGGTGAAAGGTTCTTCTGTCGATGCAGCGGTTCGTATGAGATACGTGCTGCCGGGATGCGAACGCTCGTAGACGGCTACGCCTGCAGCGCGTGTACTCTGCGCCAACAGCTCGACGGCACCGTCCCTGAAAATGTGGGCATCGAAGCACGAGGCCGCCAGCTCGCGGAGTTTGTTTTTGAGGCGCTCGCCAGCACTGTCCGGCTGGACAGATGCAGCCGCGTCCCGGGCGTTACCCTTATCGGCGTCCCCATCTCCCTCTCCAAACAGAAACCACCCAGTGCCACCCTCTTTGGGCATGGCCGTGATGTGCAATCCATTCTGGACGATGGGCAGCTTGACGGGTTCATCCTCGCGGACGAGTTCGCCCTCCATCGCAGACAGAGTCCAGAGGAAATCGTCCGGTGGACGCGATCCAATGCGCCACTGCCAACTTTGTCTCGCCCTCTCGTTCAGGTCCATGACGTGGCCCGCTGCATCGAGTTCGACGAAGGCGGGCTCGCGAACTTCGCAGCGCAGGATGTGGGGAAGCAGGGAATCCGAAGGCATGGTTCTGTGTGAAGTTCGCAGTCGAACCAACGCCAATACAATGCCAAAACTTCAGGTTCGGGCAACTTCGCCGAATTTTTCCGCCGGGACCGCCCAGAACAGCCACCAGACGCCACTCAGCACCTGAACTGTGGCAAATCCCATCACGACCAGACTCAAACTGAGCCCGCTGAATTCCAGAACGAGACTCGCAACGAGTATGGACGCGGCATCGACCAGGAAGAACAGCAGCCATTCCGTGGCAAAAATACGTCCGCGGAATCGGTCTTCCGACCGCTCCTGGAGCAGCACGGTGGACAGCACCCAGTTCGCCCCACTGGTCGTATGTGCGAGAACCACCGGAAGTATGACCCAGAACGTGAATGTCAGATTGCCCGCAACCGCATAGGCAAGACCGCTGAAGACCATGCAGAACCCCATCAGAGCGGGCCAGGATGTCATATTGCGGAACCATGCCCGGGCCATGACCGGCCCGAGCCCCGTCCCGAAGCCACGGGCGGCGAACAGCAACCCGATGGCCATGGCCTGTCTTTCAGGGCTTATTTCCTCGCCCATGAGCGTCAGCATATACACGAGTCCGCCACCGGCCAGGCCCCACGTGGCCTTTGCCAGTGCCATTCGGCCAACCTCGGGGCGCTCGCGCATGCGCCGCCAGCCGGCGACCACATCTGCCGTGGCGCGTTGCACCAGGTGCACAGGGGACGGTTTTTCGCCCGATGCCGAATGGAAATCCATCGACGTCGTGTGCTGCGGAATCGTCGTGCGATAAATAAACCAGGCCGACACGAGATAGGTCAGGCTGTCAATCACAAAGACGGCTTTGAGACCCAGCACATCGGCGGCCATGCCACCGACGGCGGCTCCCACGGTCAGAAGGATCGACCATGTGGCTGAAAGAATGGTGTTGGCTGTTACCAACTCGTTCCGGGACACCAGGTTTGGTATCGATGAGGACTGTGCCGGCTGAAAGACGGAGGCTACCGTGACCTGTGCTGCCGTGATGACGTAGACCCAGTAGACTTTGCCCGGTTCATCAATGAAGAGAAAGCACAGCACAATCGCGGCGCGGAGCAGATCCGACGCAATCATCACCTTTCGGCGATCAAGGCGATCCACGATAAGGCCGGCAATGGGAGATGCCAGGGCCATGGGAAGCATCTTCGTGATGAAGACGGCACCCAGCGCAAACTCCGAGCCGGACAGGGAGAGCACGAGGCTGTAAAGGGCGATGGTGTTGAACCAGTCGCCGAAGAGCGATACCACATTCCCCAACCACAACCTGCGGAAATTTACGTTGCCCCGTACAAGGTCAACATACCCGGTCTCGCTACGGGCCATCCGGGGTCTGGTCTGTCGGTGCCTCCGGTTTGAGAAGCGGGAAGAGGATGACGTCCCGGATTGAATTCTGTCCGGTCAACAGCATGGTCAGTCGATCCATACCCACACCCAACCCCGCAGCGGGTGGCATGCCATATTCCAGTGCCCGCAGGTAATCCTCGTCCAGCTGCATGGCCTCGGAGTCGCCCCGGCTCCCGAGCGCCACCTGGTCCTCGAACCGGCTGCGCTGGTCTACGGGGTCGTTCAGTTCTGAAAATGCATTGCAGAGTTCCTTGCCATTGACAATCGCCTCGAAACGTTCAACGAGCCCTTCCTTCGTGCGATGCCGCTTGGCAAGCGGACTCAGTTCCACGGGGTAATCCGTAATGAAGACGGGCTCAATCAGGTGGGGCTCAACGAACTCACCGAACACTTCGTCAATGATCTTGCCGCTGCCCATCGTGTCGTCGATCTCCAACCCGAGACCCTTTGCTACAGAGGCCAGTTCATCCCTGTCCCGGCCACGAAGGTCGTGTCCCGTTTTTTCTGCAATTGCGTCGAAAAGAGGTACCCGTCTCCACGGCCTCGCCAGTGAAATGGTGGTTTCGCCGATGGATACCTCCGGCTTTCCGTGAAGCAGAACCGCCAGCGACTCGACCATTTCCTCCACGAACGACATCATCCACTCGTAGTCTCGGTACGCCACATAGAGTTCCATCATGGTAAACTCCGGGTTGTGATACCGGGAGAGTCCTTCGTTGCGGAAGTCCTTGGAGATCTCGTAGACCCCGTCGAAACCGCCCACGATGAGGCGTTTCAGGTACAGCTCGTCTGCAATGCGCAGGAAAAGCGGCATTCCCAGAGCATTGTGTTGGGTCTTGAAGGGGCGCGCGGCTGCACCACCGTAAATGGGTTGCAGAACCGGCGTTTCCACTTCCACATATCCACGCTCATCCAGGAATTGACGCATGCCCGATATGATTCGGGCTCGCTGCCGGAAAATATGCCGCACATCCGAATGGACAATCAGATCTACGTAGCGCTGGCGGTAGCGGAATTCCTTGTCCGTGACCTCATTGAACACCCTCCCTTCCGTTTCCTTTTCGACGGGCAGGGGACGCAGCGCTTTTGCCAGGAGTTCAAGCTCCTCGGCATGAACGGAGATCTCACCCATGCGCGTTCTGAAGGCGAACCCTCGCACACCAATAATGTCTCCGATGTCCAACAACTTCTTGAAAACGGTATTGTAATAGTCCTCGGGCAGGTCATCCCGCCGGACATAGACCTGGATCTGCCCCGATTCATCCTGCAGGTGCAGGAAGGACGCTTTGCCCATGATGCGACGGGACATGATGCGCCCGGCAAGGGCCACCTCCATACGCTCCGCAGGCTCAGCGCCATCATCCGCCGCGTGCTGCGTGTCGTCAAAGTCTTCCAGGATGTCTGCGGCGTGATGGGTCACATCCCAGGAGTACCCATACGGCCGCACTCCCAGCTCCTGCAACTTCTGCAGCGCCTCCCTGCGTACCTCTTCCTGTTCCGTCAATTCGCGTGCCATGAGGACGTATCAGTCGGCTGGGGTGTGCGTGTAATCGGGGAGCGGCCTGATGGTCATTTCAATGCGTTCCACGGGCTGATCCTGCAGGGCCGGGTGGACCTGATTGCCCTGGCTGCGCCCAGTCGGGGTCGTTGCTATGGCATCGAGAACGTCAAACCCTTCCACAAGCTGACCGAAAACCGTGTACTGGGTGTCCAGAAACGGTGTGCCTCCCTCACTGCTGTACACCTCGCGAGCTTCATCCGACAGCGCGAACCCGGGGTTCTGGGCCTTGATCTGTGCCTCCAGCTGGTC
>PCUY01000062.1 GCA_002787815.1 Bacteroidetes bacterium CG12_big_fil_rev_8_21_14_0_65_60_17 | reverse complement strand
ACCGACACGACGAGCCAAGTCACGAGGACGCCCGAGAAGGACCCGAAGTAACCGGCAATCAGATACGGCGTGGAATAGATGCCCGAACCGATCGTAATTCCGATGAGCAGCGCCACACCGTCAAATGTGGTCAGACTTTTTCGGAGTGTGGCCATAAGGCGAGGTTGGCTGGTTCATCCGCTCCATGATACATTGCAGCACATCACCAATGCACTTCGATTCCATGCACGACTTCCAATCCACGTCTCCTGTATACCGAACAATCATCACGTCACTGCTGCTTGTCGCCGTCCTTGCCGGCCCCGGTTCCACTGTCGCCCAGGACCTCGTCATCCGCGCCGGGCACCTGGTGGATGTCGAGTCCGGGTCCATCCTGGAGGACCAGGAAATCGTGGTCCGTGAAGGCATCATTGATCGCGTCGGGCCGTGGCGTGACGGCGCCGTCGGGGCCCGGGAGGAGTCACTGCTGGACCTCAGCGAGCGCTATGTCCTACCGGGCCTCTTCGACACCCACACGCACATGTCACTCGTCGTGGACCGCAAAAAGGACGGTGGCAATTTCTTTGTTACGTCGCTGCTTGACAACACGCCGTACCGCGCCATCCAGGGCGTTGCCAATGCACGCGACATGCTGGCGGCCGGTTTTACAACCATCCGGGATGTGGGCAACAGCGGCAACTACGGGGACACTGCCCTCAAGACAGCCATTACCGAGGGCCTCGTGCCCGGCCCTACGATGCACACGGCAGGGCGCATCATTGCTCCCTTTGGTGGCCAGTTCTTCCTGCAGCCCGAGAAACGCGCCCTCGGCGAACCCGAGTACTTCTACGCCGACACGCCGGGCGAAATCAGAAAAGCCGTACGTGAGAATCTGCATTTCGGTGCCGACTTCATCAAAATCGTGGTGGACGATCAGCGCTACATCTATTCCGTGGACGAAATCAGGCTTTTCGTGGAGGAAGCACGCCGGGCCGGCACCTACATTTCCGCGCATTGCTGGACGGAACAGGGTGCCCGTAACGCCATTGCCGCGGGTGTGCATTCCATTGAGCATGGCCCCTACATGCCCAATGACGTGCTGGAGGATGCCAGAAAAGCCGGCGTCTGGATCGTAGGCACCGAATTCACGGTCGAGGGCCTTGCCCAATCGTTCACGGGCGATGACCTGTCCGCCATTGAAGCGGAACACGAAGCCTTTGTGGACCGTCTGCGACGGGCCCACGCGCTGGGCGTGCCCTACGTCTTCGGTTCAGACATCGTGTACGCCAAGGAGGGTGAGACCCGCAGTTCGCTGACCTTCACCATCCTGGACAGCTTCCGCAAGGCCGGCATACCACCCGCGGACCAGCTCCGGGCCATGACGCTGAGCGCCTCCCGCATGATGGGTCTCGACGGACAGCGCGGCCTGGTCAAGACGGGCTGGGCGGCCGACATTGTAGCCATGCCCGCCAATCCCCTTGATGATACCCGTGCCCTTGAGGCCATCGACGTCGTCATAAAGGATGGACGCCTGTTCCGCCACGCAGACCGCATCGGGTACTGACGCGCCCTACCCCACAAGCCGGAAACGGACCGATATGTTGGTACGCACCTTGACGGGGCGGCTGCGCTGCATGCCGGGCTTGAATTCCTGCTGCATGATGGCCCGGATGGCCTCCTCGTCCAGCCGGGGATGTACCGACCGTACGACGGCCGGCTGGACAGGGCGGCCGTTTTCGTCGACGACAACCTGGACAACAACCGTACCGTCAATGCCGGCACGCCGGGCATCTTCCGGATAGCGGACGTCCGACATCAGGGCGCCGTATCCACCGACAATCTCAGGCATCTGCTCTACGACCGTGAAAATCTCGGGCTCGGCCTCCTCCTCATCATCGGCCGGGGGCGGGGGCGGTGGCAGCGCAGCGACGGCATCATTGAGATCCAACAGCGCGTCAAGATCAAGCTCCACATCCTCATCGAAGATGGTATCGTCGGGCACGGCTACCGGCACGGGCGGACGTGGCGGCGGGGGCGGGCGCTCAATCTGGACGGTCTGGACAATCTCCTCCATCTGCACGAGCTCCTGTTCGGCCACATCGAGCATGGCAACCTGGCTCGGCCGCAGATCGGCATTCAGGATCAGGATCAGAAGCCCCATGGCTCCCACGAGCCCCCCCAGGAGCGCCGTGGTATACATGGCGCGTCTCGTCCGGCGGAACGCGCGTCTCTCTTCGAATCGCTTGCGGAGCTCTTCCGTTGTCAGTTGGGCGTCGATTCTGTAGCCCGTCATGCGGGCAAAGCTTTTGCCGTGTGCGGGCAGAAACCGACCGGTCAAAAAAGATCGGGACATGGTTGGGTGACGTCTGGTGTCTGGGCCTCGATGGCCCGGATTTGTTACGCCCCGAAAGTAGCCTTGAAGGCTTATCCCAATATTACCGATCCGTGTCTCACGGACCTTTCATGGATTGGACACGGAAACTTCGCGAAGGAAGTGAAAATGATCGGTCGGTCCATGCCCGGATCCGATGGAAAGGCCCGCCCGGATGGCCTTCGTTACGTAGAGCTTGGCCCTCGCCACGGCGGCATTCAGAGGCATGCCCTGCGCCAGGTTCGCCGCAATGGCCGAAGCATAGGTGCACCCCGTTCCATGCGTGTTTTTCGTATGGATGCGTTCCTCGCGGTATACCCGGAAGTCCTGCCCGTCGTAGAGCACATCGACGGCATACGTTTCATCTTCCAGATGCCCTCCTTTGAGGAGCACGGCACCGGGACCCATTTCGTGGATGATGCAAGCCGCACGGCGGGCATCGGACTCGGTACGGATCGATGACATGCCGGTCAGGCGCATGGCTTCCTGGACGTTGGGCGTACAGACGGTCGCCAGCGGCAACATCCGGTCCCGCAGCGTCGCCATGGCGTCGGCCTGCAGCAGATCATAACCACTCTTGGAGACCATGACCGGGTCCACGACCAGATTCCCGACACCGTAGTGTGAAAGGCGTTCGGCTACAACTTCAATGATGGCCACCGATGACAACATGCCCGTCTTGACGGCCCGGACGGGCAAATCATCCATGACGGCATTGATCTGAGCCACAATCATGTCCGTCGGCACATCCATGGCCTTCGTGACCGCCACCGTGTTCTGGGCGGTAATGGCCGTAACAACCGATGCAGCATACGCGCCGTTGGCCTGCATACTTTTGATGTCAGCCTGGATTCCAGCACCACCGCTGGAGTCGCTGCCGGCAATGGTGAGGGCGACGGGTGGTATCATTTTCAACACGGAATCATGTTTTGAGGGCTGCAAGATAACCGGAGACCGTATCGGTGTGCTCGATGTTCCGCAGCAGACCGGAATGTGCGGCCACACCGTGGGCGCCCGCGCGCAGGCATTCGGCTACCCGCTCCGGAGTGATCCCGCCGAGGGCAATTACAGGAATTTCCGGAACAGCCTGGCACACCTTCGCCAGCATATCGACGCCCCATCCTTTCTGCTGCGGATGACTCGGGGAATCGAAAACCGGGCTGAATGTGACATATTTTGCGCCATCCCGGAACGCATCCACGGCCTCAAAACGGGAATGTACAGACGTGCCTACCAGGTGGTTGTCTCCCAGTACGTTGACCGCCTCGGTCGTCGATACGCCGTGAAACCCCGTGTGCAGCGGTAAATTCAGCGCCTCAGCACGGGTGAGATGGGAGTTCATGGACACCAGGACATCCGGGTTGAGCCTGTACAGGTCGCGAAGGAGCGCTTCCGTCGTGAACTCTATCGCATCCATCGATGCCTCATGATCCCGAAATTGCACCCACGGAACTCCCCTCTGTACCGCCATGCGAACCCGGTGCGCCACGTCAGGACGCGTAAACCGGTCAGCAATCAGGAGGAGTCTGGGCAGCGTTTTCATGTCGGAGTGGCTTCAATACGACCTTCGCTCGGCGAGGACGCCTGCGCATAGCGTCGTCGGGGAATGCGACCCGCGAGCCAGGCCATGCGTCCGGCGTTCACAGCATACCGCATGGCCGTCGCCATCTGGACCGGATGTTTGGCCTGTGACACGGCCGTATTCAGGAGTATGCCGTCGTATCCGAGCTCCATCGCATGCGCTGCGTCGCTGGCGGTACCAATGCCCGCATCCACCAGAAGGGGGACATCCGGGATGAGTTCGCGGATGAGAGCCAGGTTGTACGGGTTCGTGAGCCCCATACCGCTCCCGATGGGAGATGCGAGCGGCATGACGGCAGCACACCCCATATCGGCCAACTTCCGGCACGTTATGGGATCATCGTTCGCGTAGGCCATGACGGTAAATCCTGAATCGATCAACGTGCGAGCCGCCTGGAGAAGCTGCTCCACATCGGGCATGAGGGTCTCGTCATCCCCGATCACCTCAAGTTTTACGAGGTTCGTTTCGAGGGCTTCGCGTGCCAGTTCCGCCAGGAGTACCGCTTCCCTGGCCGTGTAGCACCCCGCCGTATTCGGGAGCAGGTGAACCGGCAGCGACTTGAGCATACCAAGCAGGCTCTCGCCCGACATATCGCCCAGATTCACGCGCCGTATGGCCACCGTGAGCAGTTCACTTCCGGATGCTTCGACGGCTTCCAGCATGACCTGCGGGCTTGGATACCCGCTCGACCCGATAAGCAGTCTCGACCGGAGCTGCAGGCCACCGACTTCAAAGTAGTCTTCCTGTTCCATAGCGCTCACCCGCCTTGTTGTGCGGTTACAATTTCGATCCTGTCACCCTCGTTCACAACGGTCCCGGACCAC
Source organism: Bacteroidetes bacterium CG12_big_fil_rev_8_21_14_0_65_60_17 (assembly GCA_002787815.1). Taxonomy (GTDB): domain Bacteria; phylum Bacteroidota; class Rhodothermia; order Rhodothermales; family UBA10348; genus 1-14-0-65-60-17. Next base: position 70,009 of record PCUY01000062.1, on the reverse strand, counting down.
TCGTTTTTGCGAATTACGGTATTGTTCAGGGCCACCGCAACGCCCCGGACGGATTCCGGATTGAGGCCTTCCGCTCGAATGAGGTCCGAAATCGTGGTTCCGATCCGCAGGGCGTACTTTTCTCCGTTGACCTGACAATGTGGTGCACTCATGCCTCTACCCGGAATCTGGTGGGAGAAAACGGATGCATAATGGCCGGCATGTCGCCGCCCAGCAGCACATTGGCGGCAGCGTCGGCGGTTGAAGAAGACAGGACGACACCATGCCGGTAATGGCCGGTGGCCACGAAAAGGCCGGGAACGTCGCTCCAGCCAACAATGGGCTGGTGGTCCCGGCTGCCCGGCCGCAGTCCCACACTGGTTTCCATTACCGGCAGGTCAAGGATGCCGGGCACAAGCTCCCACGCACCGTCGAGAACAGACCAGAGGCCACCTGCCGTAAGCTCGGTGTTGAAGCCCATTTCCTCGCTCGTTGCGCCTACGACCAGTCGACCATTGGTCCGCGGCACCAGATAGGCGCGCGTGCCGCGCACAACATGCTCCAGCCGAAACGGAGCCTCCATGCGCAGGGTCAGAATCTGGCCCTTGACCGGACGCACCGGTGGCCGGGCCACTTCCGGCAGCCCGGCCAGGTCATGCGACCACGCTCCGGCCGCCAGGACAATCTGCCCGGCGGACCAATCGGCGTTTCCAGGGGCGGTGTGCACGCGGTGGTCTCCGCCTTGCGTATCCATCAAGACATCCGTCACCTCGGTCTCTTCTTCGACGCGACCACCGAGCGCACGTATGGCGGCAACAAGGGCCCGCGTAACGGCGCGGTTATCAACAGAGTGGTCATCCGCAGCGTAGACGGCAGCTGCTATGCGCGGTGACAGGAACGGTTCGCGGTCCAGCGCCTCGGCCCGCGTCAGCCACGAAACCTCGAACCCGTGTTCCTGCTGGAATTCGAACGCGCGGCGCAGCGCGCTGGCCGCATCCGGGTCCCGGGCAGCGACCATCGTACCCTGGGAGCGGAAATCAACGGAAATACCGCTGTCTTCCTCAAGTTCGGATGCGAACGATGGCCACCGCCTGACCGCGTCCGTACACAGGGCGTAGAGATCGAACTCCTCATACCCGACCTCGGCCGTCGCCGCCAACATACCGGCGGCCATGCGCGAGGCCTCGCCACCGGCCGAACCGCGCTCCAGGACAATTACGCGGTGTCCGGTCCGTGCCAGTCGCCATGCAATGGAGAGCCCAATGATGCCTCCCCCAATGATGAGTGTATCGGATTCCCTTGGATTCATGTCGGAATCTATACTGTGCTGAAGTGATCGGTAGTACGTAACGTACGCATGGTAACGGGACGGTACCGTGAGGACAATGGTGAAGAGTGCATATGATACGCTGATAGTCGGTGCAGGTTTGGCGGGTGCCTGTGCCGCCGCATCGCTCTCGAGGCACGAGCGTGTGCTCCTGGTCGATGCCACAGGCCCGGCGGCTGGTGCCAGTGGCGTGGGTGCCGGTCTCGTGAACCCCCTCATGGCGCGCCGTGCACGTCCGCCATGGAGAGCCAGAGAGGCGCTGTCAGCCCTCGAAAGGCTTCTGGAGCACACAGTGCATGCCGCGCCTGCGCACTGCGGACGGGGAGCACCGCACGCCCGGGGCGTGCTCCGGCCGGCCCAGGACGAGGCCCAGGCGGAGGATTTTGAAAGGGCGGCCCGGGAGCATCCCGACCTCGGAACATGGATTCCAGCGCCCCGGGACTGGCCGCAGGTCCATGCACCATACGGAATATTGGTGGTCCAAGCCGGTTTCGCGGTTTCCATTCCACGACTTGTCCGTGCGGCTGTGGATCTGGCCCGGGCCAGGGGCGCTGACGTACGGTTTCCCGCGACGCTCGTCTCCTGGCGCGCAGGCAATGAATCCAAACCGGCGGCCCAGGCTCTTCTCGAAGTGCAACTGGGCGGCGTGGATGGTACGGTCCACACGCGGCGCCTGTTGCTCTGCATTGGAAACCACCTTCTGCGCCCGTGGTCGAGTACGTTCCTGCACACCCGCCTGCCACGACTCCACCTGCACGCGGTCAAAGGGCAGTCCGTACGCATAGAACGTCCCGTAGGCCTGCTTCCCCTGCCCGCACTCTCGGGTCACGGGTATATCGTTGACGAGGGCGACACGTTGTTCGTCGGGAGTACGTACGAACATACATTCGTGGACCTGACCCCCGACCCGAACATGGGAGACGCCCTCATGGCAAGGGCATCCCGCATGGTCCCGGCCCTGGAAAACGCCCGCATCGTGGAGCGCCTTGCGGGCTGCCGGGCCACCGTTCCCGGCACACGCCTGCCCATGATCGGCCCCGTACCCGGGCAGTCGGAAGTGTGGGTTTTTGCCGGTCTTGGTTCGAAAGGACTGCTGCTCGCTCCCCTCCTGGCCGACGAACTTCACCATTATTTCCGCTCTCCGGAAGCGATTCCGGAAGAACTCCGTCTTGCCCGATGGCCTCAAAACCGGTAACATGGGGTAACCAACATATTTTCGGACGACCCCATGCCTGATCTTTCCATTACCCGCATTGCCGACATCCTGGGCGACGAAGCCTCCCACCTGCTCGAGCACAAGAGCACGACCATTGACAGGAGTCTGCTGCACCTTCCAGGGCCGGACTTCGTCGAGCGGGTCTGGATGGACTCCGACCGCAATCCCCAGGTCCTGCGCTCCATGCAGCAGCTCTTCGGTCATGGCCGGCTCGGCGGTACGGGATTCGTGTCCATTCTTCCCGTCGACCAGGGCATTGAGCACGCAGCAGGCGCCTCTTTCGCCAAAAACCCCATCTATTTCGACCCGGAAAACATTGTCAAACTGGCTATCGAGGGTGGATGCAACGGTGTCGCCTCCACGTACGGCGTGCTAGGATCGGTCGCCCGCCGGTATGCCCACCGCATTCCGTTCATCCTGAAGTTCAACCACAACGAGCTGCTCACCCACCCGAATACCTACGACCAGATCCTTTTTTCGCGTATTGAAGAGGCCTGGAACATGGGCTGCGTGGGCGTCGGTGCCACTATCTATTTCGGGTCGGAGGAATCGAACCGGCAACTCGAGGAAGTCTCGGAAATGTTTGCTATCGCGCACGAGTTGGGAATGATGACGATCCTGTGGTGCTACATGCGAAACTCCGGATTCAAGGTGGACGGTGTGAATCATGAGACGAGTGCGGACCTGACAGGACAGGCCAACCATCTGGGCGCGACTATACAGGCCGATGTCCTGAAACAGAAGCAGCCGACCCAGAACGGCGGTTACAAGGCATTGAACTCGGGTAATTCCAGCTACGGGAAGCTCGACGAGCGCATCTACACGGAATTGTCGTCCGACCATCCGATCGACCTGACGCGCTATCAGGTGGCCAACGGCTACATGGGACGAGCGGGGCTCATCAACTCAGGCGGGGCCTCTGGTGACAATGATCTGCAACAGGCCGTCCGGACTGCCGTAATCAACAAGCGCGCTGGTGGTATGGGCCTGATTTCGGGTCGCAAGGCGTTCCAGCGCCCCATGGATGAAGGCGTTGGCATCCTGAACGCCATCCAGGACATTTATCTCAACAAAGACGTGACCATTGCCTGACGCCCGAGAGCCATCGTTGCTGGAAAAATACACCGCTCATTACCCTGCATGGGCGCGCGAATTTGCCCGCAAGTATTTCACGAAGACCCTTACGCAGTTCATTCTGTATGGCGCGGTCCGGGATCTCGTGCCCACGCGGGATGAGCAGGGCGATGACACCTACGTGTCGCTCACCGATTTCCTGGTGGGCGATCTGTTCGCCTCGCGCGACGTGGTGCTGTTCTTCGACCGCTCGAGCGGTATCCACTTTGCCGACAAAGCGTCCCGGCGGGACTTCAATCAGGCCCTCAGCGGCTATGACACCATATTCGGCACCGAATATGCGCAGAAGCTCCCCAAAGACCCGGTCCGGGTCTTCTCCATCCTTGAGAATTATTTCCGCATTCGCCTGGCCGACGGGGTCCGCATTGCGTGCGTCATTGACTACGCGGAGACAGTGGTTCCGATGTCGGACGCAGGTTCGTATTCGTCCGAGGACCGCAATGCACTGGTCTTCCTCCAGAAGTGGTCCCACGATCCGCTCTTCATGGCCAGTGACTTCACAGTCACGCTCGTAGCCCAGAACCTGTCGGAACTGAACCAGCAGATGGTGCAGAGCCCGTACACGGCGGAAATCCAGATCCCCATTCCTTCGGAAGCCCCGCGCCACGCATTTGCATCGTGGTACCTGCGCGGTCGCGAGGACGTATTCGCCGGCCGGTCGGAAGTCGATGTGGACGCGCTGGCCGCTCAGACCGCCGGTCTCGGCTTCATCCAGCTGCGGACCATCCTGGCCGACGTGCTTGAAAACGGAACGGAACTTACGTTCGATACGCTGTCCGACCTGAAGAAGGAGTTCATTGAAGCCGAAGCCTATGGCATGCTGGAGTTCGTTGAAACGGATTTGACGCTGGACCACGTGGCCGGTCACACGGAAGCCAAGTCGCATCTCAGAAAAGCGGCAAAAGCACTTCAGGCCGGTTTCCGGGATGTACTTCCCATGGGCTACCTCGTCAGTGGCCCCGTCGGCACGGGCAAGACATTCAGCATCCTCTGCTTCGCCGGAGAGCTGGGCATCCCGATGGTGAAGCTGAAGAATTTCCGCAGCCAGTGGCAGGGACAGACCGAGGCCAACCTGGAAAAGATCCTGGCCCTGCTGGAAGCCATGACACCGGTCGCGGTCATGATTGACGAGGCCGATGCCGCACTCGGAGACCGGGATGCCGGCGGTGACTCCGGTGTATCGAAACGCGTGTTCGGACAGATTGCACAGTTCATGAGTAAGACCGAGCACCGCGGAAAGATCATTTTCTTTTTGCTGACGGCCCGCCCGGACTACATGCCGGTCGATCTCAAGCGGCAGGGGCGGGCCGAAGAGCACATTGCCCTCTTCTATCCATCCACGCGGGCCGAGCGAGAAGAACTGCTTACCGTGATGATGAAACGTACCGGAGTGGACCTGAAAATGAGTGACGTTCCCGATGCACTCCTCAACGGCGAGCGCACGTTTTCCGGTGCCGACATGGAGGCACTCCTGATTCGGGCCCGATTCCGGGCGGCCGCCGATGGTCGTACGAAGGGGCACGTGACGCCACGCATACTGCAGGAAGTGGTCGAGGACTTCATGCCGCCCACCTACCCGCTGGAAGTGGAGCTCCAGACCCTGGTCGCTGTCATGGAGTGCACTTCCCGCGCCCTGCTCCCGGAGCGCTATCGTACCATGGACCGCGAAACGGTGGTCCGGCGCATTGAAGAGCTTCGCCTCCTGGTGAAATAGGGTCTGGGTATGGATTTTTGCCGGAACAATCCGGTCGAACTGTGTACATTGTGGGACGAATTTGTTCAATGTGATCCCACCCACATGCAACTCTGCCGCGTTACGGGTACCATCGTATCGACCCGGAAAGAAGAACCCCTCAGGAATGGCAAACTGCTGATCGTGCATCCGGTCGACACACTTGGCGACCTGGACGGTGAACTCGATATGCTGGCCATGGACCCGGGGTATGGCGCCGGTGTTGATGATATCGTCGTGGTTGCCCGTGAGGGTGCTGCCGTGCAGCAGCTCATGAAGGCATCCGACGTGCCAGCCAACGTCATCATCCTTGGCGTCGTCGACGAATGGTCCGCAGAGGCCTGAACGCAATCTTTTCCAAGCAGCTTTCACCACCATGCAGCGAAAACTCCTTCTGGCGTGCACAGGTGGCACGCTCCTCCTGATGAGCCTTCTGGGCGCGGCAACGGCGATCGAATCCCGGGCGCAGTCCACGGACGATATTCCCCATGTCACCGGCGCGTGGGCCATCCAGAATGCACGCATTGTGCAGGAGCCCGGGAGGGTCATTGAGCGGGGTACAATCATCGTGCGCGACGGCGTCATCGAAGCTGTCGGACGGAATGTGACCATACCGTGGGATGCATCCACCATCGACGGCGACTCCGTAACCGTCGTGGCCGGCTTCATCGATGCCCTCTCGCATGCCGGTATTCCCGAACCCGGGCGCCCGGACAATCCGGCCCCCGTCCCGGATCGATCGAACCCACCGCCCGAGCGTGCCGGCATCCAGCCACATGTGGACGTCCGCGACCTGATGGACCCGTCGGACAAATCGGTAGATGCGTACCGCAAGCTCGGATTCACGGCCGCGCACGTCGTCCCGCATGGTGGCATGCTGCCGGGGTCGGGCGCCGTGGCGCTGCTGCACAGTACGTCAATGCGTTATGGCGGACCGACCGATCTCTTTCTCCAGTTCGAGGGAGCACGAGGGGTGTACCCCGGTACGCCCATGGGCATCATGGCCAAGGTCCGCCAGTTGTACAGGGAATCGGAACGGCGCCTTGCCATCGAGTCCATGTATGCTGACAATCCGTCGGGGCTCTCCCGCCCTCCGCAGGATCCTGTTCACGAGGCATTTTTCCCCGTCGCCCGGCAGGAGCAGGCGCTGCTCGTCTTCACGAGCGATGCCCTGGAGATCCACCGCGCATTGGATCTCCGGGATGCACTTGGTTTCCGGTTGAAACTGGCCGGCCTGTCGGGCGGGTTCGATGCGGTGCCAGTGCTCCGGGATGCAGGCGTGCCGCTTGCCGTCACGCTGGCGTTTCCGGAAAAATCCGACTGGATGAAGGAAATCGAGGACGATTCCCTGATGTCCATGCTGGAGGCCTTCGAGGTGGATCCGGACCTGCGCACGCCGACCTACAGGGACATTGAGGCGGAGCGACGGAACCTTGAAATACGACAACTCCGTTCCCGCCAACAATACGTGGGAATGCCGGCGCTTTTTGAGCAGGAAGGACTGGCATTTGCCTTTACGACCTATGGCATGAAGACGAGAGACATCATGCCCAATCTGCGAGCCATGGTGGATGCCGGACTTTCAACCGACGCAGCACTGGCTGCACTGACGACCCATGCGGCCGCCTTTGCAGGCGTCAGTGCCACCCAGGGGCGGATTGCCGAAGGATACATGGCCAATCTGACCCTTGTCAAAGGAGACCTATTCTCTGACGACATGAAAGTAGTCCGCGTATTCGTGGATGGAACACCAGTGAACTACGAAAACCAATGAGAACATCCCTTCTACTCCTGGCCGTGCTCACGGCATTACCAGTGTCAGCCCAGAACGTATTGCTGCGCGGAGGAACCGTCTTGACGGTAACGCAGGGCACGCTGCAGAATGCAGATGTGCTCGTTGAAAATGGCATCATCACGGGAGTTGGCCGAAATCTACGTGCCCCGCGCGGCGTGGAAACCGTTGATGTGAGCGGTAAATATGTCATGCCGGGAATCATCGACACCCATGCCCATATCGCACTGTCAAGTGTGAACGAGGCGTCGTCACCGGTCACCGCCGAAGTAACCATGGAGGACGTGACCAATCCGTATCATATCGGTATCTATCGCGCACTGGCCGGTGGTGTAACCACATCGCATATCATGCACGGCTCGGCGAACGTGATCGGGGGGCAGAATGAAACCATCAAGCATCGCTGGGGAGCGACCAACCCGGACGCCATTCGGTTCGAGGGTGCCCCCCGTACGATAAAATTTGCCCTTGGCGAGAACCCAACGCGTGTTCATGGTCGGCGGGGCAGCGGGGGAACGGGTGCCATCGTGCCGGCGACAAGGATGGGTGTCGAGCAGGTACTTCGCAACGCATTCGAAAGAGGGCAGCGGTACATGGAGGCATGGGATGCCTACCATGCCATCACGGACACGCGTGCCATACCCCCCGCCTACAACGAACGCCTGGAGATCATGGCCGACATCCTGCGGGGGGATATCCTCGTGCACAGCCACAGTTACCGGGCCGACGAAATCCTCATGCTTGTACGGGTCCTGTCCGATTATGGCGTGGACAAGATCACATTCCAACACGCCAACGAGGCGTTCAAGGTGGCACCTGAACTCGCGGCCTACGGAGCCACGGCCTCGGTTTTTTCTGACTGGTGGTCGTACAAATTCGAGGTCTACTACTCTACCGCACATAACGCCGCCATTCTCACGCGCAATGGTGTGGTGACTTCCATCAACTCCGACTCGGCTGAACTCGACCGACACCTGTACCATGAAGCGGCCAAGAGCCAGCGGTATGGGGATCTGACCGATGATGAAGCCCTTGCGCTCATCACGATCAACCCGGCGAAACAGCTGGGCATTGACGATCGGGTCGGTTCAATTGAAGTGGGAAAAGACGCCGATCTGGCCGTTTTCAGTGACCACCCGCTGAGCATCTATGCCGTCACAGACCTGACGTTCGTCGACGGCGTGCGCTATTTCGACCGCGAGAACGACCCTGACGATGTCCGTCTCCAGATATCACCAAGTGCCGACCTGGATACGTACATCGAGCAGGAAACCGGGCGCCATCACATTCACGACGTCATTGATTTCTTTGACCTTTTCGATATCACGCCATGAACTTATCAGCTCTTCTGCTGCTCGCTGCATCCCTCTTCGTGCAGCGTGTCGACCAGGACGCCAGCGGACCCAAGCAGGGAACGTACGCCATCACGAATGCCCGTATCGAAACGGTCTCCGACGGCGTCCTCGAACAGGGCACCATCATCATTGAAGGAGATCGGATTACCGCGTTGGGCGCGGACGTCACGGTTCCTGCCCATGCGACAGTGATCGATGCCGGGGGCCAGCACGTCTATCCGGGAATGATTGATACCGGTACGCAACTCGGACTCGTTGAGATCGGATCGGTCAATGAGACGAATGACACCAATGAGATCGGAGATCTGACGCCCCAGATGGACGCCCTTACGGCAGTCAACCCCAATGCGGTCGCCATCCCGGTCACACGCGTGAGTGGCGTGACAACGGTCATATCGGAACCGTCAGGAGGCCTGTTTCCTGGTATGGCCGCCGCCATCAATCTGTATGGATACACGCCCGAGCAGATGACTGCCGGCGGCGTGCGGCTCATGGTACTGGAGTTTCCCAGGAAATCCCCTCCCCGGTTTTCCTTTCGAAGTCAGGACGATGGCGATGACCCGGAGAAACGGTATCGCGAGGCCATGGACAAGTTGAATGAGGTCTGGGACCGGGCCGAGCTCCACCACCGGATAGCATCTTCCTGGGAGGAAGATCCATCAGGAAAAAAGAAGCCGGAATACGTTCCCGAAATGGCGGCTCTCAGGAATGTGATACGCGGCGACATGCCATTGATGATCAGAGTGAACGCCGCCCAGGACATCGAGGCGGCCATCGAGTGGGTAAAAGACCGTGGCCTCGAACACGTCGTTTTCAGCGGGGTGAGTGAGGGCTGGCGCGTGGCCGACAAGCTTGCCGCCGCCGGCATACCCGTCTTCGCCGGGCCGGTCCTGGCCACGCCCACGCGTAATTCAGACCGGTTCGACAAAGCGTATGCCAACGCAGGGCTCATGAGCCAGGCGGGGGTCACGGTTGCCCTGCGAAGTGGGGAATCCGAGAACGTACGCAACCTGCCTTTCAATGCCGGCTTTGCTGCCGCCTATGGCATGGGGCGTGAAGATGCCCTGCGGGCGGTCACATTGACGGCTGCCGAAGTGCTGGGTATTGAAGATGACTACGGCTCGCTCGAAGTCGGCAAGAAAGCGAATCTGTTCGTAGCAACGGGCGACCCCTTTGAACCGAAAACACAGATCACAGCGCTCTTCATTGACGGCTTCAACCTACCCATTACGAACCGCCAGATCGAGCTCTATGAGGAGTTCCTGGACAGGGATGAAGGGCGCCGTGCGCCCGTTCCAGTACTGCCCGCCGATAACTGATGCGTGTCGGACGTATCAGGGCCGGCGTTTGATCGCATCCCAGTGCGCATCCATCTGCTCAAGCGTCGCATCCACAATGGAAAGACCCTCGGCGCGGAGGCGGTCCTCCACCTCGCGGAAGCGACGCAGGAATTTGTCGTTCGTCCGTGAAAGTGCATTTTCCGGGTTGATTCCGGCCCGGCGTGCGTGGTTTACGATGGAAAACAGCAGGTCCCCGAGTTCTTCCTCCTTCCTCGCCTCGGATTCGTTGTTCGCCACCACATCCCGGAATTCAGCAAGTTCCTCCGCCACCTTGTCCCACGCATCGTCCAGTGTCGGGAAGTCAAAACCGACACCGGCGGCCTTCTCCTGCATCCGGTAGGCCCGGAGGAGTGTCGGCAGATGCCGGGGAACGCCTTCCATGGCCGATGTCTTCTCTCCCTCCCGGATCTTGATCGATTCCCAGTTGGTGAGCACGTCCTCGACACCTCCCACGTGCGTATCTCCAAATACATGCGGATGCCGCCGGACCAGTTTTTCCGTTTCGGACTCAATCACATCCTTGACCGTGAAAGACCCGGTTTCTGCAGCGATCACGGCATGGAACACAACGTGCAGGAGCAGATCTCCAAGTTCTTTGCGCAGGCTTGGCCAGTCCTCGTCGTCTATGGCCTCTACCGTTTCGTAGGCTTCCTCTATGAGCAGGTGTTTTATGCTGTCGTGGTTCTGCTTGCGATCCCAGGGGCAATCCCTGCGTAGTTGCCGGACAATGGCGACGAAGTCGTTCCACGCCTCGAGGGCATCGGCCGACTCTTGAAAACTTTTCTCGTAGATCTTCTCCTGCATGCCGAACCTTGGATGTTGCGTTCGGTAAGTTACGTTTGATGAGTTTACGGCTCTATGAATAGACCGTCATTACGGGAAAACAGCTATCAAAGAAATTCAGAGACACGGGAGGTGTAAGTAAAATCATGGCAAGAGGAGTAAACAAGGTTATTCTGGTGGGTAATCTGGGGCAGGATCCGGAACTGCGCTATACAGGATCCGGAACAGCCGTATGCAATCTGCGTCTGGCAACGAACGAATCATACAAGGACGCATCGGGCGAGTGGGTCGAGCGGACCGAGTGGCACAGCGTGGTCACGTGGGGCCGACTCGCGGAAATCTGCAACGAATACCTCACCAAAGGCAGTCAGGTGTATTTCGAGGGCTCGCTTCAGACCCGTTCCTACGACGACAAGGATGGCAATACGAAGTATGTCACGGAGGTCAAGGCACGAGAGATGATGATGCTCTCCGGCCGTGGAGACAGCGGGTCCAGTTACTCGGACAGCGCTCCAGCTGCCAGGTCAGCCAAGCCAGCGGGTGCCACCAAGGCAGCAGCACCTTCGGCGGCAACGTCTTCGGCAGCTGCAGATTCCGGAGACGACTACACGTTCGAGCCCGACGACGACCTGCCGTTCTGACAGCAGGCCGCCCGGCGAGCACTCTGTTGGGCACTTTCAGGCGGGGCAGCGTCAAAACGCGTTGCCCCGCTTGCTTTTTTTGGGTCTGTGGGGGTTATTGGACCGATCCAATCACCACACTAGGTAAAGAACACATGGCATCTGCAGCGCGCGGTCAATGGAGTGGCAAAATGGGTTTTATCCTGGCTGCTGCCGGCTCAGCAATCGGCCTCGGCAACATCTGGCGTTTCCCGTACACGGCCGGTGAAAATGGCGGTGGTGCCTTTGTGCTTATATACCTCTTTTTCGTCTTCGCCATCGGCGTGCCCGTCGTACTGTCGGAACTGGCCATCGGACGCAAGACGGAGCGCAATCCAGTGGGCGCGTTCGCCGCCCTGGCACCCGGAACGCATTGGCACTGGCTCGGAGGGCTTGGCATCCTGACTGGGTTCGTGATCCTCTCTTTTTACGTAGTCATTGCCGGCTGGACGCTGTCCTATCTCTGGGGAGCTGTCTCCGGCGCACTGGAAGGCGTAACAACTGCCGAACAAAGCAGTGCGGTGTTCGGGGCACTCATCGGCAACCCCGGCCTCATGGTATTCCTGGCGGGTGTTTTCCTTGCCATTACCGCTGTCATCGTGCGCGGCGGTATTTCAGGTGGCATAGAGAAGGCCACCACCATCCTTATGCCCATTCTGCTCGTCATGCTGGTGGGTATGGCCATCCGCGCCATGACACTACCCGGTGGAACCGAGGGACTTTCCTATATCTTCTCGGCGGACTTCAGCAAGATCACAGTGGGTGTCATGGCCGCGGCACTTGGGCAGGCGCTCTTCAGCTTGTCGCTCGGCATGGGGGCCATGATCACCTACGGTTCGTATTTCCCCGAACGGGAAAACATCCATCAGGCGGGTATCATCGTGGCCATCTTCGACACGAGCATAGCCCTGCTCGCCGGTCTGATCATATTTCCGGCGCTTTTCTCGGCTGGCGTTGCTCCGGAGGCTGGCCCGGGGCTGGTGTTCGTCGTGCTGCCGACGGTCTTCGCACAGATTCCCGCCGGGCAGATTTTTGCCATCGCATTCTATGCGCTCCTGGCCATAGCCGCCCTGACCTCGACCATCTCGCTGCTTGAAGTTGTGGTCTCCTATTTTGTGGATGAAAAAGGATGGAGTCGTACAAAGGCCGTAACCATATTGGGAACGGCGTGCTTCGCGCTGGCTATCCCGAGCGCATTATCCCAGGCGGAGGGATCGTTCTTTTTCGACCTTCCGGGCGTTGGCATTGACTTCCTCAGCCTGCAGAACATCATCTGGGGCAACTACTCCCTGTCCATCGGCGCACTCATGGTCTGCGTTTTTGCCGGATGGAAGTGGGGTATTCCTGCAGCGCTTGCCGCACTGCAATCAAGTGGACATCGCATGCCAGCCACGTCGCTCTTCGGCTTTCTCGTAAAGTTCGTGTGCCCCGTTGCTGTCGCCGGTATCCTTGTCTATGTTATCGTGACGCAACAATATTTCTAGCTATCCGACCGTGGACCCCGATGAGCCTCCGTCTTTGTTCCTTCTGATCCGATCGCTGGATTACGCCGGGAACATTGCACAGGATTTTCCCGACGCCGTAATCCTGTCAGATGCCGCCATGCTGGCAGGGTTGATGGGGATCGTCTGCCTACTCCTCCTGTCTGCACTTTTCTCCGGTTCAGAGGTTGCCCTCTTTTCACTGGACAGTGGATCGAGGGAACGATTGGCGAACGACCCATCACCGGGGGCTACCCGCGTACTGCACCTCCTGGAAACGCCACGCTCGGTACTGGTCAGCATCCTGATACTGAATACGTTGGTCAATGTGGCAGCCGCTATCCTGGCCGCCCTGCTGACACACAGTATCGCCCAGACGAATGGGTGGAATCCGTGGGTGACAGTTTTGACGGAGGTCGTCGTTCTCGCGTTCGTGCTTCTCGTGGTATCGGAAATCACGCCGAAGTTGCTCGCCAATCGAAGTCCTGCAACATTTGCCAAGCGCATAAGTGGCATACTGCTTGCGTTGCATCGCGTGCTGTACCCGCTTTCGTTTCTCCTGGCTCGAACCATGAAGTCTTTCAATGCCCGTTTTCACGATACGGCTGGCCGCCTGTCTGCCGATGACCTGAAAACCATGGCTGAAATCGGCGAAGCCCATGGCCACCTCGAGGAAACGGAACGTGAGCTCATCCACTCCATCGTGGAATTCGGGGAGACAAGTGTACGCGAAATCATGGTAAGCCGCCTGGACGTGGTCGCGCTCCCGGCCGATGCGAGTATCATGGACGCCATCATGCTCATCCGGCAAAGTGGCCGCTCGCGCATACCGCTGTACGTAGGACACCTTGACAATATCCTGGGCATCATCTACGCCAAGGACATTCTGCGTTTCGTGACCGAGCATCCAGATCAGGAAAAAGTGGATTGGACACGAATAGCAAGACCAGCCGTTTTCGTCCCGCTGTTCAAGAAGCTGGATGACCTGCTTGCCGATTTTCAGACCAGAAAAACCCACATCGCCATGGTCGTTGACGAATATGGAGGGACAGCCGGTCTGGTTACCCTGGAAGACGTCTTGGAAGAAATTGTCGGGGATATCCGCGACGAACAGGATGAGACCGAATTCGACCAGTATGAGCGACTCTCCGACACGGAGTACATGTTCGACGCCCGCATTGACCTGGACGAAATCAATGATATTGCCAATGTCAGAATGGATACGGAGCAATTTGACTTCGAGACACTCGGCGGTCTCATGTTTCATCTGGCTGGCGAAATTCCCAACCCCGGCGATACATTCCAACACGATCAGTTGGAATTCACGGTAGAGGAGGTCGAAAACAATCGTGTCGTCCGCGTTCGCATGAAATGTGCAGAAACCGACGCGGGCGCTCCGCAGTAGACCTCATCTACGCAGCCCGCAAGGCTCCGGGCCGTTCCGCTCCATCTCCATCCTGCCACATGCGCCAACACAAAGATTCCTGCGGCATCGCCGGCATGTACAACGTCGCCGATGCCGCACACAAGATCTACCTCTCGCTCCACGCTCTTCAACACCGCGGGCAGGAATCGGCAGGAATTGTGACGAGTGTGTTCGATGAGGCTCGAGGGCGCAAAGTAATGCCTTCACACAAGGGGGCAGGACTTGTCCTCGATGTATTCGAAGATGCGACCATATTCGAGACAACCCTCCTGGGCCGCAGTGGCATTGGTCACAACCGCTACTCCACGTCAGGTGCTTCAAACAACGCGACGAACATCCAACCGTTTCGCGTCCATTATCGGGACGGAAACCTGGCTCTCGCCCACAACGGCAACATTTCGAACGCCCGTGAAATCCGAAACTCATTCATTGAGCGGGGCACACTTTTTTCGAGCACATCCGATTCTGAACTCATCCTGCACCTCATTGCACAGAGTACGCGCCGAAAACAGATCGACAAGATCGTCGATGCGGTATCGCAGCTCGAAGGTGCTTTTTCGCTGGTCATCCTGACAGATAACGAGCTCATTGCCGTGCGAGACCCCAATGGATTCAGGCCCCTCGCTCTCGGCCGACTGAAAGGGACGTCTGCCCAGGATTCCGGCTATTGCGTCGCATCGGAAACATGTGCATTTGATCTGATCGGCGCGTCGTACATGCGGGATATCGAGCCGGGCGAGGTGCTCGTAATTGACGACCATGGCTGTGCTTCGGAGGATTTCCACTCCATCCACCTTGCTTGTAATAACGGCGTAAGTCAGTGTGTGTTTGAATACGTTTATTTTTCCAGGCCCGACTCCAAGATTTTCGGCGAAATGGTAGACAAGGTGCGACGCAAGTTGGGCAAGGAATTGGCCCATGATGCTCCCGTTCCCCGTGTTGGTCCCGAGGATCAGCGCCCGATTGTGATCAGCGTTCCGGACTCTTCCAATACGGCCACACTCGGGTACGTCAGTGAGTGCGAGAAACTGGGGAACCGGTGCAGGTACGAAATCGGGCTTATTCGAAACCACTATGTTGGACGCACCTTCATAGCCCCGGGGCAGGCAGCCCGTGAACAGAGGGTCCGGACCAAATTCAACACGGTTGAAGGCGTTCTCAAGGATCGGATCGTCGTAATGGTCGATGACTCCATTGTTCGTGGTACCACTGCCCGTCAGCTTGTCCGCATGGTTCGAGCAGCGGGAGCACGGGAGATCCACTTCCGCGTCTCGTCTCCCCCGGTTGTATCTCCCTGTTTTTACGGAATGGACTTTCCGACGCACAACGAACTTCTGGCCAACCGTTTCGAAGGTGACATTGATGCCATGGCAGCATGGCTGGAGGTGGACTCGTTGGCATACCTGTCCATTGACGGTATGATGCGGGCGGTTCGTGCAGCCAATACGTCAGACTTGGGCTACTGCAATGCCTGTTTCTCCCGGAATTATCCCGTTCCGGTTGAACATGCAGCGCTTAAAGACGAAAACGAACTGTAAACACTGGAATAACCAAGTGATTATGTGAAGATAGTGTGAATTTAACATATGTGTGTCGTTTCCAAGGACTATTCGTTTTACTCCGGGAGCACGCTTCGTACTTTCCGCCTGTCTCGCCTTCCTACCGAACCATTCAGCCACGCCCATATGCGTAATCCCGTCGATCGTGCGATCAGAACGATGACGTTTGGAGCGGGCGTCGTAGGTCTGATTGTCCTCATGGTGTTTCAACTTCTGTAGCTCCGGCTACTTCCGCTCCGAACCAGTACCTTCTGGTCGCTCAATCAGTAAGGTGTTGGAAAGAATCAGCACAGCCGCCCCGCGGCTGTGCTTTTTTCTTTATCTGCAACGCACGATTCGTCCATTCAGAACGCCTTGAAACCCCGTCTTCTTGTCATAGTCAACGTATTCAAACCTGACCTCGGTGGTGGTATCCTGTTCACGGACCTGTGCAACGGATTTGCAGAACGCGGATGGGATGTGTCGGTAAAATGTGCTTTTTCCTATTACCCCGAGTGGCAAGACAAATCCGGCAAAAACGGGATCATGATCGAAGAAAGTCGGGAGCACGGACTTCGCATTGAGCGACACGGCCTCTACATCCCGGGCAACCCGAACAGCTTGCCCCAGCGTCTGCTTCATGAGGCTTCTTTCTTCCTGTCCCTGATGCGAAGACGACCGTCTCGTGGAGAATACGACCTGGTCATGGCCTTCTGCCCGCTCATTGCATCTGTAGCCTACGGTGTAGCAGCTTCACGTTTTTCGCATGCTCCGTTATGGCTGAATGTCCAGGATCTGTCTGCTCAGGCCGCCGTCGCAGGAGGACTTGCCGGAGCGTCCGCCCGACTCATGCTCTGGGTCCAGAACACCCTTTTCAGGCGCGCCCATGCCTGGTCAAGTATTTCCGGCTCCATGGTGGGTGCACTCCGCCAGATTCCCGGTGCTCCCAAACACATTTTCTGTCTGCCGAATTGGCTTCATGCCGACATGGCCCGAATGCTCTCCCTGCAATCACGAACAAGAGCCGAAACACATAATCCTCTTCGGTTACTCTACTCGGGGAACGTGGGTGCCAAACAGGACCTGCTTTCATTCTGTATGGCCATGCACCACCGGAGCGATGCGTTTGAATTCCGTATACACGCGGGAGGTGCACGTGTTGAAGAACTCCGGATATGGCTGAATAACATCGGAGACTCCCGCTTTCTTCTTCATCCATTGACATCTGAAGAAGAACTCGCTGACTGGCTTTCCTGGTGCGACTTCTATGTAATCACGGAGCGCCAAGGGGCAGGCCACGCGTTCCTTCCATCCAAACTCATCCCCGCCATATCTGCCGGGGCACCCATCCTGGCCGTGTGCGACTCCGATGGGCCACTTGGCAGGGAAGTCGGTCAGCATGACCTGGGGCCGCTCATCTCCTGGACCGACCTGGATCTGGACCCGATCTGGAAAACCCGGTCGGACCCCGCAAGAACCGTGGCTACGTGGAGTAACAACGCCATCCGGCGAAGCAGATTCTACACGCGCGAAAGCAGTCTGGACCGGTACGTGGAATGTGCACAGGCCATCCTGGAACGTCACTCCAACCGGGGCACGGGCTTCACCTGAGTATCTCCCTGCATGGACCTGCCAAGGACAATCGCCAGATGGGCAAGCGCTATTCGCTGATTCACGTTCCGGTCCACCATGTACATGGCGTATTCCACGGCTTCAGCCATGACATCCAGCCGTGCATGCGGCAGTCCCCTGGAAAACTTTGACAACACGTCCTGCCAATCCAGATTGACAATCGGGGCATGCGACCCGACCTCAGCGTACAAGAGCAGGTCACGAATCAGCCCAAGCAGGACATGCAGATGAAATTTGACAGATTCCCGCCCGTGTGAGGCAAGTTCGTCCACTCGCGACATGACGTCATCTCCCGACGCTCTGAAAGCCTGCCGGAGAAAGTCCAGAACCAGATCCCTCGAACTCCTCAGTTCCGTGCTCAGGGCCAGCTCACGAGCCTGCTCGTACGAACCATCTGCCATCCTCGCCAGGACGGCCGCCATGTCGGCGGGAGCCAACCCTTCCTGAACGAGGCCATTGGCCATCTCATCCACTTCGAGCGGGGAGAACCGAACCTGTTGACAACGGCTCAGGATGGTAGGCAATACCTGATCCAGCCTTTCCGCCAGAAGAATGAATACCGTATCCCGTCCGGGCTCCTCCAGCAGCTTCAGGAAGGCGTTGGCACCCGCCGTTCGCATGGAATGCACCGACGTC
The DNA here is from genome assembly GCA_002787815.1 of Bacteroidetes bacterium CG12_big_fil_rev_8_21_14_0_65_60_17. GTDB lineage: Bacteria > Bacteroidota > Rhodothermia > Rhodothermales > UBA10348 > 1-14-0-65-60-17. The sequence goes on along the minus strand of PCUY01000062.1, from coordinate 51,979 downwards.
ACTATGGAAATGCGCCAGGATCCTTCCACAGGTCGGTATTTCATGGGAGCCTGCAACTCTTCCTGTACCTGGCCGAGGAGATAGGCAACCTGTTTGTTTCCTGTTCCTCCCGAACCGTTTAGGTCAGGTCGACGCGAATAATCAATGACTGCGTAGGGAGACTCAGCCAGAAGCGCCACACGAGCGCCAAGGTCCTGCGGCTTCGCATCATTGGCGTGTGGAATCAGAACATGAACGTCCGGATGCAACATACGCGGCACTTTGTGGCACGCCGAACACGAATTGCAGACCGTGCCATCGAACCGCTCCTTGCACTGCAGTGCCTGGGCAAACGCGAGGGCCGCGGCGCGCTTGCCCGAGCCGGGCGGGCCGTGAAACAGCCACGCATGGGCAACCCTCTTTGAAGCAACAGCGCTCGAAAGCACGCGCTTCACTCTGTCCTGTCCTATCAGTCTGTCCCAGCCCATATAAACTGTAATGAAGAAAGAACCCCGATCCCCATGGGGCGTTGATCCGCGATCCCTGCCATCGTATTTTCGGCCCACATCAGGCGCGGTAGCTCAGGTGGTTAGAGCGTCGGATTCATAACCCGGAGGTCGAGAGTTCAAGTCTCTCCCGCGCCACAAAGCCCCGTTGGAATACCCAGCGGGGCTTTGTCTGTTCAATGGCTACGTCACATGTCTTCCCAATATTCGTCCGGCATGTCCTGGGCCAGAGCCAGGGCACCTTCTGCACCGGCGTAGAGCGGATCATCGATTACTTTCACGTTCAACGACCCATGGTCCTTGAGCGCATCGACAAGTGCTTTGTCCAATCCATGGATCTGACTTCCCCCGCCTGCCAGATAGATATTCTGTTTTACTTCATCCTGAAAATCAGGTTCGTATTCTGATATCAAGTCCATCATGGCTTCCGTTATGACGGGTACGATACTTGCGCAGACCCGCTGCATTTCGGGTGTAATGTCGAGCTCAGTCGTCACCCCGTCCACAGGTACTTTGACCTTGACCCTGTTTTTACCACTCCCTACAAAGGCTCCCTGCTCTTTTGCCTGGCGAATGAGGGGTTCAGAAAAACGGGCGTTTGGATACTTTTCCGACAGTACATCGAGCAGGTGCCTGTCAATATAGTCGCCAGCCACGGTCAGTGTGCGCTGATCTTCCTCCGTTGGCATGGTGCCATGCATTATGCAGAAATCCATGGTCCCCGCCCCGATGTCAATCACAAGCGCATTGTTCAGAATGCCAATGCCATACGCGATGGCAAACGGTTCCGAGACGACCATCAACCTGTCCGCATATTCTTTGACGGCATCCCTGATGGCCATTTTGTTGACGCGAAGCGCTTCAGCGGGCACACCCACGGCCGCATACACTTCAGTCGAATCGCCGGGAGCTGCCGCCTCGATCAGATAATGCACCAATTCCCGGACAGCATCCTCGTCCCGAACAGTACCATCCCGGATAACCCCCTGTTCGAGCGGTCTGGAAAGGTGTACGGACAACCGATTGTCCAACGCCTCCTCTCCGAACAATACATCCTTTCCCAAATGCTTACGGGCAACAAAATCCTTGGGCCATCCCACATAGCTGTGGACCCAGTCCCGCTTGCCATTGCTGGCTACCACGGCACTTCGGGACGTACCCAGATCCATCCCGATATACAGGACATTGGACAATGCCTTCTTTTTAGTAGTCTTTTTTTCTGCAGCCATAATTACTCGTTGGATGCCATTTGATTCAAATAATTGATAATCCCTTCTTCGAGGTAGAGGGCCAACCGTTCCCGGTATTCGACCGTCGCAAGACGCTCCGCTTCAGGCCCATTACTAATTACACCAATTTCAGCTAGGATGCCAGGGGCGTCCGTTCCAACAAGCACTACGAAAGGACCTGATTTGATCCCCCAATTTTCCACCGGCCCCGTCTCGCGGCGGGTATTGCGAATCATGCTTCGTTGTACAGCCAGGGCAAGACGTCGTGACTCCTCTCCTTTCATCCGGTCTGACATCCGTGACATGAGACGATTGAATTCAGCCACGGTGTAATCCGAGTTCCGGTTCTCGCGTTCAGCCAGTCTCAGGGCGACGGCATCGGCTTGTCCACCGAAATAGTACGTCTCGAGTGCATAGACCGAATCCGATGGGAACCAGTTGACGTGGATGGACACGAATATGTCGGCTCCCTGGCTGTTCGAAAAATCGACGCGTTGACGAAGAGTCAATGACGAGTCCGCCTCCCGCGTCATCAGAACGTCATAAACGCCGTAGCGCTCAAGACGCCTTGACAGCCTTTTCGCGACATCGAGCGTGATGTCTTTCTCCTGGAGTCCAATGCGGGACCTGGCCCCACTGTCCACCCCACCATGTCCGGCGTCGATAATAATGGTACGTACACCAAGATCAAACAGATCAGCAATGGGAACGGCCGAACTGGTCAACTGCTCGAGTGACATGCCTTCCGGTAATTCCAACGCACGCAGCCCCGGGTCGTCCGGAATGGCCATTTCAAACCGGGCGTCAGGCGACGTTGACGACGAACTGGATTCCGTTCCGTCGTGGCGGGACGTATTGTCCCACAACACGACGCCGACCGCCGCCAGGAGAACAGCTGCGACCACCAGCGTTCCCGGCCCGAATCTGCGACTGTCCCCCGCTGTCGATTTCCGGTCTCCGCTTTCCGCAATGCGTCTGTTCTCCTCGTAGACGCCACGGAGAATTTCCTTACGCGACACCGGGCGGCCTACTCTTCATCGTGTACAGCGGCCGATGCAATCTCATCCTGTACATGCCTGGGCATGGGTTCGTAACCAGCAAACTCGGATCGATGCAGCCCCCTACCCTGGGTCATGGACCGCAGAGACGTGGAGTACCGGTGGAGCTCCGCTTCCGGGGCATCGGCAACAACTTTCTGGAACGGGCCTTCGGACTCAATGCCCTGGATACGCGCTCGTCGTGTATTGAGGTCTCCCATTATATCACCCGTATAAGAATCGGGGATCAGGACTTCCAGATGATGCACCGGCTCCAGCATGACGGCCTTTGCCTGTCGGAACGCGTCCCGAAAACATGCCCGTGCCGCCGACTTGAATGCCGCCTCGTTTGAATCGACAGGATGCATGCCCCCATCATAGATGACGACGCGGACATCGCCGACGGGATACCCTGCCACGGGGCCGTGCTGACACACCTCCAGCACCCCTTTCTGTATGGCTCCGAAAAAGCGGCGCATGTCAATCACGCCACCCACGATCGCATCTACAAAATGAATGGTAGACCCCCAGGCGGTAGTTTCGGTGTGTTCGCCTCGAACCTTGATATCGTCCGGCGGCACGAATTCGCCATTGAGCGGCTCAATCAGCATGGATATATCCGCAAATTGACCGGCACCTCCCGTCTGCTTCTTGTGACGATATTTTGCCCGGGCCTGCATCTGGATGGTTTCCCGGTATGCTACCTTGGGCTTTATAAACTCGACGTCGACCCCGAACCTGTTTTTGAGTCTGTATTTTGCGATTTCGAGGTGCATTTCTCCCTGACCACTCAAAACGATCTGACTGAGCAGCTGGTCATGGGTTATCTGCAGCGAAGGATCTTCTTCGTGCAACTGGTGCAACCCGGCTGCCAGCTTGTCCTCCTCTCCATCGCGTACCGAGACGACAGCGACAGAGTACCGGGGAGATGGTACCTCGAAGGGCTCAACCACGGCCTTGCTTCCCTTCAGGTGCAATGTGTTGTTGGTATGCGTATTCTTGAGCTTCACGAGTGCTCCAAGATCCCCCGCGTACATCTTTCCGACCGGATCACGATCATGTCCGTTGATCGTAAAAATCTGTCCGAGGCGCTCGGTCACACCGGTCTCGGCATTTACCAGGTCCATGCCTGTATCGAGCGTTCCCGAGTATATCCGGAAGAACGAATAATCACCGACGTGGGCTTCCGACGTCGTGTGGTAAATGAGTGCAACAGGCTCCGCCCCCGAGTCTGGCGCAATGGCCCCGCCGTTGACCAACGGTGCAGGCGGCATCTGATTGGGCGTCGGGCATACGTTTCCGACGAATTCCATCAGGCGCGAAACACCAATGTTCTTCGTCGCGCTCGTCAGGAAGATCGGAAACAACTGGTGCCGAATCATGGCTTCGCGTAAACCGGCCCTCATTTCGTCTTCGGTCAACGTACCCTTTTCGAAATACAGATCCATCAGACTCTCATCATTCTCAGCAATGTTTTCGACCAGTTCATTGTGGAGCTGCTGCGCCTCATCGACAAACGCGGCGTCGATCCCGGAAAGGGTCATCCGGCCGTGGTCATCGAATGTGATCTGCTTCATGACAAGCACATCAATGATGGAGCGACTGCCGGATCCACCAGGAATCTGCACAACGGTAGCACCGCGCCCGAATCGATCTTTTATCTGAGCAATGACGTCCCTGAAATTCGAGTCGGACTTGTCCAGGTGATTGATGACGAACATGGAGGGCGTATTCTGCCGCACGGCCGAACGCCACGCCAGTTCGGTACCTACCTGTACACCTTCCCCTGCGTTGATGACAAAAAGGGCCGAATCCGTGACATGCAACGAAGCTGCAACTTCACTCACGAAATCCGGATAACCTGGCGTATCCATCACATTGATTTTCTTGCCCAGATACTCAACGTGCAGGAGCGATGCGAATACCGACATCCCGCGCTCCTTTTCACTGGCGTGGTAATCGCTGATCGTGGTCCCTTCCTCTATACTGCCCATGCGCTTCAGGCCACCTGCAGCATACAGCATGGATTCAGCCAGCATGGTTTTTCCACTGCCCTGGTGCCCCACGAGGGCCACGTTTCTGATGTGATCTGCATCATATACTTTCATAATCACCTGACGGTCTGGTTGGCGATCCGGTTTACGGGCTGATAAAATACGCGCACCCTTCATTAAGTCAACTCCGGCTCGTCCATCCAGCATTGTAGGGGTTTCTCCGACTCGGGAACCCCACGGGACCAGTGCGGATTCGGTTACGGCTCATGAAGCTGCTATCTATCGACACATCAAGGGAGACCTGCTCCGTCGCGCTTTTTGACGGCGCCGGCATCAAAGAGCACATTTCGCACGAGCCCCGATCCCATGCCCGGCTGGTGGCCCCCTTCGTGGCCGATTTACTCGGTTCTGCGGGAGAGGGGCCCGTGGAGGGCATTGTTGTGCTCGCCGGGCCTGGTTCGTATACCGGGCTGAGGATCGGCCTTGCCTCGGCAAAAGGTCTGTGCCTTGCACTGGGTGCGTCCCTCTATGCGGTCTCCACGCTGGAAGTCATGGCATTTGTCTCCTGGCACGAAGAGTTGGCAGGGCATGATCCTGGAATGGCGCCTGTCACAATAGTACCTCGATTCCGGGCGCGGGAGGGTGAGTGGTATATGGGGGCGTATCGCATGGTGCCTGCTGGACCTGAATTCCCCGTTCGGCCTCAACCGCAGGCCATCGTGCCCGATACCGTGGTCCCGGAGTCGGATATTTCCGCCTGGTTGTCCAGACTTCCCTGTTCCTCTACGCCACATGAAACAGACGTCCAGGCCAGTGCCACGTGGGCCGCTCGACTCGTGCATGAGCACCCCGATGCTTACCTTCAAGCGGACGCAGCCACGTTTGAACCGTATTATCTGAAGGAAGTGGCAGCAAAACCTCGCCGCGGCAGTATTTTTGACCGGTTGCCCTCCGGCGGGTCCTGACAACACGATCACTCACGAGGTTCTATGTCCTGGTTCATGCGAAAATCGGCTGGTATCAAGACCAAAACCAGCCAGCAGATCGAAGTCCCCGACGGCCAATGGGTCAAATGCACGGGGTGCTCCGACACGGTGAACAGACGCGAAATCGAACGAAATCTCCTGGTATGTCCCAAGTGCAATTATCACTTCAAGATGTCCAGTATCGGGTACTTCGACCTGCTCTTCGACGAGAAAGAATATGAACTCTTCGACCAGAACCTGACACCAACCGATCCGCTCGGGTTCGCCGACAGGAAGAAGTATGCAGATCGCCTGGAGCAGACACGTGCCAAGACGGGACTGACCGATGCCGCGCGTGCAGCGGCAGGCAAAATAAATGGTCACCATACGTCCGTTGCGGCCATGGACTTCGGGTTCATCGGGGGCAGTATGGGCTCCGTTGTTGGCGAAGTCATTGCCCGGTCCATCAAACGGGGTTATGAAAACAACTGGCCTGTGCTGGTCATCAGTCAGAGCGGAGGCGCTCGCATGATGGAGGGAGCACTCTCCCTCATGCAGATGGCCAAAACAAGCGCCCACCTGGCAAAACTTGACGACGCAGGTCTGCCCTTCCTGGTATTGCTCACGAACCCGACAACTGGTGGTGTAACCGCATCTTTCGCGATGCTCGGCGACCTCCACCTGGCGGAACCCGGTGCTCTCATCGGGTTCGCGGGCCCCCGGGTCATACGTGAGACCATGGGGCAGGACCTGCCGTCAGGCTTTCAGACTTCCGAATTTCTGGTCGAAAAAGGGTTCATTGACCGGATTGTGGATCGTCGCTCTCTCAAGGATGAGTTGGGCCACCTTCTTGACATGGTGCTGAGCTGATACCAAGGCCAGAGCCTGTTCGCAACGCACAAAAAAAACGAGACCCCCGGTGCACCCACTTCACCGGAGGTCTCTTTGCAGCTACCGTTGTGGTTCACCCTTCTCAGAGATGCCACAGTAGCTCACCCGTCAATAGGATGAACAAGAACCAGGATTTGTTACGGAGCGTTACGGAAAAAGAGCGACGTGCAAAGTGAGTGGTACTGAGCGCCCCTCGAACGGTACCGTTTCACGTGTGAATGGTGAAGCCTGATCGGCGCCATTCGGCATTACTTAAATTGCACATGGCGATCGTCGATACCGGAGACACCAACCAGGAACGCCACTATGCCCGTACAACGCTTCACGTCTCCCACACCATCCACCCTGGCCCGCTCCATATTTCTCTTGCTGGTTGTGGCCGTCTTCTCTGATCGATCCGGGATTACGCCGGCCCAGGCCCAGGACGTAGCCGGGATGCACGTTCGTGTGCTCCTCTCCCGGGAAATTGATAAAACCATCGTGCGCGTTCCTCCGATCGGGGCCATACTCGTCGATACAGATTCGAAGCGCACGTACCCTCTTCCCCCGGGAGCAGCGCTTTCTGCCGCAAAAAGCGATCGCGGCGTCCAACTCTCCTGGAACGACAACGCGGTACGTGGGCACTCTTTCGCGTTGACCACGGAGCCGGAACACGTATTCCAGATAGGTGCAAACACATACAGTGGAACACTGGAGTTTCTGCTACACCCGAAGACGGGTCATCCCCGAATTGTGAACGTCGTTCCGCTCGAAGAGTATGTGGCAGCGGTCATCTCAGCCGAGTACGGCCTGAAGGACACCGAAGGTACGCGTGCCATGGCCGTGGTCGCCAGGACCTATGCCCTCGCGACCCAGGAGTCCGGGCAGTTGCTGCATGACGATGAGCGGAGCCAGGTCTTTCGAGGACTGTCATTCACGACACCTGCCGCCCAAAAGGCGGCAAACGACACCGCCGGATACGTACTTTTGCACGGTAATGAATTGGTGGAGGCCGTTTACTCGGCATCGAACGGTGGATACACGGCCAGCAATACGAGCGTATGGGATACGCCTTCCCGTCCATACCTCGCGGCTCGCAAAGATCCATTCGATGCGGTCTCGCCCTATTCCGAATGGCAGTTCGACGTAGACAAGAACGTGATGCACGATCTGCTCTCGCGCCGCTATGGTGCTTCGATCCACGAAGTACGTGTCCTTGATACAGCCCCGGACGGACGTGTACGTACGATTGAACTCCGGGCGAAGGGCTCGGGCGACCGCGTCGTGAGCGGCACGGCATTCCGCGCGCTTCTGGCGGATGCCTACGGCCCGAAATCGGCACGAAGCACGTTTTTTTCCCTGGATGACCGGGGAAAATCCTACCACCTTGAAGGTCGCGGTTTCGGCCATGGCGTAGGCCTCAGCCAGTGGGGCGCCCACGGTCGTGCCCTCGAGGGACATGACCACCGGGATATCCTGGCCTTCTACTACCCCGGAAGCCGACTTGAGCGGCTTTCTTCACCGCCGGTATCGGTCCCGTCCGGGCCGATCCTTGCCGCTTTGCCAGCCCCTGACGCGCCTTCACAAACGGTATCGGACAGAAACCCGATTACTCAAGAAAAAAAATCAGGCCGGATTCTGGATGCCCATTCCGCATGGGGCCGTGCCACAAACAGTCCTTCTTCCCCAGTCGAAGAAGAGGATCCGAAGCCCACGGTACGACGCGTAGGATGGTAAAAAATCATCCCGCCTGCTCCCCGCGCCCGAATGACTCCCGCAGTGGTATCAACGCCGTAGCAACAAATCCGGGAACGGTCGCGATCAGCACGTACACGAAGAACATCTTGTAGCCCAGTGCTTCCTGGATCCAACCGGATACCATCCCGGGAAGCATCATCCCCAGTGCCATGAATCCGGTACAGAGTGCAAAGTGGGCCGTTTTGTGGGGCCCGTCAGACACGTAAATCATGTACATCATGTACGCCGTGAATCCGAAACCGTATCCGAATTGTTCTGCGGCCACGGCGGCGTTGACCACGAGCAGCGATGTGGGCATGGACCAGGACAGGAAAATATAGACGGCATTGGGTACGTTTATGGCAATAGCCATCCACCATAGCCAGTACTTGAGCCCGTTCCGTGCAACCATCATTCCGCCCAGGATTCCACCGAGCGTCAGTGCCAGCACACCCACTGTCCCGTAGACAAGTCCGACCTGGGCCGTTGTGAGGGCAAGCCCCCCTGCATCCACGGAATCCAACAGGAACGGGGAGGCCATCTTTGCCAGTTGCGCTTCAGCAAAGCGATACAGCAATAAAAATGCAAGAATGATTCCAATTCCCGGTTTCCGGAAAAACGAGACAAAGGTTGCCAGAAACTCGGAGAGCAAGGCTGCGCCCGATGCCCGGGCCGTTGGCGCATCCTCGTCCGGCACCGGCAGCACGAAACGGTGCCAGACCATGAGCAGCAGGAACCCGGCAGCCACGATGCCGAACGTAACCGCCCAGGCTTCCTGGACCGAGGACTGCCTGACCTCCAACCATCCGGCCAGCATGACAAGCAATCCCTGGCCGGTGATCATGGCCAGTCGGTAGAACGTTGAGCGGATACCCACGAACCACGCCTGGTTTGCATCGTCCATGGCCAGCATGTAGAACCCGTCCGCAGCTATGTCATGCGTTGCACTGCTGAAGGCGACCAGCCACAGGAACGCCAGGGACCACTGGAAAAAGCTGTCCATGGGGATCGTAAAGGCCACGCCGGCCAGTGCGGCTCCCACAAGAAGCTGCATACCGGTAATCCATGCGCGCTTCGTACCCAACAAGTCCACAACCGGGCTCCAGAGCGGCTTGATGACCCACGGCAGATAGAGCCAGCTTGTGTACAGCGCAATATCGGCGTTGGAAATGTCCAGCCGTTTATACATGACCACCGAAACCGTCATTACGAGGACATACGGGATACCCTCGGCGAAATAGAGCGAAGGAATCCATTTCCACGCCCTGCGGCGTTCCTGCAGGGTCGATGCGGGAGGTTCAGCCATGGTCAACGCTCATATGGATATTCGGGGTGAAGATAGAAAAGCAGTCGGCGCATGAAGTCTCGCCGCACGTCTTCGCCACGAATGGTTTCGAATGGGAAGCCGAGCACGACAACTCCCGTGGGCCCGGGATGCCCCGTCGCAGCGCTCATGTTGTTGTCGGCATAGCGCAAGAGCGTCTCTGCCGCATTGACGGGCTCCAGCGCATCCGGGCTTTCCACCCGGTAAACGGACTGTCCGAATCTGGTATTGAATACGAGACTGGACAGCGCTCCCTGGCCCGGTGCACCATCATCCTGCAGCATTTCGGACACGACATTCACGTCGCCCCGCTCGGAGGCATGGTCCGTGCGCCACCGGAAGAGTAGAACCCGCTCGGCCCAGTCCCGCGACAGACTGTCGGCAAGGGGACCCGCACTGTCGGTCGCCACATGAGCGCCGGAAAGAAGCAGCGAAGCCCCAGCGCTCCGGGCCAGTGACAGGGATTCGCGTACACCCGGTGGCAGTGCCTCAAACGAGGTGTCACCACGTCCAGGACCATGCGTTCTCCGTTCCTCGCCGAGTACAACATTCACGACGTCGAACGGGCTTGGATCCATCGCCACAAAGCGCTCATCGCTCACGGAAGACACGCTCCAACCTGCCCCGAGTGCCGCGCGGGCATGTACAGCCGCATAGTCGAACGTATTGCCCACCGTCGGTGCAGCCTCCCACGTCGCATAGCTGGCTCCATGTCCCGGTGAGTCATCGTCCAACCACCGGGAATCCGGATCGAAATCATACTGATGACCGACAAAGGCCGGATCCCAACCGTCGGAGACGCCCTCATCCTGTACGTAGCCGAATCCACGGAATCTGTTTTCATCGATGGATGCGGGCGCCGCCAGTCGGTCGAACGCCGAAACCACCAGCATGGTGGGAGCGCCCGGGCCGGCAGATGCAACCGCTACTTCCTCCGACGGGAGACTTTCCCCCCCTCTGTTGACGGCCGATACCCGGAACCCATACACCACGCCCTGCTCCATGTGGCTCAAAACCAGCCGGTTTCCCTGGATCAGTCGGCCATTGTCATAACCTCCATCGGAGCGGCGCATGTAAACCACATAGGCAGCGGGGCTTGCCGAGGGCTCCAGCGGATCCTCCCGCCCCTCCCAGGACAGTTCAAGTGTTCCGCCAGGGCTCCAGACAGCCGAGAGATGATCGGGTGCCAGCGGGGTAATCACCGGCTGCTCCCCATGCTGAGCAGCCAGAAACCGGACCATGGCCTTGTAGATGGAACGCGCCACATCATGCCGAAACCGCGGGTCGAGTGCGAATTGCATGTCGGCGAAGTTCTGATGGGAAAGCAACTCCAAAAGCACGCCGGGCACGTTCGGCCGAACAGCTTCACTGTAGTCCCTGTCCCAGATGTCCCGCCGGGTCCAGGACGTATCGTAGAGCGCGCGAATGTCTTCTACGATCAGGGTTTGCATGATGTCAGCCAGATCCCGGTTCGCAAACCGGGACATGCCGTCCGGGAACGAACGCTCGCCCAACATACCCGTGGACGAATAGATCATGAGCGTACCCACGGTCGAGTCCGAACGGGTTACACCGGCATCTGTATGAAACGCCAGAGACAGATCAATCGGTATACCGAGCCCCCCGGCCAGACGGTTCTTGTTGGGTCCTTCGGGCCGTCCACGCAGATAGTTGACCCATTCGGCACGTCCCCGGTAGTCATCCACATAATCGTTGGTAGACTCGGTCACATTGTACACCAAGTCGGCAGGCATGCCGGCGTACTGCATGAAGTATCGGGCACCCTCCATGAAACGGGGTCGACCACTCACCTGGCCACCCCGCTCCACATTACCCATTCCCCCTCCAAACCGGACCGCATCGGCCGACACAAGTGCCCCCTCCCGGCGACTCCGGTTGGACAACCTGACTGCTCCACTCTCGGCCGAAACCCCGGCCTCGAACCGGAAGGTCCCCAGATAGACCCACGTTCCACCCCCCATTCGCTGATCCACCCGAAACGATGTCTTACCTCCCGTATGATGTACTACGTATTCCGCATCGGGAGCAGCCGCATCGAGCCTGGCCCATGACACGTACACGGCATACCTGCCTGCCTCAGGAATATCCGGAACCCAGGCAAGCTCCGCCGTCGGCTCCGGGCTGGCGTCTGCAATGCGATAGGTACCCTGCTCGAACGGATTCTCACCCGTCTGCCACCGCTCCCGAAAGGCAAACCCGTCACCCCTTCCGGCCCTCCAGCTGGCACCTTCAGGGCCCACTTCCAGATATCGCGACCGCGCGTCCGACATCCCGTCGTTGTCGACAACAACTTCGTGCATCTGCATGTCCCGTTCGCGGGGCATATGCACATTGGCGCCGGCACGCTCCAACATGGGCGCCAGATAGGGCACCACAAACGAGAAGGGAAGCAGGTCCTCGACGGTCTGAAAGAGACGAGCACGTTGCCATTCCCACCGTTCCAGTGCACCTTCCCAGTACCAGCCATGACTGGGCCATACCGCGATGTGGCGCCCACGGAGTGCACCCTGTCGCCACGGACTGTTCACCGGATCGACCAGCGGCCGCACTGCATCGTCACTGACGGGCGTCTTCTCCGGGTCGGGTCTCCGGGAGTAGAGGTTGGGTACTAGGCGGGAGAGCGGAGCTCCCAGACTTGCCAGGTCAACATGCCAAGCGGCCAGTTCCTCCGGTATGCCGCGGAGCACGTCCCCCTCGAACGCCATCAGCGTGCTGTCGCGAAAAGGTACCTGGGCGAATGCGTCGTTGAAGTAGACTTCGAGTCGCTGTGCAGCAGGGTCAATGACCAGCGAATCCAGCCCGGAGTCGTCATGGCACCAGTCGCAGTTCGCAAGCACCTGCTCCAGATGCCACGTGAACCGGTCGTGGGGCGTATCTGCAACACGTGTGGCCCGGGTCGAGGTACACCCGGCCAGAAGCACCAGGAGAAGCAAACGAAAAGGAAGGAAATCAGTCACGTATCCGCAGAAGTGAGGGTAAGGAAGCAATACCCGTACGCGACACCGCGCGCACGGCAAGATATTCAGGGTCGACACCGGCGGGAACGGAAAGTCGTTGCTGCCAGGCCGGAATGACGTCGAAATCCCACCGCCTTCCGTCGAACCAGTGAATGGACCACCATCGCGCCTGCACGTCCCCCTGCGGTTGGATGGCGACGTGTGTGGACGTCACCGATACGAGCGGCGCCTCCGGACGTGCGTCGTCCAACCATGGACTGGCTGGTATGAGCGCAGGGCTGGCGTATTCCTGCGCAACAGCACGTCCCATCCCGTGTGACGCCGGCATCAGGGCGCGCATGGAAAAATGAACGTTGCCCGTGGCACCCGGCGTCGATCGCGTATGTCTGATTTGCCGGACAATTTCGGCGGGATCCCAATGGGCATTCCCATCCAGGATGACCCGGCTCGTATAGTTTCCCGGCCATATATGCCGTCCATGGACATTCTCCCCGATCCACCAATCCAACAGTTTCGGATAACTCTGACCGCTGCTGTCCATGGCCCAGTAGAGTTGAGGCGAGAAATAATCAATCCAGCCCTCGCGAAGCCACTTCCGGGCGTCTGCAAACAAGCCTTCATACTGGTCAAAACCCGTAATGGACGCCGGGTATCCAGGTCGCCAGATACCAAACGGAGAAATACCCACCTTTACCCACGGCTTGACCGCCTTGACCTCCTCATACAGTGTGCGGATGAATGTGTCCACGTTCCGACGCCGCCAATCGTCGAGCGGGAGCCGGTCCGCAGCATCCCCCGAAAAGGACAACGAGTCAGGAAACGGAACCAGCTGGCCATTATCTCCGGTCACGGGATACGGATAAAAGTAGTCGTCCAGGTGTATCCCATCCACGTCATAGCGGCGAACAACGTCCAGCATTACAGCCAACGACTGCTCCGTCGCAGCCTGACTTCCCGGGTCCATCCATACAAGTTCTCCGTAAGGCACCGTCACATCCGGTAGCCGCCGCCATACGTGCAGTGCGCTCACCGAGTCCAGGGCGGTTGGATGCAGCGCACGGTAGGGATTGAACCAGGCGTGCAATTCGAGCCCCCGGCGATGGGCCTCCTCAATGGCAAACGCCAGCGGGTCGTATGGCGGTGACGGGGCTGTTCCCTGTTTCCCGCTCAGATACCACGACCAGGGCTCCAGCGGACTGTCGTAGAACGCATCGGCTGTCGGTCGCACCTGCAGGACAATGGCATTGAGTCCCATGGCTGCAGCCCGGTCCAGGATCGTTCGCAGTTCAGCCTGCTGCTGCCATACGGCCAGTCCCGGAGCCGAGGGCCAGTCAATATTGGCCACCGTTGCCACCCAGGCAGCCCGAAATTCCCGTTCCGGTGCCGGTACCGCGGCTCGCAGTGTCGCCTCGTCGGGGAGACGCGTACCCGAAAACACTGCACATCCCTGCAGTACGGACGCACCCAGCAGCACGACGGCAATACACAGACGGGATCCGGAAAAAGGAGTCAACAGCATGGTGGATGGGGTGAACCGCTCATCAATCTACGACCAAAAATGATGTCCCATCAGCGCTCCATGCGGCGCGCGCCATGCGGGGCGTGGTCCAGGCCACCGCCCCGCCGGCGCGCGCCGTAAGCAGGATCAACCCGCCGGTCGCGCCCCCTCCGTCCGGCGCCACAATACGCCTGTACATGTCCCGGACCCGGGAATTCGCGGCCTCGACGGGCGACATGTCATCCAGAACCGCCCTGGCGCAGAGTATCGATGCAGAGATGGCCTCTCCCCACCCGGTCGCACTCGCGGCGGCAACGTCATCCGCAAAAAACCCGCATCCGGGCAACGGCGTGTCTCCAATGCGCCCTTCCGGCCGAAACGGGGTCCCTCCCGTCGACGTTGCCGCCGCGAGATCACCGCTGAGATCACGGGCCACGGCGCCAACCGTCCCGCGAGGTGTGCCGCGGCCGTGGAACGGCTGGCTTGGATGGAATGTGCCCAGATCGCGGGCAATGGCCTCATGACGGTCACGTTCCCGGGCACTCACAAACCACGGGTTCTGTTCCTGTTGCAGACCGAACATGCCGGCCATTCGATCGGCCTCCGGTCCGGCCGCAAAACGGAGGAGCGCGTGCTCCGCCTCCATCAGCGCCCGGGCCAGACGAATCGGATGCACCGTTTCCCGCAAGAGGGCCGCCGCGCCGTATGCGGCGCGGCGGCCACACATGATACCAGCATCCATTTCCACGAATCCACCCCGGGTCAGCACCGACCCCCTGCCGGCATCAAACGCGCCATGCGCCTCCATGCCAGCGACCACCTCGGTAACCACATCGACCGCCGCTGCGCCCTCCAGCAGCATCGCGGCACCGGTCGACAGCGCCTCCCCGAGGCCACGTTCATGATTTGTCCACTCCCCGGGAGGAATGTCCCACGCGCCACCATGCACCAACAACGCAGGCCCTTCCGATTCCGGCAGCTGCATGCTGCGCACGCTCGCCTTCGCAGTCATGGCGTCCCGAAGTCCCGCGAGTAGTGATCGAATGCCTTGTCGAGTGTCCACCCCAGGCGCTCATACACCGATTTGGCGCCTGTGTTGTCCTTCTCCGTGGCAAGCTCCAGCCCGGCCGCACCCGTCGCGCGGGCAAATTCCTCCGCGTGCAGGAGCAGCTTTCGGCCTGCACCCAACCTGCGGAAATCAGGATCGACGAACAAATCGTTGAGTACCCACACAGGCAACATGCGCACCGATGAAAAAATGGGGTAAAGCAGCGTAAACCCAACGGCCTGATCTGTCTCAGCCTGAAATACAACGGCCTCTCCCCGCTCCAGGCGCCGGGTCAAAAAGAGGTGCGCCCCGGGTAGATCACTTTGTTTTCCGTAAAACTGCCGATACCCGTCAAACAGGGGTGCCAGTTGCGCCACGTCCCGGGCCCCTGCCCGGCGTATACGGATGTCGCTCATGGTGATTTCTGGATGGATCCTATATTCTGGAGACCGTAATCTGTCCCTCCGTACCCGCGAAGATACACGTTTCAGATGGCACTGCCACACCTGCACATACGCCCCCTCCTGTTGGCGGCCATTGTCGCCCTGTCCTTCGTCGCACAGGGGTCGGACAACGCACATGCCCAGTCCAGTGATGACCCCCTTCGGTTTGTTCATTGGCTATCCTCGGATGCCCGGGCCATACCCACGGCGCTCGTCCGGACACCGCCACTGCGCCTTGGTACGGCCGGCCTCGTTATTGCCACCACATCGGCATGGGACGCAACTCTCTCCCGGGAAGCACGGTCCCTCGGCGCTGAGGAATTCTTCCGGGCTGCCGAGGAGTTTGGAGATGCGGACGCCATGCGCCCCCTGGCCTTCGTAATCTTTGTTGGAACCCTGTTCGAAGGAAGCACGCGGGCACAGGATGCTGCCTTCACAAGCCTTGAAGCCCTTGCGCTCGCCAATCTGGGCACCAATGTGTTGAAGGTCGCCATAGGACGGGCGCGTCCCTTCCAGGACATGGGTGCCGACTCCTTCGAGCCATTCTCCGGCAACTCGTCATTCCCGAGTGGCCACGCCACGACGGTTTTCGCCGGGGTCATGCCCTGGGTGTTCTACTACCCTGAACCATCCATGTGGATTCTGGGGGGACTAGCGCTCGCGACCACCTCATCGCGCATCGTGTTGGCTTTCCACTGGCCGTCGGATGTCCTTGCAGGCGCGTTCATGGGCACGACGACCGCCTGGTGGCTCTCCCGGCGCCACGGTGCGCGCCACACGGAAAGTGACGGGCCGTCATTTGAACCCATTACCAGTGCCCAGACGCTCGGCTTCCGGGTCCGGTTCTGAGAACAGTCCGGGTTCCGACCGAGACGTCTTCCCCGCACCTCTTCAAGCCCCTGTACATCTTCAAGGCCCCGTATACCCCGGGATGGAATCGTCACCGGCCGCCCGCCGCAGACGATCCATGAGCGCCTCCCCAAGACCACCCGGCTGCACATTTTCGCAATGGATATGCGCTATACCCTCCCTGTCACACTCCCTGAAAAAGGCAAAAATGCGACGCGCATAGGTTTCCACATCCGGAACCACTTCGATTTTTGCCCAGGGTGTCAGTCCGTACCCCCGGTCCGCCGGCTCTGACTGCCCGATCCATGCGCTCCCGGGGGGCATGCCACCCTGCGCCGCATCTCCCGGAGTCACGATCCAGACCCGGGCACGCGGCCGGTAGTGCACATGTCGCGCACCCGGGCTTCGACCGGCGCCGAGCTCTGCCGTCGTGGCAACGCGAATGTCGGGCTCGACGAGGCGCAGCTCCTCCAGCGGGATGCCGCCATGGCGCAGTACGACCGGTTGGATACCCGTGCAATCCACCACGGTCGACTCCAGACCGACGCGGGGGACTCCCCCTTCAAGTACACCGTCAATCCGGTCTCCAAGGTCCTCCAGTACCGCCTGGCTGGTAGTCGGACTTGGTGCTCCGGAGCGGTTTGCGCTCGGCGCCGCCACCGGCACGTCGGCCACCTGCAACAGGCGCAGGGCCACCGGATGATCGGGCATGCGGATGGCCACCGTGTCCCTTCCCCCGGTCACCACATCGGGTACGTCCCATCGTCTCGGCAATACGATACTGAGGGGGCCTGGCCAGAACGCATTCATGAGCCGGAGCGCGCTCTCCGGCACGTCCCGCGCAATCCGGCTCACATCCTCCCGTCGTCCAATGTGGACGATGAGCGGATTGTCCGAAGGCCTTCCCTTTGCCTTGAATATGGCACGGACCGCCTCGGGCAGGAGAGCGTGTGCCCCCAGGCCGTAGACCGTCTCGGTCGGAAACGCAATCAGTCCACCCCGACGCAGGATGCGTGCCGCCCATTCGATATCCTTCGTACTCGTCACGACCACGCCCCCGGAATTTCGTCCACACGCAGCATGGCGGCATGGCGCCTCAGGGCCCGGTCGAGCGACCATGTGAAATGGTAGCCCCACTCCGGAAAGTCGTCCTCATCCCACAACGTGTTGTGCCACAACCCCGTGAATACACCTCCCATCTCTTCACATGTGCGCATGAGATGCCGGGTCACGTCCACGGCGGCGGCGCCGGTAGCTCCCATTCTGTTGAACATGGCCGATTCCATGGCAATGAGCGGGACTTCCCACATGCCCATTTCCTCCATGGAAACCGTATCGAAGAGCGCAAATGGAAGACATGTACCCGCCCGAAAACCTGCCGACGCGGAAAATCCGACCGTCGAATCTATCCGGAATCCCTCCTCGGCCAACATTCGCGGTGTCAGCGGATGCGACCATCGCAGGTAGTGCATGCGGACCGAATCCATGGGCAGCCCCGCGGCGGCACCCAGTTTTTCGCGTTCCGTGTGCAACCAGTCGGGCCGGTCCCAGGCAAAATAGGATGGATGCAGCCCAATCCCGAAGCCGTCCCTGCGCAGAGCCCGCAGTTGGTTCTGCATGAAGGTGGACCGGAGACTGTAGGCTACATCACGGAATCCATGGGCTCCGGCCTTGAAGAAAAACGTGCCCCGGCCTCCGCGGGCCACAACTTCCTCGCGCATGCGTACCGTGGCTTGACGGAACGGGTCGTCACCACGGACGGCCTGGCCTGCTCCCCGGACGGCGCCCATGACATGCTGCCACCGGCCACGAATGCGCCAGCCGCCGGATCGATGCACGTCGGTACTTTTTCCGAGCAGGCCACGCTCCACGATTTCCCGGTAGAAAATGCCTTTTCGCCACTTGCGGTCGTAGTCAATGTCGTGAGTCGAGCAAAACGCCCACGAGCCGTCACCGAACGTCCGGCGCTCCATCTCCAGACCATGACGAGCCAACAGGCTTCCGAATGCCAACCGGATCTGGTCAGCTATGGGGCGATCCGAGACGCCCAACTGCGCAGAAAACATGTCGTGATCCTGGATGCGACCGTGTTCATCACGGGCGGTCGTCATCGTCTCATGCCACAGACCGAGAAGGTATGCAACGCTGGCAATGGGGTCGAAGGAGATGTCACCCTCACACGGAAACAGAACCGGTATGTCACCCTCGAACGGTACATCAGCCGCCCGAAGCGGCCGGCGCTCCAGGAACGTGCCAGCCGTCCCCGCGGGCGCCACGACACGGAACCACCCATTTCCCGGCACGACTGCGCCGACCGCGGTGTCTCCCGGACAGGCGTACCAGATACCCGATCCGTCCACGTCGGCTTCGGATGCCGCAACCGGAACCGGACGAAGCCTGAAAGGCATGAGGGCCATACGGATTCCGTACCAGGCCACGGGCCGGTACGCATCCGGCACGTCAAGCACGACAGAAACGTCCGGACCGATATGTGGAGGAGTGAACACGTCTGCGTATGTTACCGTTCGTGAGCAGGTTATATACAACATGTCAGACACTTCCGTGATTGGTCGATTCAAACTTTTCTCGGATCCGGTCCACGGATTCGTGTCCGTACCCAAGGATCTGGTACTGGATCTGGTCCAGACTCCGGAAGTGCAGCGCCTGCGCCGCATACGGCAGCTGGGTGTGGGTCACATGGTGTTCCCGGGTGCTGAACACTCCCGGTTCGGGCATGCTCTCGGAGCCATGGCGCTGATGCACGATGCCCTTGTATCGCTTCGGGAAAAAGGAACCGAACTGCCGGCAAAGGACGTCCAGGCGGCGCTCATTGCAGCGCTGCTGCACGATGTGGGACACGGACCTTTCTCACACACGCTTGAACACACCCTCATTTCGGGCATTGAGCACGAACGCCTCTCCCGGGCCCTGATATTGAGGCTCAATGACAGGTTCAACGGTGCGCTGTCCAGGGCTCTCTCGGTTTTCGACAGGGAGTGCGGTACGGACCTTCCGCCGGCTTGGCTGCACAGCCTGCTCTCCAGTCAGCTCGACATGGATCGGCTCGACTACCTGCGCCGCGACTCCTACTACACGGGCGTCGTCGAAGGGCGGGTGGGCGTTGGACGCATTATCCGGACGCTTCGCGTGGTGCACGACCATCGACTGGGCCGCGATCGACTCGTGGTCGAGGCCAAAGGGCGATACGCCGTAGAAAACTTCCTGTTGTCCCGGCGCCTCATGTACTGGCAGGTTTACCTGCACAAGACGGTACTCTCCGGTGACTTCCTCATGAAGAGCATCATTGGCCGCGTCCGGGACCACATCCACGGCCGGATGGGGCAGGAAGAAGTGGACGTCTCAACGGGTGCATCTCCCCGGTTCATGTTCTTTCTCGAACACACTTTCGGACCGGATGACCTGGACCGGAGTGACGTGCTGTCGGCGTTTGTCGATCTGGACGATACGGATATCATTTTCAGCCTCAAGACGTGGAGTGCGTCACACGATCCCGTGCTGGCCCAACTGTGTCAACGCTTCCTGACGCGTGATTTTTTCCGGGTCTCATTCCTGGACGAGGACCATGACGTGCCTGCGACCGGGGCGCTACAGGATCGTGTTGCCGCATGGCTTCGAATGCACGACATACCGGACACGGAGCGGAATCTGGCGCATTTCGTGGGCTCGGAAACGACACGGCACGAAGCCTATACGGCAGACCGGGACGGCATCGGCATACTGAGGCGCGATGGGCGGATTGAAGAGCTCGCCGATGTCGCTGGTACGGTAATGCGGCCGGAGACCTGGGCCCGGAAGGAGCGTACCTGGATCTGTTATCCAAAAGAAGTCCTCGTCCGAAGCTGATGGCTCCGAATTCCTCCCCCAGTCCGTTCGACGCCAGCCCCATCGACCTGTCCGTCCCCATCCGATTCGACGGCTCGCAGACCGCTCTGTTCAACCTGCCGAGTGCTTCGCGACAGTGGGCCCGCACAGACGGATTCTGTGGGCAGGTCGCTGGTGGCGCGTCCTGCAACGTGGAGACACTGACCATTACGCCTCATGTCCACGGAACGCACACCGAGTGCGTAGGCCACATAACGCAAAGGCGTATGTCGCTCATGGACACGTGGCGACCAGGTCCGATCAGGGCCATACTCGTCTCTGTCACGTTGCCGGAAGGACGCGGCTCTGAGGCGCACCGGTTCGGCGTGTCGGCTCGGGAGCTTGAATCGTCCGTCGAACGCATCACGCCTGGAACTGGCCATGCTGACACCCTCGTGCCGCGGGCCATCATTCTCCGAACGCAGACGCGGATCGACGGTGACAGTCAAGGAGAGGCGGCGGCGCGTGGCCGCCACCTTTCCGTGGAAGCCGCCACCTGGATCCGGACCGCCGGATTCGAGCACCTGCTGATCGATGCGCCGTCGGTCGATCCTATGGATGACGGCGGCCGCCTGGCTGCCCATCGGGCGTTCTGGGGAATGGCACCCGGCTCGGTCGAACCGGACCCCGTTACTCCAGGCCCCGATCCACGCACAATGACCATCACGGAACTCATTGCCATTCCCGGGAATGTGCAGGATGGCCACGGATGGCTGGATATCCAGATTCCCCCGTTCGATTCCGATGCCGCGCCCAGCCGGCCCCTTTTCTATCCCGACGTCAGCCAACGCAGCCGGCACACGAATCCATGACACATCGTAAAACCGACCTCTCGCCCGGCAATGAGCGGAGCACAGCTGCGGCGTGGCTGCGCCGGGCCCGTGCCTTGGACCGCGACGACCCGCTGTCGGCCTGGCGTGAGGCGTTTTACTGGCCCAGAACTCCCGCGGGAGACCGCGTGCTGTATTTCACCGGCAACTCACTGGGACTGCAGCCGCGTGTCACGGCCCAGCGCGTGCAGGACGTACTTGAGGCCTGGGCTACGCGCGGGGTTGACGGTCATTTTTCCGGCGAGCGACCGTTCACGACATATCACCGGCCGCTTGCCGAGCGGCTGGCGCCCATCGTCGGAGCGGAATCCCGTGAAGTAACGGTCATGAACAGCCTCACGGTGAACCTTCACCTGCTCCTGACCGCTTTCTATCGGCCCGAACAGGGCCGATTCCGCATCCTCATGGAGCCGCACGCGTTTCCGTCCGACACGCATGTCGTCTCATCACACCTGGCGCTCCACGGTATGGACCCGGAAACGGCAATCCTTGTGCCCGGTGACAGCGACATGCTTACAGACAGCGCACTCGCCGCGGCACTTGGTGAACATGGAGAAGGCGTCGCACTCGGACTGGTCGGCGGCGTGAATTACTGGACCGGGCAGTTCATGGACATCGGCAACATCACGGCCCGGCTGCACGATGTGGGGGCCCTGGCCGGCTGGGACCTGGCGCACGCCGCCGGCAACGTACCGCTGAAGCTCCATGACTGGGGTGTCGATTTTGCAGCCTGGTGCACCTATAAATACCTGAATTCCGGGCCGGGCGGGCCGAGCGCCATATTCGTGCACGACCGCCACACCGCCCGGCCCCACGTTGCGGGCTGGTGGGGCGTGGATCTGGCCGATCGTTTCCGCATGGATTCCACATTCCGGGCCGCCGAGGGCGCCGAGGGCTGGCAACTCTCCAATCCCTCCATCCTGATGCTCGCGGGTCTGGACGCGGCTCTCGATGCCTTCGATGCTGTTGGCATGGCCGCCCTCCGGGAAAAAAGCCTGCTCCTCACCCGATTCCTGGAGGAGGCTCTGTCAGAACGGTTACCCGATGACATCGAAATAATCACACCTTCCGATCCCAGACAGCGCGGAGCGCAACTGTCCCTGCGCGTCGTGCGTGCTGACGGCCGTAGCGTCTACGACCAGCTTGTACAGGCGGACGTGCGCTGCGACTGGCGTGAACCCGATATCATCCGGGCCGCACCCGTCCCCCTCTACAACTCGTTCGAAGATGTGGCTCGCCTTGTTTCCCACATGGAGGAGGCCGTTCTATGAGGGCCTGTTAACACTACGTCAGAGCCCGCTGACGGTAGCAAAATTCCTGTCCGCCAAGGCAGACGAACCGAAGTGTAGCAGCGTTACTCGAGGTGAGAACAACGATGGCGGACAAGAAATTGGCCCCGTCCCGCAGGGTAGCGTCGAAAATGGCGTTTCTCTGTGTTGTTCATCACTCTTGCGAAATACTTCGCCAAGTGGAGCTGCCATACTTCGCTCCTCACGCCTTGATAAGCGCCCGCGCCGAGTACCGGCGCGTTCGTCTGCTACAGCGGGTTCTGGCGTTGTGTTTACAGGCCCGAGTCAAGAATAAAAATATCCTTCAGATTGCGTCCCACCTGGCCATAGTCCAGACCGTATCCGACGACGAAAAGGTTGTCAATTTCAAATCCGACGTAGCGCAGTTCCAGATCCACTTTTGTGGCCGCCGCCTTGTGCAACATGGTGGCCACCTGCATGGAGGCCGGACGTTCGCGGGCAAGCCTGTCCAGGATGTACTCCATGGACAGACCCGTATCCACAATGTCCTCCACAATAATGACGTGGCGTCCCTTGATATCCGCGTCAATCCGTTTCAGTGACCTGACGGTACCACTCGAAATCTTGTCTGCGCCATAGGAGGAGAGCTTCATGAAGTCGACCTCGCAATCAATGCGGATGGCACGCATGAGATCGGCCAGAAAGATATAGGCCCCGTTCAGCACACCAATCAGGATCGGACGCTTCCCTTCGTAATCCCTTGAAATCTGCTCGCCAAGCTCCTCGACGCGCCGGGCAATGCGGTTCCGATCAATGTAGACGCGGAAGGGCTCGCCCCGAACGGAGATGTGGCGGTCCGAGTGATGTTCCAGAGCGGGAGGAGGCATGGCAGGCGTTGTTATGGATGAGTGCAATCCGGGGCGCGCTGAAAATACGCACTGCCCGGTTCCCACTCCACGCAAAGCATTTCTTGCGTCGCGTCCCTCGCGCGAAACCGTTCGGCCGCCCTGTACCCAGGAACGCACATTATGCCAGCGTCGTCGACAAGCACCGGTACGTACGGCTTGAGCGACGGCGGAACCGCGCTCCCGGTCAGGAGCGCTTTGATCTTCGTACTGCCCTGTGCGCCAAGTGGAGTGAATCGATCTCCCGCTGCCCAGCGTCGCACGCGGACGCGACCCACCACCGACGCAGGGTCCAGCCAGATCGGCTGCATCCCGGCGTGGTCCGTATCTGCAGTGGAATGGACGCTCTCGTCCATGCGCCGGCCGGAAAGCCGGGAAATCCGCAGCGTCCCCACACCAAAATGCTCCGACAGCCGCTCTCCGCGTGCCAGGGGCAGGTCTACCGTGCGCTCCTGTGTCTCTTCCCCGACGCGCCGCCTGAAAGGCTTCGAGTATACAAAAATCGACTCCCGATCCCGGACACCCTCAATGACACCGACCGAGAGCCTAGATCCCGGCGGGCTCTGAACCAGATTGTTCACCGCGTCGACCCAACTTCGACGGCGCGGGGCTGCCGGGTGCAGTGCCGCAGCCAGGCGAAGCAGATACCAGGCCCGATGGTCGTCAGACAATTCTTGCAGCGCTTCCAGTGGAATTCTCCGATAGTCGGGCGCATTGGACGTAAGCGTCCCAACGAGTTGCACCGGCAATTCATCCAGCCACTCTTCAGCCTGCTTCTGTGACGACCGGGCCGTACGCAGCAGCACCTCACGTCGAAGTGCTGTCATGTCCCGACGAACAACAGCACGTCTGAATCGCATGTCCTCGTTCGATTTGTCGCTCCTGTACGGCACATTCCACGCTTCGGCAGCCGACTCGATGGTCGATCGCGCCGTTTCCAGCAGCGGGCGCAACAACCGGTACCGTCGCCCCGTCACGGATGCTACCGGCAGGTATGCCACAGGGGACATACCCGAGAGGCCGTCCACACCACCGCCCCGCTCCTGGGCGAGCGCAACTGTTTCTGCCTGGTCATCAGCATGATGGGCAACCAGGACGGCAGCGAGCTCTCGCCAGGCCACCGTTTCCGCGAAGAAATGGTAACGCACGTTGCGGGCCCATGCCTGCAGCGAACCCGTCTTCGGTGCTGTCCCGGCCCGGAGCACATGAACGGGAACGTCGTGGTCACCGCACCAGCGGGCAACGAGCTCTGCATCGGCCGCCGATTCCGGCCGCAGACCGTAATCCACGTGCGCCACCTCGAACGATTGGCCAAGTTCGAGCATTGTACGCGCCAGGACCATTGAGTCCACCCCCCCACTGCATCCGAGAAGCAGGGTCTGGTCCGACAACCCGCAAAGGCTGGCCTGGACCGATTCAACGATCAAATCTGGAGCGGATCTCATCCACGGACAGTTTTACCAGCGTAGAGCGACCGTCGGGTGCATGGTAGGGCTCGCTGCACTGAAAGAGTTGATCTATCAGGGCACGCATTTCCTTTCCTGACAGACGGGTCCCAGCCCGAATGGCACTCCGGCGTGCCACGGCCCTGGCCAGTCGATCCGTACGGGCGGATTGCCCTGAAGTGGCTTCTTCTTCCTGGAAAGACTGGATTACATCTACCAGGACAGAGCGCTCGTCGCCATTCCGGATGTCCGCAGGAACGCCGCGAACAATGACTGTGTTGCCTCCGAACGGCTCGGCATCGAACCCGAGCTGCTGAAGTTCCTTCTCGAGGCTGGAGTAGAGCGCAAAGTCACTGGGCGAGAGTGACACGGTCTGGGGGAAGAGCAGTTGTTGACTCATTCCGACCCCGCCGTCGAGCGTAGCCAGGATCTGTTCGTAGAGAATACGTTCATGAGCCCGCTGCTGGTCCAGGATCACCAGGCCGGATCGGATCTGCGTCAGGATGTATGCGCCATGAACCTGCCAGAGAAGTTGGTCCGGTGGGTGTGTCTCCGGGGCATCGTCGTCGGTCCGTGCAAGCGCAGGACCGAGCAATTGCGTCGAAAGCTGTCCCGCCTCCGCACGCGTACCGGCTACCCGGCCCGGGTGCTCCTGCCGGACCCAATCCGGTGCAACGTCGCGTTTTGAACCGTCCCTTTTTGAACCGTCCCTTTTTGAATCCGTACGCCGGTCGGGACCGTGCTCCGACAAATCAATCTGCAGCCCCGCGTATCCGGAAACCCCTTGTCGTCTGGATCGCGGCTCGTCGCGTCCTCCCCCCAGCTCTGGTGTCAGGCTGTGCACGCTGACTACCCGCTTGACCACCGTCCGCAACATGCTGTACACCCCGCGCTCATCGTCAAACTTGACCTCCGCCTTGGCCGGGTGCACATTCACATCCACATGGCGCGGGTCAATATCCAGGAACAGCACAAAGAAAGGGTATGAGTCCTCCGGAAGGAGATACTCATAGGCCGACAGCACCGCGTGTTCCAGGGAACGGTGCCGAACATAGCGACCATTGACGAACAGGTACTGTTGTCCGCGACTCTTGCGGTACACATCCGGGGGACCGAGAACACCCCTTACCCTCAGATAACTGGTCGACTCCTCCACGTCAATCAACTCGCTGGCATCCGGTACGCTCGCCAGATCAGCGGCCCGGCGCGTCACCTTATCGAAAAACGTGCCCGTGGACTCGGCCTTCACGTCGAGCAGCTCATTCCCGTCGTGCTCGAGGTGGAAATGCACACCCGGATGAGAAAGTGCCAGAACGGTCACGACATCCATACAATGCTTGAGCTCCGTCTGCGGGCGCTTCAGGAAGTTGCGACGGGCGGGTACATTGAAAAACAGATTCCGGACGGCAATGGACGTCCCCACGGCAGCCGGTCCCGGCTCCTGTCGGGCATCTTCCCCTCCGTCGAGCCGCACACGTGTCCCGACTTCATCTTCTTTCCGGCACGTACGCAGCTCCACCTGCGAAACAGATGCGATGGAGGCGAGCGCTTCTCCCCGGAAACCCAACGTGTGGATACGCTCCAGGTCGCCAACTTCACGAACTTTGCTCGTCGCATGCCGCTTAAAAGCCATGATGGCATCGGATGGACTCATTCCCGATCCGGTATCCACGACCTGGATCAACGTACTTCCGGCCCCCTGCAGGTGGACATCGACCCGCTCCGCACCCGCATCGAGCGCGTTTTCAACGAGCTCCTTGACGACCGAGGCCGGTCGCTGTACCACCTCACCCGCCGCAATCTTGTTGGAAAGCGTGGGGGGCATCACGGCAATGATGCCGTCCTTCTCCCGATGGCTCACACGCTGATACTCTGATAGATCCAGATGGCAAATGCAAGCAACAGGCCGAAATAGATGATTCCCGCCGGGCTGCGACGACGACGCGTACGTGACATGACGTTCATCCGGCGGGAGAGACGTTCTTCCCGTTCCGGATCATAATACCGGGGTTCATAGGAGAATCGGCGGTATCGACTCCTTTTTGAGGGACCAAACAAGCCCATGGCAGACCTGAAAACTGTTCAAGCCATGTCTACGGCATGATATTCATCACGTTCCAGTAGATCCAATATGCCGGCGCAACGAGAATGAGCGCATCGAATCTGTCCAGGAATCCGCCATGCCCGGGAAGCCAGGTCCCTGAATCCTTTATCCGGGCACTGCGCTTGAACAGGCTCTCGAGCAGGTCACCCACCGGACCTACCGTGGCGGCTATCAGCGCGAGAGCCAAGGCGTGGTACATCGGAATCTCAAGCGGACCATACGAAACCGCCGCCCAGGCTATACCCAGGGCAGCAACAAGCCCTCCAGCCGCCCCCTCCCACGTCTTTCCCGGTGATACAGCTGGTGCAAGTTTGTGGCGCCCCAGGGCCCTGCCGGCATAATATGCACCAGAATCTGACGCCCAGACGAGAAGCAGCAGCACCAACATCAACGGAAAGGCAACCTGACGGCCACTGGCAGCGTGAAGCTGCACATACATACCGGCAAGAAACGACAGCCCTGCCACCGGCCAGAGCAGTGACAGCGTAAAACCCGCCAGGCGTTCCATCGGTCTTTTCTCGCTTCCCCTGGACTGCAGTTGAAGAATGTAAAACAGGAATACGACACCGAGGCCTGCATACCAGTACGCCCAGACCACGTGCAGCATGACGAAGAACCCGGCTACGATCGCAACCACATAATCCACAGGCATGTCCCGCAGGCGGAGCATGTGCAGCAACTCATATTGGGCAATAAGCGCCACCGCCATCACTACGATCCAGAACCAGAGGGGTCCCAACCAGAGACTGAGCACCATGCCCGCGCCCCCCAGAATGGCCGTTGCCACACGCTTCATGCCGGACGGAATCACGGTGTGCTGTCGGGAGGGCGGTCGGGATCGGATCGAAGGGCCATATTCGTCAGTTCCTCGTCAGAAAACGGATGCGATGCCAGAAGCTCACGTGCCTGCTGCTCCTCGTCCGGAGCAACCATGACGTTCACCGTCGACATCGTCCCGACGTTCAGGTTGTACGCATGATCCCGGTTGGAATGGATGACAGGTTCCATGCCCGCATCGCGCAGACGGCTCTGAACCAATTCGGCCTCGTAATCCGTGCCGGTCGAAAACACGGATACCCAACCATCGCGTCGTCGTTGTTCACTCATTCGGCTGCTCCGGCTGCGCAGGCAGCCTGTCGGATGGGACATCGTCTTCGGAAACGGGACTGCCGGCAACGCGATTCATGACGATCACGAGCAGGGCAAATACAGCCACCCCTCCCGCAACTATAGGCCATGGCACCTGAAAGGTTTCCAGGTCCACCTCCAGATCTCCGACTGCCGACAGCTTTCCGAGCACGGCGGCAAGCGCATTATTCACGAGGTGTACCAAAATCGCCGGCAGAATACTGCCCGACCGCCACGTAATCCAGGCCAGGTAGATACCAAGCACCGAGAGTGCAAGTGCCTGGGTCAGCCGCAGGTGATAGAGCCCGAATACGATACCTGAAAAAAGCACACCGTGCAATGCACCCAGTGACCGCTCGGCCTGGCGCTGTACATACCCCCGGAACAGGAATTCCTCACAGATGGCCGGCGTCAAGGCCAGCATGGAAATCGAAAAGACGAGCGGGAAATCCTGTAACAGAATACGCTCAATCAAATCCATCTGACCCTGCTCAAAGTGGCGGATGGATTCCGGCCACGGCCACGAATCGGCCCACGCACCAAGCGCCTGGACAAGAGGTATGAGCGCCAGCAGGGCAACTACCGAGACGATGGTAAACACGACCGGCGCGCGGCGGACACGCAACATGCCCGGCCACGCCGAACTGTGTAGCCGGGCAAATAGAATGGATGGAACGAGAAGACCAAACACCTGGCCCACCGTATTGGCTACAATCAGGTCTGCAGCATGCGTTTCAAGCACCGCAGGCATGTCCGCCACGAGCTCGGAAAGAGGCACCGCGTGCCAGATCAGAATGAGACCGAACGCAACCAGGGTGCTGATGCCCTGGAACAGGACGAATGCCACCAGGAGCCCCAGTACTGCCGCAAGAAGCGGATTGAGCGCGGCCCGCTCCAGGCGTCCGTCAAGGGGAAAGGACAACAATGGTTCTGTGCTCGGGTTGGGGCTGGCCTATGACACGGGAGTCATGGAGCGACGCAGCCGGTTCACGATGGTTCGAAGACGAGTATACACATACTTGTGGTTCTCGTAATGCATGACCTTCGCAATTTGTTCGGCGCGCATTCCGTGGTCAAACCGGAGCAGAATGAGGAGTTGGTCTTCCGGATCCAGTTCTTCGACGGCCAGATTCAGCCTCGTCACCCGCTCTTCGTCGTCTTTTACGTTGTCCGGTCGCTCCATGTCGGAAACAGGAGACAGACCGACCGCCTCCAGGTCTTCCAGCGATACCGCCGGTTTGTTCGCGCGCAGTGCCGCCAAAAGGTGCCACCGCTTGTTGATAGACAGCAGCGAGTCGATCTTGGTAATGGCCTGGTTCACGTCCACACTGGTGCACGTCAGCTGATTCTGGCCGTGGATGATATCGGGGATTTCCGACTGGGGAATGTGATCCTGATAGTAGTACTTGAATACTTTCTGTTCTCGCTCCGTGAGCTGGTCCAGAACGGATCGGGGCGTGGACGTTGCCCGATTCTTGCGAAAACGGTCGCGGCATGCATTGGCCACGACGACGCTCAACCATGGAGTAAGTTCACTGTTGATGCGGAACTCTCTGAGTGCTTTGAAATTTTCGTTCTGAAGACGCTCGCAGATGGCGGTATAGGTCTCCATGACCTCGTCCGGGTCGCTGAGGAATCGCCGGATCATGCGCAGAATGATGGGTGTGTAGTGGTCCAGCAGAGCGGCGTACCCTCTGGATGGATCTACCTTGAACTGCTGTATGAGTGCGGTGTCGGTCATGGATGCTGCCGGAGGCTCACAGCGTATTAAAGTTTCTGTAATGTGGGCCCGACCCAGGGACGGCTGTTGCCGTCTGCGGGCATTCATCGCTATATTGCCTCTCTTCGCGCTTGTAGCTCAGTTGGATAGAGCGTTGGATTCCGGTTCCAAAGGTCGGGGGTTCGAATCCTCCCAAGCGCGCTCGCCCCGTGTGGCATCATGGAGACATGACGTTGCCCGGGGCTTTTTGTATCCTTCCGCTTTTTGCAGCTCCCGGAATGAGGGAGAGTCGGCAGGGCCCGCTTTCAGCGGGCCCTGCCCGACCGTTCTCCAGGAGGTACAAAGCTGCGGAGAGGCAGCAACACAGCAATGAACTGCACAGTGCCTTATCCAAGATTATGCCAAAAATAAGTTACTCCCTTCCGATCGCCTGAAAACAGCGATTTCACCTCCGCTCCTCCTGGCCTGTCTCAAAATGATAAGGTAACTGAGACCAACAAAGCCACTCGCGGTTCGTCGTCAGGCCGCCGACTGTATGGGGCCCAACTGGTTTTCGCTCGCGGCCACCACCGTCGCCACGGCTGCATCGCCCGTCACATTGGTCACTGTGCGAAGCATATCCAGAATGCGGTCCACACCCAGGATAAGCGCAATTCCTGCACTGGGCACGCCCACGGCCTCCAGGATGATGACCAGCATCACAATACCGGCACTCGGCACGGCTGCCGTACCGATCGACGCCAGTACCGCCGTGAAAACAATCGTAAGCTGCGCGGCCAGGTCCAGTCCCATACCCAACGTCTGCGCAATGAACACAGCCGCAACAGCCTGGTAGAGCCCCGTTCCATCCATATTTATGGTCGCGCCAAGCGGTAGCACAAACGAAGACACCTCCTCCGAAACGCCCAGTTCCTTCTCACAACGTTCCATGGTCACAGGCAGCGTAGCGCCACTCGATGACGTGGAAAAAGCCACCAGCTGTGCCGGACCGATGGCCCGGTAAAACTGCCCGAGTGTCCTCGGAGTAAACAGCTTGATCATACCCGAGTAGGTGAACAGCATGTGCAGGAACAACCCCAGGATGACGGCAATCATGTAGTAGCCAAGTGCCGCCAGCAGCTCCAGTACCTGCGCAATGTTGTCTCCTGCAATACTTGATATGGTGTCGGCCAACAGGGCGAAAACACCTACGGGCGCCGTGATCATGATGATTTCCACCAGCTTGATGACCAGGTCATTCAAACTGCTGAAAAACGAAATGATGGGCTCTGCATTCTCTCTTGGAATGAGAAGAAGCCCGATACCAGCGAAAATGGCGAAAAAAACCACCTGGAGCATGTTCCGATTGCTTCCTGCCGCTCCCACGATGTTCTCCGGTACCATATCAACGATGGGCTGCAGCGGTCCACGCTGCTTGGCTTCATCGGCCAGGAGCGTCCGGGCAGATGCATCGCCTGAATAGGTCGCTTCCAGCTTCTCGCGCATTTCCGGGGGTACGGTCTTGCCCGGCTGCATCACGTTCACGATGGTAAGCCCAATTACCAGCGCAATCACCGTCGTGCCCATGTAAATAGCGATGGTCTTCCCACCAATCCGGCTCAATTTTTTCAGGTCGGACAGTGAGGTAACACCCGTGATGAGCGATGCCAGGATGAGCGGCACCGCGATCAGCTTCAGCAGGTTGATGAAAATCGTCCCGAACGGAGCAATCCATGCCGTCGTGAACGCACCCCAGCCCATCACGGCCGAAACAACACCAAATACGAGGCCGAGAATCAGACCAATAATGATCTGCCAATGCAGTTTTTTATACCAGGGCATGGGAAATTATCAGAAGGTGATGAAATGGACTGGAATCGCCCCCAAGAACGCGCCGAAAAAAGTACAAATCAAGTTCCGGCCTGTAATCGTCACCATTTCACCCCTGTGGCGCATCAGGGCGCCAGCCACCTGTGCTCCGAGCGTGCCCGACACAACCAACACCAACATGGCAACCGGACCGACACCGGTAGGAAGCATCCACCAGGACGACGCGACAATCATTCCCGCCAGAAATGCCTGTTGCGGCACCGAATGCCTGGTGGATGCGGCCGCCGCGGCACAGGATGAGACGAGCGTAGCACTGAAAAAGAGTACACCGGGCGTGTTGGCAACACCGGAGAAGGCGATACCCGTCGCAGATGTCCAGGCAACGACGTGAAGTGAGAGCAGATCAACAGCCGTACGTCCCCGTGTCACCAGGGCAGTCAGCAGCACGGGAAGTACCATGGGCCATCCTCCGATCCACCATACGAACGTTGTCAGGAGTCCCACCGTCGTAGCACCCCGCCGCGTAACCATGTCATAACGGAAACCCAACCATGCCATGAGGGAGCCCACCACGGCAGCCATCAACAGGTCCCCGAAGCTGTCGGGAAATATGGCAAAAAGAAGCGCCGACGCAGCCGTCACAATGGCAATGGAAAAATCGTCCCATCGACCGGCAACAACGCGTTCAGCCGACGTAGCGGCAGCGGCCAGGACAATGACGCCCGCCCAGGCCATGGATCCATCCAGATCCGTCAGGCCATACCGCAGCGCGATCACACCATTGAGCGAGAGGAGCAGAACCGAGGCCACAAGGAAGAACCCTATACTGCCCGATGTGGACTTCTCGGCGGTACCGCGGTGACGCCCCACCATGGTAGCCATGGGATCTGCGACCGCCACCAGCAGGAACGCGGCCTGCAGCGCATACATACCAGCTCCATCAGGTATTCCCACAGCACGTCTGAGCAGGAACGTCTCGACCGCACTACCGGCTCCCGTCACACCCGGTATCCACCCCCCGTCACCCGTGTACTCCCAACAGAACGGCAACAATACCAACAGTGCAAGCGATCCCGGAACAGCGCCCATGAGCCACGTCCACCTATGTTGTCCCCCAAGCCGGGTAGTCACGTAGAACGACACCAGCGGTACAAGCGTAGCTGCCACGTAGAGCATTCCAGCGCGTGGTACAACATGCACGGCCAGGACAACTGACAGGGCAGCCCCGACCTGCACCCATCGACGCACGGTTTCCGCAGATACGGCGCCGACGGCTCCGAGGTGCCTCCACCCGGCTACCCAGGACACCACTCCAAGCAGAAGCAGCGTACTGGCCAGAACGGGGTTCCAGGAGAACATATGCGTCAGAGATAGGGAGTGATGGCCTTTTCGAAGAAGCCATAGTTCCGATTTCCGAGCAGATACCGCCGCACGACCCCGTCACGGTCTATGATGTACGACGTGGGACGCACATCGAAGGCCCCTGTGAATGGTGTTGGCAAATCGGTGCCAAACGGCATGAATGCCGTGTCGACGTCGAGCGGAACGCGTCGCCTGAAGGCCATCAGCTCGGCCGGATCTTCATCTGAAATGGCAATGACCCGCAGTCCCTGGTCCGCGTATGATGCCTGTAGTCGGTTCAGTGCCGGCAGCTCCTCGAGACAGGGTGCACACCAGGTAGCCCAGAAGTTCACCACCACGACCTGACCGCGATAGGATGCCACGTCGCGCGCCTCGCCCGTGTCCAGTAGCTGGAATGGGAAATTTTCAGCCGGTACCTCGAGTTGTACATCCTGGAATGCCGACGCCGTCGCCGCAACTTCGCGCTGCATCTCATCCGCCGCCGCCTGCTGCCTGGAGAGGACGATCAGTGCAATGGCAAACACGATCAGCAGGACCGACAACACGGTCCCGACCCATTCCATTGTATCGCGCGGCCATCGGGCCTCATTGTCCCGGAAGAGCAAGTACAGAAACCCCACCCCTACGGCTATCATGACCAGCCCCATACCAGAAACAAGGGTGCTGTTCATGCACTATTTCTTGAAGTCGACCAACAACGAGAACCGCATTGTGTTGGACAGCGGTGAGTCCTCTTCAAGAGCATAGATATAGGAAAAGTCAACACCGATAATATTCACACGGACGCCAGCACCCAATGTCAGGAACTTGCGGTTGCCGTTGTTCGGGTTTTCGTAGAAATATCCGGAACGCAGTGCAAACTGGCTGTTGTACCAGTACTCGATACCGGTGCCAATCGTCATCTGATCCAGCACGGAGAGATTCCTGAACTCGGCCTCGTCCTCGGACAGCGAATTGGTCTGGACCTTGACCGACTTCCAGGAGGAGAAAATGGCCTCATAGAACGGATCTGCCTCGCGGTCTGCACCTTCGCCCGAGAACGAAATCATGTCCTTGTTGAAGTCGGTCACCCACGTCAGGGAATTGAACTCATCGAAGTCGACCTTGAAAGCATAGCCCAACCGCAGGTTGGTTGGGATGGGATCGGCCTGTGCATTGTCCGAGTAGCTGATCTTCGACCCCATGTTGGCCAAGTTGAAACCGAGTGAAAGGGTTCCCTTCGCCTCACCGCCGAGACCGAACTGACCACTCCGGTAGAGACCGGCCAGGTCAAATGCTGTCGCAACCCCTGCCTTGGTCTGCTCCGCGCCAATGGTCTGGCCCGGCGCCAGGTTGGAGTAAATGAAGCGGAGACTCGTACCGATACCGAAGCGCTCGGTGACCTTCACGCCATAGGAAAGGCCCGTCGCCAGGTCGTAGGACCGGAACGTGCCTGTAGGATTGTTCTGGTCATCCCGGCCGTCATGTTCACCCAGGAACAGATACGTCAGGTGTCCACCGAACGTACCGACTCCCGGAACGTGGTGTTTTGCCGTCAGATACTCGTAAAAGAGTCCTGCATTGAACTCCGGCAGCCAGTTCGAGTGCGTAATGGCCGCTTCCGTACCGGTCTGGAACGCCAGTCCGGCCGGATTCCAGAAAATGGCACTGGCATTGTCCGCGAGTGCAACCCCGGCGTTACCCATCCCGGCCGCACGGCTATCCGGCTCGATTTTCAAAAATACAACGGCGGAGGTGCCCGCCTGGCCTGCTGCCGCCTGCGGCAGCAAAGCGACTGCCACCAGGACAGCACATGCGATCACGATCCGGTTAAACCCCGTTTTCATACCTTTACCAGGTTTGTTTTGCGTATTGAAAGGACTTTGTAACGCTTTTTTCAATAAGGATCTACCGTATGATGGCCAATTTCTCAATGTGATCGCTCGCCTGTCGCGAGCCGTCGGGGGCATCTGTCTCAATGCGCACCCTGTAGAGGTACACGCCTGTGGCTGGTCTTCCGAGATCATCGTCCCGGCCATCCCACACGACCTGTACCGGGCCTGAGCCCAGTATACCTTCCGGTAACGCCTCTTCCGTGGGTATGGTTCGAATGACCTGTCCGTTGAGCGTGAAAATACGAATTTCAACACGGGCAGATGTTCCAGCAGGCTGGTTATGCTCAAACACAAACCGTGTTTCCCTATTCATGGGATTGGGATAGTTATACACATTACGTACGTCGAGTACCTCATCGTTTGCGATCTCGAATGAAATTTCCGCCGTGGACGAGTTGTTCAGCACGTCCCACGCACGCACACGAGCGGTATGCAGGCCGGACTCAAGATCCGTCAGCGGCCACCGCACTTCTCCGCTCTGGAATGAATTTTCATCGGCCACGAACGCCGACGCAATATCGACCGCCTGATCCTCGTTGTCGTCGACCACGAGCAACAACTCATGCCCCACCCCTGCGCCGACCGTATTGATCCCACTCTCATCGAAGAGGCGGACCAGAAGCGTTGGATCCGGGCCCGTTGTGCCCCCGTCCACGAACGTGGAATCGTTCATGAACAGATCCACATTCGGCCCCTCGGAATCATTGGGAGGATTATCCGACGTGCCACCGACTATGAACGACTCCGTGAAGCCCAGGGCGTGTCCTTCGTTATCGAAGGCGTAGACGGAAATCCGCCCCGGTTCGTTCGAGTAACTGATGTCCTTGGGCACCACGAACTCCGCTTCGAACCTTCCACCCGTAGCCTGCACATTGCCCCGCCATATCACATCTTCCCGCTGGTTGTAGAACGGAGTAGGCATATTCAGCCGTACCTGCACCGGGACGCGACGAAGGGCGTCGAAAACGGTAATCTGTACCCGACCGTTGAAATTCGACAGGAAACCTCCCGATGCATCCTGGAGCCGTCCCCGGATGCGTACCCGGTCAAGCGCTTTGAGTTGTCCTTCAGAGGCCGACAGATCCGTATCTCCCAGTTGCTCCACAATCGCCTTGTTCGTCGGCAGTCCCACACGAAGTGTCGGATCGCCCAGCAGATTGAACTTGCGACTGTTGCCCTGCAGTCCAACAGTCGTGTTCTTGGTCTCCCGGAGCACATCCCCCAGCCGTTTAGGGCGACCATCCTCGTCCTTCGTGAACAACGCAATATTGAGCGCCCTGTTCAACCCCGCATTCAGCGTCGTGTTCGACCCGGATGTATACACAAGACGGACTGTTGTCAACAGCGCCACGGCGCCACCGTTCGGATTGGTAAGCAGCACTTCGGCCCCACTCTGGGTGTCTTCGAGATCCCACCATCCAAACGAGCACGTGGCTGTCAGGAAAATGGTCAGGCGGTCCCCGTTGGTGAGCGCGGCCGCATCTTCCTTGGTAAAGATTTCTTCCTGGGCAAGCCCCTCCGGTCCACCATGGCCCGAGTAGTTGTAAATCAGTCCACCACGGTTCATCGATGCCAGGATCTCACGCCGCGCCTCCGGAATCTTGAAGCCGTTCAGGAAGACACGGTCAAAGCTTTCCCCGTAGATCTTGTCCATGTTGATCTCCGGATAGAGCCCGCCCCGGATGAGTTCGGCCACCTGGTCGACGTTGGCCATATGCAGATCGAAGTCGTTCTTGATCCCGGCCAGTCCCGTCGGCCCGTCATCGGCAATGGCCGTATAGACGTTTCGCCACGGCCCGAACGTCGCCGGATCCTCATACGTCTCGACTTTGTCCACCATCAGTTCGGCTTCCGCCACCGTCTGGACGGGAAAACGGCCAATGCCCAGATCAAGCCGCTCGAATGTCGTTCCGGTAAAGCCCGTGTACTCCCAGATTCCCTCATTGTCATCGAGCAGACCGAAGTAATCATCTGACGTATACGAACCGTCCGTAAAAATGGTGTTTTCCGTCTCATACGGGGGTATATGGTTGGCCAGCGCCCCCTGCAGGCCCGACAATCCCCGATAGTCGAAGTGGCCATCGCCGAGAAGGAGTGCATAACGCAGCCTCTGGGCATCGGTCCGGGCCTGGTCATATACGAATTTGAACAGGTCCCGAATGGCCCGCATGTCCGGTACACCCCCGGAGAATTCGTTGTAGGTTTCTTCGATGGATACGACGGCCACGGACAGCCCCTGGCTGCGGCGCCGGTCGGCAAGCCTGTTGGCGGCAGGGCGGAACGGCTCGGCGGTCACAATGATGAACTCGGGTAGACCGATCGTGGCGCGGATGTTCTGGTTCGGTACGGCGACGGCGTCCGATGCGCCAAGCGACGATGCCGATCCCGGGACGAACGCAACCAGACGACGTGGGCCGTCCTGCACGTCCGAGGCGCGGACCTGTACACGCCATGTGCTGCCAGCCTGTCTCACCTCCAGTGCACGTGTCGCCTGTCCTCCGGTCACGTCCAGTACAACAGGCCGCGCCGAGAATCCATCCAGAACGTACTCATGGTCTCCGGCCGCACCGGCTCGCGTGAAGAACACCAGTCTGTCGTCGCTCGCCGTGAGTCGTCTTTCGTAGAAGACACGCAGCCAGTCAAGAGCCGCCTCAGGCTCATTGGTCTGCTGGAGCAGGCGCATGGTCAGATTGAGCGGTTCTCCGGCCGCCATGGTCCGTGTGAATTCCAACTCTGTGTGTACTGCCGACGGGTTTTCTGCACCCGGTCGCGTAATTCCGGGTGCGGTCCGCTGACCCAGCACCACTCCGTCCGACTCAAACGCGACGGTTGCCGCCGGATTCGAGCTCACGGCGGTCAGTGCCTGGATGCGGATTGTCCCCGCAACGAGTCCGGGAAGCACATGGTTGGTCAGGAAGCGTCTCTGACTGCCGGAACGGATGGGGTTCGAGACCCAGTCCTGCCCCGATCCGTGTTCGCGCGACCAGTTGAATTCTTCCACGTCGAGCGCATAAAAACCGTCTACCGTTTCGAAAGGAGTAGCGGCCACATCCAGGAATGGTTCAACACTCGTGAGCGAACCCGGTACAGGGTCAATTTTGATGAAATACACGTTTTCGTTGGAAAACGGGTGCACGAAGTGATCGAATTCGAGCGAATCACGGTTGTAGAACCATCTGCGCGGCGCGTCGGCAAAAAACACCACCGCATCCGACGCATCGAACCGACCATCTCCTGCACCGACACGTACCGCCGCCTGCTCCACCAGGTCAACCGGACGGGGTGCACTGTTGAGTGCCGGCAGTGGCCGTCCACCGTTACCGAGGATCCGAACCTGGGCCGGATCGACCGTGTTCGGATCCAGACCCAGTGCCGTAATCGTGCCTCGATCTACACGCAACACCCCCTCCTCTTCCACGAGTACTTTGAAAATCAATCCATCGGCCAGCTTGCTGTCTGTAACGACAGACGCCGAGCGGGCAGCTGCAGCTGTTCGGGGACTTACGCCCGATACTTCCGGACGTGTTACATCCACGCGCATCCGTCTCACGCGCTGCAACACACCTTGCTGCCGATTCACACGTACGAGTCCCGCCACCACATCCACGACAGGACGCTTCCGGTACATACCAAGGCCAACCAGGTCGACTTCCCCCTGGCTGAACCCCTGGGCCGAAGCGTCAGGCTCCATGACCTGCACTTCATCGTATTGCCTGCTTGTCACGCGCACTACGGGACGCTCCAGAACGGGTAAATCGAGGGTGTATGACGCCGAGGCCAGACCGGCGGCGAATACGTCCAACTCCGCGGGTGTCCACTCCGTGATACCCGAGGAATCGACAGCTGCCGCAAGGGATTGCGACCAGTCCACGCTGAATTCCAGAACGAGGCGTGTTCCGTCGTCCTCAATGACGGTCGTTCTCAGATCCTGGGCCTGGGCTGTTGCCGCAGACAGCAGGACGAAAAGAAGAAACAAGCGCGTTGGAATCGAAGAAGCACGCACAAAACGGCCCATGGGTCGCATGTTGAAGGTGTATAAAGTGCCGTAACGCTTCGTGTCTATAGACTGTTGCTTGTTTCAGAGGGTAAAAATCAATCCACTTTCGACTCCAGTTCGGAGAGCATACCCCGGACCACCATGAGTCGATCAATGGAGTCGCCCAGACCCTGAACCGCTTCCAGCATGTCAGCGAGAGGCTCGCGGAGCTCTTCTTCCATCCCCAATACCGAAACCAGTTCCTGAAGCAGTTCCACGTTGCCAGAAAGGACGGACAGAGGGTTGTTCACGTCGTGATGGATACGCGAGAGCAAACCCCTGACGCGAGCCAGGGCCTGTTTGAGTTCCGATGCAGTCTGTACGTCCATGGCCTCGTTAAATCATTCTCAGATGATGGGTTCCGCAGTTGCCTTCTTTTCGGGCTCTACTGCCCACAGGAAACCTGATTCGCGCCCGGCGAACAGGATTTCCGAGGCTCTCCATTCGAGTGGTCCAACGAGTGCACGTCCCATCCGGAGGGAGAGTGGAATACTTGTTTCGTCAGGACGCTCCTGCAGCCACGCGGCAAATGCCTGCCTGTCACTCTCAGAGACCAGACACTGTTCGCGGAATGACTTGAGGTCTGTCGCCTCGAGCCCGGCCGTCTGGAATAGAAAATGTCCCTCCTCGTCAAAAACCATCGCATGCACACCAGCTGCGTGCAGAATATCGACAAAACCGTCACTTTCCGGCATGTCCGGATCACCTGCCCCGGAAACGCAGGCCAGCGAGGCAACCCGACCATTCCATGCAACAGGCTGGATGGACAGCATCTGCTCCCTGTCGATCCGTACCTGATGAACGCCGGCTCCCCGGCTTCCCGTGCGCTGCAACCAGCGACGGATCCGTTCCACGGGCATCCGATCACCGAGTGCACCGAGCGTATCGGGGAACGGCTGGCCGGGCCGCGCATCCACAACGCGGCGTCCTGCGGCCAGAATACTTTCGTCTGACGCGATAATCACGGCAAAACCTGGAAGTGCGTCGAGCACGGACTGCAACCTGGTCTCAAGGTCTTTCACCCTCGCTTTTGCCCGCATGGACAGACGCAGAACGTCGATTACGCCGGTGGCGTGTCCGCCAAGCCGGGGTACAAGGTTCGCTTCCAGGCGGTCCAGCGAGGAATCGGACACATCTTCACCGCGCAGGGAGGCAAGCAGGGCTTCGTCGAGTCGACGAATTGGCGCGTGAAGCCCACGTGTCACGAGGACAAACACCAGTGTTACGCAAACAAACCACAGCAGGAGTCCCGTTCCCGGAATGAGCAGCCACGCACCGGGGTTTACGCCGGCTGCGGGCAATGCGGCAACGGCTATCACCCAGCGCCCGAGCGACGCATCGTGGCGCGAGAGCAACACCACGTCGGCAGATCCATACCTGACCTGCTGTGCTTCGAATCCCTCCCCGGCTGCCTGGACCCGGTTCCACCACCACGCGTCCAGCAGATTTCCAACATCAGCTCTGAGCGAGGACGCCAGTACGCGCCCCGTCGCATCTACCACCCATATACGCTCAAACCCACTGGATGCGGCCAATTGTGCCAAATGGGGACGTGTTCCGGTAATCATTTCGTGCGAGTGAAAAACGGCGTCCACGGTGGCGCGCTCAGTCGACCAGCGGTTCGTCGTAATTCCTCTCTGAACAAACCAGGCGAGACCCAGGCTTGCCAACAACACGACGAGAGTTCCAGGAAGTATCCATGTCAGCAGGACATGTCTCAGAGAGAGACCCGTTGCGAGTGCGAACGTACGATTCACGGCGGTGTGACGGGAAAACAATGGGAAATCAGTTCGCCCTGTAAATTGTCAAAAATCGTGCCGGAGTGGAAAATCAGGGAAGTGGCCATTGGATGTAATTTTCCGTCTCAGGTCTTCCGCCTCCTCGACAGCCGGAATGAAAGCTTCCAGGTGACCGAC
The DNA here is from genome assembly GCA_002787815.1 of Bacteroidetes bacterium CG12_big_fil_rev_8_21_14_0_65_60_17. GTDB lineage: Bacteria > Bacteroidota > Rhodothermia > Rhodothermales > UBA10348 > 1-14-0-65-60-17. The sequence goes on along the minus strand of PCUY01000062.1, from coordinate 11,261 downwards.
CAGGTAATGGATACGCTGGGCTTCGTTTCGCATTTCGAGGAGCATCTGCCGTTGATCTACCGAGAGCCCGGCATTACGTCCCACAAAGTAGGAAAGCCGATCCCGGTCCTCATAGGAACTCGGTGAGGGAATCCGTCCTGCGAGCTCGAGCAGTTTAATGTGCTGTGCCACGAGGCGCTCCCGCTCCTCATCGTTTACGATGGCCGGAACGTCAGCCACGATGTCCACGTCGGCCGTGCGGTACATCCGATTTCCCTGCAGCTCCAGGAGCCGGAATCGTTCCTCTCCAACCACGATGATGTCGCTCGAACCGTCAGTATGCGTCTCCACCACGTCCTTGATTCGCGCCGTACAACCCACATCCTCAAACGTACTGTTGGTATACCGGATGAGACCGAACGGCACGTTCGCGTTGAGACAATCCTTCAGCAACTGGCGGTACCGCTCCTCGAAAACGTGCAGGGGTAGCCCTTCGTCCGGAAAAAGAACGATATCGAGCGGAAAGAGCGGAAGGCCGGTCAGCGGCATGGTTTGTACGTTGTGTTGAACCCTATTTTGGAACCGTTTGAACACGGCTCACGCATCCTTGTTGCCCACGACATGACGCATCCCACCCCACCCCGAATCGATGGTGTACCGTCGCGCACGGTCGCAGCGGCCGTCGCGGCCTGCGTGTGCGTGTTCGGCCTGCAGGCCGCTCCCGCTGCATCACAGACGCATACATTCGGATCGCTCGATGATCCCTCCGAATACAATGCGCTGGCGTGGTGGGATACCGAGGCGGGTGTAACCGCGTATGGAGGCTTTTCCCTGATCGGGCCCCAGTGGCGAGGGGCTACGCGCCTGGCGGCGCACGTCAAACGCTCACAGGCAAGCCTGCGGATCGATGCCGCGGCCCGGACGGGAATCTTTGGCACGTTCGAAGAGGATTTTGATGAGTGGCGCGATGCCATCCGCATTGTGGATTTCGCCCGCTGGACACCCCGGAACTCGGCTACGTACATCCGTGTCGGACCCCTGGACCGCAGCCGGTTGGGAGTGGGCCACCTGGTCAATTTTTTTTCCACGCAGAACGCCTGGGATACACGGTCGGCGGGCGTTGAAGCATCGTTCGGTGAACGCAGCGTGCAGGCCCAGGTCATTGTTGAAGACCTGACACGGTCCCGGCTTTTCGCAGGACGTCTGGCCTTTCGCCCGTTCTTTGCGCAGTCCTCCCGACTCTCCAGTCTCTGGCTGGCAGGCTCCGCGCTCACGGACCGCTCGGCCACGGGCCGCGCCGGCGACCCGCTCGTGGCCTGGTCAGTCGATGCCCGCATGACGGCATTTGAAGCCGGTTCGTTCTCCTTCGAACCGTTCGCATCGGTAGCCCAGATCCAGACCATGGGTCGTGGTGTCCTCGTCGGGGCCGATCTCATCAACAACAACTTCATAGACATTGCGCGACTGCAACTCCGCCTGGCCCTGCATTTCAACGGGGCTGCGTTCCAGCCCGGCTATTTCGGCAGCCTTTACACCGTCCGAAGTCGCCGCGCCAATCTGATTGCCGATCCGGACGCCACACGCGACGGTATTGTACTGCCCGGCGATGACAACGAATTCCTGGCCGGCGTACCCATCGAATTCGTATTCCGCGACAACTCGGTCTGGACCGAACTACGGATACACTTTTTCCAGCGGTTCGAGCTCTGGTACCAGTTCCTGCGCCACCATGGCACGCAGGACCTCAGTGAATACCACCTCCGCCTGTTCCTGCGCCTGGAGCGATTGGAATTGTCCATAGGCCAGGATCGCGCGGGACTGGACGGATTCTTCTCCCTCTTCGGGGAGGCCGGTGACGAGAATGCGCTCGTGTTCGACTTTACCTACAACATCCGCGGTGCCCTCTGGGCACGGACCGAGGCCCGGTATACGTTCGTGCCGTCCGGCACGGGACCCGGAGGCCGGGAACAATTTGTGGTACAGCGCCGCTTTGAACCGCTGCTGGGACTGAGGTTCGACTTCTGAGCCGAATGGCCGGCCCCAGGGCCTGTTGACAGGCCCTACACTACGGCCGCACTCATTTCAAGCATGCGCTCAATCGGCACGAGCGCGCGCCTGCGGATCTCCTCGTCCATGGTGATCTCCGGGGCCTCGTGCCTCAGGCAGAGATACAGTTTCTCGATCGTGTTCAGGCGCATGTGCGGGCATTGATTACAGTTGCACCCGCTGTCGGGCGGCGCCGGAACGAACGTCTTCTCCGGAGAGTCCTTCTGCATCTGGTGCAGAATGCCCTCTTCGGTGGCCACGATGAACGTGTCCTGGTCCGAATCGCGGGCATACGAGCGGATCTGACTGGTAGATCCGACGAAATCCGCCTGCCTGAGCACCGGCTCGTCACACTCGGGGTGGGCCAGCACCGGCGCCCCCGGATACCGCATTTTGAGCCGCACCAGTTTCTTCTCCGAAAACGTCTGATGCACTATGCAGACACCGTCCCACAGCACCATGTTGCGATTTGTCTTCCGGTTGAGCCACGCCCCCAGATTGCGGTCGGGGGCAAAAATAATGGGCTCGTCTTCCGGCAGACTGCGAACCAGGTGCTCGGCATTCGACGACGTACAAATGATATCCGACTGCGCCTTGGTCGCGGCGCTGCAGTTGATATAGGAAATCACCGTGTGACCCGGATGCCGCGCCTTGAAGGCCGCAAATTCGTCCGCTGGACAGGCATCGGCCAGCGAGCATCCGGCATTCAAATCCGGAAGAAGCACCTTTTTGGACGGATTCAGAATTTTGGCCGTTTCCGCCATGAAGTGGACGCCTGCGAATACAATGATGTCGGCGTCCGTGTCGGCTGCTTGGCGCGCGAGGCCGAGCGAGTCGCCGATATAGTCGGCCAGATCCTGGATGGGAGCCTCCTGGTAATAATGCGCCAGAATGACGGCGTTCTTCTCTCGCCGAAGACGATCAATTTCGTCAACTATGTCAAGCGTCGGATCCACATCCTCGTTCACATATCCGATGTCAGGGTCAATCAGCATGGAAGGCCTCTCCTGTTTTGAACGATGATCGCCACCGGGCGCACCGGTGGGATGCAATCACGTGAATTCCGTCCACAGGCCGGACGTTCCATATTACGCAGATATTAACAGTGCGCTGAAGAAGTGGAGCACGCCATCAGGCCTTCCAATTCCGGAGCTTGTCAAAGAGGTATGTGGCCAGGTTGTCCGCCGGAATCCGGTCTTGCGCCATCGAGTCGCGATCCCGGACGGTTACCGTAGCGTCCTCGACCGAGTCGCCGTCGATGGTGACACACCAGGGCGTACCGACCTCGTCCATACGGCGGTACCGGCGCCCGATGGCCCCCTTTTCATCGTAGAACGTGTGGAAATGCTCCTGGAGGTCGGCCTCCACGGCGTGTGCCATCTCGGGCATGCCATGCTTTTTCACGAGCGGCAGGATACCGACCTTGATGGGTGCAACCGCCGGATGGAATTTCAGCACCGACCGCATGTCCCCGTCCACCTCTTCTTCCGTGTACGCATCGCAGAGCGTCATCAGGAACGTCCTGTCCAGGCCCGCCGACGTTTCGACCACATACGGTATATACCGGTCCTGTGTCTGCTGATCGAAGTACTCCAGTTTCTTGCCCGAGAGTTCCTGGTGGCTTTTCAGATCGAAATCGGTCCGACTGTGGATGCCTTCCACCTCCTGCCACCCGATCGGGAATTGATACTGGATATCCCACGCCGCATCGGCGTAGTGCGCCAGTTTCTCGTGCTCGTGCCAGCGGAGCCTCCCGGCCCGGATGCCGTTGTCCACGTGCCACTGCATGCGCTTCTCACGCCACGCCTCAAACGCCTCCATCTGCTCGCCCGGCTTCACGAAGTACTGCATTTCCATCTGCTCGAACTCCCGCATCCTGAAAATGAACTGGCGTGCAACGATCTCGTTGCGGAACGCCTTGCCGATCTGTGCTATGCCGAAAGGAATCTGATGGCGCGCCGTCTCCCTGACATTGTGGAAGTTCACGAAAATGCCCTGTGCCGTTTCGGGTCGCAGGTAAATCTTGTTGTCGGCTTCCTGGATGGGCCCGAGGTGCGTGGCGAACATCAGGTTGAACTGGCGCACGTCCGTCCAGTCGGCCACGCCTGAATCGGGCGATTTGATTTCCTCGGAAATGATGATGTCGTAGAGCCCCTGTGACATGTTCTCCGAATTCAGTGCCGCCACCAGCGCTTCGTACACACGCTCCGCATCCTCGTCCTTGCCCTTCTTGCGCAGCCGCTCAATATGGTCCTCGATGAGTTGATCCGCCCGGTACCGGTTCTTCGACGTTTTGTCGTCAATCATCGGGTCATTGAAGGCATCGACATGCCCGGAGGCCTTCCACACACTCGGATGCATGAGGATGGATGCATCGATCCCCGATACATTCTCGTGCCGGTATACCATGGCCTGCCACCAGCGCTGGGTCAGATTCCGCTTGAGTTCCGCCCCGAGCGGACCGTAGTCATAGGTGGCCGCCAGTCCGCCATAGATTTCCGACGACTGGAACACAAAGCCGCGTCGCTTGGACAGGGAGACAATTTTTTCGAACAGATCACTCATGGATGCGCCAGGGTTTGGTTCTGCGGGCCGATAGCCCGGTCTGCGGGCCGATAGCCCGGATTTGCACGGGATGCGTAGCCAGCGAAAGTAGCCCGCACCGTGTTCCCATCAAAAAGAAACGGGGTGAATCGCTGTTGAAACCTGCGCATGAATGGCTTTGGCACCCACGCCCAGAACTCTGTCAACCGATGAGTCCGCGCTCGGCCAGGCTTGTCCAGGTGTCGCCAGCTACAATCAGGTGATCCCTGAGCGGTATGCCGACAACCCGGCCCGCCTCCACGAGTTGCCGCGTAATCTGGCAGTCCTCCCGGCTCGGCTCCGGATTTCCGGATGGATGGTTGTGCAGACAGATGACGGCGGCCGCATGGTCCAGGATGGCCCGGCGAAACACCAGCCGAGGTTCGACCACGCTTGCGGCGAGTCCGCCCTCCGACGCGGTGAATTCCCCGATGCAGCGGTGTGCTGTGTTCAGGAGTACGACAAGGAACACCTCGCGATGGAGATCCCGGATGCGATGCCCGAAATGGGCGTAGACGTCGTGGGGCCGGCGCAGGGCCACCTGCGCCGACCGCGGCGCCGATCCAACTCTTCTTCCCAACTCAAAGGTCGCCGCCAGACGGGCGGCCCGCGCCGGCCCCACACCGTCTACGCCCGTGAACTCCCGGGCCTCGCGTGCTGCCGTGAGGCGCAATGAGCCGTAGCGCGAGAGGACCTGGCGGGCCAGACTCATGGCCGTTAGCGAACCCTGTCGCCCCCGGACACCGCTTCCCAGGACAATGGCCAACAATTCGGCGTCGGAGAGCGCCGACGGCCCGCGAAGGAACAGGCGCTCCCGCGGCCTCTCGCTCTCGGGCCAAAGTCGAAGTGGAGACGCAGATTCGAAAGGAACAGGGACCAGGGACATGTTTCAGCACGCATGTGTTGGCATACAGGCCGCCGACCCTGTGTGATGATTTCGATGCAGAGACGGGGTTCTTGAATGATTTGTCACCCATCAGACCCCGAACAACCGCAATCGTAACCTCAACGGAAAGAATCCCGCACCACGGCGAGCCGAGACTTCCCCTATACGTCCGATGTGGTCGGAATCAGATCGTTCAGGAGCTGCTCGTTCGTCGGCGACTGCTGCATGTGGCGCAGGAGGGCCTGCATGGCGTCGAGAGGGCTTCGACTGTTGAGTACGCGCATGAGCCGCCGGTGCTGCTCAATCTGCTCCCCGATCAGGATCTCCTCGTTCCGCGTACCGCTCTTTCGCAGGTTGATGGCCGGATAAATGCGTTTGTTCGCCATTTCACGGTCCAGTACGATCTCCGCGTTGCCCGTGCCCTTGAATTCTTCGAAAATCACCTCGTCCATGCGCGATCCCGTGTCAACAAGGGCGGTGGCTATCAGCGTCAACGAACCGCCACCCTCGATATTGCGGGCTGCACCGAACAGTTTGCGGGGGATGGTCAGCGCACGGGCATCGAGGCCGCCGGAAAGCGTGCGCCCGCTGCCTTCACTGTAAATATTGAAGTTGCGGCCGAGACGCGTCAGGGAATCGAGCAGGATGACCACGTCACGTCCGAGCTCAACCAGGCGCTTGGCGTACTCCAGCGAGAGCTGGGACACGCGGATATGATTGTCCTCTTCCCGGTCATTTGAGCTTGCGAACAACGTGGCGGACGTCGAGCGTCGAAAGTCGGTTACCTCTTCTGGACGCTCATCCACAAGCAGCGCCACCAGGTCCACCTCCGGATGGTTCTTCGTGATGGCTGCCGCAATTTCCTTCAGGATGAATGTCTTTCCCGTCCTGGGTGGCGCCACAATGAGGGCACGCTGCCCCTTGCCGATGGGGACCACCAGATCAATGACGCGCTGTGTGAAATTGCCCGGCGACGTGACAAGGTTCAGTTTTTCATCCGGGAAAATGGTGTTTCCCTTCTCGAATTTGCGGTTGTTCGTCCACTCGTCCAGGCTGACACCCATGACTTTGTCAATGTGGTGAACCTGCATATCGCCCTTGCGACCCGGTCGCAACGTGCCCTCCAGCACCACGCCGTCGCGCAGCTTGTGCTTGTTGATCACGTTCGGAGAGCAGAACGGGTCGCTGTCACCCTTGGGGATGTCGGACTGGAATTGACGGATGAAACCGAATTTCTTGCCGCCAATGAGTTCAAGGATGCCTGAAAAGGTCTTCGGATTCGAATTGCGAGCCATTACCTGCTGGGATTGGTTATCTTCCGGACCAACGACGAAACGGGCCTTCCAGAAGTCCGTTGATGAACCAGCGTGCGCCTGGACGCGAGCGCCGGAATGTCAGATGCAAGGCGTCCCGACGCCGAATAGCAGCGCTATTCGAAGGAGGGACAACGCAGCAGATGGCGTTTCGCCGCCGCGTACGGGTGTGCGATGGCTTTTCAACGGACTTCCAGGGCGGAAGGAAGAAGAATCAGTACATACGGAATATAGAAGGTATCGCGGCTTGGCACAACGAATTTCAGATGGACTGCCGGTCGAGGTCCTCGGAAAGGAGGCTGGCCCGACCGTCCTCCTGCTCCACGGCTGGGGAAGTTCGATGGCCCACATGCGCCCTCTGGCCCGTCTGCTCGCGACAGACTTCCGTGTGGTCATGCTGGATTTCCCCGGACACGGCAGCGCACCCGAACCCGCGGAGCCGTGGGACATGGACCGCCATGCCGACCTGGTCCAGGCTGTGATCGATGAGCACACTGACGGCCCGGTACTCGTCGTCGGGCATTCCAACGGAGGCCGCATCGCACTCTTCACCATGGCCCGCCCCTCGACGCCGGACCGCGTGCGGGCTCTCCTTCTCCTGGGACCGAGCGGTACCCGCCGCCCGCGCCGTCCCTCCTGGTACCTGAAAACGGCCCTTGCGCGCACGTTGAAAGCTCCCTTTGCCATCCTGCCGCGACCGCTGCGTGATTTCGGACTGGATTGGCTGAGGCACTCTCTCCTGTGGCGAGCGCTCTCAAGCTCCGACTATGCTGCAACGAGCGGCGTCATGCGAGAGACCTTCATCCGATGCGTGAATACGTATCTGGAAAACGTACTTCCCCGCGTTGGGACCCCCACGGTCATCCTGCGGGGCGCACATGATGAGGCCATTACCCCGGCACAGATCGACACCATGGTCCGGCTCCTTCCCGACGCCGGAGCCCATGAGGTGGAAGGCGCAGGGCACTACGTTCAACTTGACGCGCCGGACATTGTCGCCGCGGCGGTTCGAGACCTGGCTTCAAGACTGGAGATGCAGCCTATGTACACACCATGACTACTGCGTGGCATACCACACTTCTCCTGGCGGCGGCCGGCACGCTGGCCACGGCATTTGCCGTATGGCGTGCCGGCCGCCGCCAGGTGTTCTTCCTGCACATGGCGCAGCTCGAAGGGTACAAGGTCGCGCCCTTCGCGGCGTGGGTAACCGGGCGCATGTTCGATGTTGTCCTGAGATGGAGCCATGCCGTCGGCACGCTGCTGCTCGTGATTCTTGTTGTTCTGAAGCCCACCGGCCCTGCCCTTGCCGGACTGTTTTCCGCCTGGGCCGTGGCATTCATGTCATCGAGACGCTACCGGCGGGACCGGCCGAAGAAGGCGCTCGCCTGGACGCCCCGAATGAAGCGGCTCGCCGTGACATCCGTATTGGTCACACTGCTGGTATCCACCTTCGTGGCAGCGGCTCTGAGCAGCCATCCACCACTGGCGTTGCTGGCATTTCTGCTGGCGGCCGACCTTCTGGCGCCAGTTGCCGTCGCCACGGCTCTCGCTGTGAACGTTCCCCTGGAGCGGCGCGTCCACCAGGGGTTCATACGGCAGGCACAGACGCGGCTTGCGCATCGACCCGATTTGGGAATTGTGGCCATTACCGGTTCGTACGGGAAGACTTCGACAAAATTTGCCATCCGGGAGATGCTCTCACAGCGCCATCCGGTACTGGCTTCTCCTGGGAGTTTCAATACGCCCATGGGCATATGCCGCGTCGTGAATAATATGCTCGAGGACGACCATCGATGGCTCGTGCTTGAGATGGGCACCAGGCACAGCGGTGACATTACAGCCCTGTGCGAGATAGCACGACCCGACATCGCGGTCGTGACCTCGGTCGGAAAAGCGCATCTGGCGACAATGGGCAGTGTGGAGGCCATTGCCCGGGAAAAGGGAAGTCTGCTCCGGTTCCTGCCACGCGGTGGAACGGCCATTCTCAACTGGGACGACAAACACGTAGCATCCATGCGCGCAGAGGAGGATGTACATTATATATACGTATCGGCTGCAGGACACGAAGAGGCTGACATCCGGGCTGAGAACGTGCGTTATGACGCCTGTGGGTGCGCATTTGATGTCGTGTTTCGGCGTGACCGCGTGCGGATCGAGACACGCCTGCTCGGCGCACACAATATCACGAACATGCTGCTGGCGCTTGCCGTCGGCCATGCATCCGGTCTCACGCTGCGTCAGATGGCCCCCGCCTTCCGTCGGCTGCAACCCGTTCCCCACCGGCTCGAACTGCGCCATGATCCCGGAGGGCTGACTGTGCTGGACGATGCCTTCAACAGCAATCCCGTTGGCGCACGCAGCGCCGTCGACGTGCTTTCCCACTTTACCAGCGGGCAGCGTATCGTGATCACTCCCGGCATGGTGGAACTGGGCGCTGTCGAGGAGGAGGAAAATCGAGCCTGGGGCGCCTATATGGCATTGCGTGTCGATACCGTCGTGCTCGTTGGCGCGGATCGCACACGCCCCATTGCGGAGGGGCTGCGACGTGCCGGCTTTCCGGACGAGGGCATTGTCACGGTGCGGACGCTGTTCGATGCGCGTGCCTGGCTCACCCGCAACGCGAAGCCAGGCGATACAGTGCTCTACGAAAATGATCTGCCGGATCAGTACACGGAGGCATCCTGATGATCGCCACACACGGCACAACGATGGAAATGGAGCGCTTCCTGCACGAGCGCGGGTACGGCGCCATTGCCGGTACCGATGAAGCGGGCCGCGGATGCCTGGCGGGCCCCGTGGTGGCCGCCGCGGTCATTCTGCCCATGGAGATCATACTGCCCATGGAGAGCAGTGCGGGGCAGGGTGCGTCGGATCCCCTGGCAGGCGTCACCGACTCCAAGGCGCTGTCCGCCGATCGGCGGGAGAAGCTGGCCACTGCCATCAGGCACGAAGCAGTTGCCTGGGCTGTCGCGGCGTGCAGTCCGGTCGAAATCGATAAGCTCAACATCCTCTGGGCGTCCATGGAAGCCATGCGGCGTGCACTCGTGGCGCTCGACACCAGGCCGGACTACGCGCTCATTGACGGACGAACCCTCATTCCGTCGTGCCCGTGTCCTTCGAAGACCGTGATCGGTGGCGATGCCCGGAGCCGGTCCATTGCGGCCGCGTCCATCCTGGCCAAAACGCATCGCGATGCCATCATGCACGAATATCACACCCGCTGGCCGTGCTATGGGTGGGATACGAACGTGGGATATCCCACAAAGGCCCACTACGAAGCGCTCCGGGCTCATGGACCATCTCCCATGCATCGCACATCCTTTCGTCTGGAATGAGCCACACTCCCCGCGTCGTCATCGTCATTGTGTCGTGGAATGCCCTTCCGCTGCTGAAGTCGTGCCTGCCGAGCGTCATGGCGACAGACTACCCCGATTTCGAGGTGGTGCTCGCCGACAATGCATCGACCGACGGCTCGGCGGCCTGGGTGCGGCAACGCTTTCCCCGCGTTCATGTCGTAACGCACGCCGAAAACTGGGCATTTGCCCGCGGCAACAACGAAGCCGTGCGGGATGCGCGTGTTCAGGCGCTCCAGGCCGACTATTATGTCTTCCTGAACAACGACGTGGAGGTACCGTCCGACTGGTTGCGCCCGCTTGTGGCCAGGATGGAGTCCGAACCGGATCTGGTCGCCGTGCAACCGAAGCTGCTGCGGCATGACGACCGCGGCGCATTCGAGTATGCAGGTGCCGCCGGCGGATTCATGGACGCGCTTGGATACCCGTTCACGCGCGGACGGGTGCTCTTTACCATGGAGCGGGACGAAGGGCAATATGATGATGCCCGTCACGCATTCTGGGCGACCGGTGCGGCGCTCATGATCAGGCGCCAGGCATGGGACGTTTCGGGCGGGTTTGATGAGGAGTTCGTCATGCACATGGAGGAAATTGATCTCTGCTGGCGACTGCAGCACCGGCGCTCGCACGCCGACTTGCACGTCGGTTCAGAGCCCGCAGCGCGCACATGGCGCGTAGGTGTTGAACCGGGCAGCCGGGTCTTCCATATCGGCGGCGCATCGCTCCCACAGGGAAGCCCGGACAAGACGTTCCTGAATTTCCGCAACAACCTCCTCATGCTGTACAAGAATCTGCCGCCGGGCCGCTTCGGCCCGGGGCCATTCTACCGCATTCTGGTGCTGCGGACGCCGCTCGACATGCTGGCTGCGGGGCGCGCCGCGCTGGGGGGGCGATGGCAGGAAGCACTGGCCATACCGAGAGCGTACTGGGCAGCTCACCGTTTGAAAAGCCGCTACAGCGCGGCGCGCCCCGCAGCTGGCTCCGCCGCTCCCCTCCCATGGCGCGGCACGCTCGCCTGGCACTACATTCTGCGCGGCCGGCGCACGTTCACCCGCCTGGAACAGGCGCGCCCCTTGGAAGTCCGTTGAAGAACCAGCGTGC
>PCUY01000033.1:18706-27796 GCA_002787815.1 Bacteroidetes bacterium CG12_big_fil_rev_8_21_14_0_65_60_17 | reverse complement strand
GTGTTCCGGGAGGATGTTGCGCGCCGCATGTCCCATGCGGCGCGCAACCAGGTCGAGCGTATTGCCGAAGAGCTGAGGCAGGCCCCTCTCTCTGCCGGAGTCGATCATCTTGCTGCCCGCTACCGCCGCGCCAATTTCTACGGCCACGGACAAGGATGGATAGACTCCTTTGCGCCATCCTACATGCCATTTGCCCAGAATGCGTACATAGGTGGCGCGCTGAGCCGTCCTTTCACTGCTCGCGGCGGCGCGTATGCCCACAAGGCGCGCATCTACCGGAACAGTCCTTCGCTGACCCGCTCGCCTCTGGCTTTCGGGAGCGGACTCGCCCATTTCCACGTGCCGTTTCCGGTCTGGACCCCGGGCCGCGCGCTTCGAAAAGAGCCGCATGCCAGCGCCCTTTCCACGCCGCGCATGACCGAGTTCCTCTCGGATACCTATCTGGCCGACGGCGCAGACCTTCATCCCCTCTGCGACGCCGGGGCCGTTCGCCAGACAATCCAATCATTTCTCGACGCTCCGACGGAATCACAGGCCATCCGGGTTTCCTGGTTTCTGGCCTTTGACCGGTGGACGCGCATGACCGGGATGGGCGGCTGAGCCGCCGCGCTGTATGTGTACGGAAAGTTCTTTATACTGGCTTCACACCAACAATCATGTCCCCACCACCATGAAAACCATCTGCTTACGTTCTCGATTACACACAGCCAACCTGTTTGCCATCCTGATTGCCTTCATGTCGCTGGGCACTTCCGCCGACACCTGCTGGGCGCAGAACGCTGAACAGGCGGCGCAGACCCGCATGGTGCTCGTGCGCGCCGGGCACCTCGTGGACGCCGCAACCGGTACGGCAACGCCGAACCAGGACATCCTGATTGAACGCAACGACCGCACCGGCCGCGGCGTTATCCAGGCCATTGGGCGGAATCTGGATGTACCTCCGGGCACGGAAGTGATTGACCTCAGTGACCATTATGTCACGGGCGGCCTGGTCGATGCCCACGACCACCTGGCCATCACCTACAAAGAAGAGCCCGAAAGCAACCAATATTATTTCACGACGCTCATGGATTCAACGCCCATCAGGGCCATCCAGGCGTTCTCGACCGGATTCCAGAAGCTGGCCTCCGGTTTCACTATTGTCCGCGACCTGGGAAACAATGGACTCTACGCCGACACGGCGCTGCGTCACGCCATTGAACAGGGCTGGGTGCCGGGTCCCACCATCATCAACGCCGGCATCATTATTGGCGCCTTTGGCGGACAGTTCTTTGAGATTCCGGAACGTGAAGACACCGTCTATCCCGAGTACCTGAACGCGGACACAGACGACGAGATCGTAAAAGCCATTCGCCGCAACATCCACTATGGCGCCAAGGTCGTCAAGGTGTGCGTCGACTGCCAGGCCTACCCGTACACGACGGAGCAACTCGAACTCTTCGTAAGCGAAGCGGCCAACGCGGGCCGGAAAGTCAGCGGCCACGTCCAAACGAGGGAGGGCGCCAGACGCGCCATTGAGGCTGGCCTATGGTCCCTTGACCACGACAATGCGCTCGACGAAGAACTGCACGCCATGATGGCTGAAAAGGGCATCTGGCGCGTCGGGACCGAGACACCAAAAACAGAGTGGGCCCGCACGAGCGACGCCCGCTGGGAACGCCGCCTGGCCATGCTGCGCGATGCCTACGACCAGGGGGTCAAACTGGCCTTCTCGACCGATGCCGACTATTTCATCCGGGGACTTGACCGGGGCGAACTGACGCTCGAGTTCATAGAGACCTGGAAGGCAGCAGGCATCCCCGATGCCGACATCCTTAAAGTCATGACGACCAACGGATATGAGATCAGCGAGCTGGAGAACGAGCGCGGTCCTGTCAGGGAAGGGTTCATGGCCGACCTGATTGCCATGCGAGGCAACCCGCTTGAAGACATCGATGCGCTCTACGACGTGGACTTCGTCATGAAGGACGGTCTGGTCTTCAAGCACGACGGTGTGGTCGCTCCCATGGATTTCTTCCACAACGGCCCGGCCTACGGCTGGCGCGTACGATAGCTGAAAAAGGCCTCTTTGTGAACAGATCGTGGCCGCTCCGTGAACGCCGCATGACGAAGCCGTGAAGAGGGCGTAAAACGCGCGAATCCTGTTGGCAGGGTCTGCGCGTGCCGTATATTAAGGACAAATGAGTCTTTATTCAGTTGAACCCGACTACGCGTCATGCTCTCTTCCGCCTGCCAATACGGACTTCGCGCCATGATCTACCTGGCCCAGCAGCCGGGCGATGTGTATCTGCCTGTGCGCCGTATCAGTAGCACGCTGGACGTGAGCCACCCGTTCCTGGCCAAAATCCTGCAGCAGCTGGTGATCAAAGATATGCTGGTCTCTCTCCGGGGCCCGAGCGGTGGGGTCAAGTTGGCGCGCGCATCCACCAAAATCAGGCTCAATGACATTGTGCTGGCCATTGACGGTCAGAAGGTGTTCGACAGCTGCGTACTTGGACTTCCCGGATGCGGACACCGGCGCCCCTGCCCCATGCACGAGGCCTGGGGTGAACTGCGATCCAACTTCTGCGACATGCTCGAAAAGACGACGCTGGCGGCGTTCGCCGAGCGGACAGAAGTGGGTGGATTCCGGCTTACTCCAACGTGAGTTTTTTGCATTATTTTCAGATACAATACTCTTTTATCCACAAGCTGATCAATGCCATGAACATCAAAATCAACATCCTGCCCGCGATGCTCGTCATGGGTCTTCTCGTCCTCGCGGCATGCGGGGGCAATTCCGATACGCAATCCGATGCAGCGCAAACAGGTGCCGGTGACCAGAGCGAAGCAGCGGGTGGACTGAGCCCCGAAGAGCTCGAACATGGCATTGGCCCCATCGCAGCTTTCGACCCCGGTCCCATCGATGCCGCTCTTGCCGAGCGCGGGGCCGAACTGTTTCGCGTTAAATGTTCCTCGTGCCACAAGATGGATGGTCGCTATGTGGGCCCCGCGTTGGGGAAGGTCACGCAAGAACGTACATCAGCCTACATCATGAACATGATCCTGAATCCGCAGGAAATGATTACGACCCACCCGGAAGCCAAGAAGAAGTTTGCCGAATTCCTGACACCCATGCCCAATCAGAGCCTGAGTGAGGACGATGCCCGCGCCGTGCTTGAGTTCCTCAGACAACAATAACCATCCCGCACTTTCGCCATGAAACGCCATACAACCAACCGCATTATTGCCGGCGTCGCCTTTCTGCTCCTCGTGGGAGCCGTGGCTACGTCGTGCCGCACAGCAGATCAGACCGGCGGCACCAGGAGCGCCGCCGAAGCCGTCTATATCCCGCCAGGAAGTTATGACGAGTATTACTCGTTCATGTCCGGCGGCTTCTCGGGTAATCTTACCGTCTACGGACTTCCGTCGGGCCGACTCATCAAGACGGTACCCGTGTTCTCCCAGTTCGCTGAGAATGGCTGGGGCTACGATGAAGAGACCAAAAACATGCTCAACACGTCGCACGGCAACATCCCCTGGGACGATTCCCACCATCCCCAGCTCTCCCAGACGAACGGTGTTACCGACGGGCGCTGGGTGTTCATAAACGCCAACAATACGCCGCGCATTGCACGTATTGACCTGACCACGTTCGAAACGGAAGAAATTGTCGAGATTCCACTCTCGGCGGGCAACCACGCGAGTCCCTTCATCACGGAAAACACCGAATACCTGGTGAGCGCCACACGCTTCAGCGTGCCCATTCCCCAGAAAGATGTGGCCATTTCAACGTTCAAGGAAAACTTCCGGGGCACGATCTCTTTCGTGCGTGCCGACAAGGTCGGCGAAATGGACGTGGCTTTCCAGATCATGGTACCGGGCTATGATTACGACGTATCGCATGCGGGCAAAGGCCCCTCCCACGGCTGGGCCTTTTTCTCGACATACAATGTCGAACAGGCCCACACGCTCAAGGAAGTCAACGCATCGAGACGCGACAAGGACTTCATCGCGGCGGTCAACTGGAAGCGTGCAGAAGAATGCGTCGAAGCTGGTAACTTCCAGCAATGGGAGGCATCCTATCTGCGCAACGTCAAGCCGCACAGCGGTATAGCCCGCACGGAGCAACTTTCGGGATCGCGTATGATATTCCCGGCAGACTGCGAAGGGGTAGTCTACTTCCTGCCTACACCCAAGTCGCCCCACGGCGTCGATGTCGATCCGACGGGCGAATACATCGTTGGCGGCGGCAAGCTGGCCACGGTGCTTCCCGTGCATTCGTTCACGAAAATGATGGCGGCCATCGAAAACGAAGAGTTTGAAGGCGTTGTCGATGGCATTCCCGTCCTCAAGTACGACGCCGTCATGGCAGGTGAAGTCGAGAATGCCGGACTCGGCCCGCTTCACACCGAGTTCGACGACAAGGGCTTTGCCTACACTACGGCATTTTTGTCATCGGAAATCGTCAAGTGGGACATCAGCACCTTCACCGTCGTGGACCGTATTCCGGTCTACTACTCGGTGGGTCACCTCATGGTACCGGGTGGCGACAGCCGTCAGCCGACCGGCAAGTACCTGGTAGCCCTCAACAAAATCACGAAAGACCGCTACCTGCCAACGGGCCCAGAACTCGCTCACGCGGCCCAGCTCATTGACATCTCGGGGGACAAAATGGAGATGCTGCTCGATTTCCCGACCATGGGCGAGCCCCACTACGCACAGGCCATTGCAGCCGATGTCATCAAGGACAAGCAGGTGCGCATGTTCCGACTCGAAGACAATGAGCATCCGTATGCCGTCACGAGCGAATCGGAAACCCGCGTCGAGCGCGATGGCAAGAACGTGCACGTCTACATGTCCGCCATCCGCAGCCATTTTGCACCGGACAACATCGAGGGTATCCGGGTGGGCGACAAGGTCTACTTTCACGTCACAAACCTCGAGCAGGACTGGGATGTGCCGCACGGACTGGCCATGATGGGTGCCATAGCGTCGGAACTGCTCATCATGCCGGGAGCCACGAAGACCCTCGTCTGGGAACCCCTTGCCGAGGGTATCTATCCGTTCTACTGCACGGACTTCTGCTCGGCACTCCACCAGGAAATGCAGGGCTATGTACGTGTCTCGGCCGCCGGATCGAACACGCCGCTCACATACCAAACAGGTGAACAGGGGTAATCGCCATGTCACGCCTCAGTCGCATTCTGACCGCCGCTGCCGGTCTTATTCTCATCGTCATGTATTTCACGACGCTCTGGCGCATTGACCTTGAAGCGCCACAGTACCCCGAGGGACTCGGCCTGCGGATCACGCTGACCGACGTCCAGGGAGCCGGTGAGTTCGACCTGCAGAAAATCAACAATCTGAACCACTACATCGGTATGAAGCAGATTGTGCCGGAGTCCATTCCCGAACTCCGGATCATGCCCTGGATCATTGCCTTCCTCATCGGGTCGGCACTGGTTGCAGCGGTGGTTGGGCGACGGCGTGTGCACACCCTGTGGCTTGCCACATTTCTGGTCATTTCCGTGATAGGCCTCGCCGATTTCTGGTACTGGGAGTACGACTACGGCCACGACCTCAACACGGAAGAAGCCGCCATCATTGTCCCGGGCATGGCCTACCAGCCACCGCTCATTGGATCGAAACAACTGCTGAACTTCAAAGCCCATTCGTGGCCGGGTACGGGGGGATACGTCGCATTCCTGTCCATGGGCCTTGGTCTGCTGGCGTGGGGTCTTGACTGGCGGCGGGCGCATCAGAAACGAGCCGCGCGGCCGGAACACCCGGCCGAGAACGAACGACCAAGCCCCAACGCGGCCGCCATCCTCGTGCTGGCAGGGCTAAGCGCTTCGGCGCTGCTTGGCGGATGCACCCCCGAGCCCGAACCATTCCACTTCGGCGAAGATGCCGGGGCCTACTGCCGTATGACGATCGACGACGAGCGCTTCGCCTCTCAGGTGGTCATGAAAACCGGACGCGTTTTCAAGTTCGATGCCATTGAATGCATGGCTTCCTGGCTTGAAACGGACGTAGCCAACGAAAACGACATTCATTCCGTGTGGGTGACCAACATGGAAGATCCGGGCGCGCTCATACCGGCCCTCGAGGCCCGCTTTGTGCAACACGAGGCCATCCGTTCGCCCATGGGCGGCGGCTGGGCGGCGTTTGGAACAGACGAGGAGGCCCTCGGTGCGCTGCGCATGCTGCCAGCCTCGGACTCTGGTGCGACAGACAACGAAACAGCAGGAGCTCCAAAGACCTACAGTTGGTTTGAGATGCGCCGGCACGTCCACATTCACTGATTTCGCCCGGGGATATGGTACTGATTCTCGTCATATGGGGACTCCTTCAGGCCGCGTCGGTACCTGAACGGATGCCTGGTCACAGCGCAGGGACCATTTCCGAGCGGATCGCCGCCGCCGCGCCACACGACACGGTGCACGTTGAGGCGGGCGTCTATACCGAGCCCACGATTGTCATTGACCGCCCGCTGACTCTCCTGGGCGCTCCCGGCGCACATATCCAGGGCACTGGAGGCCATGAGCTTTTGGTACTCGCAGCCGACAGCATATCCGTATCGGGATTCACGTTTTCTGGCGTCGATCGGACGTTCATGGAAGACCGCGCCGCCATCCGCGTGCAGGATGCCCGCGGGTGCCGCATAGCCAACAACACGTTCCGTGGTGTTTTCTTCGGCATTTACATGGCCCGCGCCACAGACTGTCACATTGAGAGCAACACGCTACGGTCGCAGATCACATCGGAGACAACGGGCGGCAACGCCGTCCACGCCTGGTACAGTACGCATCTGACCATCGCAAATAATCGCATTGATGGGTTCCGCGACGGGATCTATCTCGAGTTCACCGATGACAGCCGCGTCGAAGGAAATACGTCCGTCAATAATCTCCGGTATGGGTTGCACTTCATGTTCGCCGACCGCAACGCCTACACCGACAACGTATTTTCGGACAACCGGGCAGGCGTCGCCGTCATGTACGCCGACGGCATATCCATGCAGCGGAACGTTTTCCGCCGTGCATGGGGAGCGAGTGCCTACGGGCTGCTGCTGAAAGAAATCCGCCGCGGCGAGGTCCTGAACAACACGTTCGACGGCAACTCCGTGGCCCTGCTTGTGGAGTCGACAGACCACATGACGTTCCATGGCAATACCTTTGCCGAGAACGGATGGGGCATCAAACTCATGGCGAGCGCCATCGGCAATGTATTCTCGGACAATACCTTCCGTGGAAATACATTCGATGTATCGACCAACAGCCGCACACTCGACAGCCGCTTCGAGGGTAATTTCTGGGATACCTACAAGGGTTATGACCTGGACAGGGACGGGCGCGGCGATGTCGCGCACCGCCCTGTGACGCTGTTTTCTGTGCTCGTTGAGCGCCATGAACCGGTCATATACCTGCACCGCAGCCTGCTCGTCGACGTGCTCAACGTCGCCGAACGCCTTCTTCCTGTCCTCACGCCCGTGGAACTCGTCGATCCCCAGCCCCGCATGAGGCCCCCGCTATGATGCACCTTCTGTCGCATGAACACCCTCCCGTCGAAGTACGGGACATCCGCAAAGCCTTCGGCGCAAACCAGGTGCTCGCCGGAATTGACCTCGTTTTCCGCCGCGGCGAAACGACCGCCATTGTCGGCCCGAACGGCGCCGGAAAATCTACGCTCATCAAGTGCCTGCTCGGCCTCGTGCGGCCCGATCAGGGACACGTTTTCATTGGCGGTATCAATGCCCAGCAGGATGCGGCCGCACGCCGTCTGGTCGGATACATGCCGCAGCACGCGGCGTTTCCGGGTAGTATGACGGGCCGCGACATGATTCGGCTCGTTGAGGAGCTGCGCCAGGAGGACCGGGCACCGGATCTGGAACTCGTCCGCAGGCTCGGCCTGGGCGCCGATCTGGACAAGCCCTTCCGCCAGCTCTCCGGCGGGACGCGCCAGAAGGTCAGCGCCGTCCTGGCCTCCATGTTCTCGCCACCCGTCTACGTGCTGGACGAACCCACGGCCGGGCTCGATCCGGTAGCCGGAGCGGCGCTCAAGGATCACATGGCGGCCGAACGCGAGCGTGGAGCAACCACGCTGCTGACGTCCCACGTCATGGCCGACCTCGAGGAATTGGCAGACCGGGTCGTTTTCCTGCTCGATGGGCGCATCCGGTTCGACGGCACCATAGAGCATCTTCGCACGCTGACCGGCAAGGACCGCCTCGAGCGCGCCATTGCCACACTTCTTGAAGGTGATGCCGCATGATGACGACCCTGTTGACGTTCCACATCAAAGACGCACTGCGCAGCCGCTGGCTTTTTGCCCACTTCGCCCTGTATCTGATCATCACGGAGGGGCTGCTGCTGGCCTCCGGTACGGGTGACAAGACGCTCCTCAGTCTCATCAATGTGGTGCTCCTGCTGGTGCCGCTTGTGGGCCTTGTATTCGGGACCATCCACCAGTACAACAGCCGGGAGTTCACCGAACTGCTCCTTACACAGCCGGTCAGGCGCAGCGTACTTTTCGGGAGTCTTCTGGCAGGCGTCGCGCTGCCGCTCATGGCAACGTTTGCACTTGGCGTCTTCCTGCCATTCGTCTGGCACGGCGGCGTAACCCAGGACCAGGGCCTTCGACTGGCCCTACTGCTCGGACTCGGGTCTGTCCTCACAATCACGAGCGTCGGTGCTGCCTTCATGGTATCGACCGGGCAGACGGACCGCGTGCGAGGCATTGGAACGGCGCTCGGCCTCTGGCTGGTCTATGCGGTGCTGTTCGACGGCGCCGTGCTGCTTGCCGTCACAACGCTCGGTCACTGGCCCATCGAGAAAGCGCTTCTCGGCATCATGCTCGCAAATCCCGTCGACCTGTCCCGCCTCATACTCCTGCAGGTATTTGATGCCGCCGCCATGATGGGTTACACGGGAGCCTTGTTCACGCGCTTCTTCACGTCGGCCAGCGGTTTCATCATGGCCGGCACCGCACTTCTCGTCTGGATGCTCCTCCCCCTCTGGAGCGCCCGCCGCCGCTTCCTGTCCCAGGATTTCTGATCCGCCGCCCTGCGAATAGGGAAAAAATCCGTCCCCTACTTGCCCCCCCCCC
>PCUY01000033.1:812-18683 GCA_002787815.1 Bacteroidetes bacterium CG12_big_fil_rev_8_21_14_0_65_60_17 | reverse complement strand
CCCGAATTTTCTTAGGTTGCTCAACATGTAGGTCTTACAACAAAACAAACATGCGTGAGGTATCGATGTCTACATCCATCGAAGGAAGCATACTGGTTACTTCAATATCATTTGCCGTCATTCTATTCTTCGCAATAACAGGAAGTCGCCAACAAGTTGGCAGTGTACCTGATTGCAATAATTTGGCGTGTACAGACTATACGAGTCACGCCACGGGTGAAACATGGCAACAATGTGATACCAGAAATGGCTACAGCTGCGAGATGGAGGGCGGAGAGTGCACGCTGGTTTACTGTGGTGGAGCATGAGATTCAATCTTTATGTCCTCGGTTCGGCGGGTATGCTTTTCGTAACCGGCTGCACGGAAAAGCCCCCTGCTGTTGTTTCGACGGCGTATTTCGCCGGAACAGCGACATCGTCCTCGATTATCTCGTTCAGCGACGAATCCGAATTACCAGCGTCGCTGATCGACGTGGACGAAGTACCACTGCGCCGCGACCCGGTATTCGACAGCGTCGCAGACGTTGCCCTTGCTCCCTCCGGCCTGGCCTTCGTGCTGAACGGAATGACCGGCGTAATATCCGCCTTCCGACATGCAGAACCAGTTCTTATGCACGCCGCTCAGGGACAGGGGCCCGGAGAGTTCGTGAAACCCGAGCGCTTGACCTGGTCCGAGGACCTCAAACGCCTCTATGTATTCGATTCCGCTCTCAGCGCCATTAAAATACTTGAGTGGCGGGGTGAGGAGCGATTGATCGAAATCGGACTGATCGAAACACCGTTTCGCGTAAACGGAATGTGCGCATCGACGCGGGAGCTACTCGTCCACGGGTATCGACCGGGCATGGAAGCCCCGGGTGTGCTCCATCGCTACACCTTGGACGGCGAGTATAAATCGTCCACGTGGAAACCGGCCAATATCCACCCGAATGAAACCATGAATATCCGGGGCTGGGAGGGGCATGCCATCTGCAACAGTGCGGCCACACGCATGGTATTTGCTCCCTATTATGGCGACGCGGTCAGCTTTTTCGGTATCAAACAGGAAGAATTATACGCTGTGGTCCACTTCGACAACCTCGACTACAAGCAACTGGAAGAGGCCGACAACGGCGGCGCCCGCTACACAGACGTGCCCCACAGCTGGCGCAATATGAGTCTCGCGAATTTCATGGATGCGCGCGTTGTGTTGAACGTGGTCCAGACGTTTCAGCGAGGGACGGCACCTCCACCACTTGCAGGACACCACAAGATCGCCCTGGACTGGAAGGGCACGGAAGCGACGTGGTGGGGTCACAACACGGGATACCTTTTGGGTTCATCTGCCGCCCTTTCGGCCCGCGTGGACTATGGCAATCTGGGTGGACGCGTCACCCTGGTACGCCGCTCCCATTCCGAAAGAACAACATCGTAGCGCGTACTTCGCCCTCCGCCGTCCAATTGTCGGAGCACACCCATCCTTGACATTTCCGACAGGTCGCGAGTCGCTGTGGTTTTTGAGCAATTCGTGATCTTCATGTATTTGCGAGCGCCTTCTCCGCAATGGCCCTCCCAACCCGGCCGTTTCCGTCGGAAAACGGATGAATACATTCGAACCACAAATGCGCCAACCCCGCCCGGATGGCGCCTGGCATGCTACGGCTTCCATTGAACCAGGTAATGAAACGGTCCATTTCAT
Source organism: Bacteroidetes bacterium CG12_big_fil_rev_8_21_14_0_65_60_17 (assembly GCA_002787815.1). GTDB lineage: Bacteria > Bacteroidota > Rhodothermia > Rhodothermales > UBA10348 > 1-14-0-65-60-17. The sequence goes on along the minus strand of PCUY01000033.1, from coordinate 17,005 downwards.
CTGGTACACGCGCCGACGGTGGAGCTTCATAGTGGACCTTTTCCTTTCCGACGGCGCCGGAAACGATCCGCATCGGCTCCGAATTTCCACGCCATTGCCCGACCCGCAGTCGCGACCGGTCAAATTGGTCCACGATGATCATGTCTTGCCATTCCCACAATCGCTCGGCAGTCAGGTCCTCCGCAACGCTGCCAGATGTATGGCATGTCCTGTGCCTTCAGGCAATTCTGCACACAGTTGAGCCGATAATGCTATGCTTCCGGCTCAATGGCCGGTGGGTTCCCGGGGCCACGGACATGAACTGTGCGCTGTGGGAACGGAATTTCAATGCCTTCCTCGTCGAAGGCGGTTTTTATGGCGCGGCGAAGTTGGCGCTCCGCTTCCCACTGCTCGCCCGGCACCACCATGACAACCACGCGGGCATTGACTGAGCTCTCAGCAAAGTCCGTAATCCCCTGCACGATGGGGTTCTCCTCCTTGAGGATATCCCGGTGCTCCTCGGCCCAGGCGAGAGCCACGCGTTCCATGACAGCCATGACGCGTTCATGGTCATCGCCGTAGGACAGCCCCACATTCACAATGACGCGGGTAAAATCAATGGATCGGTTGCCAAACGTACGCAGCTCACCCGCAGGGATCATAAGGAGTTCACCGTTGAAGCGACGAACTTTGATAATGCGAACGCCAATGTATTCGACAATGCCCTCATCCTGACCAAGCCGAACCAGATCTCCCACGTGGATGCTGTCGTCGAACAGCAGCAGCACGCCGGAAATCACATCCTTGACGAGCGACTGGGCCCCGAACCCAATGGCTATGCCTGCAATACCGGCGGTTGCCACGAGCGCCGCTACATCGATATTGAGTTGCCCGAGTACGGTGATAACCGCAAGCGGCCATACCACGTAGCGGACGGTGGAGAGTAGCAGGCTCTTGACCAGGAACGCGCGCTGTCTGCGGGGGTGGATGAGCGGAAGTGCATCGAACTGCTGAGTCCATTTCCTGGTCGCCCGATCAAAGAGTCGGATCAAGAGCCACGCCAGCACCAGAATGATGGCAATGCGCAGCGCGGTCTGTCCGGCATCCAGCCACGCATCTGCGCTCAGGAGCTGATCGACCGTGTCGGCATTGAACGGGTTGGGAAGGAAAGATTCCGGTGTCACCAGGCTGTCGGCTCCCGCGCCATCCACGCCGAGCGTGTCGCCCACTGCTGCATCCTGAGGGGTGGCTGCATTCTGCGCCTGCTGCAGCCGTCGTAGCATGTTCTGTGGTCTCAAATCCATTTCCGGCGCTTGAAGAAAAGAAGCATCCCCAAGGCAAGTGTCACCATGAGGCCCCATGCCGCAAAGTAGCCATACTCCCACTGCAATTCGGGCATGACTTCGAAATTCATGCCGTATATCCCGGCCACAAAGGTGAGCGGGATGAAGATGCTGCCCACGATGGTGAGCACCTGCATGACTTCGTTCATTTTCAGACTGACCGTGGACATGTAGAGGTCGGTCAGGCCCGCCAGCAGGTCACGATACGTCTCGAGCATGTCAACGACCTGGATCGTGTGATCGTAGACGTCGCGCAAATACATCTTCGTTCGTTCGGTAATGAGGCCGGAGTCGGATCGATCGAGCCCACCGAGTACTTCCCGAAGCGGCCAGATCGACTTGCGCAGCGACAGCACTTCACGTTTGTAGCGGTTGATCCGTGCCAGCGCCTCGGTAGACGGCCGGGCGAGGATTTCCGCTTCCAGCGCGTCTATTTCGTCTCCAATGTATTCAATGACGTGGAAATAGTGATCCACGATCGTGTCAAGCAGGGCATACGCCAGGTAATCCGCGCCCTGCTCCCGAATAATCCCCTTGCCGAGCCGGAGTCGCTGCCGGACGGGTTCAAACACATCGGCAGGTAGTTCCTGAAAGCTGATCACACCGGTCCGCGTCAGGATGATGGAGATCTGTTCCGAAAGAATATGCGGTGCCGTATTGGGCAACCCCGCCGCAAACCCGTTCCCTACCGACAACATTCGGACAACAATGAAGAGCGATTCATCGTCGTACGCCTCCAGTTTCGGCCGCTGCGTCGGGTGTACGATGTCTTCGAGAACCAGCTTGTGCAGATCCAGGCGGTCGCCGATTCCTGCCACAAGATCCATGTCATGAATTCCTGAAATATCAAGCCATGTGGTCGTGTCTTCCCGCAGAACCACTGATTCCACATCATCAGCCGGCTCGACCGGGTGCTCTTCAAAGTGTGTTCCCCGAAAATCGATCAGCCGAAGCTGTACATCATGATCCCGTTCGGGCCCGGTGTAAACGAGCGTACCGGGCGCGAGGCCTACCTGTTTCTTATGCTTCATGGACGTAGGATGGTGTCAGGTGGGTGCATCCACCAGTATAACCCTTCCGCCCCGAAACACTCAATGCCGAGAGCAGCGCCGTCAGTTGTTGTAGAGTCCCGTGTCCGGATAGAGCACGAACCAGGCGAACGAAAACACGTCGGCGTGCGTGAGGCGCTCAAGCTCGGTGCCCTTGAGTGGACCCTCAATGGCTTTACCCGAGATATTCCAGGTAGATGCGGTCTGTGCGTCTTTGAAATGACCGTTCTCGAACGAGAATTCAAGGACGTCACCATCCACGATCGGGCTGAAAACGCCGGTCGATCCGATGTCCTTCGAACCTGCAATACGGCCACCGTCAAGTGCCGAGGTCGCGCCCTTCCGCGTATGGAATACGACCACGGGGGTGCCACCGACATTGTCGTGAATGACGTTTTCCTTTTTCGTCAGAGAATGGGGATATGCCTTGACGTGCCCCCCATCGAGCGTCAGACCGATTACTTTTTCCATGGGAGGCAGGCGGCCGTCCTGGCGGCCGTCGAACAGCCATGGACGCTGGTCAATGTCGTCATAGCCCGGATATGGATTGCGTCCGTACTGCCGGTCCATGCCGGTATTTTTCGAGAGGACCGGCGCATCTGGATGCGCCTCGCGGAACTGTTCGAATGAAATGATCTGCGCCGGATACTTTTTGAGCATTTTGCCTGTGTACTCTCCGGCAATAGCTTCACCTGTAATCTGCTGCCACAGGGACTGGGTTGTGCGGTCGTACATGACCATGTCGGAGTGGCGCAGCATGCCACTCACGCCGATTTCGTGGACCCTTCCGTCAATTCGACGGTCGAATGCAATGGCGCTGTAGCAGAGCGGGCAGAAGGTGACGGCCACAGGCGTGTCGTCAAAATGGTCGTTTACGATTTCATGCCAGGTCAGGATCTGGAGGGGATAGGCGCGCGCTTCGCCGTCAATTTCTAGGGAGAGCACGGGCTCCCGGTCGTCAAGCCACCGCGCGGCATCGGACTGCGACACAAACTTCGGATTGTCGATGGAGCGGATACCATCACGCGGCAGATTCACCTGGATCGTAGACAGATCCACATTGGATTTGGAGAAATCCGTCTCCCAGCCGAACTGCTTGAAGCGCTCGACGGACTGACCGCTGGCGTCGGGACCGGACAGGCCAACGCCGCCCAGTATGGCTGCAAAAAGAACGATTTTGAGCGTACGTACGAGCATGTATGTAACGTTGTGCGTGAACGGTGCACCCATGGGAGCGCGAAAGGCACGCATTTGTTACAACAGACAAAGGCTTGTACTTTTGCTGTGAATATCGTATAAATAGCCACACTACCCACCAACAAACAGAGGAGTCACTCACATGCAGTACGCACCCCTGGTAGGTCGCATCCTGTTCGCGGCCATTTTCATCATGACCGGATTTGCTCATTTCGGCGATGCCGGCAATATGGTTGGCATGGTGCCGTCCTTCCTTCCCGCCCCCACGTTCTTCGTCTTTCTGACCGGCGCCATGCTCCTGGTCGGCGGACTGAGCGTTCTGGTTGGCTTCAAGGCCAAAATGGGCGGACTGATCCTGGCCGCGTTTCTCATCCCGACAGCACTCCTGGTACACGCTCCCAACGCCGGTGCGGACCAGATTGCCATGATGATGATGATGAAGGACATGTCCATGGGCGGCGCAGCGCTATTGATTTCCTATTTCGGCGCAGGTCCCATGAGTATGGATGCGAAGGGATCGGGCGAGTAGGTTCCGCCGGGGGCGCCCCGCCCCTTTTTCAATAGTTGAAACCCTGCATTTCTTCTTGGCTGAACTCGACGCCAAGCCCGAGTGCCACGCGGTTCACGAAGTTGAAGTAGCCCGTGATGAGCGTCGCATCCAGAATGTCCTTGTCGGAGAGCCCGTGCTCGCGTAGGGCGGCCGTCTTCTCCTCGCTGGCAGCACCCGGATTGCGGGTCAGGTCGTCGCAGAAGCCGGCAAGTGCCAATTCGCGTGGCGAGAGGTCGGCCGAGCGGTAATTCTCCAACAGCCGCGCAATGCGGTCGTCGTCCTTCCAGTAGAAATTCAGCGCCTCCGCATGGTGATGCTTGCAGTACGGGCATGCGTTTGCTACCGAGACCACCGTCCCAATCAACTCGCGCTCCGCGCGGCGCAGTCCGGAGCGGCCGAACATGATGGTCAGATAGAAATCCATGTGCCGTTTCATGGCTTCCGGATTCAGGCTGTGCACACGCATGATGTTCGACATCTTGCCGCGCGCCCCCATGATTTCGTCGTAGATTTCTTTCAGTTCGCCATCGGCGTCGGTCTCGTGAATGGTTTCAATCCAGGCCATGGGTTCAGCGGCGTCGTTTTATTGGGGTTAAAGAAGTTCGGGAGTTTGGTGGCGCATATCAAACGTGCGAAGCTACGCGATTGGCAATGTGGAGGCCAATAGCCAGACTGGCTGTTGCCGCCGGCGATGGCGCGTTACAGACGTGGATCTGCCCATCGGTTTCGAGGATAACGAAATCATCGACCATGTTGCCGTCGGTATCGAGCGCCTGCGCACGGATACCCGATCGGCAGGGTACAAGATCCTGTCTGTCAATGTCCGGCACCAGTTTGCGCACAGCCTGCACGTAACGGCGCTTCGAAAGCGTCAGACCGGTTTCGTATGCCCCCTTGCGCCAGTGACGGCGGCTGAGAGCACGGAATCCGGGCCATCTGACGACCTCGACCAGATCCCGGGCGCTCCACGTGCCCAGGTCATACCCTTCCCGCGCGGTCGCCAGCACCGCATTGGGTCCCACTTCGACGCGCCCATCTGTCATGCGCGTGAAATGCACACCCAGGAAGGGGTACGCAGGATCGGGCACCGGGTAGATTAGGTTGCGGCAATAGCGCCGGGCATTTGGTGTGAGTTCGTAGTACACGCCGCGAAAGGGCACGACCTGCATGCCAGGGTCCAGGCCCGCGAGGCGCGCCAGCCGATCGGCATAGAGGCCTGCGCACGACACGAGCAAGGGCGCCCGGTAGGTCCGGGTTTCGTGCGCTGTACCGCCTGCCGCGGACGCCCCCTCCGCTACCACGACCGTTTCGCTGCCGCGGCGGTCAATGGCAGTGACGCGGGCGCCGGTCACCACTTGGTGACCGGCGCCCGCAAGTTCTTCTGCCAGGGCGCGGCAGATTGCCGGAAAATCAATTATACCCGCGTCGGGCACGTGCAGCCCTTCCACCCCGTCGGCCGCGGGCTCCAGGTCGCGCAGCCGTCGGGGCCCTACCAGTTCAGCCCGTACGCCGTTCTCCCGGGCCCGGTCGGCAATCGCGTGAAGACGCTCACACTCATCCGTTGACGTGGCCACGATCACCTTGCCGCAGATTTCAAACGGAATCCCATGCTCGGCAGCGTAGGCCACCATCTCCGACCGACCCTCGCGGCAGAGCTCCGCTTTCAACGAACCCGGCCTGTAGTACACGCCGCTGTGAAGCACACCGCTGTTACGCCCCGATTGGTGCGCGCCGACAATCGGTTCCTTTTCCAGAACCGTGATCTGCCCAATGCCGCGTACGGATTGCAACGCGCGGGCCGTCGCAAGGCCCACCAGTCCTCCGCCAACGATGATCACATCGGAGGAGGACGCATCTCCCCGCTTGCTCGTCACGCGTATTTCGAGGGCATTCCGTGATCGGCAATTTGGAGCATGGCATCCACAAACCGGTCAATTTCCTCCATCGTCGTGTAGACGTTGGCCGTGACGCGGAGGCCTTCAAACTCGGCGTGCTTGATGGGCGTGGCAATAATCCGGTGCTCGCCCCAGAGGTAGCGGCCCACGGCCGACGTATCGATGCCCGTGATCTCGACCGTACCAATACAGCACGAGTATTCCGGCCTCAGCGACGTGTGCAGCCGGACGCGGTCATGCTCGAGAAGCCGCTCGGCCCAGGTGTCCTTCAGGTAGCGGAGCCGCTCCTCCTTCCGCTTGGCACCGATGCCCTGGTGGAACGTGAGTGCATCGCCAATGGCAATGAAGTTCGCCAGCGGATGCGTTCCTATTTCCTCGAACTTGCGAATGTCTTCGTCCTTCGATTCGGGCGCGGCCATCATGGGCCAGAGGTCCTTGATTTTGTTCTTGCGCACGTAGAGCATACCCGTGCCGTGCGGCGCGAGCAGCCATTTATGGAGACTTGTCGCGTAGTAGTCGCAGTCCATGTCCTCGTGCTTGAAATCCCAGTGGGCGAACGAATGCGCCCCGTCCACAATAACAGGGATACCCCGCTCACGCGCCATGTGCACAACGCGCTTGACGGGCAGGATCTGCCCCGTGATGTTCACGATGTGGCACATCAGGATGACCTTCGTGCGCGGCGTAATATTCTCCTCGAAAAGCCGCACCACCTCGTCGTCGTCCTCGGCCGGAATGGGCAGCGGAAACTGCTTGAGCACCACTCCATCGCGCCGTTCGCGCTGCTTGAAGGTCGTAATCATGCGGCCGTAGTCGTGCGTCGTGGTGAGCACCTCATCGCCCGGCTGGAGATCAATGCCGAGTTGACAGATCTGCAGTCCCTCGGAGGCATTGCGCACAATGGCAATCTCCTCGCTGTCCGCACCGAACTCCCGCGCCAGCCGCTGCCTGACGGCTTCCTTCTGCGGCTGCAGAATTTGCCACATGGTATAGGTCGGCGCCTCGTTCGAATAATCCAGGTGCCGCTTCATGGCTTCCTGCACGCTCGCCGGGGCCGGACTCACGCCGCCGTTGTTCAGGTTCACGAGCGAGCGATCGACCGTGAACGCCTGCTGTACCTCGCGCCAGAACGACTCATCCCGCGCAATTTCACGGGGCGTCCCACTCCAAGTCGCAAGCCGATCGAGCAGCTCGGGAAACTTATGGGGATGGAGAGATGCGACGGCCATGCCGGCCGATGCCACGCGGCCTGTGCGGCCAAGGAAGTTTCTTCGCGTAATCATGTTGCTTGGGGTCCAGTTCACCCCAAACATATCACGCGCGCTCTTCGAATGCCACGCCGCCCCCTTCAAAAACGGGCTGATAATAGCCGGAAACCTGTCTGCCAAGGTAAAATACCGCTACCATCGTCAAAATGAAGACGAGTGTGGCAACGATCGGAATCCGGAACGATTCCTCCATGCGCTGTTCGGGCGGTATGAGAAGGCGTGACTCCACACCTGCTATTACGCACGCTTTTTTGTTTTTTGCGTTACGTACGGAAAAATTGCGTCCGCGCTGTCGGACTCACGGCACGAGCACCGACCGCACGCGCGCACTGCGGATGTCCGCTTCGTGGCGGACCGGTTCGCGGAACAAGCGCGAAGAGTCAGCCGGGATATCGTGTACAAGGATACCAACCGATCCACTCAGGAAATTGCGTTCGTCAAACAGCGATACCTGTACCTGCACGACGGGGATGTGCCGATCCGAGAGGTTTTCGACCCGCCCGGTCAGAATTCGGGCACCGCCTGGCAGTTCGCGGTAGGCCACGTCGTGCACCGCGACGCGGGGGCCCTCCGGCTCGGAGGTGCATCCGGAGGCGAGTGCCACCAGGAGGACGACAAGCAGCCTGGCCAGGGGCACCCCGGGCGTCGTGCCGCGGCAGGCTGCATCAGTCAAGACCATACTTCGCCGCAATGGCTTCCGCCGTCTTGATGTCCTTCTCCGCTCCCGGTATGAGGCGCTTTTCGACGAGCACGTCCTCCATGACGAGCACGTCCATGTGCGTATCGAGGAAGCACCGGATGGCATCGGCAGGCGTGCAGACAATGGGTTCTCCGCGGACATTGAAACTCGTGTTGACCAGGACCGGACAGCCTGTTAGGCGCTCGAAATCGCTTAGCAGGGCATGAAAAACGGGATCCGCTTCACGCGACACGGTCTGGATGCGCGCCGATCCGTCGACATGGGTGACCGCGGGAATCCGATTGTTTCCGCCCGTGCCGCCCGCACGGCCTGTGCCGCCGACCCCGCTCTCCTCCCGGACCTGCGCCACGAGCAGCATGTACGGGCTCACCTCGCGCCCAAGCTCAAACCAGTCGTCCGCACGTTCGGCAAGCACGCTCGGCGCAAACGGCCGGAAGCTCTCGCGGAACTTGATTTTCAGGTTTACCGTGCGCTGCACCTCCGCGCCCCGCGGATCGGCCAGAATGGACCGCCCCCCGAGCGCCCGCGGTCCAAATTCCATGCGCCCCTGGAACCACCCCACCACTTTGCTGCTGGCAAGAAGCGCGGCCGTCCGGGCCATAACCTGTTCGAGAGATGCGACGGTCACGGCTTCTTCCGGAATTCCGGCCTCCTTGAGCGCCCGCCGAATGTCCGACCGGGTGAACGACGGACCCAGCCGGGCTGCTTGCATAAGATCGCGGGATGGCTTGGGCGGTGCGGCAGCGCGGACCGCTGCATCGGATGCCCCCCTGCCGAGCGCCAGGTGCCACACGGCAAGCGCCGCGCCGAGCGCGCCGCCCGCATCGCCCGCCGCCGGTTGGATCCAGACGTTTTTGAACGGCCCCTCGCGCACGAGCCGTCCGTTCGCCACGCAGTTGAGCGCCACGCCACCCGCCATGCAGAGGTTTTCCATGCCCGTTTCCTCGTGCACATGATGCGCCATGGCCAGCACGATCTCTTCGGTCACCTCCTGCACCGAGCGCGCCAGATCCTTTTCGCGCTGCGTGAGGGGCGACTCGGGGGCGCGTCGCCTGCCGTCAAAAAGCTCCTCAAACCGGCGTCCGGTCATCGTGAGACCGTGCGCAAACGTGAATGCATCCATCTTCAGGCGGAAACTGCCGTCGGGCTTCGCATCTACCAGATGCTCCCTGATGCGATCCACATAGCGCGGCTCGCCGTAGGGGGCGAGTCCCATGAGCTTGTACTCGCCGGAGTTGACCTTGAATCCGCAGAAATATGTGAATGCGCTGTAGAGAAGCCCAAGCGAGTGCGGAAAGTGCTGCTCGGCAAGGATGTCGAGCGCGGCTGGCCCACCGGAGCCTGCCCGCCGCGCCGTACCCCAACTGGTCGTGGCCCACTCTCCGACCCCGTCAATGGTCAAAAAGGCGGCCTCACTGAACGGTGACGGAAAAAAAGCGCTCGCCGCGTGGCTCTCATGGTGCTCCGGGTAGTAGATGGGCCCCTCATATCCGAGTTCGCGCCGAATGAGGTCCGGAATCCAGAGTTTTTGTTTCAGCCAGAGCGGCATGGCCTTGAGGAACGATGGAAAACCGCGGGGCGCGTAGGACACATACGTTTCCAGCAGGCGCTCGAATTTCAGGAACGGCTTGTCATAGAATGCCACGCCATCGAGGTCCGCCGTCTCAATCCCCGCTTCCTCGAGGCAATACCGTATGGCATGCGCCGGGAAGGCCGCATCATGCTTCTTGCGCGTAAAGCGCTCTTCCTGCGCCGCCGCCACGATATGCCCGTCCCGCAGCAGACACGCCGCCGAGTCATGGTACCAGCACGATATGCCGAGAATGTTCAACGTAAGATTAAGGTTGCGGGCATCCGCATCAACTCGTCGAGGGGGACATCGCAAGTCAACGCCTCGCACGACCTCCGTAAACGACTACATCATACGTCGGACACAGCATAGAACTCAAGACTTGACTCTTCCTCGTCATATCGAATTCTGATCAAGTGGCCGCCGTAAGCTCCCAACCAGCCTGATCGATAGCCACGATAATAAATTGGAAAAGAATTCAGCCTGGATCCATCCGCCGTAATTATGTCAAGAGACATTGACCGATTTGACTCGCTGAATGATTCGAATCCATGCCGATAAAATACTACGATCCTCCTGCTATCCAACCTGCTTATGCCTGACAATAACGTACTCGAGGATGTAACACTGAAGATAGCATCCTGAACACCATTGGAACCTGAATTCAAATCCAGTGTGTCGTACAGTTTGTAACCGGAATGGCCCAGGTCAGCAAACTTCGGATCGTTTCCATCGAGATCAGAGACATACACACCATGCCGGGTGTAGAGAGTCCACATAAGTGTGTTATCATCGATCGCGACCACGCTGGATGTAGGCCTGGCCCTGAACAAGAAATCTACCTGCTCGGTATACGTTCCAATAACAGTTGACTCACCCGAAAGACCCACGACGCTCGTAAGGATGGCTTCTGGTGTCCCGTAAACTACTGCTACGAGTTCATTCGATACCGGACTGGCATCAATCGGCAGCATAGTTCCGAGATCCAACGTCCTGGAGCATTCGCCAGTGTTATCAAAAATGAGTGCAGCGGGCAGCGTATTACTCACAACGAGAATTTTCCCATCAGGAAAGAATCGAGCCCGGATCGGGCCCCAGCTGTATCCGGGATCGCACTGTTCAAACGAAAGCTTTCGCTTGAACCCGCCGTGAGAATCAAGAATAAAAACATCCTTTCGATAGTCGACAAGTAAAACAGATCCGTCATGATAAATATCTCCAGAGCGAATACTCCCCGCCGCTTCAGCTGTAATTTTCAGTCGCCCAACTGGATGAAGTACGCTTTTCAGCGATGGATTCTCTGTTATAAAAGTTGAATCAGACAAAGGGACAAGAGCCGCACGAAGATTTTTCGGCAATTTATCCATACCAGAAGCGTAGTCAGCACCTACTACACCATCAGGGGATGACTGTCGCGACTCACGAGATGCTTGTCCATCGGACGAACATGCTACCATCAAATGAGCGCACAAAAGAAGAATTGACAACATCGGTATTCTCATGACACCGGCCTCAGGTATTCATTTGTGGATCGACGGAGGGAGGCGAACTCCATATTCCGCCTCCCTCCTCCAGCGTCTTGATCAGCCGACCATACATCCGGTCGATCCTCCCCCGGACGGCAATCCTGATACGTCTCCACAGTCTGTAAACCATGGATTTTCCGCACACCAACCCTCTGCGCCCCCTGGACAATCCGTGTCTTCAGTGACGAAGAAAACGTAGGTCGGCCTTGCTTCAGCTTCATCGATTTCGATAGTAGACAGCATAAATAACGCCATCGGGGCGAGTGTGCACATGCCATACAGTATTCTCATGGTATTACTTCTCCTGATTGTAATCGCTGACCCACAATACCCCCCCGGTACAAAAAAAGGTAAAAATCCGTCCCTACTGCATAGTCATGCTCCGAACCTTATTCCAGCTCGGCGAGCGACGTCTTCAGGCGGGATATTTCGGCGCGCGCGTCGGACGCTTTGGCCCGCTCGCGGGCCACGACGTCGTCCGGCGCGCGCGCCACAAACTGTTCGTTCAAGAGCTTTTTCTCGACGCCCTTCAGGAAACCCTCCTTCGAGGAAATTTCCTTTTCGAGGCGCTCCCGCTCGACATCCAGATCGATCATGCCCGCCAGAGGCACAAAGACCTGGTTCCGCCCCACAACGACCGAGGCCGACGCTTTCGGGCGCTCACGCCCGACGCCGACATCGAGCGTGCCCACGCGCGCCAGGCGCTCGAAGTAGTTCCTGTGCTCCGCAATGGGCGCTACCAGGCCCTCTTCCACCGAGAGCGTCGCCGTGATTTCCTGGGAAGGCGGCACATTGTACTGGGCCCGGATGTTGCGGATGCCGGAGATCAGCTCCTGCATGGTGGAAAAGTGCGCTGCGCCTTCCGCATCGCGCTCCTCCATGCTGGCCGCCGGCCATGTGCTCGTCATGCACACGTCCCCTTCGCCGCGTGGGCGCACGTGCACCCAGAGTTCTTCCGTGATGAACGGCATGAACGGATGCAGCAGTTGGAGCATGGTCTCGTAGACTTCGAGCGCCAGCGCAATCCGGTCTTCTTCCATGACATTGCCATATACCGGTTTGATGAGCTCCAGGTACCAATCGCAGTAATCGCTCCAGAACAGGGAGTAGACGCGCATGGCCGCTTCGTTGAGGCGGTAGCGTTCCAGATCGGCCTCCACGCCCTCGATCGTCTCGGCGAGCCGCGTGAGCATCCATCGCTCCACCAGATCCAGCTTGTCAAACGAGCGCTTGCGCTCGTAGGACACGCCCGGCTCCATGAACTGACCGAACACGTTGAACGCATTCCAGATCTTGGTCGCGAAATTGCGCCCCATCTCGAACTTCGTGGGGTCCAGTTTGATATCCTGTCCCTGCGCGCAGAGCACCGTCAGACTGAAACGGACGGCATCGGCCCCGTACTGCTCAATCATGTCGAGCGGATCGATTCCGTTGCCGAGACTCTTGGACATCCAGCGGCCCTGCTTGTCCTTGATCATCCCCGTGATGAAAATGTCCCGGAACGGCACCTCACCGGTAAAGTGCATGCCCGCCATGATCATGCGGGCTATCCAGAAGAACAGGATGTCGTACCCCGACACGAGCACGGAGCCCGGATGGAATTTGGCCAGGTCGTCGGTCTTGTCCGGCCATCCGAGTGTGGCAAACGGCCAGAGCCAGGACGAGAACCACGTGTCAAGCACGTCCTGGTCCTGCACCATGCCGGGCTCGGGCTGCTCAATGGACACCACGAAGTCGCGCGACTCATCCACCTCGCCGTCCGCATCCACATGGTACCAGACCGGGATGCGGTGACCCCACCAGAGCTGCCGCGAAATGGTCCAGTCGCGGATATTTTCGAGCCAGCGGAAATATTCGTTCTCCCACCGCTTCGGGTGAAAGCGGATGCGGCCGTCGCGCACGGCTTCGAGCGCCGGTTTCGCGAGCGGCTCCATGCGCACGAACCACTGCCGCGAAATGAGCGGCTCAATGATGGCTTTCGAGCGGCTCGATACCGGCACCGTGGCGCGGTAGTCCTCGACGCGCTCGAGCACGCCCGCCGCCTCGAGGTCCTCGACCATGCGCTCTCGGGCATCGAACCGGTCCATGCCCTCGTACGCCCCGGCGAGCTCGTTCATGCGGCCGTCCGGCCCGATCACGCCAATCACCTCGAGCCCGTGCCGCTGGCCAATCTCGAAGTCGTTCTTGTCGTGCCCCGGCGTGATTTTGAGCGCCCCGGCCCCGAAATCACTCTTCACGTATTCGTCGGCGATGATGGGAATGGTGCGGTTCGTGAGCGGCAGGCGCACGCGCTTGCCGACGAGTCCCGCGTAGCGCTCATCTTCCGGATGTACGGCGATCGCCGTGTCGCCGAGCATGGTCTCCGGGCGCGTCGTGGCCACGGTGACGCTCCCCTCCGCATCTACCAGGTCATACCGGACGTACCAGAGATGCCCGTTGCGCTCCACATTGTCGACTTCCTCGTCGCTGAGCGCTGTCATGTCGACGGGGCACCAGTTTATGAGGTACTCGCCGCGGTATATCAGTCCTTCATTGTAGAGGCGCACGAAAACCTCCTGCACCGCGCGCGAAAAGCCGTCATCCATCGTGAAACGCTCCTTCGACCAATCGCAGGAGTCGCCGAGGCGCCGCTTCTGGTCGAGGATGATCCCGCCGTATTCGTCGACCCAGTCCCAGACCTTTTTCAGAAACGCGTCCCGGCCGAGGTCATGCCGGTTTTTGCCCTCTTCTTTCTTGAGCGCCTTTTCGACCACGTTCTGCGTGGCAATGCCGGCGTGGTCCATGCCGGGCACCCAGAGCGCTTCCATGCCCTGCATGCGGCGGATGCGCGTGAGCGCATCCTGCACTGTGTCCTGCAGCGCGTGGCCCATGTGCAGCCGGCCGGTCACGTTCGGCGGCGGCATGACAATCACGTGCGGCTCTTTGTCGGAGTGGGCATCGGTACGGAACAGGTCGCGTTCCTCCCAGAAGGCGTACCAGCGGGATTCGATGTCGGCAGGATTGTAGGTTCCGCGCTTGGCGGGATTCGGGCGTTGGGGCATTCGTTCGGGCGCGAGGGCCGGTCGTCGTCTTGGAAGCATTCCTGGAAAGGCCGGAAGATACGAAGGCGCGTTGATCCGGGCGGCCTGCTTGCCGTACCTTGACGCAATGTCCCAGCACGGAAAGAAATACGTCGCCATTGCCGGCAACATCGGCGCAGGCAAGAGCTCGCTGACGCGCGTCCTGTCGGACTATTTCAAGTGGGAGGCGTTCTACGAGCGGGTCGACGACAACCCCTACCTGTCGGATTTCTACGACGACATGCAGCGCTGGTCGTTCAACCTGCAGGTGTTCTTCCTGTCGAGCCGGTTCGAGCACCAGCGGCGCATTGAGCAGGCGGCCCACAGCGTGGTCCAGGACCGGTCCATCTACGAGGATGCCGAGATTTTCGCCCGCAACCTCTACGAAATGGGCTTCATGCCGGCTCGCGACTACGAAAATTACGTAGCGCTGTTTGAGATCATGACGTCCTACCTCCGCCCCCCCGATCTGCTCGTGTACCTGCGCGCGGGCGTACCAACGCTCGTCGAGCACATCCAGTCGCGGGGCCGGGAATTTGAATCAACCATCCGGATCGAGTACCTGCAGCGGCTCAACAAGCACTACGAGGACTGGGTGGCGCGGTATGACCTCGGCAACAAGATCATCATCGATGTGGACGAGCTCGATTTCGTGAATGTTGAGGATCACCAGCAGGAAATGGTAAACCGCATTGAGTCGCGCCTCTTTGGGCTCTTTCCGGAATGAGCGGGCACGGCGCAGTCCCCTTCCAGGCCTCCTGGAGCGGCTTCCTGGCCGCTTGTTTTGTCTGGTGGATGCTCGGCTGGGCGGTGGTTTCGGACGCTGGCGCCCAGTCTGCACCGGGTGAACGTGTCAGCGTCAGTTTGGTGGATTCGACAGGGTCGGCCGACTTGGTCGATTCGATCGCGGTCCAGCTCCCGGTCGATGCCTGGAACCCGGATCTTTCGGCGTTTCTTTCGCACGCGCCGGGGACGTTCGAGTACACATTCGGCGCGGCGGGCTGGCCCGATGCCATTTCACGCTATGGCGCGGAGCCGGAGCGGATGGATCTCCGTTTTGGCGGCCTGCCGTTTACCGACCTGTTGACGGGCCGACCGCTCTACGAAATGACGCCTGAAATCATGATCGGGGGCATTACGAAAGGCACGCACGGGACGCGACTGGAGCCACGGGCCTTTCGGGATCCGTTTCCGCTGACGCTCATGCGCTACCAGGCGGCAGGCAATGCCTGGCAGGACGTGCAGGTGGTGCACGCGCAGAACCGGGTGCGGGGGGAGAGCGGTCGAGGCGATGCGGGTGCAGGCGGCGCGTCTGGCAGCGCATCCGATCGCTCTGCCCCTCCTGACTGCAGTGGATTGTACCGGCTGCACACACTCTTCGGGTATACGGGGGGTGGCGCGCGCGGCGAATTCGACGGCAGCCGACTTCGCCGCGCGCGCCAGGTCATTGGCCGCATTGCCATCGAAAACGATCGGAAATTCGTCGAACTGATGGATATCAACACGCGGCACCGCGTGGGGGCGCATGGCGGCGTTGAGCCGTTCACATCGGAGTACGAATCCATTTTCCAGCGTCTCGGCGCGACCGTGCGCAACGAGCGTGACGAGCGGCAGATGCTGCGCAACGATCTCATGGTCCGTGGAGGGCTTCTGGGCGACGAGCGCGCCGTGCGGGCGATGGTATTCCGCACGTGGCAGACCTCGACGTTCGGGGATCTCGCGGCCGGTGCTTCCGCGCCCGACAACGCCCGGTTTCGCGATGCGCGCACGGGCGGCATGCTGGAGGCTGGTCAGCGCCTGCCGGGCGGGCCATCCGGCGGGCGCGTCGATTCCCTGTTCGCGCGCGCCTCCTTCTGGACGACAGACGGCCTTGGCCACCTGGAACTGGAAGGCGGCGCGCGCGGCGTGGCCCGCGGCCTGCCTGTCGCCATTTCGGCCGGCCTCACCCGGACCGGTGGACAGGGCTCGATCACCTCGTCCTGGCATCCGGTTGTCGGTGTCCGCGTTGGGGCGGGCGGCCGGACAGCCGAACTCAGGTGGCAACCCCTGGCGCCTGC
>PCUY01000033.1:0-776 GCA_002787815.1 Bacteroidetes bacterium CG12_big_fil_rev_8_21_14_0_65_60_17 | reverse complement strand
TTCTGTCCCCACTCGAGGCGCTGTCCGGCCGCCCGCCCCGCATCCTCACCCTCAGCGCGACGTGGACTGAAACCCGCGGCGTGTGGTCGCTCGCGGCCGCCCCCTGGCTCACGCACTCCGACCAGCTCTGGCTGCGCGCCCCGCTACCGGACGATCGCCGACGGGCAGAAGGGGTTGTGCTGACGGAGGGCGGCGTATCTACCGGAATATCCTTCGTCCTGGGATACCGGATGCGCGCCAGGCGCGGCGTCTATGCATGGGTCAATCCGGTCTGGCAACAGGCCGATGCAAAGGACAGTGCGGCCCGCGCGTGGGAACGTGCGCTGCCCCGTGTCAGCCTCTCCGGCCGCGCGGGCCTGAGGACCCTGCTCTTCCTGGGCGATCTGGATCTCGATGCGTTCGTTCGCGTCCGCACATGGGAGGCGTTCGGAGGGCGGGGGCTGCATACATCCACCGGTCTGCTCCTGCCGCGTACGGGCGCAGACCGCGACGTGCCGGCATCGACCGTCCTGGACTTCGTGGCCGAAGGAGGCGTGCGCGGCGCAACGCTCTTCCTGGCGTACGAAAACGTCCTTTCCGGCACGAACATCATCCGCGGAAACCTTATCGTGCCTGATTACCCGCTTCCCGAACAACAGGTGCGCTTTGGCGTGCTGTGGCCCATTCGGAATTGAAGCGAGAATCGAGTCATCAGTAATCCCACTGTTGTCGACGGTCGAGGATTGAATCGAAGGTGTTCTCGAGCTCTGGCATGACCTCGGCAAACGAGGGGGCCT
>PCUY01000078.1 GCA_002787815.1 Bacteroidetes bacterium CG12_big_fil_rev_8_21_14_0_65_60_17 | reverse complement strand
CTCGAATAACGCTGCTACACTTCGGTTCGTCCGCCTTGGCGGACACCATATTGGCCTCCGTCAGCGGGTTCAGGCGTAGTGTTAACACGCCCTAATTCAGACTCGGATGATCGGGTGCATTGGCCAGAATGGCGTACGCACCACCCATATCCCTAAGTACCTGCCGCCAGAGATCCTCTTCTGCCACGTCAAAGACCAGGTCTTCTGACGAATGGGCCATGATCCAGCCGCCCCGGTCCACCTCGTCCTGCAACTGCCCGGCGGACCACCCGGCATATCCGAGGAAGAAGCGGATATTGTCAGGATCCACGATGCCCGCTGCCAGGTGCTCCCGTACCACGTCGAAGTCGCCTCCCCAGTGGACACCGTCCCGGATTTCAATGGAATCGGGAATGATGTCTGCCTCCCTGTGCACAAAATGTAGTGTTTCAGGCTGCACCGGGCCGCCCCATCCGACCTCCTCCGGGAATGCCGTGAGGTCATCAAACAGCTGATCCAGCGACACGGTCAGCGACCGGTTCAGGATCAGGCCGAAGCTGCCCGCGCCGGAATGCTCACACAAAAGCACGACCGAGCGGCGGAAGTTTGGATCCCATTGCATGGGGGGAGAAACGAGCAGGACCCCGGTGGCCAGCGATATCTTGTCCTTGATCACGATGCGTGTTGTCTCAGGAGTGCGCGGTGGGCACCAACCCACCAGTCGGGACCCCGTGTTATGGAGGATATGGTAACATCCGCAAAGCGGGGTATCAAGCCAATAAGCAGAGGAGGTATGAGGGCCCACTTGCCAGCGCATACCAATTCCTCCAATTCCGACGCCGAACGGCGCGACCAACTCCACTTGTGCCGCAATGCTTCCGATTTTTTCCAGTAGTTCCTGTCGTCCCAGGCGCGCGCGCTCTCGTCGATCGTTTCATATATGCCGCGAAGACTGAAAACGAGGAAGGCCACCATGTCTCTGGCTTCCTCATCAAAACCCTGCCGCTCAGCGAGCAGGCGTATGACTTCCGCCGACGAACGGATATGGGCATTGCGCCGCTTGGAGGATGTATCACCGGTATGGACTATACGGGCCATGGACTGGGCGGACTGCTTTCAAAAGCGCAAGGTAACAATTGTGCGGGCTCCCGGCTTCGAAACCACCCCGATTACACCCCCGTGCTGGCGCATGATCTGCCGGGCGAGGCTCATTCCGATGCCTGAACCGTCCTTGCGGGTCGTGAAAAACGGAATGAAAATCTTGTCGAGTGCTTCTGGCTCAATGCCCGGCCCATCGTCCACCACCTGAAGTACCGGACGCCCCCGCTCTCCGAGCCGCGCACGCACCACAATCGTCCCACCCCCTGCGTCCGAGAGCGACTGCACGCTGTTTCGGATCAGGTTGATGAGTATCTGCTCCACCTGTTCCCGGTCGGCAGTAAGGTCGAGTGAGGCCGGTTCACAGGTCACATCCAGCCGGATATTGCGCCCCGTCAATTCGGCGCGGAACAGGCGCTCCATATCGGCCAGCAGGTCCGCTACCTGGAAGATCGTCAAATCGGGCCGCGGTATACGCGTCAGACTTCGGTACGCCTGCACGAATCGAATCAGACTGTGACTTCGCCGTTCAATCGTTTCCACCGCGTCCCGGATGTCGCCGAGCCTCGTATCTCCCCGCAGATCATGCCCGGTCCTGTCCATCTCGTCTTCCACCAGACCATGGACGGTTTCGGCGAGCGATGAAATGGGCGTGATCGAGTTCATGATTTCATGCGTCAGTACGCGCGTCAGCTTCTGCCAGGCCTCGATTTCCTTTTCCTCCAGTTCCGTCTGGATATCCTGGATGGATACGAGCGTGTACGTCTCCTCCTTCATTCGAAACGTGGTGCCGTAGACCACGAGTTCCAGCAGGTCATCTCCCAGGATCACCTTCACGATTCTTTTACCCCCAGTCCCCATGGATTCGAGGGTGCGCACCAGTTCCGGACTGAATTCAGACAGTCCACTGATGTGCTTCAGGTAACCGACACGCAGCAGGCGTTTTGCCGCGGTATTGATCAGTTCCACGTCCCCGCGAGCGGTATAGGTTATGAGCCCGGTCCCCACGTGCTGCATGACGGTCTGCAGATAGCGATAGTGTTCTTCGGTATTGGAACGTGCCGCCCGAAAATCGTCCATCACGCTGTTGAGTGCGCCCGCAAGTTCTGCAAAGCTGCTTCCCCTTCCGGACGCCGAAAAGGCCTGAGAAAAATCCGAGTAACGGATGCTCATCAGGAAGCGGGCCACGTCCCGGTTTGTCCGGTCGGTATACCGGATGAGGGACGCTGTCTGTGCCGCCACGACTCCGGTGAGAAGCAGGGCCGCCAACACCGATCCACCCCACAGGTACAGGGCCACGCCACCCGTGATGGTCGCCGCAGTGAGCAGGATGCGGAGCGTGATCTGGATCCGGAAATGCCGCAAGATCAGATACCGTACTTTTCCATTCGGCGGTACAGCGAGGCACGTGTCAGACCCAGCTCCGAGGCGGCTTTGGAAATGTTGCCGCCGTGCCGGTCGATGGCCTTGCGGATGACCGTCTTTTCAACGTCCTCCAGGTTGAACGAGTCCAGGGGCATGGCACCGGCCGTAGACGCCCGGTCATCGTGCCCCGATGCGAAGAAAAAGTCGCCGGCCTGCAGTTGGTTGCTGTCAGTCATGATGACAGCCCGCTCCACCATGTGTTCGAGTTCCCGCACATTGCCCGGCCAGTGGTACAGATGCAGCCTGTCCAACGCTTCCCTGGAAATGCCAACTACGTTCCGGTTGTATTTCCGGCGGAAGAGCCCCAGGAAGTGCTCAGCCAGCGGGCCGATGTCCTCCAGGCGTTCGCGCAGCGGTGGTAGATGGATTTCGACCGTGTTTATACGGTAAAGCAGGTCCTGCCGGAACGTACCTGCGGCAACCATGCCCCTGATCGGACGATTCGTTGCGCAGATCAACCGCACGTCGATGGGTATGGGTCGGTTTTCACCGAGCCGCACAATATGGCGTTGCTGCAGCACGGTCAGCAGCTTGGCCTGCAGCGGCGACGACAGATTGCCGATCTCATCCAGGAAGAGCGTGCCGCCAGAGGCGACCTCGAAACGACCCACACGGTCCTCCCGCGCATCGGTGAACGCCCCCCGCCGATGACCGAACAACTCGCTTTCGAAGAGTGTTTCCGAGACGGCACCCATGTCCACGCTCACGAATACATTCTCTGCGCGGCCCGATTGACGGTGCAACGCGCGCGCTACGAGTTCCTTACCGGTTCCGTTCTCGCCGAGGATGAGCACGTTGGCGTCGGTGCGGGCCACCTTCTCAATCTGCTCAAAAACACGGTTCATGGGCTCGGACTGACCAACAAACTCCCGGTAAGGCTGGCTCAGATCGCTCGACAGGGTCCGCGACCGGTGGCGAAGAGCTTCCGCTTCGCTTCGCGCCACGCGCAGTTTCTGCGCACTCGACAGTGTAGCCACCAGCTTTTCGTTCTGCCACGGCTTGAGCACGAAATCGGTTGCCCCTGCCTTGATGGCCTGAACGGCCGTCTCCACGCCACCAAAAGCCGTAATCATGACCACGACGGCACTGGGGTCGATATCCAGGATGCGCTCCAACCAAAAAAACCCCTCCCGTCCGCTCGACACGTCCCGCGTGAAATTCATATCGAGCAGAACCAGGTCGAATGTTTCCTCGGAGAGCAGCTCCGGAATTTCTTCAGGACGCTTGATTGTTCGAACATGTTCGGCGTGTCGTCGAAGCAGGAGCCGTGCCGCCTGCAGTACGTCCACGTCGTCATCCACAATCAGTATCCGACCAAGAGTCGGCTCCATAAGACCCCGCATGATGTAACAATGAGATGGGTTATTCGTGTAGTGAGGCCAACCAATTCCATTGACCCGATGTCCAACAACCGTACCTGTTTACAGCAATGTACCAATACCGGACACTTCGCACGTCGGGGTGTCCGGTATCGGACACCGGGTGTTCCACAAGCGGACACCTTGACCTTTGCAGCAGGGTCCGGGAAGGTATGGCACGACCCTTGCAATCATTTGCCCGCATGAATCCAGATACAAAAAAAACCGCCCCCCCAAAGCGCTCTTCATCAGATGTAGCCAAAATCCTGGGCCCATCCGCATCCAGCAAAGGCAGTGGCAGCATGGGCGGCGGCCAGGGTATGGACCGGAAAATTGCCAAACGGTTCTGGACGCGCGAACGCATGTTTTACGCAGCAGGTGGTGTACTCTTCGTGGCACTCATTGCCTGGGGAATTTCGACAACGGGCGGCGGGCGCAGCCTGAATATCTCTGCAGACCGCGTGACCATCAGTGAAGTGCAGCGCGCACCCTTCCAAGAGAATATTCCGATCACCGGCAATGTGCTGCCAAAGAACTGGTTTTTTCTGGATGCTGTCGAAGGTGGACGTGTAGAAGAGATCTTCGTCCAGGAAGGTGCCATCCTGGAAGAGGGCGATCCCATCCTGCGCCTGTCCAACAGTTCATTGCAGCTCAGCCTGCTCAATACGGAAGCCCAGCGGATTGAACAGATAAACCGCCTCGAGCAGACCCGATTCCAGGTGGAACAGAGCAATCTGAGTACACGCCAGCAGCTCGTTGACATGGAATACAACATACTCCGGCTCCGTCGAGAGTATGAACGTGCCGAACAACTGCACGGGAAATCTCTTATTTCCGAACAGGAATTCCTGCGCATCAAGGACGAGTATGAGTACCAGCAGCGTCGACGCGATCTGACCATCCGGTCCTACGCCACCGACTCACTGCGCCAGGCACAACAACTTGAACAGATGGCCGCCTCCGTAGACCGGATGGACCGCAATTTCCAGGTCATCAATGAACGCCTGGAGAACCTGACCATCCGGGCTCCCGTCGCCGGGCGCCTGTCGCAGCTCAACGCCGAACGTGGGGAAATAGTGAACAGTGGGTATCGGTTCGGGCAGCTTGACCTGCTCAATGGCGTCATGGTGCGGGCACAGGTCGATGAATTCCACATCAGCCGGGTCCATCCGGGACAGACCGCCGTGACGCTGCCCATCGCCGGCCAGGAGTACAACATGGAGGTCCGGCGTGTCTACCCGGAAGTTCGGCAGGGCCGGTTTGAGATCGATCTCGACTTCATTGGTGGCTCACCGGAGGGAATTCGCCGCGGACAAACCGTGCGCGCCCGCCTGGCAATGAGCGATCCGACGGAAGCTGTGGTCATACCGCTTGGAGGCTTTTTCCAGTCCACAGGCGGCAACTGGATTTACCTGCTTGAAGAATCGGGCGACGTGGCTGTCAAGCAGCCCATCCGCCTCAGTCGCAAAAACCTGGAAGTGTACGAGGTAGTCGAGGGTTTGGAACCGGGTCAGCGTGTCATTACCTCCTCATACGAAACGTTCAACGAGGCCGATCGCCTCATACTCAGATAGGAAACAACATGATAAAGACCAAGAACCTGAAAAAGACCTACGCCACCGAGGACGTGGAAACGACCGCACTCAGCAATGTGAACCTCGAAATCAAAGAGGGCGAATTCGTATCCATCATGGGTCCTTCCGGGTGTGGTAAATCGACACTCCTCAATATCATGGGGTTGCTCGACAATCCGACAAGTGGTGAGTATTGGTTCCTGGATACGGAGATTTCCAATCTTTCAGAGCGCCAACGGGCACAGCTCCGGAAAGGAAACATCGGGTTTGTATTCCAGAGCTTCAATCTGATCGATGAGCTGACCGTACAGGAAAACGTGGAGCTACCGCTACTCTATCTGGGCATGCCATCGGATGAGCGCAAGGATCGCGTTACAGCCGCTCTCGACTCGGTACAGATCAC
Organism: Bacteroidetes bacterium CG12_big_fil_rev_8_21_14_0_65_60_17; assembly: GCA_002787815.1. Classification (GTDB taxonomy): domain Bacteria; phylum Bacteroidota; class Rhodothermia; order Rhodothermales; family UBA10348; genus 1-14-0-65-60-17. Next base: position 12,267 of record PCUY01000078.1, on the reverse strand, counting down.
CCATCGACAGGGCCATTTCCCGCAACAGCTCTCGGGTGGACAGCAACAGCGTGTAGCCATTGCGCGCGCGGTCGTGGCAGGACCGAAACTGATCCTGGCCGATGAGCCCACGGGAAACCTGGACTCCACACACGGCGAAGAGGTAATGAATTTGCTTACCTCACTGAACGAGGCCGGAACGACAATTGCCATGGTGACGCACTCCCCGGCCGATGCCGAGTACAGCCAGCGTGTCATCCACCTGTTTGATGGACACGTCGTCACCGAGAATTTCATCCAGAGCCACTATATCCACCAGGGTGCCTGATTCCAGGTCCTGTAAACACCGGATGCCACATGAAAGAGATTTGCGTCCAGATCCCATCACTTGCGCACCAGGAAACAGTGGAACTTGATGTCAGCCTCGGCGGATGGAAACGCCTGACACAATACCGTGTTGAACCCGTTGACTGGCCCAGATTGGTATTCCGGACGGGAATAACGTTCCCGTCATGTTCCGACAGCGGGCCCGGGCATAAGACTTCGGACAACCACCATGACATATCGAACTTTTTCGGGAAAAGCGCTGAAGATCATTCTCCTCAGCGCTTTTCTCTTTGTAATCGGCACCACCTGGGCGCGTGCCCAGTCCCAGGAGTCTCCCACGCGCGTGACCGTCCGTGTCATCAGTCATGACGCCAAGATCATCGGTGACGGTGTAGGTGGCGTACGTATCGTCATTACCCGGGCTGCAGACGGCCAGGTGCTCGCCGATGGCCTGCAGACCGGTTCCACGGGAAATACCGAAACCATCATGATCCGGCCCCGCGAGCGCGGACAGACCGTTTACGATACTCCAGGCGCCGCTTCGTTTCGAGCCGAACTCGACCTGTCAGAGCCGACACTTGTTGATATCACCGCCCATGGTCCGCTCGGGGATCCGCGTCATCTGGTGAAAGCGCACAAGCGCATGCTGCTCGTACCCGGCTTCCACGTGGAAGGAGAAGGTATTATTCTTGAATTGAATGGCTTTACCGTGCAAGTACTCTCCCCCCGGGCGGAGCAGTCCGAACGGGCTGAAACCGAAATTGAAATCGTGGCGAGCGTTACCATGCTGTGTGGTTGCCCTACGGAACCGGGGGGGCTTTGGGATGCGGAACGGTTCGACATCCTGGGCCGGATGTACCAGGACAATGTGCTGCTCAGCGAAACCCCACTTGCCTTTACGGGGGAGCAGAACATGTACTCCGCACGTGTCCGGGGAGTACCTGCCGGGCGATACCGCGTTGAAGTTATGGCGGCCGATGCCGAAAGAGGCAACTTCGGTTTCGACAGTGTCCGGTTTTCCGTGGGTGAATAGCACACATTCGTACCCGTTGTGCAAACCATATCGGGCAGGACGTGGTCAAAGCGGGTACAAACCACACATTACAATCCATTGACATGACCAGACATCTTTTCCTACTGTTGCTTGCCCTCGCACTGTTCGCAGCTCCCTCCCAGGCCCAGAACGTGGATCGAACCATTTCCGTGAAATCCGGTGGCCTGCTCACGATGAACATTGAAACCGGCGGAGACATAGAAATCCGCGGGTGGGACCGGAGTGAAGTCCACGTCCTTGCTGAAATAGACGGACGCGATTCCGAACGCATTGATTTCCAGGTCAGTGAGACGAGCCGGGGTGTGGCCATCCGCTCGGAGTACCGTTCGCGGCGGGGCCGCTCGTCGTCAAACGTTCAGGTGGTGGTTCGCGTACCCAGGGAGTATGACCTGGATGTTGAGACCATGGGAGGAGATCTCACGGTGGTCGACGTAAGCGGGCGACTTGAAGGGTCGAGCATGGGTGGCGACCTGGTTCTCTCCGGTCTTGCCGGGATTGTGCAGATGTCAACCATGGGCGGCGATGTCACGCTCTCCGACTCGGAGGTCGATGGCAAGGTGTCTACCATGGGGGGAGATGTGGATCTGCGCAATGTCACCGGGACGGTCAACGGATCCACCATGGGCGGCGACGTATCCTACAACAACGTGCGCTCTCCTCGCACGGAAAAAGGCGAAACTGTTACCGTGGAAACCATGGGCGGCGATATTGAAATCGACGAGGCGCTCTTCGGGGCCAACGTCAAGACCATGGGAGGTGACATTGAAATCAATAAAGCCGCTGTCTTTGTGCGCGCCGAAACCATGGGCGGTGACATCACGGTCCGGGAAATCGATGGCTGGATTGAGCTTGAGACCATGGGTGGAGATATCGAGGCCCATATGACGGGCGGTACGTCGGGAGACCGGCACGTCGACATGGAATCCAAGGGAGGAGACATCACACTGACCGTGCCAAGGGGGCTGGCCATGACGTTCGACATCGAGGTGATCCTGGATGACGATGACGAGTACCGGATTGAATCGGATTTCGACCTGAATATCAATGTCGACGAAAAAGACAGCCGTTGGCGAGGGGGTGGACGGGTTCACGCTACGGGATCGACCGGTAACGGAGCCAACCGAATCCGCATCAAGACCTACGATGGAAAAGTCGTCATCCGCGAAAGACGCTGACAGACGGGTTGAACCGGGCATCTACAGCCCATCGGGCCACTCTTCGGGAAATCCGTAGACCACGACAGTCTCGCCGGAAGCCATATCGGTTCCAATCTCGGACATCCCCATCTTCTGCATGATCCGGATTGAGCCGGGATTGTCCAATACGGACTGGCACGTAATGCGCGTCAGCCCGTATTCATTCCGGGCAACGTAGAGCGCTGCCGATGCCGCTTCGAATCCGTACCCTTTGCCCCAGAACAGTTTCGCATACCGCCATCCAAAGTCGAGACGACCCCGTTGGTCGTCCAGCCCGCAGAACCCGACAAACGCTTCGGTCGCGGCTTCTTCCACGACAAAACGCATCCACCCACGCGTTTTCTGGTGACGAATCTGCTCCTGCACGAAGTTCACCGCGTACGTTCTCGAACGCGGCTTTCCGTCTCCGATATAGCGCATGACATCCGGGTCGGCGACGAGCGCGGTATAGGGTGCAACGTCGTCGAGCATCCAATCCCTGAGTAAAAGTCGTTCGGTGCGAGCGTGGATCTTCATGGAATTCAAGATACGCGCCGTCCGGCTTGCGTACATTTGCGGTTCATCAACCTATCGTTGTTTCCGTGCCAAATGAACCCGGCCGTGAAAACCGGCATTTCATCCAGCAGATCATTGACAGCGACCGCGCGAGCGGACGCGTACCCGGAGAAATCGTAACCCGGTTTCCACCGGAGCCGAACGGATACCTGCACATTGGCCATGCCAAGAGCATCTGCCTCAATTTTGGATTGGCCCGGGAATATGGAGGGCGCTGTCACCTGCGGTTCGATGACACGAACCCGGAAACCGAAGACATGGAGTTCGTGGACTCCATCAAGGAAGACGTACGCTGGCTTGGTTACGACTGGGGAAAGCATCTCTATTTCGCATCCGACTACTTCGAACAGCTCTATGACTTCGGGGAAAAGCTCATCATGCTCGGTAAGGCGTATGTGGACAGCCAGTCCATGGATGAAATCCGGGCTACCCGCGGGACGGTGACCGAGCCTGGAACGGAAAGCCCATACCGCACGCGAAGCGCAGAAGAAAACCTGGACCTGTTCCGGCGCATGCGTGCGGGCGAGTTCCCGGACGGTGCCCACGTACTGCGTGCCAAAATCGATATGGCCGCACCAAACATGCTCATGCGCGATCCGCTGCTCTACCGCATTCGCCATGCCCATCACTACCGTTCGGGCGACACCTGGTGCATCTATCCCATGTATGACATGGCCCATCCGCTCGAGGATGCCATTGAAAATGTGACGCACTCCCTCTGCACATTGGAATTCGAAGTCCACCGCCCGCTCTACGATTGGTTGGTAAGCGCCGTCTGCGAGCCTCCGAGGCCGCATCAGTATGAATTCGCCCGGTTGAACCTGGATTACACCGTAATGAGCAAGCGCAAGCTGCTGCTGCTCGTCAAGGGTGGCCACGTTGACGGCTGGAACGACCCCCGCATGCCCACCATTGCCGGCCTGCGTCGGCGGGGCATACGGCCCGATGCCATCCGCGCATTCTGCGATATGATCGGTGTGGCCAAGTCGGACAACCGTGTCGACGTGTCCCTCCTGGAGTATGCCATCCGGAACGACCTGAATGCGGAAGCGCCCCGCGTCATGGCCGTCCTGAGGCCGCTCAAGGTGGTCCTCACCAACTGGCCGGAAGGGCAGACCGACATGGTCGAAGCCCCGTGGTGGCCCCATGACATTCCAAAGAAAGGAACACGCCAGGTACCGTTCGCACGCGAAATCTACATTGAGCGTTCCGACTTCATGGAAGACCCTCCGCAGGCGTTCCATCGCCTGAGTCCGGGCGCCGAAGTACGCCTGCGTTACGCCTACATCATCCGCTGCGACGACGTCATCCGCGATGCCGACGGGACCGTCCGTGAACTGCGCTGCAGCGTCGACCTGGAATCGCGATCGGGAACGGGCAAAAACGCCTCCCGACGCGTAAAGGGCACCATCCACTGGGTCAGCGCGGCCCACGCGCACCGGGCTGAAGTCCGGCTCTATGACCGCCTTTTCAGCGAAGCCGATCCCGAGCGGGTCGAGGGCAGCGAGACCTTCCTCGACCACCTCAATCCGGACAGTCTGGAAATCATTCCGGATGCGTACGTCGAGCCGGTCGTGGCCGAAGCCGCCCCGGGAACGCGCTATCAGTTCGAGCGCAACGGGTATTTCTACCTGGATCCCACGTTTGCCGAAACCAACACGCCTGTCTGGAACCGGATCATCACGCTCAGGGACACGTGGGGCAGGAGGTCGAAGGCCCAGACTGCCTCTGACACAACGCCGAACCGAGCATCGGAGGCCCGGCCCGGCAAGCCAAGCAGCAGCCCTGTGGGTCACACGCCAAACCCCCTCTCCGGTCTCGATGCTGCAGGGGAGCGCCGTGCACACGGTCTCGTCGACGAGTTCGACCTTCCGCTGGAGAGCGCGGCCGTACTTGCCGGCAGCCATATGCTTGAAACCTGGTTCCGCAGCGCCGTAGCAGAGGTCGGCCCGCCTCCGTCATCCATCGCCAACTGGATGGTTCAGGAGCTGCGACCCCTTCTGGCCGATGCGAATTCCGATTCCGACCGCGACCTGGAGCGCATCCCCATCACGCCGGATCAATTCCGCAAGCTCGTCGAACTTCACCACCGGGATGTGCTGTCCAGTCGACTGGCTCGGGAAGTTCTCTCCGACATGATCACATCCGGTGAGCCCCCGGAAGCCATTGTGACGCGTCGCGGACTCGAGCAGATTTCCGACAAGGCTGCCCTTTCCACCGTCATGGAGGCCGTTCTGGCAGCCCATCCGGACCGGGTGGCAGCCTACCGTGACGGCAAGAAAGGCCTGATCGGTTTTTTCATGGGGCAGGTCATGCAGAAAACGGGCGGCAAGGCCAATCCGCAGATGGTCCGGGAGATGCTGGAAACCGAGCTGGAACGCGCGTAGGATTGCTCGTCTATGGAGTGCGCGCGGTCCAGGCCCAGACCGCACCCGGTGTCTCCTCTGGCACGGCGCCTTCTACGAGCTCAACGAATGCCGACTTCGCACCGCGTCGTATCCACAGTGAACCCGATCCCACCCATACGAGATGCTCCGGTTCGAAGGCAAGTGGCAGTGGCTGTACGAACGAGCCTATGCCCGTTCGGAAGTGCCACGCACCGTCCAGTTTGAACACGAACGTGCCGGGATCGGGCCCGTACCGGCCATGGGTGGCGCTTCCGGTCAGGGCATCCGGAGGAATGACCCATGAGGACTGGCCACGTGCAGATGACCAGATGGACAGGCCGCGGCGGCCCGAGTCGTCCTGCAGCACCACATCGTAGGCCAGTTCACTACCGTTCCCAAGCCAGGAAATACGGCGCGGAGCGAACCGGTCACCGATGATGCGCGTCGGTTCGCCGCCTGTGGTCGGAACCACATGAAGCGTGGTATCGGGTTCATAGGCGCCCGACTCCCTGTTGTAGTTCAACTCGCGATGAACGTAGGCCAGATGCGAGCCTCCCGGGGACACGGCAATCTCGATCATGCGGCGCGCATCGAATGTTTCCCGCGTCGCGCAGTCCTCGCGGGCCACCATGTATACATTGTTTTCGCCGCGTACGGCAAGGACGCCGTCATCGCGCACGCCGAGTATGACGTCCGAGGCGGAGCAGCCAACGTTGCGCACCGTACCGGTGGACGCGTCGATTTCGCGTATTCCGCTTCCGGATCCTCCCCGCTGACCTACATACAGGTGTTCGCCGTCGGGTGACCAGGCCATGGACAGTTCAGTCGGCATCCCGGCTTCGTGTACAGTACGGATGCGGCTTGTGGACCGGTCAGCCACGACAATGGACGCCGTATCATCAGACGTAACGTGCAGCGCCAGCCCCTCTCCGGAAGGCGACTCCAGGCCATGGGTTACGCGTCCGTCAATACCCGCTGTTACCAGATCCGATTCCATCAGGAGACCCGCTGCGGGTACTTCGGTAGCCACATCTTCCTCGGGGGGTGCATCCGGTTCTGTGGTGGTCACATCGGGCGCCGTAGCGGCGCATCCAGCGAGGAAAAAAAGGACCATCAGGGGAAGTTTTCGATTCATGGAGATAGCGTAACCTGTTGGGTGCTGCTTCGTTTGACAAGCTCTGTGATCGAAGAAATCCGTGAACCTTCCCGCTGGCGACATGATCCGACTTGAACATATCACCAAAGGATACCTGAATGGGTTTTCCCGCAGTTTCGTGCTGCGAAACGTGAACCTGTCCATCGGGCAGGGTGAGTTCGTGTCCATCATGGGGCCGTCCGGATCGGGCAAGTCCACGCTGCTGCATATCCTGGGAATGCTCGACGAGCCGTCGAAGGGTGAGTACTGGTTCATGGACGAGCCGGTGCACCGGATGAACGAGCGCCAGCGCTCCGATATGCACCGGCAACACATCGGATTCGTGTTCCAGGCCTACCATCTGATCGACGATCTGACAGTGTACGAAAATCTTGAAACGCCGCTGCTTTACCGTAAAATAAAGGGGAACGAGCGCAAGAGCCTGGTGGCGGAAATGCTGGACCGTTTCGGTATGGTGGCCAAGAAGGATCTGTTTCCGAATCAGCTCTCCGGCGGGCAGCAGCAGGTCGTGGGCGTGGCCCGGGCGCTGATCATGCAGCCGAAGCTTATTCTGGCCGACGAGCCGACGGGAAACCTGCACACGTCCCAAGGAGAAGTTGTCATGGACTGGTTCCGGAGACTGAACGAAGAAGAAGGGGTGACCATCGTGCAGGTCACGCACTCGGACCACTGGGCGTCCTACGGAAAACGTGTGATCGAGTTGGTCGACGGCCGTATTGAGTCGGATACACACCGCGTTGAGACTGATGAAGCATAGGGCCTACATTCCCATCGTCCGACAGGCGGCGCGGGAGGATCTGGATGCGCTCGTCGCGCTCGAAAACGAGGCCTTCCAGCACGACGTGATTTCGAGACGCAGCTTCCGGCGCTACCTCACGTCCGGGTCTTCCCGACTGCTCGTTGCCGAACTCCCTGGCCAGACCGTGGCCGGATACATCCTGGTCCACTTACCCGCATCGCGTCGAGGAGCGCGGATTTATTCCGTTGCGGTGGCCGCCTTTGCCCGTGGACACGGAATCGGGCTGCACCTGCTCAGGGCGGCCGATGATGTGGCGCGCGAAGCGCACCGAACGGAGGTCACGTTGGAGGTTCGGGCCAGCGACGAGCGTACGCGCGGGCTGTATGAATTTGTGGGCTACAGGGAGGACCGGGCGCTTCCCTCCTATTACGAAGATGGCGCCGACGGCGTGCGCATGGTCAAGCATCTCGGGGGACAGACGTCGCTTCACGCCACGCCCGGAAGAGTGCCCGTCGTGGTGGTAGATGAGCGGGAACGCTCCCAGGACCTGGAAACGTGGGGACGCGTGCTCTCTACTGCCGAGTACCTGGCTCTCGGCGTGGCCTCACCGGGACGCATCGTCATCAACCTGTCCTCATCCTACGAGCACATGGCACGTGGGTACTACGTGAGTCTGCTCGCCGAGGCCCGTGCAGAGCGCTGTTTTCCGGGTGCCGACAACCTGCTCGATATCAACTGGAAGCGTATACACCGGCGTGCATTGACGGAACTCGAACCGCTGCTTTCCGGGATGGATTCCCTGCCTGACACGGCACTTGTCTTCTTTGGTAAGGTCTACAGTGACGGCATGCGGCTTGAACCCCTCTCCGTCATGGGGTCGTCCCTGTTCGACCGGTTCCGCTGCCCGATCCTGAAGGTGACCTTCCGTCAGCGGGCGCATACCCTGCTGGACATCGAGGCGCTCGGGTTGCACCGGTTGTCGTCTGACGAACGGAAACTTTTTGCGGGTGCCCTCTCCCGGTTCCTGAAGTCCCGCGACCCCCTTCCGGCTCCCATGCCGCGCGCTGCGGCATCGATCGCCATGCTCGTCAATCCCGATGAAGCCGTTCCACCCTCGGACGAAAAGGCGCTGCAGGCATTCGAGCGGGCAGCGCTCGACATGGGGGCCCGCATAACACGCATTGACCGGGGTGATCTCCACCGTCTGGCGCAATTCGATGCGCTCTTCATCCGTGAAACCACGCGCCTGGACCATCACACGTACCGGTTCGCCCGGAAAGCACGCGAGGAACACATCCCGGTGTACGATACACCCGAGGCCATCCTCAAGTGTACCAACAAGGTATACCTGTTCGAGATGCTGCGCGCACGGGGTATTCCGACGCCGCCCACGTTCGTGTTCGATCGGCGCCGGCTCTCGGAACTGGCGCGCACGCTGACCTATCCGGCCGTCCTGAAAGTGCCGGATTCCGCCTTCTCGCTCGGCGTACATCTTGTGGCCTCCGGTGACGAGTTGCGGGACCGTTCCAGGCCCCTCTTCCGGGAGTCGGACCTGTTGCTGGTGCAGTCGTTCGTCGAGACGCGGTTCGACTGGCGCATTGGCATTCTCGATGGAAAGCCCCTTTTCGCCTGCCAGTACTTCATGGCTGAAGGACACTGGCAGATCATGGATCATTCCGGTGGGGAGGGCGCCGTACGCTTCGGCGACTCCCGGACGGTTACGCTGAGTGATACCCCGTCCCACGTATTGCACGTCGCGCGCGCTGCCACGCGGTCCATGGGACGTGGTCTGTTCGGCGTGGATGTCAAGGAAACGCCCACAGGTGCCCTCGTCATTGAGGTAAACGACAATCCCAACATCGATGCGGGTGTGGAAGATGCCGTTCTGGGCGATGCGCTTTACACACGGGTTCTCCGTTCTCTGGTAGGACAGGGGCCTGATTCCGGTTTTTCAGCACACTTTTAAGTTTTGCACGCAACGGCCGATACTCCGCACGAACAGTATACCTTGGCCCCGTGCCCATGACCGTCCGAACGCCATCCGGAAAAGCCGCGGAAATCCGCCTCGATCGACACGGCACCGATGTACACGCGCGTGCGCTGTCCATCCACCAGGCAGGACACGTTTTGCTGTGCGTGTATTATGGTATCCGAATCCTTGAAATAAGTCCTCCTGGCTCCGTTACACCGGATATGGAGGTGGCGGAGTGCTCGGTTTCCACACCCGGAGAAGTCGAAAAATACGTACGCATGCTGCTGGCCGGTGGTGTCGCCGAAGGGCGATACCGCAAGGCCGGATATGCGTTCACCGACGAGGATTTGGCCCGCATCCGGGCCATACTTTCCCGACAACCAGACGATTTCGAGTCCTGGGTTACGGCCCATGCCCGTCGCGTCGCCTTCCACATGGCCGATCCACGGATGTGGCGCACGCTCAATGCGCTTGCCAATTACCTCGCGGCGCTGACCGCACCGGTTCGTGATTCAGACCTCAGACCGGTTGTCGAGTTGGTCAGAAACCACCTGCGCACCCCGCTCAAGTAATCGCCTGCCAGGCGTCCGCTGACGGGCGGACTCGTAAGCCTGTGCCGCGCGATCCAGGTCGCGCATCCTGTACAGCTCTTCCGCCAGCAGTTCGTGCGAGGGTTTGGGTACTTCAGGAGGACCGAAAGCAAAGGGAAGGGCCGCTTCCTCGCGGGCAGCGTCCTCGAGTTTGGCCACACCATCGCGCGCCCTGCCGGTTTCCAGTGCCAGGAGACCCTCGAGCTGAAGCCGGATCACATGATTCCCCGCGGGAGCCACAGGCATGTCGGACAGAGCATTACGTGCGCCGCGGACATCTCCGGCGCGCAGCAGCGCAAGCCCCTGTCCCGACAGATAGACCGCCCGGTTGTCAGGACGACCATCCGGTGCGTTCTCCGACCGCCCGTCCGGAACGTCAGCCACCCAGCGCAACCAGAGCGAATCGGGTGCGCCATCTTTTCCGAACGGAGGGGCCGCTTCCAACAAGTGCAGTGAGCGCATGGAGGCGAAATAGCCCCATTGTCCGGAATGGACATCGCCCGCCTGGACCCACTCGTAGCACGCATCCATGAGCGCTTCAGCATCGGTCCACTGACCGAGCTGCAGGTGGCCGTAGTGCTGCCACGAGGCATAGTGCCCGCAGGCCCACGGTGCCGGATCCTGGTCACCACGCTGCGCATGAATCGTATTGACGGCCAGACGGTTGTTCTCCACGACGCGCTCCCAGAGCCCCAGCGCCACGAAGATGTGCGTTGTCATATGCTGTGCGTGCCCGGCTCCCGGGGCCACGTCGGCATAGGCATCGGCAGCGGGCAGACCGAGCGGAGCATGCACGGGATCGTCAAACGAGTGGATGAGGTAATGCGCTGCGCCCGGATGACGCGGATTGCGCTCGAATACCGGCTGCGCCACGGCGGCTGCCTGCATGTACGTCCGGAAATCGCGCTCCCCGTTCGTGAGCCCGAGTATGGAAAGTGCGTAGAAGGTGCGGGCCTCGTCGTCATATGGCCACGAAAGGTGCAGTTTCTTCATGGCTTCCATGTAGTTGCGGTCCCGCTCCGACTTGGGAGGTGTGCTTTCGGCTGCGCCTCCCGCGGCGCCCTCCTCACCACCGACATAGAGTTCTTCCACGGCATCAAGGTACATGGCCTCCCGCGGCGTACCGGCACGCTGGCGCCGCTCGGCGTGCGAAGGTGCCAGTCGACGCAGCGCTTCACGTCCCGCCTCCAGATCCACATCCCGCCACAAAGGATGATTGTACGTCATGGCCTCGCCCCAGTATGCCAGCGCAAACGAGCTGTCTGCCTGCTGGGCTTCGCGGAACGCTTCGGCGGCGCGGCCGAACTCGAAACTGTGCAGGAGCAATACGCCGCGGTAGAACGGTTCCTGTGCCTGTTCATTGCCACTGTTGGGAAAGTAGATGCGACCGAGGCCGTCGACGTCGACCATAGCGTTCACGGGCACGGGACCGGCTGCCAGATCGGGTGCGGGTTGGGGCTGGCAACCGGCGACGAGGAGAAGCATGCAGAGCGTGGCTGCCGGGACAGACAGGAACAAAGTATTGGGCCGTAAACGAGGCATGGTTCTGGATCTTTTTCATGTGTGAACGTGCAATATGCTGCTATTTCATTCACGGCACAAGTCCCCAACTGCGCATCATGGCCTGGACCAGCTTCCGATACTCCCTTTACGCGCCCTTCTACGACCTTCTGGCCTGGCCGCTCGGCGCGGCGCGGCGGCGGGCCGTGACGCAGGCAGGCATCCGGCCCGGTGACCACGTGCTGATCGTAGGCTGCGGAACGGGCCTTGATCTGGCGCACATCCCGCCCTCCTGCCGCGTCACGGCCACCGACCTGTCGGTGCGCATGCTGGAAAGCATGCGCCGCCGCGCCCGCGCACTCGGCCGCGATGTCACGCTGCTAAGAATGGATGCCGAAAAGCTCGATTTCCCGAGCGGAAGCGGCGAGACCGGATTCGATGTCGTCCTGCTGCACCTGGTTGCGGCTGTCGTTCCCGACGGCAGGGCCTGCGTGCATGAAGCCGTGCGCGTCCTCAAGCCCGGCGGCACGCTCAGCCTTTTCGACAAATTCCGCCCGGGCTCCCGCACCCGTCCCGGTCTCCTGCGCCGCATACTGAACATTCCAGCCCGCTTCTTTTTCTCCGACATCAACCGCCGGGCTGAAGATCTCATTGGCCAGGAACCGGTGACCGTCATCCGCGACCAACCGGTCGCTTTCGGTGGCATTTTCCGAGCTTTGACGTGCATCAGGACGTAATGACCTCCGCTCACGTGCGACCATGTTGCCTGCGTGCGCATCTCTTCATGACTATCTCTTCTTGATTTTTTTTTG
>PCUY01000034.1:18142-30198 GCA_002787815.1 Bacteroidetes bacterium CG12_big_fil_rev_8_21_14_0_65_60_17 | reverse complement strand
GACAGGATGAGGCTCATGGGAACCGTGTTGGCCGAGGACGGCTGGCAGACCATCGTATCCGTCTCCGAGCGCGATCAGTTCGTGCGCATGTTCGCCCGCTCCGGCGTCGAGGGTATCTTGGGACTCGTCGTGATGTCGCTTGACGACGAAGCGGTTTTTCTGAACATTGTGGGCGACGTGGATCCCGAACAGATCGGGCGCATCGGGAGTCGGTTCCGCGTGGCGACGGGTACGAAACCGCGGTGACGTTCTGCCGTAATCATGCGCTGACCCACAACCCACTTTGGTAACAGCATGAATCTGGGAAAATACGTCGCCATTGGTGTCGTTCTCGTCATAGTTTTTGGGCTTTTCAGCGGTGTTGGCACGTACAATGGTCTGGTGGATGCGGAAGAAGGTGTTGCCCGCGCCTGGGCCAACGTCGAAACCAACTACCAGCGTCGCTCGGACCTGATTCCGAATCTTGTGAACACGGTACGAGGTGCGGCCGATTTCGAGCAGGAGACGCTCGAGGCCGTGACGAATGCGCGCGCCCGCGCTACGTCGATCAATCTGGATGCATCGGACCTGTCCGATCCCGCTCGCCTTGCGGAGTTCAGGACCGCGCAGGAAGGGCTCTCCGGAGCACTCGGCCGGCTGCTGATGGTGACCGAGAATTACCCGGAACTCCGCGCGACGGAGGCCTTCCGGGACCTGCAGAGTCAGCTCGAGGGGACGGAAAACCGGATTTCTGTGGCCCGGAGAGATTACAACGCGGCCGTGGCGGCCTACAACCAACGGGTACGTCGCTTTCCCGGGTCCCTCGTAGCGGGCATCACCGGTTTTGAACGGCGGACACCGTTCGAGGCCCAGGCCGGAGCAGAGAAGGCACCCGAGGTTGATTTCAATTCGTGAGGTGGCGTCCAACCATACGGTTCTTTTTGAATGTTCTCATTGTGCCTCTCTCATGGTTGGCTCTTGTTCATGCGCCGTCGAGTGTCTGTGCGCAGGATATCCGGACCCTGCCTCCTACCGGAAAATGGGTCACCGATGAGGGCGGGTTCCTGACACCTCTCCAGGAAGACCTGCTTTCGAGGCGACTCCAGGGCTACGCCGACACGACATCCACACAGATCGTGATCGTGACACTGCAGGATCTCGGTGGATATGCCGCGTCCGATTATGCGGTTCAACTGGGTCGGGATTGGGGCGTTGGCACGTCAGGAGCAGACAACGGACTCGTGATTCTGGTCTCGCGGGCGGAGCGGGAAATGTTTCTGGCCACGGGTTTCGGACTCGAAGGGCTCGTGACCGATGCCATGGCCTCGCGTGTTGTGCGCAACATCATGCGTCCGGCGTTCCGTGATGGAAATTTTTATGAGGGTCTGGATGGGGCGGTGACCGCTGTCATGGGTCTGGCATCGGGCTATTTTACGTCCGACGACGTTGTGGCGGCCGACCAGGGCCCGGGGTCGGGGCGCGGAACACCGGTTATTGGTTATATCATTTTCATTTTTGTGTTTTTCCTGATATCATCTGTGCGTCGCCGCGGAGGCGGCGGACCCGGAAAAGGGGTCCGTCGTCGGCACCATGGCATGCCCATCGTATTCTGGGGTGGCATGGGTGGTCTCGGTGGCCACGGCTCGTCCGGCAGTTTCGGTGGAGGCTTCGGTGGAGGCAGCTTCGGCGGAATGGGCGGAGGTTTCGGTGGTGGCGGGGCCGGCGGTGGCTGGTAAACAGAAAACTGACATGTCCAGGCTCGATCAACTTTTGTCATTCCACGCGGACGATCCGGACGACTCGTTCGTCCGATTTGCGCTCGCAGCCGAGTATGTCAAGCTCGGCCAGATTGAAATTGCACTTGAAACATTCGAGGCCCTGAGGCGGGATGACCCCAGGTATGTTGGCACGTATTACCATCTCGGTAAATTGTATGAGCGACTCGGACGCACGCAGGATGCCATTTCCACGTACCGCGAAGGCATGGACCGCGCCATGGAAGTCACGGATTTCCACGCGCGCTCCGAACTGCAGTCGGCCCTTTTGGAACTGCAGGGTCTCGGCGCCGACTGAACGAACGCTGGCACTGTGTACCATACTTGCCTTTATGGTATGGAATGCGCAGATAGCTGCGGGAAGTCAGGTCGCCGGTGGTGGCCTGGAAGTGGCTGCTGACACGACCTGGAGCGTTTATACGGTTCGGCCCGGAGACACGCTTTTTTCCATTTCCCGGCGTCATGATGCGCCCATGGACTCGCTCCGCGTCTGGAATGGCGTTTCGGCCAGCGATCTCAGGGCGGGCATGGAGCTGCGCGTGGGGTATGATCTGGTGGCCCCCAAAGAGGTAGCGGCCGACTCGTTGCACCGGGCGCTGCACGATGTCATTTCGTCGTACGGTCTGGCCGACAGCCTGTATGCCTGGCAGCGGGGATCGGACGCGTGGCTTGGAGAAACCATGGTGCAGCGGACAACCGCCGAGCGCCCACCTCGAGTACACATTGTGACGGCCGGAGAGACACTCTATGGCGTAAGTCGTACCTACGGTGTGGACTCGGAGCGGCTGCGCGAAGCAAACAACATGTCGGGCACCGGGCTCCGGACGGGGCAGGAACTTCGCATACCGGGGTCGGATGGCTCCGTGACAGCGAGTGGAATGGATGTGCTGCCTCCCGTCCACGAAATGGCTTCGGTCCTGGCGTGGCCTCCGTCCTTTGACGGCCAGCCCATGCAGAACGGCGAGACCTACGATCCGGCGGGTTGGTATGCCGGACACCCGACATGGCCGATCGGCGCAATTGTGCTTTTTGAAAATCCAGAGACAGGGCGCATGGCACTGGCCCAGGTGGCCGATCGCACGCCGGGGGCTGAATTGGGCGTCGTCGACGTGTCCGCCGCGGTTCATGAGGCGCTCGGGCTCGGTACGGCTTCGCGCGTCCGGGTGCGCCTCCTGCCATGGCGACTCAGTGCCCATACCCATACGCCGGAGGGACAATGAACAGTTCAGGGGACTACACGCGCCGGTATCTTCGAGCAACGCGGTCGGCCACCTACGGTGTGCTTGCCGGTTTGCCGCTGTTCCTGCTCTACGAGTTGTTTGTTGTCCTGGTAAACGAAGGACGCACTGAACATGTGCGCGTCGGTGCCGATGTATGGATCAAGAACATGATGGCGACCATCGGACAGCCTGGGCTGTTGGGGACAGCGGTGCTTCTTTTTGCCATCGGTGTGTATGTGGCCTTCCGGGAGCGTCGCCGGCAGATCCCCATCCGGGCGTCGTGGTTCGGCCTGCTTGTTGCAGAGAGCTTGTGCTACGCCGTTGTGCTGGCCGTCCTGGTTTCGACCGTCGTGGGTGCGGTGTTCGGTCTGGATGTGGGCGCCGCGATTTCCGCACAGGACGTGGCTGCACAGGTCACGCCACCCGGTCGCATTACCATGCTTGTGCTCTCCATCGGAGCTGGACTGTACGAAGAGCTGGTTTTTCGTGTCGCGCTCGTAGGGGGACTGTTTCTTGTTCTTCGTCGTTTTGTGAATGGTTCGCGAAAGGCCTATCTGGTGGCCGCCCTCGTCGGCGCGTTCATTTTCAGTCTGGTGCATTACGTAGGGCCGTACGGAGATCCCTTCCTCATGTCTTCCTTCACGTTCCGGTTTCTTTTCGGTCTGGCACTGAACGCGCTTTTCCTCGTGCGCGGATTCGGTGTAGCGGCGTGGACGCACGCACTCTACGACGTCATGGTCGTGGCACAAATGCCGCCGTCCTGACGTATACAGCGGAGGCTCGTGCCTCTTTTGTAATCACCCGATCCAAACCATCCAACACCGATGAACGCGCTCAGAACCTCGGCCCTCATGGCCGCCCTCATTGTGCTTTTTGCCCTTCTGGGCCAGGCCGTCGGCGGCAACAGCGGCATGATGATTGCTTTTGCCTTCGCTGTCGCCATGAACTTCGGCAGCTACTGGTTCTCGGACAAGATCGTACTCAGGATGTACAAGGCATCGGAAGTGTCTCGTGCCGATGCTCCGGAGCTTGTCGACATGGTGGACCGGCTTCGTCAGAATGCCGGACTGCCCATGCCCAGGGTCTACGTCATTCCGTCGGATCAGCCCAATGCATTTGCAACGGGTCGTAACCCCGAGCACTCGGCGGTCGCCGTGACGAACGGTGTCGTGCGGCTTCTCTCGAAGGAGGAACTCGAGGGCGTAATTGCCCACGAACTCGCTCATATCCAGAACCGGGACATCCTGACGAGTTCCATTGCGGCCACCGTCGCAGCGGCAATCACAATGCTCGCCCGGTTTGCCTTCTTCTTCGGTGGAGGCGACAGGGACCGTGGCGGGGCGGTCGCTTCCATCCTGATGCTCATTCTGGCCCCGATCGCTGCCATGATGATCCAGATGGCCATTTCACGGTCGCGGGAGTTTGCGGCGGACCGGGACGGGGCGACGATCTGCGGAAAACCGCAGGCGCTTGCGTCGGCGCTGCAGCGGCTCCAATCGGGAGCCGAACAGGTTCAGATGCAGGCCAATCCATCGACGGCCCACATGTTCATCGTAAACCCTCTCTCCGGCGTCATGGGTGGCATGCGGGCCCTTTTTTCGACGCACCCACCGACAGAGGAGCGTATTGCCCGTCTGATGGACATGAGGGTCTGACATGGCACATGGGTATCTCGATGTCATTATTCTGACTTTCCTCGGATTCTGTCTGTTGGCAGCCATTCTGCTCATACCGGTATATCGGTTTCTGAAACGGGAAGAGGTGGAAGGTGAAGCCTTCACGGAGGCTGTCCGGAGGCATTCAGAAGCGAATCGGGATGGGACGTCCGGGGACGGGACGCGTCCGTAGAAACCGTGACCAGTTCACGCAGGTTTTCGAGCGTTTTATCGCCAATTCCGCGCACGAGAAGTAGATCGTCGACCGTTTTGAAGGCACCCAGCCGCTCGCGTTCAGCCAGTATGCGGTTGGCCATGGCGGGCCCGATCCGCGGCAGGTGCTGCAGCAGCTCTGCCGTCGCCGTATTGATGTTGATGGGGTACTCGATGGTATCGGCGGCGGCCACCGGATTGGGCGCGGACCAGAGAATGTATTCAGCCGGCGTTCCCACCTTGTCCAGCGAATCGGCCCGGGCGGCCAGGGCGAAGAACAGGCTGTCCATGTCCGCGTGGGACCAGTTTGAGAGGGCGGTCGCATCCATCCGCAACGCGCGAAGTCCCAGGCTCGCCGCGACCATGGCGAGCGCCGCAAGCAGCATGAGAGCCTCCTTTTCCGTACAGTAGAGATGTTCCTGCAGACGATACAGCCAATAACGTGGTCGCATGGTACCTTTCCCTGGTTCAAGTGTGTACTTGACACGCAACGCCGCCGGATATAACCCTTCTGAAACATGGCACGTGATCGGCCCCATATTCTCCGCACGCAGGCGGTCGTGCTGCGCTCCATTGACTATGGGGAGACGAGCCGAATTGTGACGCTCTATACCGAGGATCGCGGGCGCATGTCGGTCATGGTGCGTGGCGCCCGTTCGTCCAAAAGCCGGTTTGGCGCCACGCTCGAGCCCATGGCACACATCCAGGCCATGGTGTTCTGCCGGCCGGGGAGGGAGCTCCAGAGCCTCACCGAAACGAGTCAGGCGAGCACCTGGCGGGGTATTCGCCGTTCACTCGACAAGCTCGAGACGGCATGGCGCATTGTCGAATTCACGTCGGCCCTCATGCACGAAGAGGAGGCGCATGAGGAGGTCTATGCGCTTCTCGTCTCGACGCTCTCGGCGCTCGACGTCGCGCATACGCGGTCGCGGAATCTGTGGCCCCTGTTCCAGATGAGACTCGTGGCGCACCTGGGCTTCGAGCCGGCGTTTACGCGTGAGGACGTGGCGGCGCTGGCGTCAGAGCGGGGCATACTCCACCTGGAAAGTGGCCAGATGGCCCAGGACGTTTCCGACCTTGACGGCGGTCGAGCCGGTGGCGCCCTCCGCGAGGCCAGTCGTGCGGCGCTTCGCGCGTTTGCCATTCTGTGCCGGGCCGATGTCGCGAGCGTCCTGAACATGCATATGGATGCGGCACTCCGGAGCGAGGTGGAAGCCCTGGTAACTGGATATGTGTCCTGGCACGTGGAGGCCGCGCTTCCGAACCGTGCGGAAAAGGTATTTGCACAGATCGGCTGAAATACCTATAATATGTGTGTAACATATAAGCACATACCATGGCACGTCGAGATCTTACCGAAAAACAGGAGGCCTTTCTTACGTACATCCGGGAATACACGGAGGCGGAAGGGGTCTGGCCCACGTACCGTGAAATCTCAGACTACTTTGATTTCCGCTCACCCAACAGCGTGACGCAGAATCTGCAGGCGCTGCACCGGAAAGGGTATCTGGAGAAAGATGAGGACGGTTTCTGTTTTCCGGACCGCCGGCAGGCTGACGGTGTCCCCCAGGGAATTCCCATCCGGGGAATCATAACGGCCGGTGGATTGCAGGAAGCGGTAGAGGAGAATCTGGGCACCATTTCCCTTGAAACGCTGTTTCCGAACCTGGATCGTATTTTTGCCATCCGCGTCTCGGGCAACTCCATGATCGGCGCCGACATCAATGATGGCGACTATGTGCTGCTCATGGACGATGATATTCCGAATGGCGGCATTGGCGCGGTCCTCTACAACGGGGAGACCTCGCTCAAGAGGGTGTTCTACGACCAGCACGGCTTGCGGCTCGAGCCGGCCAACGAGGAGTACCAGGACATCCACATCCGACCGGACGTGTTCGAGGAGGTGCGTGTACTGGGCCGATATGTAGGTCACGTCAATCGAACCGGCATTTTCAGCCGGTCAACGGGGCGGCGGGCAGTAGCGTAGCATACGGCGCATCATGGGCTGACAACTTGGATGCTGATGCCGTAAATTGGTCGCATGCATTTCCTGCTACCGCTTCTTCTGTTGCTTCCCGTTCTGCCCGTCCAGGCACAACGGGTTGACAGTGCCTTCTCCTGGGATCGCGCCACAATCTACGAGATCGTAACGGACCGGTTTGCCAACGGCAATTCGGATAACAACAGTGCCTATGGCCGGGGCCTGGATGGGCGCGGCGTACCGTACGATGTCGATTCCACAGGCCATTTTCTGGGAGGTGACTGGGACGGCATCATCGCCTGGATCGACGATGGCTGGTTCGAGCAGCTTGGCGTTGACGTACTCCTTGTATCGGCGCCCTGGGAGCAGGTGCATGGCTGGATGTCGGCAGACGGGGGTACGGTTCAGCGATATGGCTACGATGGCCGCTGGCCGCTTGATTTCACTGCCCCGGAACTGGCCTTCGGTACGAAAAATGATTTCAGGCGCTTTGTGGACCGCGCACATGCGGCCGGCCTGCGTGTAGCGCTGGATGTGGCCATCACCGCGCCCGGCCCCCTTACGCTGCATGACCGGGCAGAACTGGGCATGACCCAGTCCCTTCCGGACTATTGGCGTACGTGGCGCCCGTCCGGGCCCGGTTCTGATTGGAGCGGCCTGGCACCCAACACGCCCATCGCCACATCACCGCCGGACTCCGCCGCACGCGGCACATCTCCATGGTGGGGATCCGACTGGATACACCTGGAGGACACTGGTTTCCGGGTTGATGCGCCCGTGGTCAACGAACTCCCGGCGTTTCTGGTCCAGAAATGGGGACCGGAAAAGACCGAAAGAGAGCGCGCAGCGCTCGATGCGTTTTTCGAGCGCACCGGATACCCACGTACGGCCGCCTATCACGTGGTCAAGTGGATTACGGACTGGGTAGCCTTTTCCGGCGTGGACGGGTTCCGAGTGTACGTACCTCAGGCGCTTCGTGGCGCGTGGGATCCCGTCGTGCAGGCCCTCGGCACAGAGGCCACGCGCCACAACCCGGATTTCGTTCTGATCGACAGCGTGCACCGCTCGGTCGAGCCGGAAGATCTGCTTTACGCCGGACCCGTGCACCTTCTCTACGGCGTCGAGACCGCCCGTACAACGCCTGACATGAACTGGGCGACATACGACGATGACCTGCTTGCCGCCTGGCGCCTTTTGGGGCAGTTCCGTGCCCGTCATGCAGCCGTTGGTTCTGGTGACCGAATTGAACTCGGCCAGGATCCCCTCACGGTGGGATATACGCTTGCAGACGGCAACGTGACAGACGCCGCCGTGGTGGTTCATGGCGCTGAGCCGGGTACCCGGTTCCGGGTCAACGTCTCTCGCATCTGGCCCGACGACACCGCACTGCGTGATGTCGTGTCCGGGTCAATCTCCATAGTCTCATTCGGCCAGATCGCCTTCGTCCCCTCGGCCGATGCCGAGGGGATGATGCTCATCGAAGAAGTAGAGTAGGGAGGGGGGCTGTGCCCTGGTCGCGTCAGGGCGCGATCAGGATCAGGCTTCGGCCGTTGCCTTGGAGGCGTTCAAAAACTCCCGAAGCACGTAGTGCAGAATGCCACCGTGGCGGTAGTATTCGACCTCGACGGGCGTATCGAGCCGGACAAGCGCCTTGAACGAGGTTTCGGTGCCATTCTCATGGCGCGCCGTAACCGTAATTGAATCGCTGGCCTTCATATCGTCGGAGACGGGAAAATCGAAGTACTCCGTTCCGTCGAGCCCGAGCGATTCGGCCGATTCTCCATCCGCATACTGGAGCGGCAGTACGCCCATGCCGATCAGGTTTGACCGGTGAATACGCTCGTAACTCTCGGCAATTACTGCCTTGACGCCCAGCAGCAACGTGCCCTTGGCGGCCCAGTCCCGGCTGGAACCCATGCCATAGTCGTTGCCTGCCAATACCACGAGCGGCGTTCCCGCTTCCTGGTATTTCATGGAGGCATCGTAGATGGGCATGGTTTCATCAGTCGGGAAATGCCTCGTCACGCCACCCTCGATTCCGGGCACGAGTTCGTTCTTGATGCGGATGTTGGCGAATGTGCCACGCATCATGACCTCATGGTTACCGCGCCGCGATCCGTACGAGTTGAACTCGAGGTAGGGCACGTCGTGTTCGAGCAGGTACTTGGCAGCCGGTGAGTCAGGCGCGATGGCGCCCGCCGGTGAAATATGATCGGTCGTCGTCGAATCGCCCACCTTGGCCAGCACGCGGGCATCGGTGATGGGCGAAATTTCCGGCGTTTCCGGCGTCAATTCTTCAAAGAATGGTGGTTTCTGGACGTAAGTAGATGCATGGCTCCACTCATAGATGGACCCTTCCGGAATGGAAATCGCGTTCCATGTCTCATTCGAGTCCTCGATGCCCTCGTATTCCTTGCGGAACATCTCGGGCGTGACGCAGCGATTGACAAGCTCGCGGATTTCCTCGCCCGTAGGCCAGAGGTCCCGCAGGTAGACGTCGTTACCGTCCGAATCCTGGCTCAGCGCATCGTGCGCCAGGTCGATGTCGACCGTGCCAGCAATGGCATAGGCTACCACGAGTGGCGGCGAAGCCAGGAAGTTGGCCTGCACCAGCTGGTGGATCCGACCTTCAAAATTGCGATTGCCCGAGAGGACACCCGCAACAATCAGGTCGTTCTCCTTGATGGCTTCGGCAATTTCTTCGGGGAGGGGCCCCGAGTTGCCTATGCAGGTTGTACACCCGTATCCGACGAGGTTGAATCCGATGGCGTCGAGATAGGGAGACAGGCCCGCTTCATCGAGATACTCGGTCACAACGCGTGAGCCCGGTGCCAGCGATGTTTTGACAAACGGCTTGACCTGCAGTCCGCGCTCGACCGCTTTTCTGGCCACCAGCCCGGCGCCGATCATGACCGACGGATTGGACGTATTCGTGCAGCTGGTAATGGCGGCAATTGTGACGTTGCCGTGGCGCAGCTTGTACTCCTTGCCCTTGCTGCTGAATGTGCTTTCCGCGTCAAGGCGGTCCTTGTCAAGACCGAAACCCTGGGGACCGGCCGGGCGCGTGAGCGACTCCCGGAATTCCTTCTGCATGTCCGGAAGCGCAATCCGGTCCTGCGGGCGCTTTGGCCCGGACAGGCTGGGGACGACGGTCGACAGGTCCAGTTCGAGGACATCCTTGAACTCGGGTTCGGGTGTTTCGGGGGTCCAGAAAAGGCCCTGCTCCTGCGTATACCGTTTGACGGTCTCCACGAGGTCCGGGTCGCGGCCCGTCCGGGTCAGATAGTCGAGCGTTTCCTGGTCAATGGGAAAAAAGCCCATTGTGGCGCCGTACTCGGGCGACATATTGGCAATGGTCGCGCGGTCCGGGACCGTCATCCAGGCAAGACCCGGACCGAAGAATTCCACGAACTTGCCTACCACGCCATGTTCACGTAACGTCTGCGTGACGGTCAGCACCAGGTCCGTGGCTGTAGCTCCCTCGGGAAGCTGACCAGTGAGCTTGAACCCGACGACCTCGGGCATGAGCATGTAGATGGGCTGACCCAGCATGACGGCTTCGGCTTCAATACCCCCCACGCCCCATCCGACAACGCCAAGGCCGTCGATCATGGTGGTATGGCTGTCCGTTCCGACGAGCGAATCTGGATAGTATACCGGCACACCGTCCTCGGCGGGCCGGCTCCAGACGCCCCGGGCCAGGTACTCCAGGTTCACCTGGTGGCAGATACCGCTGGCCGGAGGCACGACCGAAAAATTGTCGAACGCCTGCTTGCCCCAACGCAGGAACTCATACCGCTCACGGTTGCGATGAAACTCCTTGTCGGCGTTGATCTGCAGGGCTTCCGCCATCCCGAAGGCGTCGACCTGGACCGAGTGGTCAATCACAAGGTCCACGGGAACGCGCGGATTGATTGTGTCTGGATCGCCGCCGAGACGGGCCATGGCACTGCGCATGGCAGCCAGATCCACGACTGCCGGGACGCCCGTAAAATCCTGCAGCAGAACGCGGGCCGGAAGGAACGGTATTTCGACCTTCTCCGGATTTTTCGGGTCGTATGAGGCCAGTTTCCTGACGTCATCCTTGCTGACCAGAAAATCATCACAGTTGCGGAGCGCGCACTCAAGCAACACCTTCATCGAGAACGGCAGGCGGTCAATTCCGTCGAAGCCCTGCTCTTTAAGGGCACTCAGGCGGTAAATGTAGCCGCTGCCGGATCCGGTATCAAAGGTATCGCGGGCGCCAAAAAGGTCTTTTTCACTCATGGACATGGAGTATTGGATTCGCGGGAAGCGTATTGAAGAAGATACGAATCAATGCCTCTTCGTTACGGCCCGGGATTTGAAATCCCGCCGTATTCCCATATTTTCAGGTGTGTTGCACGGCGCACAGACGCGTTGCGACGCACCCGGGGCTATAGCTCAGATGGTAGAGCGCCTGGATCGCACCCAGGAGGTCAGCGGTTCGAATCCGCTTAGCTCCACGACATCCCCGGCCGTGTGAGGGCATTCACGATCGTGCTTATTTTTATTGCGCGCGCTGTATCTGCGCCACAAGCCGCGACCCCTCTTTCCACGTCGCTGCCACCGTGTCGCCGCTGTATTTGATTGACGGCAGCGATGCGCCCTCGCGCACGTCCTGCCACGTGACGCTGCCGCCTCTGACGCGCCATCTTGAAAGGCCCCCACGGGTAGCATCTTCCGTCAGGAGACGCACGTTCCCTTCCGAATCGGGACTGAGCGCTACCTGGGCCACGGGGACATTCGGAAGCACATTGCGCGCGAGCGTGAAGGTTTCACCGCGGTCACGGGATATCACGTGTTGAACGCCCGTATTGTCGTCCGCCCCGGTATACCACGCAATATGCACGTCGCCGGTTGGCGCCACGTCGATGGCCGGGCCCGTATGTGGACAGGCCGAGATATTCCAGTAGTCACGGCGTACGGGCCGGGGCTCTGAAAACGTCAGTCCGCCGTCATCGGAAAAAGCCAACACGATGTCCCGGTCGCCATTTTCGTACTCGTGGCGCCAGGTCGCGTAAATACGCCCGTGTGCATCGACCGCCAGATTCGTTCGGCAGCAGGGGCAGGAGGACGTGTCGAGGATGGCGGTCTCCAAAATACGGACACCGCCGTCCTCTATCCGGGCAACGCGGATTTCGGATCCGATGTCCGACGCATGCATGGCCGCGTGCGCGGTGTGCTGACCGGTCGCGTGCCCGCTGTTCGCTGC
>PCUY01000034.1:0-18125 GCA_002787815.1 Bacteroidetes bacterium CG12_big_fil_rev_8_21_14_0_65_60_17 | reverse complement strand
CATCCCCGCTGGCTCCGTCGGCGCCGGCATCCCCGCCAGCCGCGGCCGCTTCGCGCCGTGCGGCTTCACTTCTGCGGCCGTCAATCCACGAGACCAGCATCGCGCCGTCCGCAAGCCGCGTCAGGTTGTGGAACGTATGTCCGGCTGGTACGCCACCGGCATCGCTGTGCACGTGCTGCTCCTCGCCGAACGTGCGGCCACCGTCAGATGACACGGCCACGAACAGGTCGCTTGCGGGGAAGCGCCGGCCTTCAACCGGAATACTGTTCGTCCAGGCCACGTACACACGGCCCTCGAGGTCCACACCCACCTGCGGCGGGGCCTGGTCGTGCGCCGCGGCATTGCCTGGCGTGGCATTCACGCGCACGGGGGCAGAGGGCCCCTCAGCCCCCTGCTCCCACGCGCTCACCCACACATTCCACGCGCCGTCCGTGCGCTCCACCCAGGTATAGTAGGCCGTCTGCCCGTCCCCGGTCAGGGCTACGGTCGATCGCCCAACGTCACCCGAGGCGAGTATGGCTTCCTGCGTACCGGCGCCTGTGGAACACGCGGCAAACAGCAGGCCGGTGCTGACAACGGCGGCGATGCGGCACGCCCATCGAACTGTAGAAGAGATCTGTGACATGGTCATGGTAATTACCGGAACGAGTAGCGAAGCGAGACGTGCACACGCCGCGGCAGGCCCGGCGCGAATTCGTCGCCCCGGAACCGGTTGTGCGTGGCACGCTCGGCAAACAGTTCATCCGTCAGGTTCGAGACGCGGGTAAGGAGCGTCACCTCGTCCGTGATGCCCACATTTACATTCAGGTTCAGCAGGTCGTGGCCACCGTACTTGGCCGTGTTCTCCGGATCCATCCAGTAGGAACCGAGCCGACTCCATTCGAGCGTAACCGATGCCCCGCTGAGAACCGGAGCGCGGTAGGTTGCAGATGCGTTGACAAGGACACGGGGAGCAATGTCCATCTCGTTCCCGGAAAAGTCCGTTCCGTTCTGGGTTTTCCAGTCTTCGAACGTGTGCTCGGCATAGGAGCCACTGAAGCGCAGCGACAGACCTTCGTAGTCGTGTGTCGTGACGCCGGCCTCGATGCCGCGATGCTTCGTTTCACCCGCATTGGAACTGGCCTGCGTTCCATCGGGCAGGACGAGCCGAAGGATGTCGTCCCGCTTGACGAGATAGTACCCCGTGAAATCGTACGAAAGCACGCCGGGAATACGGCCTCGCACACCGGCGTCGAAATTATCCACCTTCACCGGGTCCAATTCCACCGTGTTGATGGAGCTTCCCTGGCGGAACACCTGGCTTTCGGACGGCGCCCGGAAAGCGTGCCGGTACGAACCGAACACATTCATGAGCGGGTGGACCTGGTAGGTCAATCCGAATTTCGGGCTCAGGTGCGAATACGACACCGTGGTATCGCCTGGTCGGCGGTGGCGCCCTTCAGTCACGACTGACAGGTTATTGTTGTAATCATACCCCATCAGGTCAAGCCGGAGTCCTGCCGTGACGCGCAACCTCTCGGTGGGAGAGGTCTCCAGGTGTACGTACGGTGATGCCTGCCGATAGGTCACGTCGTAGTCGTAGAGTTTTTCCTCGACGGTAAAAGAGGTGAACGCTGGGCCGGTGCGCGTGGGATCCACGCGGCGCTCGACGCGCTCACCCGGGCTCAGGTCCAGATCGACGCCGGACACAATCCTGCCGCGCAGCGAGGCCACGTCCCGACGCACTTTCAGATTGGCACCTACCGAATAATTCTGTGTTTCCCACACGGCCGGATCGAACGTAAGTGACCAGTTCGGAAGCAGATCCATGGAATTGAACCGCGCATATGGCGTAATGCTCACGAGTGTCTTCGCGTAGAACTTTTCGAACGCCGAGGACACGCGCAGCGCCGATACCTCGCGGAACGAGATGGGTTGGAAATTCTGCTTGGCGTCTCGCCTGAATTCCTCTTCCGAAAGTGATGCACTTCCGGCTGGCTCCTGGTCAATGTTGGACCACGATGCCACTGTGCGCACAATCCAATTCGACCGGGACCTCCGGTCCCAGCGCAGCGTGGCGCTCTGGCGCTTGAATTCGGTATTGTCCCGCCATCCGTCGCTGTCGGTGACATTCACATCGAGCCGCAGACCATTGAGTCCCACGGTGGTGCCCGTCGAAAACAGGGCCCGTTTGTACCCGAACGACCCCCCTTCTGCCGTTACATCGACCATGGGCGAGGCGGGAGCCGCGCCCGATGTGACGTTGATGACGCCCCCGATGGCATCGCTACCATATAGCGCCGTGCCGGGGCCTTTCATGACCTCGATCCCGTCCGACTGGGGAATATTGATCTCGTAGAGTGCATTGTGGTTGAAAAAGCCGGTCGACCGTGTGGCTACCCCGTTCTCCAGGAAAAGATAGAGCGGATCGGTTGACAGGGGCTGGCGTATGGCCGTCATATGCCCCTCGCCTGACGTATTGTTTACCCAGACGCCGGACACCTGCCCGAGGATGTCCGCGGGATGCGACGGATTCTGCTCGCGAATAGACTTCCCACTGATTGAACCAATGGAGGCGGCGATGTCCGACTCGAACTGTCGCTCGCGTGTGGCCGATACCACGACGTCTCCGAGCTCCACATCAGCGGGCACGAGGGCGATATCTACGCGCTGGGCCGCATTTGCAGAAATGTTCTTTCTCCACGTGTCGTAGCCGACAAAACGCGCCACGAGGACGTCGTTTGCGGCTGGCGTCAGTAGTTCGAACGAGCCGTCCGTGGCCGAAATGACGCCGCTGCGTGCGGTTTCGAGATAAATATGGACGCCGGGCAGAGGCGTTCCGGTTTCGCTGTCGGTGACGGTGCCTTCAATCCGGTTTTGGGCAAGGGCGTCGGTCTGGGTCGGGGGGGCGATGGCCACCACGAAAAGCGCTGCGAGCGCGGCTGCGAGCCGCACGTGCAGCGCACAACAATGACAATTGTGCATGGAGTATTTCCTGCTTGATATGACTGATTTACGGGAGCGATGCACGCATCGCGGACGTGGAATCAGGCAGCAGGAGGACCGCGGGGCTGGTCACAGGAGAAGCGGACAGGGGCCGGGACCAGATCACAGGCCGTACCGAGGACGCCGTCATCAGCAAGAGGAACAGATACGTCGGTAGCGGGTGGGGCGGTCGCCTGGGCCGTTGCAAAG
This sequence comes from Bacteroidetes bacterium CG12_big_fil_rev_8_21_14_0_65_60_17, assembly GCA_002787815.1. Lineage (GTDB taxonomy): Bacteria > Bacteroidota > Rhodothermia > Rhodothermales > UBA10348 > 1-14-0-65-60-17. The sequence continues at coordinate 14,951 of PCUY01000034.1, read as the reverse complement.
ATACTGTCGTAATCGCACGAGATGTGCGTGGGCGCGGTCGTCGTGGCGCGCTCCGATCCCGGTACGTGCGACGGGCTGTGTGTACCCGGGGCGTGCGCGGTATCCGTGTGCGCGAACCAGTCGCTCGTCGCCATCCACGTGTAGTGGACGAGCGGCGATATTACTGTCCCGAGGACGAGGGCCGCAGCCAGGAAAAGCGATATGTGCCGACGATTACGCATCTTGTCGTGAATATACTAAATTGGAGTATGCTTACCATAGATTCGTTACTGCGTACGTCGTCATTTGTCAACGGCTTCTGGGTAGATGCGGAGAACGGCGACACATTCGGCGTCGTAAATCCGGCCGATGGCACGGAGCTTGCTCGCGTCTCCGACCTCTCGCCGGCCGATGCCCGCTCGGCCGTTGTCGCGGCGCACGATGCGTTCCCGGACTGGAGTGCGCGACTGGCCGAAGAGCGCGCCTCGCTGCTCATGCAGTGGCATGATCTGATGATGGAGAATGCCGACGATCTGGCGCTGCTCATGACGCTCGAGCAGGGAAAGCCGATCAGCGAGGCGCGCGGAGAGGTGGCCTACGGCGCCGCGTTCGTGAAATGGTTCGCCGAGGAAGCCCGGCGCGCGTATGGCGACGTCATTCCGTCCCATGACACGGACAAACGGATCCTGGCGCTGCGCCAGGCTGTGGGCGTGGTCCTGACGGTCACCCCGTGGAATTTCCCGATCGCCATGATTACCCGGAAGGCAGCGGCTGCGCTGGCGGCCGGATGCACCGTGATCTCGAAGCCCGCCGAGGACACGCCGCTCTCGGCGTTGGCCCTGGCACGTCTCTCGGAACTGGCCGGGCTACCGCCGGGCGTGTTCAATGTGATTCCGACGAGCCGTCCCGCCGAGGTGGTCGAGGCCCTGATGGCCGATACGCGCATCCGCAAGGTGTCCTTCACCGGATCGACCGAGGTGGGAAAAATCATCATGGGCCAGGCGGCCCCTTCGGTGAAGCGTGTATCGCTCGAACTCGGGGGAAATGCGCCGTTCATTGTATTTGATGATGCCGATGTTGATGTGGCGGCACGTGATGTGCTGGCCTCGAAGTATCGGAATGCGGGCCAGACGTGTGTCTGCGCCAACCGGATTTTTGTCCAGGACGGCATATATGATGCCTTTCTGGATGCCTATCGCCGCCTTCACACCGGTCTGCGCGTGGGACCCGGCGTGGATGAGGAATCCGACATTGGTCCGCTCATCAACCAGGAAGCGGTTGACAAGGTCGTGCGGCTCCTCGATGGGGCCACACAGCAGGGTGCCCGGATTGTACTTGGCGGCGGCCTCATTGACGGCGCGGCCATCGGCGGTGGGTCGCACGCGCCCGGAAATACGTTTTTCGCGCCCACGATCGTCGAGGGGGTGCGCGACGACATGGCCCTCGCCTCGGAGGAAATATTCGGTCCCGTGTCGGCCATTTACCGGTTCTCGACGGAAGAGGACGTCATACGCCGCGCCAACGACACGCCCTTCGGACTTGCCGCCTATTTCCATGCGCGTGACAACGCGCGCATCTGGCGCGTCTCAGAGGCGCTCGAATACGGCATTGTGGGTGTCAATACCGGAACGATTTCTACACCCGTGGCTCCGTTCGGGGGCATGAAAGAATCGGGATTCGGACGCGAAGGTTCTCGCTTCGGCATGGACCAGTACCTGGAAATAAAGTATGTTTGTATCGGTGGCCTGTCGCGCTGACGGGCCCGCGCCGCTCTCACCGCCGAGGCCGCCCGGTCGGCCCCGACACGTCCTCCGTTGGCCATGAAACCATTCGTCTCCGCTCATTCCGCGTGGGCTCTCCGCGTTCGGCGGTCCGTCCGTCCGCTGGTTGCCTTTCTCCTCGTCATTCCACTGATCGTCACTGCCTGCCGGGCGCAGGATGCGGACCTCACGCTCGAGCGCATATTCAGCTCGCGGGATTTCGCAGCAGATGGATTCGGTCCGGCGGCCTGGCTGGAGGACGGCTCCGGCTATACGACCGTCGAGCCTTCCAGCCGTGGCCAGGGACAGGATGTGGTGAAATACGACCCCGGGACGGGTGAGCGGTCCATTCTGGTCTCGGCGGCGAGTCTGACGCCGGCGGGCGCATCTACCCCGCTTGAAATACACGGCTATTCCTGGTCGCCGGACGGTTCGAAATTCGTGCTCTTCACCAACAGTCGCCGGGTCTGGCGGCTGAACACGCGGGGCGATTACTGGGTGCTGGACCTGGCGACGGGGCGGTTGCAGCAGCTCGGGGGTCCGGGGGCCCGCGAGGCGAGTCTCATGTTCGCCAAGGTATCGCCCGACGGAACGCGCGCCGCCTACGTGCGCGAGAACAATATCTATGTGGAGAATCTGGCCAACGGGATCGTGACGCCGCTCACGACCGACGGCTCGGAGACCATCATAAACGGCACCTTCGACTGGGTCTACGAGGAGGAGTTCGGTCTGCGCGACGGCTTCCGATGGAGCCCGGACGGTTCGAAAATCGCCTACTGGCAGCTTGACGCGAGCGGGGTCGGCGAATTCCTGCTCATCAACAATACCGATTCGCTCTATTCCTTCACGATCCCGCTCCAGTACCCCAAGGCTGGCACGACGAATTCCGCCAACCGCATTGGTGTGGTGTCGGCCAGCGGCGGCGCGACCACGTGGATGCAGATCGCGGGCGATTCGAGGAACTACTATCTGGCGCGGATGGACTGGGCAAACAATTCCGATGAACTGATTATACAGCATCTGAACCGCCTTCAGAACACGAATACTGTGCTCATGGGCACGGCGGCAACGGGAGCGGTCCGCTTGGTCATGGAGGACCGGGACGACGCTTGGCTCGATACGGTCGACGATATTCTCTGGATGCCCGACGGCCGCACGTTCACTTGGCTGAGCGAGCGCCTGGGCTACCGGCAGGCATGGCTCGTGGACCGGGAGACGGGCGAAATGACGCTTGCCACGCCGGGCGCGTACGATGTGCTCAACGTGGTCCACATTGACGTAGAGGAGGGGTGGCTCTACTTCGTGTCCTCCCTCGAGGGCGCCACCGAGCGCTACCTCTACCGGGTCCGGATCGGGGGAGATACGGCGGCCGAGCCCGAACGCCTTACGCCCGCGGGCGAGGACGGCTGGCACAGCTACCAGATATCGCACGATGCCCGGTATTCCTTTCGCACCTGGTCTGCTTTCGGCACCCCATCGCGCGTGGATCTCGTGGCCCTGCCGTCGCACGAGGTCGTGCAGACGTTTGTGGACAATGAGCGGCTGCGCCGCACGTTCGGAGCGCTTGTGCTCGGCGGTCGGGAATTTTTCCAGGTGGACATTGGCGACGGTGTCGTGCTCGACGCGTACATGATCACGCCGTCCGATTTCGATCCCTCGAAGAAGTATCCACTCCTGTTCCACGTCTACGGCGAGCCGGCGGGGCAGACCGTCATGAACCGCTGGGGCGGCCGGAACATGCTCTGGCACCACTACCTGGCCGAGCAGGGATACGTCATCATGAGCGTCGATCCGCGCGGCACGCCGGGGCCGCACGGCCGGGACTGGCGCAAGATGATCTATGGTGAAATCGGGACCATAGCGTCGCAGGACCAGGCGGCGGCGCTCGACGCCATTGCTCGGCGCTGGTCCTGGGTCGATACATCCCGGATCGGCATCTGGGGATGGAGCGGCGGTGGATCCATGACGCTCAACATGCTCTTCCGCTATCCGGAGAAGTACCACGTGGGCATGTCCGTGGCGCCGGTGCCCGACCAGCGCCTGTACGATACCATCTACCAGGAGCGCTACATGGGGCTGCCGCAACAGAACGTGGAAGGCTACACGAAAGGATCGCCCATCACGTACGCCGAGGGGTTGAAGGGCAAATTGCTGCTGGTGCACGGTACGGGCGATGACAATGTGCACTACCAGGGGAGCGAGCGCCTCATGAACAAGCTCATTGCGCTCAACAAGCCCTTTGATGTCATGGTCTACCCGAACCGCTCCCACGGCATTTTCGAGGGACCGGGCACGACAAGACATCTCTTCGAACTGCTTACGCGGTACGTCACGACGCACCTGGAGGCCGGGGCGCGATTATATTGAATGCATACATACCACCAAACCCCACCACAATTCATGTCCATTGCACATCGTAGCCGTCGTACGCTTGCCGCGCTTCTGGTCCTGCTGCTTGCCATCACGCTCTCACCGGGTCCGGCTTTCATTCCAACTGCCGAGGCTCAGGACGCGGCGTCCTCGCCCGATTTCGGGTTTGACTCCATGGGCGAAGGACCCTACGAACGGCTGGTCATACGTGGGGCGACCATGGTCGAGGGGTCCGGGGCGCCGCCCGTCGGTCCGGTCGATATCGTGGTCGAGGGCGACAGGATTACCGAAATCCGTGTCGTGGGCTATCCCGGTCTGCCCGTTGACCCGGACCGACGACCGGCGCCCGGAGACCGTGAAATAAATGCGGAAGGCATGTATATCCTGCCCGGGTTCATTGACATGCACGGCCACCCGCATGCCAGCGGATCGGGTCAGGGTGTACCCCTCGAGTATGTTACGAAGCTCTGGATGGCCCACGGCATCACGACGAGCCGGGTGGTGGGGGCCAAGGGCGTTGACTGGCTGCTCGAAATGCAGCGCCTCAGCGACGCCAACAAAATTACCTCGCCCCGCATCGTGGCCTACCCGATTTTTGGTCAGGGCGCCGAAAACCCCATCACCACGCCCAGGGAGGCGCGCGAGTGGGTGCGCTGGCTGGCAGGAAAAGGCGCCCAGGGTATCAAGTTTTTCGGCGCCCCGCCTCCCATCATGGAGGCCGCGCTCGACGAGGCCGGACGGCAAGGCCTCGGATCGACCGAACATCATGCCCAGCTCGATGTGACGCGCATGAACGTGCTGCGCACGGCAGGGCTCGGTCTGACCTCCATGGAGCACTGGTACGGCCTGCCCGAGGCGCTCTTCGAAGACCGCGTCATCCAGAACTATCCCGTCGATTACAACTATCAGAACGAGGCCCACCGCTTCGGCGAGGCCGGACGCCTCTGGAAACAGGCCGCCAAGCCGTACACGGCGCACTGGAACGCGGTGATGGATTCACTCCTTGCGCTCGACTTCACGCTCGATCCCACGTTCATTGCCTACCTTGCGAGCCGCGACCTCATGGCACAGAGCCGCCGTGACTGGCACGCCATTTATACGCTGCCAGCGCTCTGGGACTTTTACCGGCCGAGCCGCGCCGCACACGGATCCTACTGGTGGTACTGGACGACCGAGAACGAAATGGACTGGAAGGAGAATTTCAACCTCTGGTTCACGTTCGTCAACGAGTACAAGAACCGCGGCGGGCGCGTTACGCTCGGGTCCGACAGCGGATACATATATAATCTGTATGGCTTCGGGTACATCCAGGAGATGGAAAACATGCGCGAGGCGGGATTCCATCCGCTGGAAGTCATCCGCTCGGCGACCATCATGGGCGCCGAGGCGCTGGGTATGGACGACGAAATCGGCAGCATACAGGTGGGCAAGAAGGCCGATCTGGTCCTTGTGCCCGAAAATCCGATTGCCAATTTGAAGGTGCTCTACGGAACGGGCTGGATCCGGCTGAATGATGACACGCGCGAGGTCGAGCGCGTGGGGGGTATCCGGTACACCATCAAGGACGGTATCGTGTTCAATGCGCGTGAGCTGCTCGCCGATGTACGCCGCATGGTTGAGGCCCAGAAGGTCGAGCGTGGCATGCCCGCCGGGCCCATGCCCATGACGATAGATACGGTCGACGAGCTGACACCAGACGGGACGGGGCAATGATAGCACGCGCGTTGTTGCTGGCGTTTGCGACCCTGGCCATGACGAACGGCGCGGCCATGCTGACCGTTGTTCCTGCCGAAGCCCAGGACTACAAGATCCATTTCGACGAGCCGGCTGCCCAGTGGGAGCACGCCCTCCCGGTGGGCAATGGCCGTCTCGGGGCAATGGTGTTCGGGGGTACCGCCGAAGAGCGCATCCAGTTCAATGAGGAGACGCTCTGGTCGGGCGGGCCGTACGATCCGGTTGTGGAGGGCGCACACCGGGGACTGCCCGAAATCCAGCGGCTGCTTTTCGAGGGCGAGTTCGCCAAGGCGCACGACCTGTTCGGGCGCACCATGATGGGCATTCCCTACGAGCAGATGAAATACCAGCCGTTCGGCGACGTGTACCTGCATTTCCCGGGGCACGAGGAGGCGACAGGTTACCGGCGCGAACTGAACCTCGATACAGCCATTGCCCGGACCACCTACACCGTGGACGGCACGACGTTCACGCGCGATGTTTACGCGAGCGCCATTGACCAGGTCATAGTCGTCCACATTTCGGCCGACAAGCCCGGAGCCGTCACGTTTTCGGCCAACCTGCACGGGGTGCGCAACACGGCCCACTCGAACTACGGCACGGGATACTTCCAGATGGATGGCCTCGCGCCGAATGCGCTCCGACTGACCGGAAAAAGCTCGACCTATCTGGGCATTGAAGGTCAGATGCGCTACGAAGGCCGCGTCGAGGCCTATATCAATGGCGAATTGGGTGCGGCCGATGGCGCTGTCCGGGGCACGGTGCGCGTAGACTACCGGACGCTGCACGTCGAGGGCGCCGACAGTGCAACGCTCATTATTGCGGCCGCGACGAACCATGTAAACTACCGGGATGTGTCGGCAAATCCGACGGCCCGCGTCGAAGCCGTGCTGGACGCCGCCCGTCAGCGCCGCGAGTCTGACATGCGCACGGAGCATATGGCCGAGCACCAACAGTGGTACCGCCGGGTCAGCCTCACGATTGGCGGCGGCGAGCCCCCCGCACCTGGAGCGGACCCGGCCGCCGCCCTGGGCCTCGCCGCCCTCCCGACCGACGAGCGTATTGCCCGGCTGCCCGATGGCGAAGACCCCGGCCTGGCCGCCCTCGCCTACCAGTTCGGCCGCTACCTGCTCATTGCCAGTTCGCGGCCCGGCACGCAGCCCGCCAACCTGCAGGGCATCTGGCAGGACCGCCCGAATCCAAGCTGGGACAGCAAGTACACCATCAATATCAACCTGCCCATGAACTACTGGCTGGCCGACTCGGGCAACCTGTCCGAGACGAACGAGCCGCTCTGGATGTTCACGCAGGAAGTGGCCGAGGCAGGCGCACGCACCGCACGCGAGCACTGGAACGCTGACGGTTGGGTGCTTCACCAGAACACCGATCTGTTCCGCGCCACGGCCCCGATGGATGGCCCCTCCTGGGGCGCGTGGCCGGTCGGCGGCGCGTGGATCATGACCAATCTGTTCGAGCACTACCGCTTCACGCAGGACCGCGCCTTTCTCGAAGAGATGTACCCCCTGCTGAAGGGACAGGTTGAATTCCTGCTCGACATCCTCATCGAGCACCCGGACACCGGTCACCTGGTCACCGCCCCCTCGAACTCACCGGAAAACTTTCCGGCCTGGCCCGGAAACGGTCGCTTCTTCGACGAAACCACCGGCCTCTTCCTGAAAGCCCGAAACATCGCTATCGCGCCCACAATGGACATGCAGATTATCCGGGAGGTCTTCGGCATGTTCGCACGCGCTGCAGACGAGCTCGGGAGAGATGCGCCGCTCGCCGCCCAAGCACGGGCCGCCGGCGAAAAACTGGTACCGAACCAGATCGGGCGGCACGGCCAGCTCCAGGAATGGATCGAGGACTACGACGAGATCGAGCCCGAACACCGGCATCTGTCGCATCTCTGGGGGCTCTACCCCGGAAGCGAAATCACCCCCGAGCACACTCCTGAACTGGCAGCCGCGGCCGCCGTATCTATCGAAAGACGCGGAACGGGCGGGTGTGGCTGGTCCTACGGCTGGAAAATGGGTCTCTGGGCCCGGCTCTACAATGCCGAGGGTGCGCTGCACGAGTTCAAGCACCATCTCGCCGATTCATCGCTGCCGAACCTGTTCTCGCTCTGTGGCCGCACCATGCAGGTCGACGGCACGTTCGGAGCCGCCGCATCCATCGGGGAAATGCTGCTCCAGAGCCACCAGGGCTTTGTCGATATGCTACCGGCACTGCCCGCCGAGTGGGGCGAGGGCCGCGTCGAAGGGCTGCGCGCCCGTGGCGATCTGACGGTCGGCATGGCATGGTCGGACGGGAGTCTGACGTCGGCGACCATCGAAGCCGGTCGCGACGGCCGTGTGCGTGTCCGGGCCGAAGGCGTCACCGGCGTACGCGCGGCCGACGGCGGGCCCGTCAACTTCACCACGAGTGGTGAGCGCAGCCTCCAGTTCGATGCCCGCGCGGGCACAACCTATACACTGACCTTCTGAATTCCGGTCCAACCTTGAACCCTACCACCACCAAGACCACCATGATGACCCGTTCTGGACTCCGTACTCGCTCTGCCCGGTATGCTGCCCTGCTGTTCGCCGCAACGCTTCTGGCCGTGGCGCCCGTCGCCGTAACCCCGGCCGCCGCACAGTCGGCCTACTCCGACTCCTATCCCAAGAATTTCGCCATCGACATCCAGGGGTACGTCTTTGAACTCACCCTCACCGACAACTCGGACGTGATTGAGGGGCGCACTACCGTGCACGCGAAATTTGTGGAGAATGGCCAGTCGGCACTCCGCCTCGACCTGTTGGACATGACCGTGACGGGCGTGTATGCGGTAGATACGACGCCCGAGGGGCCGGTCACGGGCGCGGCCCTCGCCTACGAGCACGCAGACGGTGTGCTGCACGTTGACCTGGGCGGTCCCATGCCGGCCGGCAGCCACGCGAAAGTAGTCGTCGAGTACACGGGTACGCCGACCGAAGGACTCGACATCGGGCCCAACAAGTACGGTGACTGGACCTGGTTCAGCGACAACTGGTCGTCCCAGGTCAGGCACTGGCTGCCGGTCGTGGATCATCCGTACGACAAGGCGACAACCGAAATGATCATCACGGCGCCCGATACCTACCAGGCGGGATCGAACGGAACGCTGACCGAGGTCACGGACCTTGAAGGGGACATGCGGCTCACACACTGGGTGAACCCGGTGCCGACGGCCACGTGGCTCTATTTCATCGGCGTCGCGGACTTTGCCGTGGATTACATCACGACCTGGAATGGCGTCAGCATTGAGACGTGGGTCTACCGTCAGGACCGCGACAAGGGATTTTATGACTTTGCCGAGCCTACGGAAGATGTCCTGGCCTTCTACACCAACCTCGTCGGGCCGTACGTGAACCGCCGCCTGGCGAACGTGGTATCGAACGCAACCCCCGGCGGCGGTATGGAAGCTGCCTCCATGCCCGCCTACTCGGACCAGTCGGTAACGGGCGACCGCTCACGACGCTGGCAGCACGTGATTATCCATGAAATTGCACATCAGTGGTTCGGTAACGCCGTCACGCAGGTCCACTGGAACGATGTCTGGCTGAGCGAAGGGTTCGCGACCTATTACACGCTGCTTTTCCGCGAACACGCCTACGGGCATGACGACTTCGTGGCGGGCCTTGAGAACCACCGCCAGCGTACCATCGATTTCTACCGGGAGACGCCCGATTTCCAACTCGTCCGGCCATACATCGAGGATCTGAACAACGTATCGGGTCTCATGATGTACATGAAAGGTGCCTGGACGCTCCACATGCTCCGCGAAATGCTGGGTCACGACGTATTCGACGAGGGTATCCGCACGTACTACGCCGAGTACATGAACCGCAACGCGCAGACGGCCGATCTGAGGCGCCACCTCGAGGCCGCCAGCGGTCGCGACCTTGGCTGGTACTTCAACCAGTGGCACTTCCAGGGCGGCATCCCGGTGCTCGAAGGGGCGTGGAAACCGGTCGATGGAGGGGTCGAAGTGGCCCTGCGCCAGGTGCAGGACAGCCGGTACCGGTTCCAGCTTGCCATCGAGGTCGATCTGGTCCATGAGGACGGCACCACGCGACGCGTCGCGCTCGACATGCCCACGTCCGGCTCCGTGACGGAGGTCATTCCTGTGGACCGGGCGGTCACCGATGTCATTCTCGACCCGGCGACCCGGCTTCTCGCCGACTGGACGTTCGAAAGGCAGCGGTAGGGGGTTATGCGGGGCCGTCTGCCGTGTCTAATGGGTCCACGTTCAAAGCGAATCTGTCTGCACTGGCGAACCCGTACGGTTAAGTAACGTAGATACATTTCCTCCGCACTCTGTGTCAGCAGATGGACAGGTGATCGATATGTTGAAAAAGCTGTTTCCCTCTGTAGTTGGTGTTTCCAGTATCTTGGATATCAGTGGCGACTCCGCACCGTTTCGATCGTTGTTGCCTTTCGATCAACACCCTGTGGACAATGATCCATGGTATGCGATTGGCAGGGATTTCGAGGCGGTGGGAGGTTATTTGACGGGCGCACTCGCTGCCGGGATCTGCTCTCTCCCAAAGGAGCAGAGGCTTGAAATGGAAGCCTTGCTGTTGAATGCAGAGAGCACGGATGCTTCTGAACGGGATTCACCGGAACAGGTAATCAGCCGCCAGAGGATATCCGATGTCCATGAGCCAGAAAAAGGGGCGAGAGAGCGTTAACGACGCTGAGCAACTCAGAGAGATAACTGCGCTTATTCAGAGCAGTCACTCAGGTCCACTTCCGGCTCCGTGGACACTGGAACAGTACAAAAAGGTGTCCTCGGAGGCAGTGGATTTTATTTTCGAGTCTGCCAGGAAGGAGCAGGAAATCAGGCACTGGTGCAGTCAGGAGCCCCTGAGGCAGTCCGGTCGCGCACAGGTGTTCGCTCTCATTCTCACGCTCGTCGTTGTCATAGTGGGTGGTCTACTGATTTTTTTCGACAAATCAGCCGAGGGCCTCGCCACGATCCTGGTTCCAATGGGCACCATACTCGGTCTTTTTGTATACAGGGAACTGCGGCAGAAACAGGCTGGGACCGATGCAAGCTCATGAATCTGTTCGTCTTGAGGAGTAAGCTCCTTCTGGAGCCACGTGTCCCCGAGCGGACACCGGGCGTTCATTTCCGAACGCCACTGAACGTCATCGATCATAGAGTGGCCCTCTTCGGGCTCAGTAAGTCCAAACAGATCGTGCACGCCCCGCTGGCACATTTCTTGATTGGTTCCATGTGATCACAGCGATCTCACCAATCAGGCCCTCCTCCTGCACGACCATGCTCATTCATTCTTTCCGAACCACATTTCGTCACGCCCGCCGGGATGCGGGCTACGTTCTTCTGAATGCCGGTGGACTGGCTGTCGGACTCGCCGCCTGCCTCGTCATCCTGATGTATGTCCGGACGGAGCGGTCCGTGGACCGTTTCCATGAGAACGCCGACCGGATTGTCCGCGTGTGGTCGGAGACTACCCTGGGCGAAACGCCGAACTATGGTAGCAACTCGGCGCATCCGCTGGCCGACCTGGCACGGGAGCGGTTTCCGGAAGTGGTCGCCGCCACCCGGACCATGGGCACAGGTACGACGCTCGTGGCCTCGGACCAGGCAAAGTCCTACGAATCGGACATCCTGTTCGTCGAGCCCAGCTTCCACCGCATATTCGATTTCGATGTGCAGGGCAACACGCCGGACGCGGCCCTCTGTGCGCCATTCAGCATGGTCGTGACACCGTCCTTCGCATCCCGTTTTTTTGGAAACGCGGACCCTGTGGGGCAGACACTGACCATGAACTTCTGGGGTGCCGACTACGAATTCACGGTTACCGGGGTGGTCTCGCCACCAGGCAGCAAGACCCGGTTCACATTCAGCGCTCTTGCCTCCTACGCCACCTACGAATACGTCTCTTCGACTGCATGGACAAGCCTGAATCCGGATACGTGGTTTCTGCTGGGATCCGGCGTTGACTGGCGAGCACTCGAGTCCCGCCTCCAGGCAGCCGTCACGGATGTGGTTGGAGACGGCGATGATGTCTGGTACGCGTACTTCATGCAGCCGCTCTCAGATGTGCATCTGGGCGGTCTCGGCCTTCTGGTTCCCCCCGAGGGCAACCCCGACACGCTGCGCATGTTCAGTGGCATTGCCATCCTGATTCTCCTCATTGCCTGCGCCAACTATATGAACCTGGCGACAGCGCGGGGGGCTGAACGCGGGCGCGAGGTGGGCGTCCGCAAAGTATTCGGCGCCGGATTGTGGCAGGTTCGCCTGCACTTTCTCGTGGAGGCAGCCGCCATGACGCTCATGGCCATGCTGGCTGCGGCCCTGCTGGTGGAACTCGCCGTGGGAGAAATAAACCGCGTAGCGGGAACGACGCTCATTGACGGCTCATGGATGTCCGGCTCCATGGTATTGTGGATACTCGGCATCCGGGGCCAGATGACCTACCTGGCAGACAAGGATCTGGGGTTCGAAAAAGAGAACGTCATGTTCATACCCGTGCGGTCTAATTCCGACCGGGAGAGGCTGGAGGAGATGGCCGTGCAGCTTTCCAACGTTCCCGGCGTGGTGAGTGCGGCGGTCGCATCGAACGTTCCCAGGGAAATTACGCAGGGTCATGGCGTGCGTGTCATTGACGAACGAAATGATCAAGGCACCATCCGCCGCGTACTGTCGGCTACACCCGAATTCGAGGAAACGTTGGGCCTGCGGATGGCGGCTGGAACGTGGTTTCGGAAGGACCGGCCCGCGGACAGGAAGGACCGGTATTGAGCATCGTACGGGATTTTCATTTTTCAGCGCTGCACAGCCCCATCGAGCCGCTTGTGGTCTATCAGCCGCAGGGGGTCTGGGATCGACGGAACATGGTTCTCCGCGTCGCGCCGGGCCGGGACGTACTGGACCGGATCGAGGCCGCATGGCAGGAGGTGGCTCCGGCCGTTCCGTTCGACTATGAATTTCTGGATGCGTGGCTCGCCGCCCTCTACGAGCGGGAGCGCGTGTCGGGACGCCTCTTTGCGTTGTTCTCGGGACTCGGCATCGTGGCTGCCTGTCTCGGCCTGTTCGGTCTGGCGGCCTTTGCGGCGCAGCGTCGCCGCAAGGAAATCGGCATCCGAAAGGTGCTTGGTGCGGGCATTCTGCGTGTGATTGTGCTGCTCTCGCGCGAGTTCATTCTTCTGGTCGCCGTATCCATCATGATAGCCCTTCCCCTGTCGATCTGGGGGCTTGAAGCGTGGCTGTCGTCCTTCGCCTTCCGGACGCAGCTTGCACCCTGGATGTTCGCTGTGCCTGCGGCCGCCGCGCTCATTATTGCCCTCGCGACCGTTTCCGGGCAGGCCCTTCGGGCCGCCCTCGCCAATCCCGTGGACAGCTTACGGAGCGAGTAGGATACCATGAGGTTATGAAATGATCGGGAACAGGCCCCAGTTGAACCATGGACGTAAAAGGACGTAAATTTGGTCATGAAATAGTGCCATATCGCATGAAGCACCTGACGGATAAATCGTCGAGAGAGATGAATGACCGGGAAATCCGGGCTGCGTTTGCATTACTGACGCGGGCTGCAGCAGAAAAGGATTTCCGGCGACTGGAGACCTGAACCGCACGCTGGGGCAGGAGCCTCCGCCGTACACGCAGACGGTCAGTAACGCAACATCAAGCTTGGATCTGAAACGTGATTGATTTTGGGCACGTGAAACGACATCCTCGATGAAGCCAAAAAGGCTGGATCCACGAATGATCTGATCCGTCGCAAATACCTCAAGCGGCTTCGCGCGCATACGAACAGGAATATCATAGCGAACTTTTCAGCGTGGCTCCAGAAACCATTTCTGGGGAATGTGCCCGCCTTTTCTATCGGTGACAGCGATATGACGGGTTTCATGGCGTCCATTCACAAGCTGAAGCCTGAGACCGGGCTTGATCTCATCCTGCATACACCCGGGGGATCTCTGGCAGCGACAGAGGCGGTCGTTACGTATCTGAGGAAGAAGTTCGGTCATGACATACGGGCAATAGTTCCTCAACTTGCCATGTCGGCTGGCACGATGATGGCGCTGGCATCTGAGAAAGTCATCATGGGAAAGCACTCCAGCCTCGGTCCAATCGACCCACAAGTAAATGGTGTTCCTGCGCATGGTATAATTGAAGAATTTGATACAGCCGTACGCGAAACTGGTCAGAACAACTCGTTCTGGACTGGGCTGAAATCTGGAATGCTGGCGGGTCAGAAAGACGGCTCATCGATAGCGAAAAAAATCGTGGACGAGCTGGGAGACCATGCCGTCACCAAGTCTCATGACAGGCATTATTCGATTGACCAGATCGAACGGTTGGGTGTACGAGTCAGTGAATTGGAGACTGACAATAAATTACAGGACCTTGTACTGAGCTATCACCATGCGGCCATCCAGACGTTCGCAAGCTCAAACGCCGTAAAGATCATAGAGAACCATCGCGAAATATCATACATCGAGCAGATCACGGTGAACAAGACATAGGCTCGAGGTTACCTGAAAGGTTCGTACCTTCCGGCATGGACAATATTGAACTCACGGCCTCTGACCAGGCCATGCTCGATGGCCAGGAAGGACCGGCCACACAGATGGCCATGCGCATCCTGGTGCGCATGTTGCCCGTTTTTGGCGCACAGCGTCTCATGGACGTGTCGGCGGCGCACATTGACTCGAGTGTCTACATGGGCCCGGCGACCATGGAGTACGCCGAGCGCCTGGCCGAGCTCGGAGCGCGCGTGCGCGTTCCCTCGACGCTCAACGTGGCGGGGGTCGACGAGCACGGCTGGTCCGAGTGGTCGGTGCCGGCCGACGTCGCCGACGGTGCCATCCGGCAGATGCGGGCGTATGAGAAAATGGGCTGCATCCAGACGTGGACGTGTGCTCCGTACCAGACCGAGCACCGACCGACATTCGGGCAGCAGATTGCAGCCGGTGAATCGAACGCGATCTGCTTTTTCAACAGTGTGATCGGGGCGAGGACGGCCCGGTATCCGGACCTTTTGGACATCTGTGCCGCCATCACGGGCCGTGTGCCGGCCGCCGGCCTGCATCTGGACGAAGGCCGGCACGGAA
>PCUY01000077.1:18782-18967 GCA_002787815.1 Bacteroidetes bacterium CG12_big_fil_rev_8_21_14_0_65_60_17 | reverse complement strand
CCGGAGCGTGTTCAACTACGCGCGTGCCCTCAATAGGAAGGGCACGTATGTTACGGTTGGCGGGTCGATGTACCGGTTGCTTGAAATCGTGCTGCTGGGCTCGTTGATTTCGCTGCTCACCGGCAAGAAACTGCTCGTGCTCGGTCTTCAGCCCAATCGCGGCTTGGACCGTCTGTCTGAACTCG
>PCUY01000077.1:0-18763 GCA_002787815.1 Bacteroidetes bacterium CG12_big_fil_rev_8_21_14_0_65_60_17 | reverse complement strand
GGCTTGGACCGTCTGTCTGAACTCGCGGAAAAAGGACAGCTGAAACCGGTGGTTGATGGCCCATACGGGATCGATGAAATCCCCCGGTTGATCCAGTATTTCGGAGAGGGCAGGCACCTGGGAAAGATTGTAGTTGAAATCGGAAACGCGGGAGAATCATCAAATGAGTGAACTGACGGACCAGGCATACCGACGGTTGTTCAAGGCCGCGCCGGGGAAAATCCTGGTCGTGCGGCCACACAGTTTTGAGATAGTCGCCGTTACGGATGCCTATCTGGAAGCAACGATGACACGCGAAAGTGACATCGTCGGCAAGACGCTGTTCGAAGTATTCCCCGATGACCCGGATGATGAACGTGCCGAGGGGACACGAAGGCTGTTGGCATCATTGGAACGGGTCCAAACGCTGAAAACTACGGATATCGTCGGCGTCCTGCGGTATCCCGTGCGTCGTCCGGATGGCCATTTTGAAGAGCGTTTCTGGAGTCCGGTGAACAGTCCGGTGCTGAATGATGTGGGCGATGTCGAGTTCATCATGCATCGCGCAGAAGACATCACGGCTATTGTCCAGGAAATCGACGAACTCTCCGAAGAGGTGTTGGATGACCCGCGTGATGCGGTTGCCATTCAGGAGATCATCCTGCGGTCACAGGATCTCAGACAAGCGCTCTCCAAGCTACAGGAGTATGAGGCTCGCATGCGCACGGCCGAGCGTTTGCTGAACCTGGGTGCGTGGCAACTCAACCTGGAAACCGGACAGCTCGATTGGTCCGATCAGGTTTTCGACATCTACAACGTACCGAGGAGCGAAAAAGCGCCCAACGTGGACGCATATTTCGACGCCGTGCACCCGGACGACCGGGCGCCATCCCGCGCCATCTATCAGGCTTTTGTGGACCAGCGGGCGCCCCAGATCGAATTCGAGCACCGCGTAGAAGCGCAGGATGGGAGCGTGAGATATGTGAAAGGGGTGGGTGAACGCCATGTTACACCCCATGGTGAAATGGTCGTGGGCTATGTCCAGGATATCACCCCGTTTGTCCTGACCCGGTACCGGCTGACCCAAGCCGAACAGCTGTTGCGCCTGGCCGGCGAAAGAGTACGTTTGGGTGGGTGGCGTGTTGAACTGGACCCGGAAGCCATCTTCTGGACGCCGGAGACCGCTGCCATCCACGGAATGCCGGCGGACTATTCCCCACCCGACGTCTCGGAGGCCATTCAATATTATGCGCCGGAATACAGACAGGTGATCCAGGACGCATTTGAAAAGTGTGCCCGGAGTGGAGAAGAGTTCGACGTAATCTGCAGGCTGCAGACAGCCGACGGACGCCAACCGTGGGTGCGATCGATTGGAATAGCCGAACGGGACGACCATGGACGGATTCATGCCGTCCATGGGGCCTTCCAGGATATCACGAAGTTGCGGGAAGCGCAGGACCGGGCCGACGAGGCGGACCGGCAGCGGGTGGACGTCCTGGAAAGCATCAACGACGGATTCTTCATGCTGGACCCGAATTGGAACTTTGTTTTTGCGAACAGGCAGGCGTGCCTGACGTTGGGTCGCACCCGGGAGGAATTGCTGAGTCGGAATATATGGGAAGAATACCCCGACCGGATTGACAGCGAGTTCACACGCCATTACAGGCAGGCGGTGGAGAGCCGGGAGACCGTGCGATTCCAGGGATATCTTGAATCGGCCAGCAAGTGGTTTGACGTCGCAGCCTACCCACTTCCCGACGGCCTGGCCGTCTACTTCCGGGATGTAACACTCGAGCGTGAACACCAGGAGCAGCTGCGCCTGGTGGATGCGGCCTTGTCGCGTCAGAATGACGTCGTCATGATTACGGAGGCGGACGTGCTGGACGAGCCGGATGGACCGCGCATCGTATACGTGAATGAAGCCTTCGAGCGGATGTCCGGCTATTCCAGGAGTGAGGCCATCGGTCGGACGCCACGGATGCTGCAGGGCCCGGAAACCGACCGGGAGCAACTGGATCGGATCCGGGAAGCCCTCATCAACAAAGTGCCCATCCGATGCGAAGTGCTGAACTATTCCAAATCAGGCGAACCCTACTGGCTGGAATTGGACATTACCCCGCTTTTTGATGACTTCGGCACGTGCACCCACTTTGTGGCGGTCGAGCGGGATGTGACGGAGCGGAAGGAGCAGGAAACGGCCCTGCGTGAGGCCCAGGAGCGGTTCCAGTTGATTTCGCGGGCAACGAACGATGTCATTTGGGACTGGGACCTGACAACCAACCATGTGTGGTGGAATGATTCCATCACGGAGGTCTTCGGCTATTCCCTGTCCGACCTTGAGCCCGGGCCCGAGTCATGGATCCGCCACATTCATCCGGAGGACCGGGATCGCGTGCTTGCCGGCATCCACGAAGTCATTGACGGAAGTGAGGAGTTGTGGACCGAAGAATACCGGTATTTGAGGAGTGACGGACAGAACGTGCACGTGATTGACCGGGGATTCGTCATCCGCGACGGATCCGGAACGGCGGTCCGCATGGTGGGCAGCATGCTCGACATCACCGAGCGTATGGACATGGAACAGCGCCTTCGGGAATCCCAGAAGCTGGAGACCGTGGGACACCTGACGGGCGGCGTAGCCCATGATTTCAACAACTTGCTGACCGTCATTCTGGGCAATGCGGAACTGTTGACCGGATTCCTGGAGGATCCGAAACTCCGCAGGATGGCCGAGATGACCATGCATGCGGCGCAGCGTGGGGCGCAGTTGACGAGCCGCCTGTTGGCGTTCGCCCGGCGCAAACCGCTCGATCCGAAACCCACGGACCTGAATCGACTGGTGGAAGCCATACATCCTTTGGTTCGGCGTACGTTGCCGGAGAGCATAGAACTCGTTGTGGCGCTCGATCCGGCTATCGGAATTACGGAGGTCGATGCCGGAGAACTGGATACGGCTCTGTTGAATCTCGTGGTCAATGCCCGCGATGCCATGCCGGACGGAGGAAAGTTGACCATCGAGACCGCCAATGTCGAGCTGGACGAGGACTATGCCGCGGAGCACGCTGAAGTTGAGTCCGGACGATATGTGATGGTCAGCGTATCGGATACCGGGATCGGAATGGACCGGGAAACCTTGAAGCGGGTCTTTGAGCCTTTTTTCACGACCAAACCCGTCGGAAAGGGCAGCGGCCTGGGACTGAGCATGGTCTTCGGGTTCACGAAGCAGTCCGGTGGGCACATCAAGGTTTATTCCGAGCCGGGTGAGGGCACGTCCGTCAAGCTGTATTTCCCGATGGTTCGGACGGGCGACCACCTTGTGCAGGATGAGCGTCAGGAAAGACCGCTGCACGGCGGCACCGAGCACATCCTGATTGCAGAGGACGACGAGCTCGTCCTGAACCACCTGGAGGGCCAACTGCACGCCCTGGGGTACCGGGTTTCGGCTGCACGATCCGGCCCCGAGGCGCTCCACTTACTTGAAACGGTGAGGGACGTCGATCTTTTGTTGACCGATATCGTCATGCCGGGTGGCATGAACGGACGGGAACTGGCGGACCGCGCGCGCGCCATGTACCCGTCGCTCAAAGTGCTGTTTACGTCCGGATACACGGAGAACGCCATCGTACACCACGGCCGCTTGGACGCGGGAGTGGACTTGCTGAGCAAACCGTATTCCCGTCTGGAACTCGCAACTAAGGTGCGGTCGGTGCTGGACAGGAAGCCGCAACCTTGAATCACAACTCTATGAACGTTTTCCTTCGATGGCGTTTTCTGCTGGCGTTGATATCGGTGCCGTTGGGATGTGCCGCCCAGACCACCGCCCCGACGGCGGACCCCGCCGTGTTCGACTATGACCGGGAGCTGCCGCTCGACGTGGTGGTGCACGCCCGGACGGAGCACGCCGACCACACCGAACTGGATATATCGTACCGGAGCCCGGCCGGCGGACGCGTGCCGGCGCTGCTGTTCCTGCCTGCGGACGGCAACGGGCCGTGGCCGGCGGTCATCGTGCAGCACGGACTGCCGGGAAGCCGGCGGAACGCGGCATCGTTTGCCGCCGAATATGCCCGGATGGGCGCGGTGGCCCTGGCCATTACCGCCCCTTGGGCGCGCCCCGATGACGAGCCGCGGCGCAACATCCTGACCATGACGCGCCAGGATGCCGACGACCAGATCCAACTCATCCAGGACCTGCGCCGGGCCATCGACCTGCTGCAGGCGCGACCGGACGTGGATCCGGACCGGATTGCGTACAGCGGGGGCAGCTACGGCGGGGCCATGGGCGGCTTGCTGGCGGGCGTCGAGGACCGGATTGTGGCCTACGCCCTCTGGGTCGGGGACGGCGGGCTGGTGGCCCACGTGAAGCGTCCAGACGCTACAGCGTGGCTGGCCGCCATGGAGCCGATAGAACCGTTGCGCTGGGTGGGCCGGGCGGCACCCGCCGAATTGCTGTTCCAGAACGGTCGGTTTGACGAATTCGTGCCGGTGGCTGATGCCGAGGCGTATCAGGCGGCCGGGTCGGAACCCAAAACCATCCTGTGGTACGATGAGGGGTATGGTCTCAACGAACAGGCCCGGGAGGACCGGCGGCGGTGGATAGCGGAGCGGCTTGCCATTCCGGTCGGCGTGGAATAATCTCGGAGGATGAAACACATCCTTGCCTGCTGCAGCGCCCTCATTCTGCTCTCCTCCTGTTCGTACCTGGCCAACGTACGGCTGCTGACCGGGGGAGAAATCCGGCGGACCGACTACGTCCAGGTCGTGCCGTTTGACTACCGGAAGGACCTGATTGTCATCCAGGCCCGCCTGAACGCCGATCCGGAATCGCGGGAGTTCATTCTGGATACCGGTGCGTTCGACAGCAAGGTCGAAAAGGAACTGGCTGACCGGCTCGCGCTGGACGTGGTAACCAGCAAAACCAACAGTACGGCGCAAGGCATCAGTCGCACCATTGACGTCGTCCGGATCGACTCCTTGGGGCTGGGCGAGACCACGGCGTACGATATCGGCGCTGGAAAGCTTACGTATGCGCCCACATCGGCCAGTCAGTGCATTGCTGCCGACGGGATCATTGGCGCCAACCTGATGAAACTGGCGCACTGGAGAATCGACTACCGGACGAAGGAATTGCATTTTTCCGACCGGGCTTTCGAGGCCGGTGTCGGGGCGCATGCCGTGGCGTTCGACCGGCCCATGCTTTCCGGGACGCCCAGCATTCGCCTGGACATCGACGGCATCGACGTGAAGGATGTGCTGTTCGACGTCGGCTACAACGGGGGCCTGGTCCTGCCCATGGCACTCGCCGACCGGTTCGACAGTCCGACGCTGCTGACGGGGCATGACGGCTCTACGTCCGGGATCTTCGGCACCAACACGGACTCGCTGGTGGTCAAGGAACTCACGGTGCACCTGGGCGATGACCGCATCCGCGTTCCGGTGTCGTTTTCCAGCCTGGGCAAGTCGTTGCTGGGGAATGATTTCCTGGAGCACTTCGGGGTCATCATCAACTACGACACCAAGACCATCCATCTCGAACGTCAGGAAGACGTCCAGGTCGATGCGCCCCGTGCGTTCATGGTGGCCGGTCTGGGTGATTCGCTCTGGGTGGTCAACCGGACCACGCGGGATCTGGGGCTGGCGCTCGGCGATACGTTGCGCACGGTGGATGGCAGGAAACCCACGGATCTGTTCTCTTCCTTTTGCGACTACGTCATGAATGTGGACCGACTGTTCGCGGCCGACAGCGTGGTCGTGGAACGCATGGACGGAACGACGCACACCGTTCGACACACCCCTTGACGATTGCCGGCCGGCCGGGCAATCCGCCCCCTGCATAATTCGATTTCGATAATTACCTTGACTGATCAACCAAAAATCCCATGACCATGTCCAGCAAGAAGATCATTACTGTTTTCGGAGCCACCGGCGCGCAGGGTGGCGGCCTCGCACGTGCCATCCTCAACGATCCGGACGGGGGATTCGCCGTCCGCGCGGTGACGCGCGACGCATCGTCCGACAAAGCCAAGGCCCTTGCCGCCGCGGGAGCCGAGGTGGTGGAGGCCAACGCGGACGATCCCGCCAGCATCGACCGGGCCCTGGAGGGTGCCTGGGGAGCGTTCTTCGTGACCTTCTTCTGGGAGCATTTCTCGCCCGACCAGGAGCGGCAGCAAGCGGCCAATTTCGCCGCGGCCGCAAAGAAAGCCGGTCTGAAGCACGCCATCTGGTCCACGCTGGAAGACATGCGTGATTGGGTACCGGTCGAGGACGATCGCATGCCGACGCTGCAGGAGCGGTACAAAGTGCCGCATTTCGACGCAAAGGGGGAGTCCGATGCGCTCTTCCTGGAATCGGGCGTCCCGGTGACGCTGCTCCGGACCTCGTTCTACTGGGACAACTTCATCCATTTCGGGATGGGCCCGCAGAAAGGCGAGGACGGGAGTTACTTCATTGCGTTTCCCATGGGCCAGGCTGAACTGGCGGGCATTGCGGCGGAAGACATCGGGAAATGTGCCTATGGCATCTTCAAGCGGGCCTCCGACTTCGCCGGTCGTACCGTCGGCATTGTGGGCGAATGCGTGAGCGGCGCAGAGATGGCGGCGAAATTCTCGGAGGCACTCGGCACCAAGGTCCACTATAACGACGTACCGGCCGACGTCTACCGGAGTTTCGGATTCCCCGGCGCCGACGACCTGGGCAACATGTTCCAGGTGAAACGGGACTTCAACGAGGCCTACAACGCCAACCGGGACCGCGCCCTGTCCCGGCAGCTGAACCCGGACCTGCAATCGTTCGACGACTGGCTCGCCGCCAACAAAGACGCCATTCCGATGGGGTAAAACCGACCGTCTTGACCGTCAGTGTTGACCCTCAGTCCCCACGGAGCTCGTCGGCCGGGTTCATCCGCGCAATACGGCGGAACTGCGAGGCAATGGTCACCAGAGCCGTCCCGAGCACGAACGTGAGCGAGAGCACGAACGCCGACGGGCCGAGGGGCATGGGATCGGCATAGATGGACGACAGCAGGCCCTCCATGGCCACGTAACCGAGCGGCGTCGCGAGGACGGCGGCGACGGCCACAATGATGACGAACGTCCGGTTCATTTCCGAGGCCAGCGAGGCGAGGGTCGCACCGAGCACCTTGCGGATGCTGATCTCGCGTCTTCGGGCTGCAATCCGTTGCGTCACAATGCCATACAGGCCCATGCAGGAAATGAGAAGGGCCAGCACCGAGACGAATCCGAACAGGCTCCGGATGTTGCGGTTTTCCTGCAGGATCCGGTCGAATACGGTGTCCTGGAAAAATCCTTCCCAGGCGCGGTCGGGCCAGAGCGTATGCCACGCCGCCTTCACGGCCTTCTCGGCGGCGACCGCCGAGCCCGGTGCGAGCTGGATGGTCATGTACCGGAAGTCCTGTCCGGGAAGCTGGGCCAGGATGGCAGGTTCGAGCGGGCTGTAGAAGTCGTCGTACTGGATGTTCTTGACCACGCCCAGGATGGTCAGCGAGAGCGTATCCTGGCGAACGGTCTGACCGACGGCCTCTCCCGGGGTCCAGTCGCGGCGCGAGGCGAAGAGCTCGTTGACCAGCACACTGCCGTCGAGCGCCGTGTGGGCGCCGTCCGGAAACGACGAACCGGCCACGAGCTCCAGTCCGTACAGGTCCACGAATCCCTCGCCCACGTCGAACCGGACGGCGCCCATGCGACCGTCGCCGACATGCACGGTGGTGGACTGCCACGAGGACCAGAAATGATTGTTCGCGCCGACCACCCGTTCGACGCCCGGGATATCCTCGATTTCCGTTGCCAGCTGCCGGAACGCACCGTCCGTGCGCAGGGGCACGACCAGTTTCTGTTCGGCATCGTATCCCCAGTCGCGTTCCATGACAAATTCGGCGTTCTGCGCCAGCACGACGCCCATGATCATCGTCAGGAATGCCAAAACGAATTGGAAGGTCAGGAACCCGTACGTCATCTTGCCGCCACCGCCGAGCACCGTCCGCCCCTTGAAGATGGCCACGGGCGAGAACCGCGAAACGCGCAGGGCCGGCCAGAGTCCCGATGCCACGGTAATCACCACAAAAAGCAGCGTCAGGAAAATCCAGAGGTTTGTGGCTTCCGCGTCGGCGGGTGTAACACCGCCGCCCTGGGCCGCGAACATGGCATTGAATCCCGGTACGAACCAGGCATACGCCAGCAGGATGCCGAGGCCGAGCGACAAGCCGCACACCAATGTGTTCTCGGCCAGGAACTGCCACACGATCTGGGAGCGCGTGCCGCCCATGGTCTTGCGGACCCCGATCTCGCGCAGGCGCCGGGATGCGGCGCCGACCGATATGGTGATGTAATTGATGCATGAGAGCAGCAGCATGAAGAGGGCCACCACCGAGAACAGGATACGCGCGGCCGCCGGGGAGCCGCCGGCCAGGCTGTTCGTGACCGTCGATGCAGTCGTGGCAAGATCATACAGTCCCACGAAGCGGAAGTACTCCACAGGGCGGTCCGGATCGGCGGCCACCTGCTGCTCCCGGAAGCCATCCATCTTCGCGGCAACGGCCTCGACGTCGGCCGGATGGGCCACACGGATGAACGTGGCGCCGGTGCGCACATCCCATGCCGCCGCATCGGATGCCATGTGTGTGAACGGGATGATGGCATTGAACAGGAAGCTGGCCTTGCTCGGAAACGGATCTGCCACGGCAACCACGTTGAACGCCAGCTCGCGGCCGTCCGGGAAGTACAGCGTCATCGATTCGCCCACCGGATTCGCATCCCCGAAGTACTTCTCCGACATGGCGTGGCTCAGCACGATCGCATCGGGTTCCTCCAGACGGGCCGGCTCACCATGCGCCATGGGGAAGGACAGCATCTCCATGAACGCCGGATCGGCGTACCAGTTGCTCTCATCGAACGTCTCGCCGGCCGCGCCGGCGGTCACACGGCCCCACGTCATGCGCCCGGCCTGTTCGACCTGCGGAATGGACGCGCGCATGGCCGGACCCAGTGGCATGGGTGACATGCCGTTCAGCTCCTGGTGATCGCCGCGGTCCACCACCGACATCACCTGTAAAACGGTCTCGCCGCCAGCATGGAACCGGTCCCGGGTCAGCTCGGCCTCCACAAAAAAGAACACGAACACGGCCGTCGCCACCGAAATGGACAGCCCCGTCACGTTGATGATGGTGGCCGACCGGTTCTTGAGGAGGTTTCTGTACGCGACGCGGAGGTAGTTGGCGAGCATGATGAGGGTCCAGGAAACGGTGTCTGTCAGGAGATGCGGAACGGAGCGGAGCGCCTGCCGCCAGTACCAGGCGTCAGCGGCCCGGCGGCCTTCGGTCTCAAGGAGATGCGCGTGCATCTGGTGGAAATCCCCCAGCGCTGCGTCGCGGATGGGCGGGGCCAGGCTGCGCCCCACGATGCGCTCCGCCAACCGGGGAGGGCCGGTGTGTTTGCCCGGCGATGGGTGCGCGGGGTGTTTTGGGTGCGCACTCATGCCGGTTTCAGCTCCGGAATGCCGGTCCAGACCGTGTCGTGCACGGTCTTCACGTCTATGAGGGCCTTCTTGCCTTTCGGCGTCAGGTGGTAGAGCACCGTCGGCCGGCCGCCTCGTTCGGGGTTGGGCGCGCCTTCGGTGATTCGGACCAGCCCCTTGCGTTGAAGGCGGTGCAGCGGGGCGTAGATGGACCCGAGCGACCAGTCGCGCCCGGTGGCCCGGTTCATGGTCTCGAGGATGCGGACGCCATAGGCATCGTCCTGGAGGCGCCAGATGGTGATGAGGAGCAGTTCCTCGGAGCGGCCAATGAGATCCATGGGTGCAGTCAGCTGGTGGCGGAACCCCGTACTATTCGGAATGAATAGTAGAAAGTTTCATCACCATTCCACGGACGATAATCCTACCAAACATGCGGTCGCGTTATCGTCCCGGAACCATCCGCCAGAGTGGCTGGGAGTTGGGAGTCCGCCAGCACCCCTGTTCGAATGGGGCGAATGAATGACGCCGAGTCTCGGATGGCGTTTGCAGTGCGACGATGAGGATTCAGTACACCGACAGGAAATCCCAGGTCTTGCTTCACCATCAGGATCGGGGTGACCAAGTCTGAATCATTGGAAACGACTACCGCCGCATCGTACAAGCCCTGATGGCCATCATGCAAAAGGTGGGCTGCCAAGTTTACGTCAGAGCCCTTCTCTTCGATCTTCACGATCTCGACGTACGGGTTGGTGCCCGGTGGAGGGTTTGCCAATCTGCGATGCACATTATGTACCAAAAAGTGCCCGTAGTGTATGCTGACACCGGGGACCGTTCCCAATGCGCGCAAATACAAATCCTGTCGGATGGCTTGGGACCGATCGCCTGTCTGAGGAGAGACTCGCGCCGTGAAGTATTTGATCTGCGCGATCTGATTCCGGGGAAGGATCTTCTCGCACATCCGGCGGACGTCGAGCCACTTATACGCCGTTTTCCGAAGGGCGCCGTAGTAGAGATTGAATCCGTCTATGTAGACGTTTGTCCTCATCCGACACCCGTAAAAATAAGCAGAGGCTGAACAGCAATGCTGCCCAGCCTCGCGCCCGATCCTCGAAGGGAACGGGGGGGTTCATGTCTGAAAAGTACGGTAGAAAACTGAAGGGCCGGATTCCTTGATGATTTCTTCACAATACGTCCGCGCTACCGTATGATTTTGGTGCAATATGGATGAATGACACACGGGAGAGCACCACATAACCTCAAAAAACCAGCGGTGACGGGTAGTAGTTGATGCCCAAGACGTCCCACCGGGGGCCGTGGGCGGCCAGGCGGGTCCGGTAGGTGGTCCAGTCCCGGCGTTCGTGGGCGGTCCAGCCGATTTCGGCCACGCCCGGCAGGCGCGGGAAGGCGAGCCATTCCAGGTCGCGGATGGTCTCGGCGGTTTCTGTCCAGAGCGGGGCTTCGACGCCGAGGATGGCGCTGTCGGGCACGCCACTCACGAGCGTGGCGGGGTCCCAGTCGTACGCGTCGCGGGTATCGTTGAAGCCGGCCCAGCGGAGGCCCAGGCGGCTCGACGCATCGTATTTCATGTCGACGTAAATCCGGTCAGCGGGCGAAAGGATCAGACGGGCGCCGCGGCTCACCGCATCAACCAGATGCTGTCCGGTGTCCGCCGTCTGGGGACGCCACACCTGGATGACGGCGCCAGGCGGCAGGGTCATGCGCGTCTCGGCGACTCCATCCCAGGCCATGAAGAGCTTGCCGTGGCGCGCCACGATTTCGGCGGCGCGGTCCATGAAGGCGTTGTACTCGGTGGCCGAGAGGGTCGTGACCTCATCTCCCCCCACGTGGAAGTAAGCGCCGGGGCTGCGCTGGGCGATTTCCCGGACGACGTCGTCGACGAAGGCGTAGGTCTCCTCACGGTCCACGCAGAGCGAACTGAAACCGACATCAATGCCGGTGTAGGGCTCGGTGCGGCGGCCGTCGCAGTTCAGCTCGGCGATGGAGGCGAGCGCGGCGTTCGTGTGGCCCGGCATGTCGATTTCGGGCACGATGGTGATGTTGCGCGAGGCGGCATACGCCACCAGGTCGTCCCACTCGGCGAGCGTGTAGTAACCTCCTTCGCCACCGCCCACCTGGGTCCGCGCGCCAATGTCCGTGAGCGCCGGGCGCCCCGGGATTTCCAGTCGCCATCCCTGGTCGTCACTCAAATGGAGATGCAAGCGGTTCAGCTTGTACAGGGCCATGAGATCCATATAGCGTTTCACGTCGGCGGGGCCAAAAAAGTGGCCCGATACGTCCAGCATGGCCCCGCGCCATTCGAAGCGCGGGTGGTCGCGGATGCGCACCGAGGCGACGGACAGCGCGTAGGGCAACGTCCCGGAGTACTCGATGGCGGGTGGGAGCAGTTGCCGGAGCGTCTGCACGGCGTAAAAGTATCCCGGTCCGGCCTGCGCGGTGATGGTGATCTGCCCGGCGCTGACGTCGAGCCCGTATCCCTCGGTGCCGAAGACGGCGTTCGTGTCCGCGCGGAATACGATGGGCGGCAGGGGGTTCTGGTTCGTTCCGTTCAGGTTCTCCGCGCTCTCGCCGGACTGTCCGGAGCCTTCCACGGGCAGAGTCAGCCCCAGGAAGCCCTGTAGGTACTGGGCGGCCGGGCGCGGGCAGCGGAATCACATTCACCTGGAAAAGCATGACGAGCGCAAGTACGTGCATGGTTCAGGGCCTCCGGTCTTTTTTCTCCGAGAGAATTCGCTTGTACAGCTTCCCGGTCTCGCGGTCTTTGCGGCGGCGTTCGGCACGGCTGCGGTCTTAGTGCTCGGACTCCCGCTTTAGGGCCTGTTAACACTACGCCTGAGCCCGCTGACGGAGGCCAATATGGTGTCCGCCAAGGCGGACGAACCGAAGTGTAGCAGTGTTACTCGAGGTGAGGACAACGCCGGTGGGTGCCAAATTGGCCCCCTCCCTTCTGATAGCTACAGCGGGCTCAGGCGTAGTGTTAACAGGCCCTGATTTCATATAGCGATCGTAGCGGGCTTGGTCGAGCTCGCCCGAGGCAATGGCTTCCAGAAGAGCGCATCCGTCTTCGACCATGTGGGAGCAATCGCGGAAACGGCAGTCGGTCGCGAGCGCGCTGATGTCATCGAAGGTTTCGGAGAGGCCGGCCTCGGCGCCCAGGAGACCGAATTCGCGCATGCCCGGCGTATCAATGAGCCATGCACCCGAGGGCAGTGCCATCAGGTGACGGCTTGTGGTCGTGTGGCGGCCACGGCGCCCAGCAAACGGTTCGTGAGCGTGGTTTTCCCGACGCCCGAGGAGCCAAGCAGGCAGTACGTCTTACCGGGTTCGAGGCGGCTGGCGAGGGCCTCCATACCGAGCCCCGATTCGGCCATGAATCGGAAGCGGCCGGTGAGCTCGGCGCGGACTTCAGCCGCCCCGACCAGGACGGCCAGGTGGGTGCGGTGAACCGAGGAAACGCGGAATAGACTCATGAAAGGGCGCTCATGCACGCGGACAATGACATGACCGTTGTGTTGTCGGGGCCCGGCCAGCTCTCCGATCCGGGATAGATTATGATTGTGCGGTCCGGTTGGACATCCTCGCAGGCGGCGTGGAATCCGCGGCCGATTTTCGGGCTCAGGCTTCGCTTTATTTCTATGGCCCAGAGGGAGGAATTGGCCAGTTCAAGAATCAGATCCAATTCGGCTCCGCCGGATGCGCGGTAGTAATAGGCGCGCGCAGAGGACGGTGCGACTGACAGCAGGTTTTCGATCACGAATCCTTCCCAGGACGCACCGACCACTGGATGGGAGAGCAGGTCGTCGAGCGTTGGGATGTTCAGCAGGGCATGAAGGATTCCTGCGTCCCGCACGAATATGCGGGGCGAACGGGTCAGTCGCTTGGTGGAATTGCGGGACCAGGCGGGCAGGCGTCGGACCAGGAGCAGGTCACACAACAGGTCGATGTAACGACCAACGGTTTTTGAGTCGATGCCCAGGCTGCGACCGAGCGCGGATGCATTCAGCATGGTGCCCTGCATATGAGCGAGCATGGTCCAGAGCCGCCGGATGGTTTCGGTCGGAATGCGCGGCCCGAATTGTGGGATGTCCCGCTCGAGATAAGTACGGATGAATTGGTTTCGCCATTCGAGGCTGGTTTCATCGCTCGGTGCGAGCAGACTCTTCGGAAATCCGCCGCGATTCCAGAGGGTAGAGTGGTCCGTCGACGTGGCCGTCTCCATCGCATCGAGCGGTACCAGGTCGACGTACGCAATGCGTCCAGCCAGCGATTCTCCCGACTGCCTGAGCAGGTCGATGGAAGCCGATCCAAGAATGAGGAATCGGCCGGTGCCCTTGCCCGATCGTCTGCCGGCATCAATCAGCCCGCGGAGGACCTGGAAAATTTCCGGAGTCCGGTGAACCTCATCCAGTATGACGAGACGGTCTTCATGCTGGGTCAGGTACAATTCCGGCTCCGTCAGACGTGCCCGGTCTCCCGGCGACTCCAAGTCCAGGTATACGGCATCCTCGTTCTCGACAAAATGCCAGGCCAGCGTTGTCTTGCCCACCTGTCGCGGCCCAACGAGGGCCACGGCCGGAAATTGTGTCAACAACGCTTGGACGGTTCCGAGTGCCCGGCGAGGCACCAATGCAGGGTCAAACATGGGTTCAGCACGTATTTATCCTTGCATTATCGGATATTCGTGCCAAATATGCAAGGATAAACGGGTGCAACCCGACCGGAATGGCCCAACCCGAACCGCCTACGCGATCCGCTTCTGTTCGTGCTTCTTGCGGTCGTTCGGGTTCAGGTAGCGCTTGCGCAGGCGGATGGACGTCGGGGTGACCTCCATGAGCTCGTCCTCGCGGATGAACTCGATGGCCTCTTCGAGCGACATCCGGCGCGGCGGAATGATTTTTTCGAAGTTGTCGCTGCCGGAGGCGCGCATGTTGGTCAGTTTCTTTTCCTTGGTGATGTTCACTTCAAGATCGGCGTCGCGGCTGTTCTCTCCGACGAGCATGCCTTCGTAGACGGCATCGGTCGGGCCGACGAAGAGTTCGCCGCGCTCCTGGAGACTGATAATAGCGTAGCCGGTTGCCTTTCCATGGCGGTCGGCAATCAGCGCGCCCGTCGCCCGGTGGGCGATGTCGCCTGCCCAGGGCTTGTATTTGTCGAAGAGATGGGTCAATATGCCCGTGCCCTTCGTATCTGTCATGAACTCGGTCCTGTACCCGATCAGGCCCCGCGCCGGGATTTCGACTTCAAGCCGGACGCGTCCCGATCCGTGGTTGATCATCTTTACCATGACGCCCTTGCGCGTGCCGAGCTTCTGGACGACGGCGCCCATGTAGTCCTCGGCCACGTCAATCAGTGCCAGTTCATAGGGCTCATGCGTTTTGCCGTTCACTTCCTTTGTGATGACGCGGGGCATGCCGACTGAGAACTCGAACCCTTCACGGCGCATCTGCTCAATCAGGATGGCCATCTGCAGCTCGCCGCGGCCGTAGACGAGATAGCTGTCGGCGGAATCCGTCTCCTCGATCCGCATGGCCAGGTTGGTTTCCACTTCGCGGAAGAGGCGGTCGCGCAGATTGCGGCTTGTGACGTATTTGCCCTCGCGCCCGGAGAACGGCGAGTCGTTGACGCGGAATTCCATGCTCATCGTGGGTTCGTCCACGTGCAGCGGCGTGAGCGGCTCGGGGTTTTCGGCATCGGCAATGCTTTCGCCGAGCCCGATCCCGGCCATTCCGGCGACGGCCACGATGTCGCCGGGTCCGACGGCTTCGGTTTCTACGCGGATCAGGCCGTCGTATTCGAAGAGGGCGGTTACCTGGGCGGGCGTTCGCGTGCCATCGCGTCGGCAGAGTACCACGTTCTGTCGGTTTTTGAGCGTACCGCGCACGACGCGGCCAATGGCGAGCGGGCCGCGGTACTTGTCGGGCACGACGTTGGTTACGAGCATCTGCAGCGTACCCTCTTCGTCGTGGTCGGGTGCCGGAATGGTCTCTACAATGGTGTCAAGCAGGGGGCGCAAATCGGTCAGATCGTCGCCCATACTCAGTTTGCACTGGCCGTCGCGGGCAACGGCGTAGACCACCGGGAACTCGATCTGGTCTTCGCTGGCGTCGAGGTCAATGAACAGGCCGTAGACCTCGTCGAGTACTTCTTCGGGGCGCGCATCCGAACGGTCAATCTTGTTGATGACAACGATGGCGGGCAGGCGGAGCTCGAGGGCTTTCGAGAGCACGAACCGGGTCTGGGGCAGCGGACCCTCGGCCGCATCGACGAGCAGCATGATGCCGTCGACCATGCGCAGCGTTCTTTCGACCTCACCGCCGAAGTCGGCGTGTCCCGGCGTATCTACAATATTGATCTTGATGTCACCGAACGTGACAGCCGTGTTCTTGGCCATGATGGTGATACCTTTCTCGCGTTCAAGATCCATCGAGTCCATGACGCGTTCGGCCACGTCCTGGTTGTCGCGGAAGGTACCGCTCTGCCAGAGCAGGGAATCGACGAGGGTCGTCTTGCCGTGGTCAACGTGGGCCACGATGGCAATATTTCGGAGTGCGCGCGCCATGGGGTACGGGATATACAGGTTTTTGGTAGCCTGTTTATACTCCTGCGCGACGGCGTGGTCGCAGCTGCGGCAAGAAGTTCATGCCAATTCACGGGGCGGCGGGGCCTTTTCGCGTGCCGTATTTTGCCCCGACCGCGTTCTCGCCGGAAGCCCGGTTCCCCATTAACTCACGACCCCAGCGATCCATGGACATACTGACCACGCAGGAATTTTTTGGATGGCCGCTCCTTGAGTGGGCCAAACTGATTGGCCTATGGGTCCTGTTCACGGCCCTTGGGCTCGGAATCCGCCGCGTTTTCTTCGGCCGGTTCACGGCGCTCGCTGCCCGGACAACGAACCGTGTGGACGATGTGGTAGCGGAGTTGCTGGGCGGAGCGCGGACCTGGTTCCTGGCCGTTCTGGCCCTCTATCTCGCCACGCGGTACCACACGCAGGATGCGCCCGCGCTCGCGTGGCTCCTCCGACTCGTTTTCCTCGGCCTGCTCGTGCAACTCGGCCTTTGGGGCAACGACATCATCCGGCTCGCGGCGACCTGGTATGCCGAGGCCCGGAACGAGGAGCCGGCGCAGGTGACGGCCGTGAAGGCGATTGGCCTGGTGGGCAAGCTCGTGCTCTGGTCTGTGCTCTTCCTGGTCGCGCTCGACAACTTCGGCATTGACATCACGGCGCTCATCGCGGGTCTTGGCATTGGCGGCATTGCCATTGCGCTCGCCGTCCAGAACGTGCTGCAGGATCTGCTGGCCTATATCTCCATCGTCGTGGATCAGCCGTTTGTTTACGGCGACTTCCTGGTTCTGGACGATTTGTCGGGGACGGTCGAGCACATCGGCATCAAGACGACGCGGCTGCGCAGCCTCTCGGGCGAGCAGATCATCATTTCGAACAACGACCTGCTCTCGACCCGCGTCCGCAATTTCAAGCGGATGTACGAGCGGCGCGTCGTTTTCAGCGTGGGCGTGACCTATGGCACCCCACACGAGACGCTGCAGGCCATTCCCGGTATGCTGCAGGCGGCCGTTGAATCATGTGCGGATGTACGGTTCGACCGGTCCCACCTCAAGGAGTTCGGGAATTTCTCCATCAACTTCGAGACGGTCTACTACGTGCTCGTTTCCGACTACGCCGTATACATGGAGCGGCAGCAGGAAATCAACCTGGCCATCCACAGGAAATTCCAGGCCGAGGGCATCGAGTTTGCCTTCCCGACCCAGACGCTGCACGTGGAGTCGCTTCCGGCCGGGTCTACTCCCTGAGCGCCAGGCGAATCAGATCCTCGGCGTTTACGGCGTCGGGGTATTTTTCACGCACGCTGCGAAGTGCCTTGACGGCGGCAGCCTGCGAGAGGCCGAGGGCCTGCAACGCGGCCAGCGCATCGTGGGCCATGTCGGGTTCGGGAGATGCGCCGGCCCCGGCGTCCCCGTCGAGCGCGGCCATCCGATCGCGCAGTTCGAGCACCATGCGCTGCGCGGTCTTTTTTCCCACGCCCGGGATGCGGGTCAGCATGGCGTGGTCGCCATCGACGATGCGGCGCTGTATTTCCGCCGGGCTCATGGCGCTCAGCGCGGCGAGCGCGAGCTTCGGACCCACGCCCGATACGCCGATCATGAGCGAAAACACGTCATATTCAGCGGTCGATGCGAACCCGAACAGATCCTCGGCATCGTCCCGCACGGCGTGGTAGGTGGTAAGCCTCGTCGCCTTTCCGGTGGCGGGAAGGGCCTCGAACGTGGACGTGGGGATGAACACGCGGTAGCCAATGCCGCCGGCCTCGATGATGGCTTCGGTGGGTTTCTTGAGCGCGAGTGTTCCGGAGATGTAGGCGATCATGGGGCGGCAGAGTCGGGGTTCACAGGAGGTTATGGCTTCGTGCGGCGCGCCGTGATGGGCAGGCGACGGCCGGGGCCGAACGCCTTGGCCGAAACGCGCAGGCCGGGCGCGGCCTGTTTGCGTTTGTATTCGTTGCGGTCCACGGCGCGGAGAATGTCCCCGATGAGATCCGGGTCGAACCCGGTGGCCTGGGCAATGCCCGCCGCATCCATCCGGTCATCGATATACCGCGACAGGATGGCGTCGAGGACGTCATAGGGCGGGAGTGCGTCCTGGTCGGTCTGATCGGGTCGCAGCTCAGCGCTCGGGGGCTTCTCGATCGTGGCGCGGGGAATGATGTCGCGCCCAGCCTCCGCGTTCATGTACTCGGCGAGCGCGTAGACGTCGACCTTGTAGACGTCGGCGAGTACAGCGAGGCCGCCTGCCATGTCGCCGTAGAGCGTGGCATACCCCATGGCGAGTTCGCTCTTGTTGCCGGTGGCAAGCAGAAGCAGGTCGAATTTGTTTGAAAGCGCCATGAGCACGGTGCCGCGAACGCGTGCCTGGACGTTTTCTTCGGCGAGGCCGCGGGGCGTGTTCCGGAAGGGTGCATTGAGCATGCCCTCGAGGGCGGTTACGGCGGGCTCGATGGGGATTTCGTCCAGCCGGATGCCGAGCGCGCTGGCCAGGGCGCGGGAATCGGAAATGCTGCCCTCGGAGCTGAACCGCGATGGCATCGTGACGCCCCGGACGCGGTCGCTGCCGAGCGCCTCGGCGGCGAGGGCGGCTGTGACGGCGGAATCGATGCCGCCCGAAAGTCCCACGATGGCGCCCTGGAAGGCCCCGGATTTGCGGACATAGTCGCGGATGCCGAGGACGAGCGCGCGGCGCATGTCGTGGATGCGGTTGGGCGCGGGGGTGGCTGGCGGCGCG
>PCUY01000042.1 GCA_002787815.1 Bacteroidetes bacterium CG12_big_fil_rev_8_21_14_0_65_60_17 | reverse complement strand
AAATTGATGTTGGAGATGGACATCGCCGTCGGTCCGGACGTCCCATTCGGGTGCGTCCAGGAATCTCCGGAGAACGGATAGAACATGTTTCCGGCCTTCACAACTGCATTCTCCACGGCCCGGTCAAGTGTAAATCCGACATATTCGCCAGGGGAATCATCCTTTTCAATCCAGGACAGGATGGTCACCGTCTCCCCGTCGATCTCAACGGTCACGCCGGGCGTACCGATATCGTCGCCTTCGAGCTTGCAGGTTTCTTCGTCGTCGTTGTCCGACTCACCACCCGGTGAGGTGCAAAGCTCATCGCCGTCCTTCTCAATGGCGCCCTTGACGTAGAAAAGACCCGCATCGGGGTCGCTCGTCACGGTGTCGTCTTCGTCGCCACTATCCCACTCATCCTGCTGCGCCACATCCATCCCGATTACGATGGGCTGCGAGCAGCTCACATGGAATGCAATCACGTTGACGTCGCTGTCGTGGGAACCACCGGCCGACTCGGCACTGGATGTATCGTTCTCATCCAGTACAACAATATGCAGGTTGTTTCCGTCGAACTCGTTGTTGTTCTGATCGCCCGTGAATGCAAAGTATTCACCGGGCTGAACGAGGTCGTCGAAGTAGACCGTTCGGTCTTCGTCCTTTTTTTTGTCCGTGCGGACAACAACGCGTGCCGGACTGCTACCGTCATAGCGCAGCATGACGGTTACAACTTTGTCGTTGCACTCGGTGCAGTCGGTCAGGGACCGGTTGCCTGCAGCCGCGTCTAACGAAGCACGCGCCACATCGGGCACGGTCATCAGAAGCGCGAGGAGAACTGGTAGGACGACCAGTCTGCGGAGGGTGTCTGTAATGGAGAGACGCATGATCTTATGAGCTTTGTGATGAATTCAGTCCGCACACGGGACTGCGGGTCGCTCATGATCAATAGCCGTGCCAATTTGTAATAAACGCCCATTACGAACGATATGGGCCGTTTATGGGACATGGTTTCTCGTGGCTTGTCTCACTATGGATCCCGTAATTGACTTTTCTGGAACGCGCGGGTAGCTTGCCCCGGTCCACCCGATACATAACCATGCTGCGCGTTCTCCTGGTCATTTCCGCCCTTGTCGCTGCCGCCCTCGCCTGGGCGCTTCCCATGCCTGTTCTATATGGCGTCGCCATCGGCCTGCTGCTCGTAGCCGTTGTGCTTGTATCCGTAGCCATGCGACGCCGTCACCGGGACATTCCCGAGGTGTACTCCGAGCTTGCTGAGCAGACAGAAGAAGACCTGGCCTCGCTCGGTATCATTGATATCAAACCCAAAAGCCAGACAGCAAGGGAGACCGTTGAAGTCCCTGCGGAGGACAATGACAGTCCGGGGGAAAACAGCGAAAACGACCTGCCCGTGTCGCAAACCTCCGAATCTCCGCCCAAGGGCGTCATGGAGCCGGTCGATGCCTACCGCTCGGAGGTAGCTTCGGCACCCGTTGTCGGCAAGGCGCGCAAGCGGCCGCCGCGCGCGCGTATCATGGTGGCTGAATCATCGTCTGCGCGGGGCAACGATATATTTGTACCAGCGCTCAAGTCTCTGAGGGCGGCTATTGATGCGTACACCGTGTGCCTGCTGCGCCAGGAAGAAGCGCCCCTTCGTTACCATGTCGAGGCCATGGTGAGCCAGAACTCCTACGCCCGAAGCGGCGGCAGTTTTGCCACGAACGACCCACTCATGGCCGGGCATCGGACACTCGTTCCGATTGTGTATCCGCGCGTGGGGCCGCATGGATTTTCAAAACAGAAACTGGGGTACTACCACGAGCCCATCAATGTGCGTCAGGTTGCCATGGTGCCCATTGCATCGAAGAAGCGGGAAGACGTGTTCATTCTCCTGGTAGATACGGTCCATGATGGTGGCCTTGAGAATGCTGCCGTTCGTGTTCTTCTGGAGCAGTATGGCCGGCTCATGGCAACGCTGCTCGATACGGCTGCGGACGGGGATCTGGCCGAGGGAGGTGCGGATTACAGCAAACCGCGCCGCCAAATCATTGCCGATGAAATGGAGCGTTCACGTTCCATGGGTCACGACCTCTCGCTGGCTCTTGTTTTTCTGAACAAGGCCGAGGACAACGGCGTCCAGAATGACGAGTTGGAAGAACTGGAAGTCCGCTTCGAGGGGCGGCTGCGGGAGGTGGCGCTCGATGCCCGTATTGAGCGGTTCGGGGAACTTACCTTTGGCGTTTTCTATCACGGTCAGCGGGACACTGTGGCTACGTGGGCCGCCCGCATTCAGGAGGCGTTCGATGAGGAGGCCGAGCCGCTCGACGGTGGTGTAAGCGTGGGTGTGGTGGTCTGTGGAGAACAGCATGGAGGGCCTGATTCCCTGCGGGCACATGCTACAGCCGCCCTGCAGTCCGCATTCGAGTCAGGCGAGTGCATCATTGTCGAGTGATGTACGTCAGCATCATACTGGATGGGGTGGGTATTGGCGAGGCGCCCGATGCCGCCGCCTACGGTGATGAGGGGAGCGATACCCTTGGACATGTGTTGGAGCGCTGTCGTCCGAGGCTACCGAATCTTGAGCGGTTGGGCCTCGGGTGCATTCGCCCGCTGCCGGGCATTGAATGTGTCCCTCGACCGCTGGCCTCCCATGGACGCATGCAGGAGGTATCGGCTGGCAAAGATTCCACGACCGGTCACTGGGAATTTGCCGGTATCCAGCTCACGAAACCCTTTCCGACGTATCCGGAGGGCTTCCCCCCGGATGTGGTAGCCGCGTTCCTGCGGGAGACCGGATGCCATCGGATCCTGGGCAATCGGCCTGAATCGGGGACGGTTATCATAGATGCATTCGGTGAGGAGCATCTAGCCACGGGCGACCCGATCGTCTATACATCGGCCGACAGCGTCTTTCAGATTGCGGCTCATGTGGACAAAATCCCGCTGAGGACGCTTTATTCGTGGTGCGAGGTGGCGCGCGCGCGGGTCTGTACGGGCGCGCACGGCGTCGGCCGCGTGATTGCGCGGCCGTTCACCGGCGCGCCCGGCGCTTTCCGACGGCTGTCGGAAAAGCGCCGCGACTACGCGCGCGCGCCACACACAATGCCCCTCCAACAGGCGCTGCAGCAGGCGGGTGTTCGAACGGTCTGCGTCGGCAAAATTGCCGATCTCTTTGCCGGAGTGGGCTTCGACGAAGTGGTCAAGACAAAAGGCAATGTGGACGGAATACGTGAAACCGTGGCGGCCATGAAAACGGCGGCAGCCACGGAGAAGGTGGCCGAAAAAGAAGGAGGGGGGACATTCATATGGACGAACCTGATCGATTTCGATCAGGAGTACGGGCATCGAAACGATCCCGAGGGTTTTTCCAGGGCGCTCGAAGAGTTCGATGAACATCTCCCTGCACTCCTCGACGCGCTGCCCGGGAACGGCCGTCTCCTGATCTCCGCCGATCACGGAAATGACCCGACGACCGCATCTACCGATCATTCGCGTGAATTCGTACCACTTCTGGTGGTCTCGCCGCATGCCTCCCGTGATCTGGGTACGCGGGCCACGTTCGCCGATCATGCAGCAAGTATCGCGGATTATTTCGGCGTGCCGTACTCTTCTGGCGGAAAGTCTTTTGAAATGAGCCCGGGAAGGGACGTATGACGCTTGGTAAAGTGATAGGAACCGTATGGGCAACGCGCAAGGATGACTCGTTGCGCGGCATGACGTTGCAGCTGGTCCGGGAGCTTGGGCCGGATGGGGCCGAAAAAAACCGGGTCGTTGTTGCAGTGGACAGCGTCGGGGCCGGTGTCGGGGAGCAGGTGCTGTTCGTCCAGGGTTCGAGCGCCCGTCAGACGGCACTTACCCGGGACAAGCCCGTCGATGCGGTAATCATAGCCATCGTGGACCGTGTGGACGTGCCATGAATGCCGGTCGCGTGATTGGTCGCATGTGGGCGACGCGGAAAGATGCGAGCCTGGAAGGGCGGCGT
This sequence comes from Bacteroidetes bacterium CG12_big_fil_rev_8_21_14_0_65_60_17, assembly GCA_002787815.1. Lineage (GTDB taxonomy): Bacteria > Bacteroidota > Rhodothermia > Rhodothermales > UBA10348 > 1-14-0-65-60-17. The sequence goes on along the minus strand of PCUY01000042.1, from coordinate 15,511 downwards.
CTCCTGGTCGTGCAACCACTGAATTTCAGGGGCGCCGAGACGGGCCCGGAGCTGGTGGCGCTCGACACGGTCGATGCGGGCGTCGGAGACCGGGTGCTGTATGTGACGTCGAGTGAGGCCACGATCCCGTTCCGCCCCGGTCTGACCGCGACCGACGCGACCATCGTAGGCATACTGGAGCGGGTAGATCACGTCACCGGGTCCTGGTAGGCGTACGTCGCTCGCGGTAGTGGGCCTTACTCCGTGTCGCCGAGAAGGGGCACGAATCGGAAGTCGTCGAGCTCTTCGTCATCCCAGGAATTTTCGCCGGAGCGCGTGAATCGCATCATGCGCTGGTGGGAGCGGGGTCCCACGGGGATAATGAGTCGGCCACCGGCGCGCATTATATCCGGGTCGGGAAGGCGCAATTGGCGGAGCAGGTCTTCCGGTATGGTCTCAGCACCGGCGGTCACCACAATACCGTCGAACGGTCCCATGGACGGCCAACCCTGCACGCCGTCGCCAAAGCGGCACACCGCCCGGTAGCCGAGCGAGCGTAGCAACCTGGCCGTACGGGCCTGTAGTGGTTTGATCCGCTCGATGGTGAACACCTGTGCCCCCATTTCACACAGGATGGCTGCCTGGTAGCCGCTGCCGGTTCCGACTTCAAGGATCCGGTGCCCGGGCTTGACGCCCAGCAGGCTTGTCTGATAGGCGACCGTAAATGGTTGTGATATGGTGACGTGATGACCTATGGGGAGCGCCACATCCTCATACGCCCTGTGCAAAAAGGCATTGTCCAGGAAGATATGCCGCGGGACCCGGCCTACGGCGGCGAGCACATCCGGATCGGTAATGCCCTTTTCCTGAATTACTTCCACCAGTTGATCTCGCTGTCTCTGGAATCGGCGGTCGGTTTTCATGGTGCGTCGGGCGTCGGAGACAGGGCTTCGGTTACGTACTTCTCGACGATGTCCGGAAGAATGTTCTGCTTCAACTCGCCGTCCCGGGCCACGGATATACGTCCGGTCTCTTCCGAGACCACGATCACCACGGCATCGGATATCTCAGTCACGCCGACGGCGGCACGGTGCCGCAGACCGAGCTGTGAACTGAGTCTCATATTGGTGGAAATGGGAAGAATGCATCGTGCCGCCTCAATCCGTCCGTCCCTGATGATGACTGCTCCATCATGGAGTGGATTCTGCGCATAGAAGATGGTGATCAGCAGGTCCTGGCTGATCTGGGCTTGCAGCACGGCGCCCGTCTCAATGTAACTGCGCAGGCCACTGGAGCGCTCAAATACGATCAGTGCACCAATGCGTTGCTCGCTCATGGATCGGACGGCGCAGGCAATTTCGTGGACACGCTCGGCCTTTGCCGGACTGCGCATGAAGCGGCGCACGAGCGGGTTCTGTCCCAGGAGCAGGAGAACCCGCCGTATCTCGGGTTGGAACAGGATGATCACGGCCAATACGAACACCTCGGCGATGGAGCCGAACAGCGCCTGGAGAATGGTCATGTCGGCGGCTGTGACGAGGAGCTGCACGACGTAGAGTGCCAGGATGCCGAGTCCGATCTGGACAGCGATGGTACCCCGCATGAGTTGATACAGCATGTACAGGACATAGGCCACGAGCCCGATCTCGAGGAGATCGACGAGGCGGACAGGTATGACCCAATCAATGAGTGTCATGCAATATGTATCAGGGCGCGAAGGTAACGCACCGTTTCAAGGACGTCGTGCGTACGCACGATACGGGCGCCACGCTGGATGGCCAAACCCGTTATGGCAAGAGAGCCCGGAAGGCGGTCTTCCGGTGGTATGTTTTCAGGGGAAATGCCTCCCGATGCCACGCCACGGGATTCACGCATGACATCGGCCACACTCTTTTTTCTCGATACACCAATGAGCAGCGGACAACCCAGTTCAGCAAGTGCTGCAAGGTGTTCAATGAGCGCCATGTTACCTGCGGTCGTCTTGCCGAACCCGAACCCGGGGTCGAGTACGACACGCCGGATACCGGCTGCGCGGGCCCGGTCGCGGGCCTGGCGAAGGTCCTCCCGAACGAGGTTCACGATGTCCTCGTGCGGAGCTGCGTGTGGCATGTCGCCCGGCAGACCCACGGAATGCATGAGGCAGAGTGCGGCCTGGCGGCGGGCCACGACGTGGGCCATGTCCGGATCGAATCGCAGCGCCGTGATGTCATTGATCATGTCCGCGCCGGCTTCGAGTGCAGCCCGGGCCACATCGCTCCTGAACGTATCTATGGAGAGGGGGATTTCCGGGTGATTCCGGGCCAGTTCCTCCACGACCGGCAAAATACGATCACACTCCTCTGTGGCCGGTACAAGAGGCGCGCCCTCGCCGTAGGTCTGCCCCCGTGGGCGGGACGATGCTCCACCGATATCAATAACGGCGGCTCCCTGACGCGCCATCAGGACGGCTCGTTCCACGGCCCGTCCTGGCTCAAGGTAGCACCCGCCGTCGGAAAAGGAGTCGGGCGTGACATTCAGGATACCCATGACCATGGGTCCGGCCTGGTCCAGGAAATGTGAGCCGCTCTCTGGCATACGTGTTCAACTCCTTGAAGGCAATGCGTTGGATGATCGATAAGATAGGCATGGATCCCTGTCTCTGGCGCGGCGTTTCCCGCGTGTCCACAAGCAGTTGGTTTTCATTTTCGCTCGACGAGCGCATCTACCCATGCCCATTATACCGGGACCCGATGCACCAGCCATACTCCGGGAGCGTCGCTGGCCGCCGCCTCTTTCACCGCTGTCCACGGTCCGGCTCTTCAAGGAAAGGCCGGAAGAGACCCAATTGCGCGTCCTGGTCCAGTTACTGGAAGCGGCCCGGGACACGGAATGGGGAGTCCGGTATGGCTTCAGCGAGATTGCGCGAGCGGCGGATCCCCGGAGCGCATACCGGGAACGCGTACCGGTGCATGACTACGAGGCCTTCCGGCACGATGTGGACCGGCTCCGCCGTGGAGAGGAAAACATCATATGGCCGGGCGCCATGAAGCATTTTGCCGTGTCTTCGGGGACCGCATCGGCGGGGAAGCTGATTCCGCTTTCGGTGGAAATGCTGAACCGGAACCGGCGATTCTCGCTGGCGGCCGCGCTGTCCTACTTCGATTCAACATCCGATCCATCGTTCTTTTTCGGAAAGCTCCTGTCCATTCCGGGCCGGATTGAGGAGGACCCCGGTGCGCCGGGGGTGTATGTCGGCGAGGTGTCCGGACTGCAGTTCCTGTTCGCTCCCTGGGGCGTGAAGCGGTTCCTGCAGGCCGTGCCGGAAGACATCCTTTTCATGCCGCACTGGGAGTCCAAGTTGAATGCCATCGTGGAGCACACGATCGACATGGATGTGCGGGCCATTGCCATGGTCCCGTCGTGGGCCGTGGTACTGCTGCGCAAGCTGATGGCGGCATACACCTTGCGCCATGGGATGCGTGTCAAACGGGTGCACGATATCTGGCCCAATTTGAAGGTGTTTTTCTCAGGTGGCGTGGCACTTTCCTCGTACAGGACCCTTATTGAGCAGCAGGTGGGAACGCCGATTGATTTTGTGGAGAGCTACGGGGCATCGGAGGGTTTCATGTCATTCCAGGATGATCACACGCGCGGTGACATGCTGCTCCACCTGGACAACGGTGTGTACTTCGAATTCGCGCCGCTCGACAATCCGGAGCGCCGCCTGGCCATCGGGGAGGTGGAGACCGGAGTCCGGTACAGCACCTGCGTGTCCACGTGTTCGGGGCTTTGGGCCTACCCGGTCGGGGATGTCGTCCGGTTTACATCTCTCGATCCGTACCGGATTGAAGTGGTGGGCCGCACGAGCGAAATGCTGGACAAGTACGGGGAAGCCGTCTACGGCGATGAGGCCCGCGCAGCCATTGAGAAAGCGTGTTCCGAAACGGGCGCGCGGCTGAGGGACTACCACGTGGTTCCTGTGGATGCGAGCGAACACACCATGCCGGGACACGAGTGGCTCGTGGAATTTGCCCAACCGCCCCGGGATATCGATGAATTTTCGGAAGTCATTGACGCATATCTGTCTACCGTCAACAGACACTATGTTATTCGCCGGGAAGCGGGCGCTTTTCAGCCCCCACGCATCATAGCGCTGCCTTCAGGCACATTCCTCAGGTGGCTCGAAGCCAGCCGGGACCGTGTCGGCGCGCAGACAAAGGTACCACGAATGCGCGAAGATCGTGAATTTGCCGAGGCCATCCTTCGAATTTCGGGAAACAATACGTAATCCGGTCATATAAGGGAATCCGCAAAAGTAGCCACGCAGCCCAGCGTCACGGCACGAATCACCGTTACCAGGAATCAGCCACAGGAAAGGGAGTATGTACGTCCCACGCCAGCAACGCATGCTGGACCAATACCTGCAGGAAATCGGGCAGATCGCTCTGCTCACACCTCAGGAGGAAGTCGACCTTGCGCGCCGCATCAAACAGGGTGACCAGGAAGCTTTGCACCGCCTTACGCGGGCAAATCTCCGGTTCGTCGTCTCTGTAGCCAAGAAATACCAGGGTCAGGGTCTGACCCTGGCCGATTTGATCAATGAAGGCAATTACGGCCTGATCAAGGCGGCACAGCGTTTCGATGAAACGCGTGGCTTCAAATTCATTTCCTACGCCGTATGGTGGATTCGTCAGGCCATTCTGCAGGCGCTCGCCGAGCAGAGCCGTGTCGTTCGCCTGCCGCTCAACCGGATCGGGACCATTTCCAAGATCCGCAAGACGAGTGCGCGCCTTTCACAGACGCACGAGCGGGCTCCCAACATCGAGGAACTGGCCCAGGAACTCGAGGTCGATGTGGAGAAGGTGCGTGAAGCCATGCAGCACACGGGCCGGCACCTGTCCATGGATGCTCCGTTCAACGAGGACGACGACAACAGCCTGCTTGACGTACTTCCGGACGATGACGACATCAAGCCGGATGAAACGCTCATGGACGAGTCGCTCAAGATTGACATTGAGCGTGCCCTCAGCCTGCTCCATCCGAGGGAAGCCGAAATCACGCGGCTCTACTTCGGTATTGGGCGCGAGCATCCGCTGACGCTCGAGGAAATCGGGCAACGGTTCGGTCTGACGCGGGAGCGTGTGCGCCAGATCAAGGAAAAGGCGCTGCGCAAACTGCGCCAGAAGCACCGCCGCGAGGAATTGCAGATGCATATCGGCTGACGCCCCACCCACCATGGCCTGGATCAAGCATGTCATTCTGGACCTCGTCATCCTGGCCGTGCTTGCGGCCTGGACGCTGACGGGTGCCGTTTGGATGTGGTGGGTAATTGCCATCTACACGCCGCTGCTGGTGGTACTCAAGGTGGCGGCCCTGACCATGGGTGTGTCCACGGCGGTCAAGGCCAAGGGGGGCGACCAGGCGCCGGACTGGTTTTTCCACGTCGTATACGGACTGTCGCTCGTTCTCATGCTCGTTGCCGGCAACATGTACTTCGCCGCCGCCTGGGCGCTGATCTGGGTGCTTTCGGCCGTCGGTAACGCCCGCAACAGGTCATCAGCCCGTAATCGGACAGCGGGCTGAGCCCCGCTCCGCCATGCTGACCAACTGGTACACGCTTCGGGCGCTCGTGGAAACGTGGCGTCCACCCCTGACCGGATTGTGTCTGGTAGATGCGTACTCCCAGAACAAGGCCACCCTTGTGCTCGTGTTTGGAGGGCCGGATTCGGAGCTGTTTTCACTCACGGTCTCTCTCCAGTCCCCCCACCGTCACCTGTTTCTGGATGAGGGGTCTGCACGTGCGCGGCGCAACGTTGCCGACGTCTTTCCAAATGCCCTGGGCCAGCAGGTGGCATTGCTCGAAGTGGCCGACCGGGACCGGCTGGTGTACGTCGGGTTTGCCGACGGGTCGCGCATGGTCATTGTGCCGTTCGGGCCGCATGCGAATGTCTACTGGTGTGCGGCAACGGGGCAGGTGGATGTTTTCCTGGCTGGCCGCGTCTCGCCTGGCACAGATCGTCCGGAGGGCCGCAGTACGCCCTCCGACGAGCCATGTCCCCCGGAGCCGCGCCCGGCACCCGGCTTTGAAACACCGTCTGAAGACGTCCTGCCTTCGCTGAAATCCGTCTCGGCGAGGCTTCCCCTGTTTCCAAAACCGCTCGTCCGGGAGGTCATGGCGCGAAGCAGACATGCATCCGCCAACAGGTCCGGAGAAGTGCCGACCTGGGCCGAAGTTGCGGCCGTGGTCCGGGAAATGGAGGTTGAACTGCAGGAAGCACGCTGTACGTGGGTATACAATGACGGGGCATGGCCCGCTGTGCTGTCTCTCGCGCGGCTGACGCATCTGATTCCCGCCGGGTCCGGGGGGCACGACAGTGCGGGCGGGCAGGACCTGGATGAGGAGCGGCTCGAGTCGGTGTCGGAGGCGGTTCGCCGTGTGGCACGACGACGAATGGGTCTGGCGCGGTTCAGGAGTCGCTATGAGCCACTGGAGCGTGCGCTCATCTCGAGTGTGCGCCATGCCGAGCGGTCGCTCTCACGGATGGACGATGAGCTTCAGAAGCCGTCCCGGGCCGATACATGGGAGACGTTCGGACACGTTCTGATGGCCCAGCTGCACAGCGTACCCTCCGGGGCGGACGAGGTGGAACTGCCCGATATCATGACCGGCGAGGGCACGCTCGTCATCCCGCTCAAGCCTGAACGCGATGCCGTGCGCAATGCAGAATGGTATTATGACCGGGCCCGACGCGCGCGCGAATCGCGCGCGCATGCGCAGTCGCGTCTATGCGTCGCGCGGCAGACCCTTGAGGCGAGTAGAGAGCTTCTTCAGGAGCTGCGCACGGTTTCTCGTACAAAGGAGCTCGATGCATTCGAAAAGAAACATGCGGGGCGGCTGTCCCGGCTGCGTGGACAGGGCCGCGCCGATGAGGCGCGGCCCTACCGGCGCTATACGCTGTCCGACGGATATGAGGTATGGGTCGGACGAAACGCCCGCGAAAACGATCAGCTCACGCAGCGGGACAGCCGCCCCTGGGACCTGTGGCTGCACGCACGAGGTGTTTCGGGCAGTCACACGGTGCTGCGTCTGAAGGGGCGCTCGGTCACGCCACCGGCGCCGGTCATTGAAGCCGCAGCCAAAATAGCCGCCTGGTGGTCCAAGGCCCGCACCAGCAACCTGGCGCCGGTCGCCGTGACCGAGCGCAAATACGTACGGAAACCCCGCGGCGCAGCAGCTGGTGCGGTTGCCATTGAGCGGGAGGATGTCCTGATGGTGGAGCCGGCACTACCGGCATGACTTTTGACAGTATTCATTCGACAGCAACGTGACAACACGTAGATTGCGGCGGCTTTCAGGTGACATGATCAAATGCTGAACTGGACAGGAATATCATGACATGGTGGGAATCGGTTTTATTGGGATTGATCCAGGGGCTTACCGAATTTCTGCCGGTCTCCTCGTCTGGACACCTGGTACTTGGCAAGCACGTGCTGGGGCTCTCCGCCTCAAGTGGCGATATCCTCTTCGAAGTACTCGTTCACTTCGGTACGGTGATGTCCATTGTGTATGTGTACCGTGCGCGACTGCTCATACTCATGCAGCAGGGAGTCGATGGGCTCGTGTCGCCGTCCCTATGGAAAGAGGCCTACGAAGCCGACGGCGGATTCCGGACAGGTGTGCATATTCTGATCACCATGATTCCGACCGGTCTTGTCTATGTCCTCTTCAAGGACTTTTTCGACGCGGCATTCCAGGACCCACGCATGGCATCGGCCATGTTGCTGGTGACCGGACTGCTCCTTGTACTGACGCAGCTGAGGCCCAATCCGGACGGCCGGATGACGGCCGCAAAGAGCCTGCTCGTGGGGTTGGCCCAATCGGCGGCCATCATGCCGGGTATTTCCCGCTCCGGGGCCACCATCTGCACGGCGCTCTACCAGAACGTGAAGCCGGAGGAAGCGGCCGATTTTTCGTTCCTGATGTTGTTGCCCGTCGTACTGGGCGCCACACTTTTGAAGGTGTCCGAGGCGCTCACGCAGGTCGGCGACGTCAACTGGCTCATTCTTCTGTTGGGTATGCTCGTGGCCTTTTTATCCGGTATCGTAGCCATTCACGTGGTGCTGACTTTTGTACGGCGGGGAAAACTGAGTGTATTTGCGGTGTACTGCTTCATTGTCGGGGGGCTTGGTCTCATTTTGATATAAAACCCTCGTCTACCTCTTAAGGCCTATGTCGAACGGGCGATAACTCAAGGGCAAACCCACACACGAACGCCCCTGACAATGAGTTACCGCATTTATGTTGTTGACGACGACCGGCATTATGCCCGGATGCTGAGCTATCGGCTCGACAAGCATGACAACTATGAAGTGGAGGTATTCCACAGCGGTGAGGATATGCTCAAGGCGCTGTCGAACGTTCCCGACCTGATCCTGCTCGACATCATGATGCCGGGCCTGGACGGGGTGGAAGTACTGCGAAAGGTGGTGGCACAGCGGCCCGGACTGCCGGTCATCATGGTATCGGCCCAGGGTGTGATCGATACAGCCGTAGAGGCCATGAAGGTGGGGGCCTACGACTACATCACAAAAGGCCAGGACGACCTGGTCAAGCTCGATTCGATTGTCCGCAACGTGCTGGAGAAGGTGTCACTGGAACGCGAAGTCGAGACACTTCGGGACGAGGTGAAGCAGAAATACCAGATCAAAGGGCTGATCGGGGAAAGCGGTCCCATGCAGCACGTGTACCGGCTCATCCAGAAAGCCACGCGCGGAGACCTGATGACCGCCATACAGGGTGAAAGCGGAACGGGCAAGGAGTTGGTAGCCAAAGCGATCCACTTCAATTCCTCCCGCAGCAGAGGCCCCTTTGTCGTGGTCAATTGTGCGGCCATACCGCGGGATCTCATGGAAAGTGAGTTTTTTGGACACGAGAAGGGATCCTTTACAGGCGCGCACGCCCGCAAAATCGGAAAATTCGAACAGGCCGACGGTGGCACTATTTTCCTGGACGAAATCGGAGAACTGGATCTCGATCTGCAGGCGAAACTTCTGAGGGCGCTGCAGGAGGGTGAAATCACCCGTGTCGGAGGCTGTGATACCATCGAGTTCAGCGCACGGGTCATCAGCGCAACGAACAGGGATGTGGTCTCCATGATTCGCCAGGGGTCGTTCCGCGAAGATCTCTACTACAGGCTGTTCCAGTTTCCCATTCCGCTGCCCCCACTGCGCGAACGGGGAAGCGATCTGCTTTTGCTGGCCGGTCATTTCCATCGCGAATACATCAAGGAACACCCGGAGTTCAAAGGAAAAAACCTGTCGGCCGAAGCGCGCAAGGCCATCGCTGCCCACAAGTGGCCGGGCAACGTACGTGAGCTGAAAAGCGCCATAGAGCGGGCCATCCTGCTCTCGGACCACGATGAAATCACCGCCTCGGATCTGATGATATCCAACGTAAACCCGATATCGTCCTGGGCGGACCGGATGACACTCGCAGAGGCGGCGGAAACCTCGTTCTCCTCCGGCTCGGGTGCAGGCGGTCGAAGCCGCGAGGAAGAAGGCGTTCCCCTTGAGGGCGATGATGGTGGGATTCTCTCGCTTGAGGACCTCAAGCACCGGGCCGTAGAGCGCGCCTACAAACTGTGCGACGAAAACGTGGATCGCGCCGCCGTCGAGTTGGGAATTGGTCGTGCGACCATGTACCGGCTACTGAAGAAATACGACATGATGTAGCCTTTTCGGGGTTGGGTCGTATACTGGACTTATGCGACTCAATGATTACGAAAAAGAGGCCAAGCGCCAGATAGAGGCCTGGCATCACGGTGAGGCATCGTTCGTGGCCCAAGCCATGAACTGGGCCATGCAACCCATGGACTGGGTGGTCAAGCGGACGGTGTCGCCGGACGTGGTGGACCAGGTAGACGAAGCTGTCAGCGATTTTCTGTCCATGCTCAACGACGCTTCGGGCTGGACCTACGATCCGGATAATGTGCTCTCCGGGGCTCGATCCCACGGTATGGACATTTCGGCAGTGGCTGAACTCCGGGACATGCCGCTGGAAAAACTGGATCGTCTGGCGCGTACCTATGTATCGGAGAACGCCATTCTGGCGGCCGTGGAAGGAGGCGGCACGGGGCTCGGTGGAGCGCTTTTGATCGCGGCCGACATACCCCTGTTGTTCACCATCAACCTGCGCCTCATACAGCAGATTGGTGCGGCCTACGGATTTTCCGTCAAAGGACCGGAGTACAGACCGATTGTGCTCTCCATTTTCAACGTGGCCGCCTCATCGGGGCGCGATGCCAAGGGCGATGCCCTTCGCGAAATCAATGTGGCTGGAGCCGCATTTGCACATGGCACGGGCTACAAGGGGCGGGTAAGCGGTACGTTCCGTGACCAGAACCGTCACCTGCCGAGGGAAATAGCGAAGAACATCGTAGGCCGCAAGCTGGCGCAGGCCATTCCGGTGGCAGGGGCGGCCATCGGTGCCGGAATCAACTATTGGTTCACGACAGAGACGGCGGAATCGGCCTATATGTTGTTCCGCGCGTTGTACCTTGAGCGAAAAGAACGCTCCTGATGTCCCTTGTTGCCATCGTGGGCCGGCCCAATGTCGGCAAATCCACATTATTCAACCGCTTGACGGAAGAGCGCCGAAGTATTGTCCATGACGAGCCCGGTGTCACGCGGGATCGCGTCTATGGCCACATGGACTGGGGCGGGCGGACGATGTCCATTGTTGATACCGGTGGGTTTGTGCCGGGCTCGGCCGATCGGTTTGAAGCGGCCATACGTGAGCAGGTGCATCTGGCCATCGAAGAGGCGGGCCTCATATTGTTCGTTGTGGACGTGACGACCGGCATCACGGATCTTGACGCGGAAATGGCATCGATCCTGCGCCGAAGCGATCGCCCTGTGATCCTGGTCGTGAACAAGGCCGACAACGACGAGCGCCGCTGGGGTGCCGGTGAGTTCTATGCCCTCGGATTTGAGGAGGTGTTTGCGCTTTCGTCCATCAATGGCATGGGAACCGGCGACCTGCTCGACCGCGTTCTGGAACTCCTTCCGCCGGATGTGGAGCCCGAGCCCGATGACCGACCACGGATTGCCATCATCGGTCGGCCGAACGTCGGAAAATCGTCACTCACCAATGCACTCCTCGGGTCGGAGCGTTCGATTGTGACTGAAATCAGCGGTACGACGCGCGATGCCATCGACACCGAGCTGGATTTTGCCGGCCAGAAGTTGGTCCTGGTAGATACGGCGGGTCTCAGGCGCAAGGCACGTATCCGGGAAAATGTAGAGTTCTACTCCTGGCTGCGAACCGAGCGCGCCATTGAAACGTGTGACGTAGCCGTGCTTCTGATCGATGCCGTGGAAGGGCTCGAGGCGCAGGACATCCGTGTGCTGGCCTCGGCCGAGCGCATGAAAAAGGGGCTTGTCATCGGAATCAACAAGTGGGATCTCTATCCGGACAAAGAGACCAATTCGGTCCGGGACTATGAGCGGCTCGTCCGCGAGCGACTCAAAACGCTCAGCTACGTTCCCATCATTACGCTCTCGGCTGTTACGCACCAGCGCATCCACAAAGTGCTCGATGCAGCTCTCGGTGTAATAGCCCGCCGCCGCACGCGCGTATCCACCAGCCAGTTGAACGATGTTCTGGGGCCGGCGATTGAGCGTCATCATCCCCCTTCGTACCGGGGGCATTATGTAAAAATCAAATATGTTACCCAGGTACGGGCCGATCCCCCCGTGTTCAATTTTTTCTGCAACTATCCAAAAGGGATCGGGGATGCGTACAAGCGCTATCTGGAGAATCAGATCCGTTCTTCTTTCGACTTCGAGGGCGTTCCCCTCACGCTCGTCTTCAAAGCCAAATCATAATCTGGATTGTATCTTGAGGGCAATCCGAAATCCATAGACTGATCATGCCTGGAACTCCTGTCAATACTGCTACCGCCGGCGAACGGACGCTCAATTTCTGGGAGCGGCTTTACCTGCCGGAGGTTTTCAAAGGGCTCGGATACTCGTTCCGAAAGATATACAAGGAGCCGATGTACACCTTCCAGTACCCGGAAGAGCAGTGGTATCCGCCGGACAGCTACAGGGGGCGACCGGTTCTCGTGGAAGAGGAAGGCAAGACGCGGTGTGTGTCGTGCAATCTGTGTGCGCGGGCATGTCCGCCAATGGCAATTTCCATGCAATCCCGGGAAATGGAGGGGCCGAAGGAGCGTGAACCGGAGTGGTTCGAAATCAATATGTTGCGTTGTATTTACTGCGGATTCTGTGAGGAAGTGTGCCCGGAGGAGGCGATCATCATGTCCAAAGAGTACGATATGACGTTCCAGGACCGGGATGAAGCCATTTTCGGGTTGGATCGTCTGATGGTGCCCAAGGAGCGGCTGGCCGACAGGCTGGACTGGTTGGCCGCACAGCGGAATCCGGATTCGCAGGGCGCCTGGTCACATCGGACGGACAACAATCGCCACTCCCTGCGCGAAAGTTCATTCCTGGCTTCGTTGGCTGCGGATATGTCCGGTGACACGGCAACGGACGGCACCTTGGCGGCGGATGCCTGATGGAGCGGGGCCGCGATGTCATATTGGACCAGCTGGCCTATCTGATAGATGAGTTGGAGATGCAGCGGCCACTGCTTGCTGCATTGCCTGACGAGCGCTTGACGCTGACCCATGTCGGTTCGACGGAGAGCATTCGTGACCGGTATCTGGCCATGTTGGAGACGGAGGTCACAGGACATCTTCCGGAGGCGGCCCGGTTGGCTGGTCTTGACGATGTGCCTGGCTTTACCGTGACAATCGAACCGGATGCAACAACTGCGTGGGTGGTCGGAGAATTGATTCGTGCCCGAGAGCTGCTGACGGGACACATGAGACACGTTGATCCCTGGCCCGACGCCCTGCAGGACTATCTGTATGGCGTCACGCTCCAGGATGCCAACACCCTGCAGAGCGTGGCCGAGCAGTTCTACGAAATGAGGTCCTGATGGCGGCTCCCATTCCGTACGATGATCTCCGCAAGGCATTTGAGTCGCGTGCATTTGAACCGCTGTATCTGGTTTATGGCGAGGAACGCTGGTTCATTGATTCGTTGCAGCAGACGCTGATTCGGCACGCCATACCCGAGCACGAGCGGGACTTCAACCAGGATATCCTCTATGGTGCTGATGTGGATGCCCGGGCGGCCCTGTCAGCTTGTCAGTCCTATCCCATGATGGCAGAGCGCCGTCTCGTTGTCATACGGGATTTTGACAGGATGAAGGATAATTCACTGTTCAAGGCGCTTGGCGAGCAGCCCAATCCGGCGTGCATCGTATTCCTCGTCTGTTCGGGCAAGCCGAATTTGTCGCATCATCCGTACCGTGCCCTCAAGGGCGCTGGCCGCGTGGCCAACTTCAGGGCGCTGTATCCGAACGAAACAGCCCGGTGGATTGGCGTTGTAGCCCGTGCAAAGGGCTACAAGCTCAACCAGCAGGCCATTCATATGCTGGCTGAATTTGTGGGCACGTCGCTGTCCGCAGCGGCCGCAGAACTGGACAAGATATCGACGTATGCCGGTGAGCGGTCCGAAATCACGGCCGACGACGTGATCCGTTCGAGCGGCCAGACGCGTGAATTCAACGTCTTTGAGCTTCAGCGCGTAGTGGGGCTGCGAGATTATGCGGCCGCACTTCGCATATCGGAACGATTATTGCAACAGTCTTCAAACCCGGCAGGAGAGTGCACGAAAATCGTGGCCATCCTCTCCTCGTTCTTTTTGAAGTTGTGGCAACTGACAGGATTGCAGAGAACAAGAATCGCTGAAAACGACATGGCGAAACGGGTTGGCCTTTCGCCCTACATACTGAAAGGCTATCTTCAGGCGTTGAGGAAGTATAATCTTCGACAGATTGAAGGGGCCATTTCAGCGCTCACGGCAGCCGATTTCGAATTGAAAGGAGGCAGCGCCCGTAGCGAGCGCATGATTCTGCACCTTCTGTTGCGCCAAGTAACGGCAAATACATGATTACCAATACCGAGCAGGCAGGAACGTTGAAAAAGCGAACGCTCAAGGTCAAAGCATCCGAAATGGGATTGTCCGGGAATGTCAACCCGAACAATCGCCACTATGATGCGCTCAGCCAGATGAGCGACGAGGATCTCATGTCCCAGTTTCAGATGGGAACGGTTGAGGCCTTTGACATCCTGGTCAGCCGGTACAAGGATCCGCTCACGAACTATATCTACCGGTTCCTGGGTGACATGAAGGAGTGTGAGGACCTGCTGCAGGAAACCTTCCTGCGCGTCTACCGCAACCGGCACTCCTACCGCCGCATTGCCAAGTTCTCGACGTGGCTCTACACGATTGCCGGAAACCTGGCCCGCTCCGAATACCGCAAGCGCAAGCGCCGTCGTCTGTATTCATTGCAGTCGGTCAATCGAGACGACGAGGAATATGAGGTTGAAATCCCGGACGAAACGTTCTCGCCCGACAAGCACGCCGAAAGCACCATCCAGGACTTCTTCATCCAGGAGGCGCTCAAGCAGATTCCGGAAGAGTTTCGCGAGGTGGTCGTGCTGCGCGATGTGCAGCAACTCGCCTATGAGGAAATCGCCGACATTACCGGTCTTCCCATGGGAACGGTGAAGAGCCGGATCAACAGGGGTCGTACGAAGCTGCAGAGTCTTCTGCGCGAAGTCTACACGCCGCAGAACGACGACTGACCACTGAGACTCGACGGCGGGTGACCTGACCTGAACGCCGTCGCGCGCGGCTGGCCTGAAACCTTGCACACATATCGTGGTACGGATTGAGAACCCGTATTGACGCTTATGACGGAAGGTTACTGCCCCGATTCAAAAGATGACCAGCTCGACGAACTCATGTGTGAGTACGTCGATGGTACCATGGATGCGGCCGTCCGGGCTGCGTTCGAAGAACTCCTGGATGCAAATCCCGAATTGGCCGATCAGGCACATTGTCTGTGTCGTACGCGGGAGCTGCTCAGCGCGTACGGTTGTCGCCATTCGCCGCACGACATTGAAGCCGAAATCCGATGCCGCGTCGCCATGGAACTCAGCCGCGAGCAGCAATTGCAGACCGCACTCACGGACAGGCTGAGCGGCGTGGCCGTGGTTACCTCCGTCGCCTGTGTCCTCATGCTGATTGGTGTCATGGCAGGAATGTCTGTTTTCATGGAGCCCAGCGTAGACGGTGAGCAGTTGGCCCTGGAGGAACCCGTATTGCCTGGCGGCGAACTTGCTTCACCGGTAGATGCGCACGGTGCAATTGCCTCGGGTAGTCTGCCCCTTGACAGAATATCTGCATCAACAGTGCCTCCACTGGTTGCTCCGGTCAATGCGCTACCCGTAATTTCCACGTCCTCGAGTATTACACCGCGCCGGGACGGTAGTCCCGGTTTCGGAATGGCCCGTTCCCCTTCCCGATCCGGCCTGTTGCAGGTGGCGGCGCGGGATTAGGGTTGACAGGCCCCGACAGCAAGGGGGCCCTTAGCTCAGCGGTTTAGAGCGCTCGCCTCACACGCGAGAGGTCA
>PCUY01000048.1:11782-31398 GCA_002787815.1 Bacteroidetes bacterium CG12_big_fil_rev_8_21_14_0_65_60_17 | reverse complement strand
ATGGTGCCCACATTCACGTGGGGCTTCGTGCGCTGAAATTGTTCTTTAGCCATGTCCTTGTCGTGTCTTGACAACAGATGGGTGGTATGTAAAGAGCAGAGCGTGCCGAAGCACGCCCTGCCAGACCGGACTGTCCGGCCTCTTGCCGTGCGCGTGAGCCTCCTCCCGGACTTGAACCGGGGACCCCTTCCTTACCATGGAAGTGCTCTACCGCTGAGCTAAGGAGGCACAGACAGCGACCGAAGCCGCCGTTTTGAGCGGGAGACGGGATTCGAACCCGCGACCCTCAGCTTGGAAGGCTGATGCTCTACCATCTGAGCTACTCCCGCGCGCACGCAGGCGCAACACGGCACCAAAGTGCCCTGCTGCTGTGGACAGGGGAGGATTCGAACCTCCGAAGGCTAAGCCACTGGATTTACAGTCCAGCCCGGTTGACCGCTTCGGTACCTGTCCAAGATCGTACTGAGCTGGCGGAGGGACTCGAACCCCCGACCTGCTGATTACAAATCAGCTGCTCTACCAACTGAGCTACGCCAGCACACAAAACCCGTAAAGGCCAGACAGGGAATTTAACCGGGGGGCTGACCAGAGTCAACAACCTGACCCGTAAAGGATCAATGAAACCGGATCGCCTCTGTATCACGCGTTTTGGGGACGCCGCTTCCGAATCCACACAAGTCGCAACACGACAACCAGCACCAATACGCCCGTCATGACCCAGCCCCACGCCTGTAACCAGTCACTCACCCGCTCCCAGTTGGCGCCCAGGTAGACGCCCCCGTATACCAGCAGGAAGCACCATACCAGCGAACTCGCAGCAGACCAGAACAGCGTTGGCCATGCCCGTTTGCCGGATATGCCCACACTCAGGGAAATTACCGACCTGAGCCCCGACAGGAATCGATTTGTGGCGACGAGGGTGTACCCCCATCTGGCGACGTGGACCCGGGCACGAACAATCCGCTTTTTGGGCAGCCACGTCAGTCGGTCCGGCGCGAGGACCGCATCTCCAAGTCGCCTGCCGGCGGCAAACATGGTCATGAAGCCAAGGGTCCCTCCCACGGTGGCGACTCCCACAAGCAGCATGGGGTCGGCCTTTCCCAGGCCTGCCAGATATCCGGCAAACACGACCAGCAAGTCGCCCGGCACGGGAGGTACGACGTTTTCAAGCCAGGACACAACCAGCACGACGGCGTAGATCCAGACAGGCGACAACAGCGCAATCCAGTCCAGTATGTCCGACAACCACTCCGCCATCATGTCAGCAGGCAGACCGCGTAGGCGGCCATGCCGTGCCCCGCCCCGAGCGCATCCATCTGTTCATTGGTGGTGGCCTTGACCGAGACGGCGCTCACCTCTACACCGAGAATGCCGGCCATCCTCTCCCGGATGGCCGCGACGTGATCTCGAAGCTTCGGGCGCTCGGCCACAACCGTTGCATCTACATTGGCGAGGGTGAAGCCCTGCTCCGATACGCGGCGGACCACCTCCCGGAGCAGATCGGCGCTGTCGGCCCCTTTCCACACGGGATCCGTATCGGGAAAGAGCGCACCGATGTCACCGAGTGCCGATGCGCCGAGCAGGGCATCGGTCACGGCATGCAGCAGTACGTCTGCGTCCGAGTGACCGAGAAGGCCTTTTTCAAAGGGAATATGGATCCCTCCCAATATGAGCGGGCGGCCTTCGACCAACCGGTGAACGTCGTATCCGAAACCTATCCTCATACGTGCTCCTGCGTCCAGACAGGCCACATTCGCTGCGCACGCTCCCAGTCCGAGGGAGTTGTGATTTTCACATTGTCGGCACTTCCCGGGACGCAGTGCACCTCGTGCCCGGCCCACTGGACAAGCGCCACATCGTCGGTCCACTCCAGTCCCTCGTTGCGAGCCGCCTCGTGAGCCTCACGGAACCAGTCCCGACGGAATCCCTGGGGTGTCTGCATGCGGAAGAGCCCGTCGCGCTCCACGGTGTCCCCGAACGTATTTTCCGATGCCCGGCGGAGCGTGTCCGATACCGGCACGGCAAGGGCTGCTGCGCCGTCCGAGCGGACACGCCGCACCAGTTCCGTAATGGCATCCGCGGATACAAAGGGGCGTACGGCATCGTGGACCAGCACAACCTGGATGTGACCTGGTATGGATACCAGTGCCCGGAAAACGGACTCCTGCCTCGAACACCCCCCCTCCACGACACACCAGAGCTTGGTCGTACCTATGCGACGCAGTTGTTGTTCAAGCGGATCAACGGCATCGGTCGGCGTTGCCACGATGATATGATCTATTTCCGGGTGCCTCTCGAACGCCATCACAGTCTGTTCGAGAACGGAAAGCCCCCCGAGCGCACGGAACTGCTTCCGATGGCCGCCGAGGCGTTTGCCTTCGCCGGCAGCCGGAATAATGACCGCAACACCCACGGAAAACCTCCATCAGATGATGAGCATGGCATCGCCAAACGAAAACAGCCGATACTTTTCCTTGATGGCTTCCTGGTAGGCCTCCATCATGAACTCGTAACCTGCAAACGCCGACACGAGCATGAGCAGGGTACTGGCCGGCATGTGGAAGTTGGTCAAGAGCCGCTCCACGATGTGGAACTCGTATTCGGGGTAGATGAATTTGTCGGTCCATCCCCGGTTGGCTTTCAGATTATACGACGCCGACAGGGATGATTCCACCGCCCGGACCACAGTCGTTCCCACTGCCGTCACTGTATTGGTGCGTGACGCCAGGGCGATATTGGCCTGCTCTGCCACTTCCGGCGTGATGTGGAAGAACTCCGAATCCATCCGGTGTTTCGTCAGATCCTCGACCTCAACCGGGCGGAACGTGCCAAGACCCACGTGCAAGGTTATGGGCAGCGTCTTGACACCCTTGGCCTCCAGCGCGCCGACGATTTCGGGCGTGAAATGCAGGCCGGCCGTCGGAGCCGCAACAGCCCCGCGCTCTTCGGCGAACATGGTCTGATAACGCTCGCGGTCGCTCTCCTCCACTTCCCGCTTCAAATAGGGCGGAATGGGCGTTTCACCGATTTCGTCTATTTTCCGATAGAGGTCCTCATTCGACCCCTCGAATACGAACCGGATTGTGCGGCCACGCGATGTCGTGTTGTCGATGACTTCCGCAATCAGGTCGTTCTCAAAATACAGCTTGTTGCCGATCCGGATCTTGCGTGCCGGATCTACAATGACATCCCAGAGGCGGCTCTCGGCGTTGAGTTCGCGCAGCAGGAACACCTCGATGCGCGCACCGGTCTTCTCCTTGTTGCCAAAAAGACGGGCAGGAAACACCTTCGTATTGTTGACCAGGAAAACGTCCCCGTCGCCGTAATAGTCCATGATGTCCGTGAACTGCCGGTGCTCAATGGTCCGCTCGGCACTGTTGAGCACCATCAGACGCGAGGAATCCCGCGGCTCAGCCGGATATTTGGCAATCAGTTCCTTGGGGTAGTCGAACTTGAAGTCCGACAGTTTCATCTTGACAATGGGTCCTGTCATGTAGCGTCTGTGGTTCGGTCGCGGGGTGGCGGGCAAAAACGGCCCAAAGCTGTCAAATATACGGCCTTGCCGTAGCTACCACAAACGAAGAAATGATGGTCACTTCCCCAGTGTCAGCGTGGCTACGAACGGCACACGTCAGAACGGCTTGAAAATCCCAAGCCAGCCGGCCACGCCGCCCAGCACGACCACCAGTGCCCACCAGAGCATGGGACTGCCTTTGCCCCGGTTCACAAGCGCAATCGATGCCCCGAACACAAGCCAGATAACCAGTTTGGCGTAAATCCAATTCGGAAGTCCACCGGTAATACCGAGCTGTGCCAGCATCCCGAAGCCGGAAACCAACATGAACAGCAGGCCCACACCGTGCATGATCGAGAGCAGTTTCATACGCGGATGACTCGCCTCCCCGGTCTGCATGCGATGGAAGCTCGCCGCACCCACAGCCTGTACCAGTAGAATGAGACCAATGATGTGGAGCAGGGTATAGAACGAAATGGACATGGGTGATGATGGTTTTTATTGAACGGGAGGGCGCCGCCTGTGGAAGTCCGTGCCAGCCTGCATGGCGGCGGCAACAGCCAGTACGCGCTCGTCGGCATACAGATCTCCAATGACGGTAATGCTGTCCGGATTCCGGTAGGCTGGTCTGGCAGCGTCGGGAACCGGACGGAACGCGTTGGGGAGCGTCACGCTCGGATGCCCGGTCAAATTCGTGATGGCCAGTTGGCCCGCGCCGAATGTCGGCACAACGATCACATCCACCTCCTCGAAGACATTCCGCATGGCCGCCATCAGGAGCGTCCGCGCCCGCGCGCCGTTGATGTACTCAACGGCCGGAATGAACCGGGCTGCCCGGAATGTCGTGGGCCACGCTCCGGCGTCCTGGCGGACAAGTTCGGTGACGCGCCCGGAACGCACCAGGTCGTCAAACGCGGCCGATGCCTCGGCCCGCAGCATCTGCAGCATGGGGCCGGTGTCCATATCGGGCAGCGCGACCTCGGCCAGCCGAACCCCCATGCGCTCGAGCACAGCCAGCATGGCCTCATCCGCGTCCCGGTTCCGATAGTCCTCTTCGCGCACGACGCCCACACGCAGATCGGTTACCGGGCGCTCGGCGGGCCAGGCAAAGGGCGTCGACCGGGAGGTCGGATCGGCCGGACTGGCTCCATGGATGGATGCGAACACCAGCGCACAGTCATCGGCGCTGCGGCACATGGGACCCAGCTTGTCCATGGACCAGGCCAGCGTCATGGCGCCGGCGCGGCTGACGCGGCCGAATGTGGGCCTGAAGCCCGTGACTCCGTTGCGGGTGGATGGAGATACGATGGATCCGAGCGTTTCCGATCCGATGGCGAACGGAACGCATCCCGACGCCACGGCGGCGCCGGGACCAGCGGACGAGCCGCTCGATCCCTCGTCAGGATTCCACGGGTTGCGCGTTTTGCCGCCAAACCAGACGTCGCCCATGGCCAGGGCCCCGAGCGAAAGTTTGGCCACGAGTACGGCACCGGCTTCGTCGAGCCGCTGGACCACATCCGCGTCCTCCGCAATGACCTGGTCCCGGTACGGAGCCGCGCCCCACGTCGTCGGGTAGCCGGCCACACTGACGAGGTCCTTGGTGCCCCAGGGAATGCCGTGGAGTGGGCCGCGCCAGACTCCGGCATCGAGTTCGTCGTCGGCCACATGGGCCTGGCGCATGGCGCGCTCTTCTGTGATGGTCACTACGTGGTGGAGCGTGGAATCGAGGCGCCGGAGCCGCTCCATACTCAACCTGGTCAATTCGACACTTCTCACAATGCGCGCCTTGACGAGCGCCGACAGCTCCGCTACGGACGCGAATGCCAGGTCATTGTCCGTGGTTGGGCGCGGGATGGGGGGCGCCGGCCGCCAGGTGATGGGCCCTGGCGCGGCGGTTTCCGGCGCCCGCTCTCCACCGATGGTGGGATCGAAAACAAGCGACGGCACTACGTGGTTCGGCAGCGGCACCTCGCGGAGCGCCACATACCCGTCACGGGCACGCTCCAGGCTGGCGAGCATGAGTTCGCGCTCCTCGTCGGTGAAAGACAAACCAGCAAGCACTTCGGCGTGCCGGATGTGCTCGAGGGTGATTTCGTCGCCTCGCGGAGCGGTAGCGCCCAGGATGTCCGGGAACAGAGTAGATCCGGCGCCGACGAGCGCGGCGCTCTCCAGAAAGTGGCGGCGTGTCAGTGTGGACATGGCAACGTGGGTTGGGAGATTCGTAAAATACAGGCGGAAGTCAGCCTGTGCCTTGGCACGGCCCGACGCGAACCGTGCCAGCCCCCTCATGAAGGCGGCAGTACGCTACGGGCCGCCCCGGCGACCGCATCTATCGTAAAACCAAACGCCTCGAACAGCTTTCCGGCCGGGGCCGATGCACCGAAATGATCCAGTCCCACGCTGACACCCTCCATTCCCGTGTAGCGTGACCACCCGAGCGTCACGCCGGCTTCGACCGATACGCGCGCCGTGACGGAAGGCGGCAGTACACGCTCCCGATAGGCCTCGTCCTGCTCCTCGAATACCTCCCACGAAGGCATGGAGACCACGCGCACGCCCAGACCCTCATCTTCCAGTCGGACCGCCGCGTCAACCGCCAGGGAAACCTCGCTGCCGGTCGCCATCAGGATCACCTGCAGCGGACCCTTTTCCTTACGCAATATGTACGCGCCGCGCGCCACGTCGGCATCGACACTGCGCGTCCTGTCCAGCACGGGGAGTTTCTGGCGCGTGAGAGCCAGCAGCGTGGGCCGGCCGTTCGTGCGAAGTGCGAGCGCCCAGGCCTCGGCCGTCTCCGTGGCATCGGCCGGGCGGATGAAGTACACGTTGGGCATGGCCCGAAGCGCCATGTAATGTTCCACGGGTTGATGCGTCGGTCCGTCTTCTCCCAGCCCGATCGAGTCGTGGGTGAGCACGTAGGTGACCGGGAGTCCCATCAGGGCGCTCAGACGCATGGCGCCCCGCATGTAGTCGGTAAAGACCAGGAACGTGCCGCAGTAGGGCCGAAGACCGCCGTGCAGACTCATGCCGTTGGAGAGCGATGCCATGGCGTGCTCGCGCACCCCGAAATAGAGATAGCCTCCGTTGGGATTGTCCCGCTGAAAGCCCTCGCGACCCGGGATATCCGTGTTGTTCGACCCCGTAAGGTCCGCGCTGCCTCCGAGGAGCGACGGGACATGGGGTCCGATCGCTGCCAGCACCTTGCCCGATGCCGCCCGGGTGGCCAGGGCCTCGCCCGCCTTGAATGCAGGAATGGCTTCAAAAACGGCGTCGGGCAGCTCATTCGCATGCCATGCATCCCACTCGGCGGCGAGCAGGGGAAACGCTTCCCGGTAGTCTTTCATGAGAGCCTCCCATCGGGTCCGCTCGGCAGCGCCGCGCTCCGCGATGGACAGCATATGCTCGCGGACCTCGTCCGGTACATGGAATGCAGGCTCTTCCGGCCAACCAAGCGCCTTTTTGGTGGCCCGAACCTCCTCTTCACCGAGCGGGGCACCGTGCGATGCGGCCGTCCCGGCCTTGGCCGGAGACCCGAAACCGATGACGGTCTTGACGCGGATCAGCGTGGGGCGACGGATTTCGGCGCGGGCATCGGAAAGTGCCCTGTCAATAGATTCGAGATCGTTGCCGTCCCGCACGTGCAGTACCTGCCAGCCATACGCCTCGAACCGGCCCGTGACATCTTCCGAGTACGACAGATCGGTCGAACCGTCGATGGAAATACCATTGTCGTCGTAGAGATAGATGAGCTTGCCGAGCCCGAGGTGACCGGCAAGCGATGCGGCCTCGTGCGAAATGCCCTCCATCAGATCGCCGTCGGACACAATGGCATACGTCCAGTGATTGACAACGTCGAACTCCTCCCGGTTGAAATGGGCCGCCAGGTAGCGCTCGGCGATCGCCATACCAACCCCGTTGGCAAACCCCTGTCCGAGAGGGCCCGTAGTGGTCTCCACCCCGGCCGTGTGCCGCCACTCCGGATGGCCCGGCGTCCGGCTGTTCCACTGTCGGAATTCCTTCAGGTCCTCCACGGAAAGCGGATATCCGGACAGGTGCAGCAGGCCGTAGAGCAACATGGATCCGTGACCGGCCGACAGGATGAACCGGTCACGATCCGGCCAGTCCCGGTGCGTCGGATCCTGGTTCATGTGGTGGCGCCACAGCACGTACGCCATGGGGGCCGCTCCCATGGGCATCCCCGGATGACCGGAATTGGCTTTCTGAACGGCATCGACGGCGAGGAAACGGAGCGTATTCACCGCCAGCGAGGCGCTGGCAGACTGGATGGAAGACATGGGCAGGTGGGGCGTGTGGGGGCTCATTGGATTCGCCGCAAGTTACGACGGCTTCGGCTACTGTCCAGCGGCATCAATGAGCTGCACGAGGCATTCGTAGGACTTGCTGTCGCTTGAAACGAAACGGCCGTTGATCATCACCGAGGGCGTCCCGCGCACACCCAGATCCGCGATTTCCTGGCGCCGGGAAAGTATGGTTTTCTGGTTGTGCCCCCGTTCAAGCCGCTCGCTGAACGCAACCGGGTCGAGCCCGATCTCTCCCGCAATGGCCACCAGTTCATCGACGCCCAGGCCACCCGGCTGCTGACGTGCGTACTGCATATTCAGCATCTCGTGGTATCGATTGTCCTGTGCTGCTACATACAGGGCCTCAATCTGCGGCAGGGAATACCGCCAGAGCGGAAAGGGAATTTTGTAGAACACCGCGTCGTCCTTCCTGTCGGAAATGACGCGCGTCATGATAGGGTGCAGTGTCTTGCAGTGCGGACAGTTCGGATCGAAATACTCGATCACGGTAACATCCGAGTTCGGATTTCCGACGTATGGATCGCCGAGCGTAATGAGCCGCTGCCAATCGTCGACGGGTGCGATCGAGGTGGACCATGCGCACATCAGGTTCGGTGTGGCTGACGTCTGTGCACGGGAAGGAGTTGGCGCAACAAGTACGGCCAGGAGGGTCACAACAGCCATACGCTTTGAAAACAGCATCTCAGGAAACCACATCGGAAGATCAGGTCTGGTAGACAGGGAATAACGGAAGTTCAACGTGACCGTATAATATAAACCTGCGCCGTAGTTTCCCGATTCATCAATTCACGAGCATCATGCAGGATCTGGACATTGGCGCCGCGTTGCAGAACGAGGTTGTTGTCAACATCCTGATTACGGCCGCCCTGTTGCTGCTGACGGTCCTGTTCGTTCGGCTCGCTGGCCAGCTGGCCCAACGATATTTCACTGACCCAGGCCGAATTTACCGATCCACCCGCTTCTCCCGTCGCGCCGGTGGGCTTATCGCCATTCTGACCGTTGTCGTAATCTGGTCACCGGGTCTCGGCGATCTGTGGACGCTCCTGACCGTCGTGGGGGTCGGTATTGCCATCGCCATGCGGGAGGTCCTGCTCTCCATGGCAGGCTGGATGCGCATTGCGCTGCTGGGTACCTGGCGGGAAGGAGATCGCGTGGAGATCGGAAGCGTCAAGGGCGACGTGATTGACGTTCGCCTGCTGCGTACATCCCTCATGGAAATCGGTGGATGGGTAGATGCGGACCAGAGTACCGGCCGCATCGTGCACATCCCGAATTCATGGATTTTCGAGCACGCCGCCTACAATTACACCCATTCATTCCGTTTCATCTGGAATGAGCTCAGCGTGACGGTCACGTACCGGAGTGACTGGCGCGCGGCGCGCGACATCATGCTGCGCCACGCGGAAGAATCGGCCGCCATCCTGGAACAGCAGGCCCGTACCGAAATAAACGCCCTCTCGCGCGAATTCCTTGTCCATTACTCCATCATGACGCCGTTCGTCTATGTCCGGATGACACCCAACGGCGTGCAGCTCACGCTCCGATACCTGTGCGAGGCCCGCAAGCGCCGTGGCAGTGAACACGCCCTCTCGGTGGTTCTGCTCGATGACTTCCGCGAGCACGGTGGAATTGAGATTGCGTATCACATGATGGGCATGACGCCCCCCGAGGCACCACAATTTGACGGCCTGCCGAAACAGGGCTGAACGCCTTCCGCCCCACTGTACGAATATGCCATGCTCCCACTCAATACGGTCCACCAACTGATTGCAGACAACCCGCCCGCCGGGAAGGAAGTCGTGGTCCTGCCCCTTTCGCTGCGCATGGGAGCCGACCTGCTGACTCCCGTGAGCGCCTTCTATGCGCTCCGCCAGGGAGCGGTGAAGCCGTTCCTGCTCGAAAGCGTGGAAGGTGGCGAAAAGTTGGCCCGGTATTCCTTTCTCGGGCGTAATCCTTTTCTGACCATCTCGGGGCGGGGAGATACGACCCTTGTGGAGCGAACGGGCGCCGAGCCTGAGATCCGGCATGAGAGTGTCCCGTCGGTCCTCTCAGAAATAGGATCCCGATACCGCGAAATCGAGATGGACGGGCTTCCCCGCCTCACAGCCGGTGCTGTCGGATTCATGGCCTACGATGTAGTCCGGACGCTCGAATATCTGCCCTCGTCCCCACCCGATGACCTCGACATTCCCGACGGCATCTGGAGCTTTTACGATACGCTGGCTGCCTTTGACCACGTCTCCCATCAACTGGTGCTCATGTCGAGTCTTCTGGTATCGGAAGGCACGGATGTGGAAGCCGCCTATGCCCAGGCGCATGAGCGTCTGCTCGAACTGAAGGAAGCCTTTTCCAGGCCCGTGTCGCCACAGTCGGAACAGATCACTCTGACCAGCGAAATGTCGTCGAACATGACACGAGAACAGTTCGAGCGCATGGTGGAGCGGGCCAGGGACCATATCGTGGAAGGTGATGTGTTCCAGATCGTGCTCTCGCAACGGTTTTCCACGTCCTTCGAGGGCGACCCGTTCCGTCTCTACCGGGCGCTTCGGCAGGTGAACCCGTCTCCGTACCTCTTCCACCTGGAATTTGACGCTTTCACGCTTGTGGGGTCATCTCCTGAAGTACTGGTCCGGGTCGAGAACGGCCGTGCGGAATTGCTTCCGATTGCCGGCACGCGGCGCCGCGGGGCGTCAAGCGCCGAGGACGATGCCCTGGCAAACGACCTGCTCGCCGATCCCAAGGAGCGCGCCGAGCATCTGATGTTGGTGGACCTGGGGCGAAACGACCTGGGACGCATCAGCCGCTATGGATCGGTGGAGGTCGACCGATACGCCTACATTGAGCGCTATTCCCATGTCATGCACATCGTATCGTCCGTCTCGGGTGCGCTTCGCGACAATCTGACACCGGTCGATGTGCTTTCTGCCTGCTTCCCGGCCGGCACGGTAAGCGGCGCCCCGAAAGTGCGCGCCATGCAGCTTATCGATGATATGGAACCCACGCGCCGCGGTGTCTACGCCGGGGCCGTTGGATACATGGATTTCCGGGGCAACATGGACACATGCATTGCCATCAGGACCATGGTGGTGCAGAACGGTCGCATCCACATCCAGGCGGGAGCCGGAATTGTATATGACAGTGTTCCCCGTGCCGAATACGAAGAGACCAGAAACAAGGCCGAAGCCCTTCACCGGGCCATTGGACTGGCCGCCAACGAGCTGCAGTAAGCAACCTTTTACGCGATAGATTCAAAGGGGCCGCCGGGGACGCCTCGCAGAAATACGTTACTTTGCACACAGAACGCAATAACAGGACATCATGAGCATCAAGGACATTCTGCTGCAGAAGGGGTGGGCCGGAACCACCATTGACCGCGGGGAGACGGTTTCCCACCTGAACCCGGTTATCCGTGTCATGACCGTGACCATGCACTACTGGGATGCTGCGCAGCGCGCCCTGGAGGCGGGCGCTGCCACGGCAGGGGCCGTATCGGCCGACGATATGGCCCAGGCCCGGAAGGTGCTGCGGATGGATATCGGGAAAATGTGTGAGACGGTGTTCAGTGCGGGCGGTGTGGCCTACAACGGTGTAGACCTGGAAGCATCCGATTATACGTTCGAGCCCGATGGCTGGGCGGGCGTACGTGCGCAGGAAAAAGCGCTCGGCGAGGCGCTTGCACAGCAGGTCGACATTCAACACCACATGCGAACACGAGCCATCCTGGCAGCCGTTGCGGCCAACCACGAAGCCCGGATGACGCTGATTCGGAACTGTTGATGCCGATGACCGAATTGAACGTCAAGCCGATCGTGGTCTCGGGTATCCAACCATCCGGGACGCTCCATCTGGGCAACTATTTCGGCGCCATCCGGCAACACATTGCCCTGCACGACCAGCACGAGTCGTATTTCTTCATTGTCAACTACCACGCGCTCACGACGCTACACGATGCCGACCGGCTGCGCACCTATTCCATCGACGTGGCGCTCGATTACCTCGCGCTCGGCTTCGACCCGGACAAAAGTCACCTCTTCCTGCAGAGTGACGTTCCCGCCGTGAATGAACTCGCGTGGATTTTCTACACGCTCACACCCGTTTCCCAACTGGATAAGGGTGTGGCCTACAAGGACAAGGTGGCACAGGGGCTGTCGGCCAATGCAGGTCTCTTCAACTATCCGGTCCTCCAGGCCGCCGACATCCTGATCTACGGTGGGCACCGCGTGCCGGTCGGCGCCGACCAGAAGCAGAATATCGAAATATGCCGCGACCTGGCCGCCCGGTTCAACGACCGCTTCGGGCGCGGCGGGACGAATACCGCCTCCGAGCAGATTCTTCCAATCCCCGAGCCGTATATCCTCGACGATGTCGCGGTGGTCCCCGGTCTGGACGGACGCAAGATGTCCAAGAGCTATGACAACACCATCGGTATTTTCGACGAAGGCCGGGTGCTCAGGAAGAAGGTCATGGCCATCGTGACCGATTCCACGCCCCTGGAAGAACCCAAGAACCCGGATACGTGCAACGTGTATGCACTCATTCGCCTGTTTGCAGACGAGGAAACGCGTCTGCGCGTGGCAGCAGACTACCGGGCGGGCGGGTATGGGTATGGCCATGCCAAAAAGGAACTGCTGACGCTCATCACCGACCGGTTTGCCGAAGCCCGCGAGCGGAGACGGGAGCTGGCGAAACACCCCGACGACGTAATGGACATTCTCCGCCATGGCGGAAAGCGTGCCCGCGAGCGGGCCGAAACCGTGATGGAGCGCGTGCGGGATGCCGTCGGACTGATCACGACCTGGAACACCTGATATCCTGATTGGCAACACGCCATGATCCTCATCATTGACAATTACGATTCCTTTACCTGGAACCTGGTGCACCTGGTTGCCCGTGCCGTGGGCGGTGACCTGCGTGTTGTCCGCAACGACGACATCACGGTCCATGACATCGATGCCCTGCGCCCTGAGGGCATCCTGATATCTCCGGGTCCCGGCCGCCCGGCCGATGCCGGCATAACGGAAGAGGTGATCCGCGTGCTTGGCGAAACAACGCCCATTCTCGGCGTCTGTCTGGGCCACCAGGCCATTGGGGAAGTCTATGGCGGCCGAATCGGATACGCCCCTGTCCTCATGCACGGCAAAACCTCGACCATCTCCCATCTTGGCAGCGGGCTCTTCGAGGGTGTGCCCCAGGGCTTTACGGCTACGCGGTACCACTCGCTGGTCGTAGACCGCAACTCCGTTCCGGACGTCCTCGAAATTACCGCCGAAACCGAAGACGGAACGGTCATGGGACTCCGGCACCGTACGCATCCGGTCGAGGGAATCCAGTTCCATCCCGAAAGCCTGCTGACCGCCGAAGGTCACCGCCTCATTGACAACTGGACCGCCCGCGCCGGGCGAATGGCCCATGCATGACATCCTGACCCGCATTGCCGAACACACACCGCTCACGCGTGAAGACGCTGTCCGCGCCATGGAACTGATTCTCCGGGGCGATGCGGAGGCCGAGCAGATTGCCGCCTTCCTGCTCGGACTGCGCGGGCGGGGTGAAACGTTCGATGAGCTGGCGGGGCTGACCTCGGCCATGCGCTCGTTCGCCACGCAGGTTGTGGCGCCGGCGCACGCGCTCGATATTGTCGGCACGGGCGGAGACCGAAGTGGCACATTCAACATTTCCACCACCGCCGCCTTCGTATGCGCGGGCGCCGGCGCCACGATTGCCAAGCACGGCAACCGGTCCGTATCGTCGAAAAGCGGGGCATCGGATGTCCTGGAAGCGCTCGGACTCCGGACCGAGCTTGGCAAGGAAGGCGTGGAGTACTGCCTGCGCGAGGCCGACTGTGCTTTCCTGTTTGCGCCCTTCTTCCACCCGGCTCTGAAGCACGTCATGCCGGTGCGCCGGAAACTGGGTGTCCGGACATGCTTCAACATCCTGGGCCCGATGTGCAATCCGGCGGGTGTCAGGCGCTATCTGGTCGGCGCATTCACGAAGGACATCGCCCGACTCATGGCACAGATCCTGGCCGAGTTGGGAGCGGAGCGCGTCATTACGGCGCACGCCCACGATGGCCTCGACGAGATATCCCTGTCCGGCCCGACGACGATTTACCGTGTGGACCATGTGGGCGCCGATGTGGTGGAGCAGACCGTGTATCCGTTCGACTACGGCCTCCAGGTCGCCCCGCTGTCTGCCGTGCAGGGCGGTAACGCGGCCGAAAACGCCCGCATCTCCCGTGATATCCTGGATGGGAAAAAAGGGGCTCCGCGTGACATTGTGCTACTGAATGCCGGGTTTGCGCTGGTCGTGGCAGGCCTGGCGGAGACGCCCGGCGAAGGCGTCCGCCTGGCCGCCGAGAGTATTGATTCGGGCCGGGCGAGGGCCAAACTGGACCAGATGGTGGCCGTAACGCAGGAGGCACCCTGACATGGCGACCATCCTGGACCGCATCGTGGATGATACGCGGGACATTGTGCGGGAGCGGCGACGGCGCGTGCCTCTTTCCGAGCTCGAGTCGCGCCCTCACTACGCGCGCGGGTGCATGTCGCTTGCGCAGGCGCTCCGGCCGGCCATGCAGTCCGCATCTTCACTGGACGCTACGCCGCGCTGTGCCATCATTGCCGAGGCCAAACGGGCTTCGCCTTCGAAAGGTGTCATCCGTGAAGACTATGACGTGGCCGCCATTGCCGAGGCCTACCAGGCCGCCGGGGCCGCCGCCATGTCCGTGCTGACCGAGCCCCGACACTTCCAGGGGGCACTGGAGCACCTGGAGCAGGCCCGTTTCGTATCCATTCCCCTTTTGCGCAAGGACTTCATTGTCGATCCGTATCAGATTACCGAGGCCCGCGCCTGGGGAGCCGACGCCGTGCTGCTGATTGCCACGATCCTGGAACGTGACCAGGCAGCTGAGCTCGTCGCTGCAGCCCGGCAATCGGGACTGTCCGTTCTGATGGAACTCTACGATATACGTGAACTCGACAAACTCGACGTGGATGCGCTCGATATTGTCGGCGTGAACAGTCGCGACCTGAACACGTTTGAGGTGAACCTGCCCAGGGCCATGGACGCACTCGCCTCCCTGCCAGAGCATATCGTGCGCGTCGCCGAAAGTGGCATCCAGAGTCCGGACGATATCCGGATGCTGGCGGAGCATGGTATCGATGCCGCCCTCATTGGGGAAACATTCATGCGGGCCACCGATCCCGGTTCGCTCGCTGCCACCTTTGTCCAGGCCTGATTCTGCTGCCAAAACCATGACAAAAATCAAAATCTGTGGCCTTACGAACCTGGCCGATGCCCGATTCGCCGCGGGAGCGGGTGCCGATTTCCTGGGATTCATCCAACACGAGGGCAGCCCGCGGTACATCTCCCCGAAGGCGGTTGCCGAAATTGCCGAATGGATTCATGGTGCCCGAACAGTCGGTGTGTTCGTGAACCGGACTGCCGATGACATACATCAGGCTACGCGCGTTGCCGGCTTCGAATTCATTCAGCTTCATGGGGACGAGTCGCCCGACATGGCGCAGGATCTGGACGTGTCGGTCATAAAAGCCATACGGATTGAGCCGGATTGGACCGCAGACATGGTCACGCGGAAGGCGGCTGCGTGGACCGGCGTCGCCGACTACCTGTTGTTCGATACGTGGGATCCTCTACTCCAGGGGGGATCGGGCCGCTCCTTCGACTGGTCCGTCCTGAAGGACGCCGATATCGATGTGCCATTTTTCGTAGCTGGCGGGCTCACGCCGCATACGGTCGCCAATGCCGTCGCCGCCGTCGCGCCGTATGGCGTGGATGTCAGCAGCGGCGTCGAGGCCGAGCCAGGGCGCAAGGATCCGGAAGCCATCAACCAATTTGTTCAGGCGGTGCGCACGCCTTGACGCGTCTACCATCCGATATGACCTACAACGCACCCGATTCGACGGGCCACTTCGGCCCCTACGGTGGGCAGTTTGTCCCCGAAACACTGATTCCTGCGCTCAATGAACTCAAGGCGGCCTATCGCGATGCGGCCCGTGATGACAGCTTCCAGGACGACCTGTCGGTCATGCTGCGCGACTACGTGGGCCGCCCCACAGCGCTCACGTTCGCATCGCGCCTGACCGAGGCCTTCGGTGGCGCCCGGATCTATCTCAAGCGGGAAGATCTCTGCCACACGGGTGCCCACAAAATCAACAATACCGTTGGCCAGATCCTGTTGGCGCGCCGTATGGGCAAACGGCGGATCATTGCCGAGACGGGAGCGGGGCAGCACGGCGTGGCCACGGCGACGGTCTGCGCCAGATTCGGCATGACGTGCGTCGTGTACATGGGCGCCGAAGACATGAAGCGACAGCAGCTGAACGTGCTTCGCATGCGGCTGCTCGGCGCGGAGGTCCGCCCGGCCACGAGCGGCAGTCGGACGCTCAAAGATGCCACGAATGAGGCCATTCGCGACTGGGTCACGAACGTGCGCAATACATTCTACATCATTGGTTCGGTCGTGGGACCGCATCCCTACCCCATGATGGTGCGCGACTTCCATGCCATCATTGGACGGGAAACGTCACGCCAACTCCAGGAACAGGTCGGGCGGGATGCACCCGATGTGCTGCTGGCCTGTGTTGGTGGCGGGTCCAATGCCATCGGACTCTATTACCCGTTCCTGGACCGAAGTGACGTCCGGTGCATTGGTGTCGAGGCGTCGGGTGAGGGTCTCGACGGCCGGCATGCGGCCACACTGACGCTCGGCGAACCCGGCGTGTTGCACGGCGCGCTCTCCTATCTGCTCCAGGACAGCGAAGGGCAGGTGCAGTTGGCACATTCCATATCGGCGGGACTTGATTACCCCGGTGTGGGACCGGAGCATGCCTGGCTTAAAGACTCGGGACGCGTCGAGTACATGAGTGCGACCGACAGCGAGGCGGTCCGGGCACTTGAACAGGTCTCGGAGTTGGAGGGCATCATACCCGCGCTCGAGACGGCACATGCTTTTGCACGACTTCCGGACATAGCCGCAGGCATGTCGCCGAGCGACATCGTGGTTGTCAATTGCTCGGGCCGGGGAGACAAGGATATGGGTACCATCAGCCAATACATCCAGGAGCGGGACCAGTGAACGACAGACTTTCTTGCGCCATCCGCGCTTCGCAACCCGATCCGGCAATCGGCATGTTCCTGACGTGCGGGTTTCCGTCTCCGGACGATACTCTCGCCCTCATGCAGACCATGGAAGAAGCCGGCGCCGACTTCATTGAACTCGGCATGCCGTTTTCAGATCCGCTCGCCGAAGGTGGCCCCATTCAACGATCATCGGCTCGCGCCCTCGCCCGCGGCATGACCATGCAGCGTACGCTCCGGACAGCGGCTGCTTTCCGCGAATCGAGCACGCTTCCTCTCGTTCTGATGGGGTATGCGAATCCGGTCATGCGCTACGGACTGGGCAACTTTTTTGAAGCCTGCCACTCTTCAGGTGTGGACGGTCTTATTCTTCCGGACGTTCCGGTGGAGGAAGCCAAGCCGTTCATCGAACAGGCAACGAAGCACGACATCAACCTGATTTTCCTTGTGTCACCCCTTACTCCAACCGATCGCCTTCGGCAGATTGACCGCCTGTCAAGCGGGTTCGTCTATGCCGTATCGGTTGCGGGCGTTACGGGCGCAGAGCTTCCGGACCCGGATGATGTGGTTCGCTACGTGGCATCCGCGCGGAAGGAGGTACAATCCAACCCGCTTCTTGTCGGCTTCGGCATCCGGACGCGGGAAGATGTGGTTCGATACGCATCTGTCTCGGATGGATGTATCGTGGGGTCGGAACTGGTTCGTGAAATTGAGCGGACCGAACAGGCCAAGGGAAATGTATCGGAACGCGTCCGCTCCTTTGTTCATTCGCTGAAGTACGGATAGGAACCTTCCACACCCCGCCATGCCCCAATCCACCAGAACACCTTCTACCATGACTACAGATCCACAACCCGGTATCCCACGTCACCTCCTGGCCGGTGTCCTGCTGCTGTGCGGCGCTGTGATGCTCCAGGCGGGTTGTGAGAGCCTCGAGTATCGCCCAATGGCGGCAGGACGTGAGGGTGAAATCATTGTTGTCATGGATTCCGCCCGATGGGGCGGCCCGGTGGGCGATGCTGTCCGGGAGCACGTAGCACCATACCTTGGCACGCTCCCTGCTCCCGAACGGGAATTCGGGCTCAGGAGGTTATCCATGACGGGGCAGGGAGCACTCGACGCCATCCGTGCGCAGAAGAATGTCCTGATTGTGGCACCTCTCTCGGACAACACCGACGAAGCCCGGTTTCTCAAGGCCCGGCTGGACAGCAGTTCCATTGCGGCGGTCATGGGGGGAGATACGGCGATCATATCACGACGCGACCTGTGGCGGCAACGCCAGCAGGTGATGTATGTCCTGGGAGCAACGGACGACGACCTGGTACGTGCGCTGGAAAGCCAGGGAGAGGATGTCCGCTACCAGTTCAATACCATCACGCGCGAGCGCATGACGAGGGAGATGTTCGAGAAAGGACGGCAGCCCGATCTTGAGCAGCAGATGCTGGACAAGCATGGATTCGCCGTCAACATGCAGCACGACTGGTTCACGGCCATTGACACCACGCTCTCGGACTCCACCGGGTTCATCTGGCTGCGCAGGGTCGTCAGCTCCGAGTCGTGGCGGAGCCTCTTCCTCTATTACGTGGATGACTTCAATCCCGCCAATCTGACCCCTGAGTGGGTACAGGCGGCCCGGGACCGGCTCTCTGAAACCTGGATACATGGCAACGCCGGTGGATATACAACCACCGACTACCGTCGGGATTTGACGAGCGAGAATATAGATTTCAAGGGCCGTTTCGCGTACGAGACGCGTGGACTCTGGCACATGGTCTTTCGTGACGATGACGGAGAGGTGAAGCCGTTTGGAATGGGAGGGCCGTTCCTGAACTATACCTTCTATGACGAGGACACCGGGAGGTTGTACATGCTCGACGGAACCGTGTTTGCACCCGGCTATGACAAGCGGGAGTTCCTGCGACAGCTCGAAGTCATATCCCACACGTTCCGCACGGCCGGGGACGTAGCGCATCCCGTCCCATGACGGCGCCCTCGTCCATCGTCATTGCCGTGGCGTTCCTTATGCTCCCATTGTTGACATCGTGCTCCATAGGTCCGGGTACAGACCGGCCGCCCCTGGACGATTCGACGTTTGTGCACGTCCTGCTGGATTTGCATCTGGTCGATGCGCAGGTGGCTCTCGGTAATTCACGGGGAACCACCGGTGAAAATGCGCCGGAAATGTCGTCACACGCTGTAAGCATGCGCGATTCGATTCTCGCGAGACACGAGGCTACTGCCGCTGAATTCGAGGAAACAGTCTCTTGGTGGGCATCGCGGCCCGAACAGTTCCTGACGTTGTATGAAGATGTCCTGGAGCGGATCAACCGGAAGAGCATGTAGAGCCTGTTGACGGCCCCTGACGTCACGGGCGCTCGAGCTCCCACAGCGTGCGTTGCTCCCGTTTCCATGCGGGCTCCTGTTTCCCTGCGGCATTTTGTTTCCCTGCGACCCGGTCCTTCGCGGGAACGTAGGGCTCGTGACGTCCCGTGCAGTTGTCGCACATCCCACACGTTATACGCTTGGTATCGCCGAAGTGGCGGACCAGCCACTCGCGCCGGCAAGTTGTTGTCCGGCTGTAGCGAAAGACAGTCTTCATGGCACGACGGGCTCGCCGGTCATTACCTGCAAGTCTCCTGCGGTCCTTCTCCGCCTCATCGGTCCGAATAAGCACGGCATGG
>PCUY01000048.1:0-11774 GCA_002787815.1 Bacteroidetes bacterium CG12_big_fil_rev_8_21_14_0_65_60_17 | reverse complement strand
CGCCCCGCTTCCTGATAATATGCCGCCAGCGATTCGGGCATGCCCACGTGTACGACGGCGCGCACGTCCGGTTTGTCGATGCCCATTCCGAACGCATTGGTCGCCACCATGATGCGAGCGTCCCGCCGCATCCACGCACGCTGACTGCGCTCGCGCTCGCCGGGCCGCATTCCGCCATGATATGCGGCCACGTCGTACCCGGCGAGCGCGAGCCGCTCCGCCCACCGCTCCACACCCCGTCTTGTGCTGTCATACACTATGGCGGAGCCGGGCACCGCGTCCAGGACGCGCTGCAGTTGTGCAAGGGGCTCCGGCTCATGAAATACGGAATACACCAGATTCGGCCGGTTGGCTGTGCCCTCGACAAGCACGGGGTTCCGCAGACCAAGAGAACGCACGATGTCGCGCTGCACTCTGGGTGTAGCGGTAGCCGTCAGCGCCATCAGCGGAACGCCGGGTACGTGGTCTCGACGGAAAGCGCCCACCTGCCTGTATGCTGGGCGGAACGAGAGGCCCCACTCGCTGACACAGTGGGCCTCATCGGCTACCATGAGACGTACGTCAAGGCGTTCCATGAGCCGCAGAAAGGCTCTCGATGCCAGTCGTTCCGGTGCCACGAACAGAAAAAATGACTCTCCCCTGCGTGCCATGCGCAAAACAGATGCATACATCACAGGTGCCACCCGCCCCACGAAGCCGATGGCCGGAATACTCCGTCCCACCAGTCCGGCAACCTGATCCTCGATCAGTGCCGTCAGGGGAGATACAACCAGCGTGGTCCCGCCTCGAATGAGACCCGGTATCTGGTAGCAGACCGACTTGCCCGTGCCTGTAGCAAGCAGTGCCAACACATCACGACCCGATGAGCTCGCCGTGACCACGGGTTCCTGTCCCGGCCGGAATGCGTCGTATCTCCAGTAATTGCGAAGCAGCGCACGGGCGGCGCGCAGCATCGACGAGTCAGCCTGTCTGTCGCGAGGCCCCCACCGCCCGTACCACTTCTTCAGCCACATCATCCGGCTCCCTGTTTCCTGTCTCAATGATAACATGCGCCTGTCTGTACACGGGGCGACGCTCGGCGAGGAGGTGCTCCACCCGCGTCCGCAGAGCATGGTCCTTCAACACCCTTCCATCTGGACCCAGAAGCAGGGGCCGCGTACCTTCGCGCCGCGACAATCGGTCACAGAGCACATCGACAGGCGTTTCGAGCGCCACGAGGAGGCCGTTTTCC
The DNA here is from genome assembly GCA_002787815.1 of Bacteroidetes bacterium CG12_big_fil_rev_8_21_14_0_65_60_17. Classification (GTDB taxonomy): domain Bacteria; phylum Bacteroidota; class Rhodothermia; order Rhodothermales; family UBA10348; genus 1-14-0-65-60-17. The sequence continues at coordinate 10,543 of PCUY01000048.1, read as the reverse complement.
AGGCACCACGCCATGTTCCCGGCCCGCATGACGGTCCCGCCACCCAGGGACACGACCACGTTATCCCAGGATCCCGTCCGGACGAGAGCTTCACGTTCGGCTGACCGGAACGCATGTTCCCCGAGAATATCGAAGATGGCCGGTATGGACATGCCCTCTGCATCCACGATCTCTGCATCGAGGTCCATACAGGACCAGCCCAAAAGACGCGCCACACGCGGCGAAATGCATGACTTCCCGGAGCCCATGAAGCCGGTCAGAAATACGCGTGGGGTTGGCATGGAAATACGTTAACTTGGCATTGAGTGCCCTCCAATGTAAGAAATGCCAACCGACAGTCTCACAACCTACCGGCTCACGCTCGAATATGAAGGCACCGACTGGTACGGCTGGCAGATACAGCCCGACCGACCGACTGTCCAGCAGGCGGTCCAGGATGCCATCAGGACGGTCCTGCGTTTGGACGACGTGCTTGTGGTGGGTTCCGGGCGAACCGATGCAGGCGTCCACGCAACGGGGCAGGTTGCCCACATGGTTCTCGACAATCCGGCCGGCACCCCGTCTCCGCCCATTGATCCGTTCCGTCTCCGGGGGGCGCTGAACGGCGTACTCCCGCCCACGATCGTTGTCCGGGATCTTGTAGCGGCACCCGTCGGCTTTCACGCCCGATACAGCGCGACATCGCGGCGGTATGAATACGCGCTCACGAGCGAACCCATTGCCCTTATAAGGCGTCATGTCTGGCACATCAGACCCGCACCCGATGTAGACGTCATGGCCAGGGCAGCCCGTGACCTCCTTGGAACGCACGACTTCACCTCCTTCTGCCGCACGCAGGCCGAGACCCCGAACAGGACCTGCACCATCCTGAAGGCCGCATTCCGCCAGGAACCCCGCCACGGCCTGTGGACGTTCTCCATTGAGGCCGATCGGTTCCTGCACGGCATGGTCCGCACCATTGTGGGCACGCTTGTGGATATTGGCCAGGGACGACTGCCAACTGACTCCATCCCGCGAATTCTCGCCCGGCAGGATCGCCGTGCGGCCAGCCGTTCCGCCCCGGCGCATGGCTTGACGCTCGTCTCGGTCCTCTATCCGCCGACCCCGGAAGGCGCGCCCTGCATAAAGCGGAGCAACACCGCAACACATCGGTAGAACGCGGCAGATCAATTTCTTATCACGATGCGTACCTTGATAACTCCACTCATCCTGCTTTTTACATTCCTTTTCAGCGCCTGTGACGGCGACAGTGTAGACGTACCCGTCTCCGCTCCGGTAATCAGCGTCCTCTCGCCGGATTTGTCCGTTGCTGTGGTAGATGCGATGGTCTCCGTCACACTCGCCGTCGAGACCGATCGTAACGTGACCGGAGTCCGGGTGGGAGGCGTGGATTTTTCGCCTTCCGATGCGCCTGATGGCGCGTGGGAGGGTACGCTTCCACTGGCCGGCGGCCTGAACATGTTCCAGGTCGTGCCTTTCCTTGATGAAACGCCGGCAGAGAGTTCCGTCCTGAGTGTACTCAAAGCCCAGGCGGAACTCATCAGGTATGACGACAATCTGATGCCCTTCGGCGTGGGTGGGCATACGATGACGGCCCTTACGGATGGACGTGTCGTGATGCTAGGCGGCTCCTCGGGTGCTGGTGATTTATCCAATCCGTTCATGCACATCCACGAACCGGGCAAACAGTTCTTCACGCCCCAGCGGTCCAACCTCAGGGATCCGCGGGCCGGACATTCGGCGACCCGGCTTCCCGGCGATGAAGTCCTCGTTCTGGGAGGGGGCACGTCGGGCAACATTTCCATCGTGTCGGAACTCACCGAACGCGTTGAAATTGTGGGCTCGGACGAACAGGTACGGGAAATCCCATTCGTGGGCGACCCCATCCGGCGTATGTACCACACGGCCTGGCTTTCAGACGGCCCCGATGGTACCTTTGTGACCGTCTTCGGAGGCCGCGGCGATACGCAGTACGTGCCCACGCCTCTGCTTGGTATTCGACAGGACATGCGCGTATTCGAACTGCGAAACGATACGCTCTTCGCCCGCAGCGAAGCCATCGGAATGCCCATTGAACCCATGGCGGGCCATGTAACCGTGCCGCTCGACGACGCGCCACTCGGTCAACACAAGCGCTTCCTGGTACACGGTTTCCGGATTGGGGACACACTGACGGGTGAGACCATGTTCTTCGACCTTACCTCTCCCGACGGATTCGTGTTTGCCACCGCTCCATCGCCCAGAGCAAACAGGCTGCGTCCCGCCGGGTTGCATCTGCCGGGTGTGGGGGCAGCCCTGTTTGGTGGGCGCACGGCAAATGGGGAGTTGATTGACCCGGCCATAGAAGTTTTCGTGGACGAGGCAGGACGCTTTTTTTCCATCCCCGTCGTTGGCGATAAGCCCCTCGTGGACCGTTTCGGCCATCAGGCGACCCTGCTCCCGAATGGAGAAATCTACCTGTCGGGCGGGTTCAACGGAGACAATGCACCGCTCTTTGACTCCGAGTTCATCCAAATCACTTTTTAAAGAAACCATACCATGGAACCCGTCACGCTGGCCATTTCGTCTGAAACGGCCCACCTTCGCCAGGTCATTGTCCATACGCCTGGCATTGAAATGGACCTCGTTTCTCCGGCCAACAGGGAGGAACTGCTTTTCGAGGACATCCTCTTCGTGAGCCACGCCCGGAAGGAGCACGAACTCATGTGCCGCGTGTTCGACAAAGTGGTAGGCCCGGAAGGTGCCGTATTGCAGATCTCAACGCTGCTTCGCGAGGCGCTCAATGAACCCGATGCCCGTGAGCGGTTTGTAGACGAACTGTGCCGCGTATCGCCCAGCCGCAATCTGCAGGCCTATGCGAGTGAACTCACGCAACTGCCTCCCCAGGAGCTCTGCCACTTCGCGCTCACGGGTGACAGCCCTCTCCCCATCAACGCACTGCCGTTGCCGAACCTGCTCTTCATGCGCGATCTTGCCGCTGTGGTCGGAGACCATATCGTGCTCAGCCATGCTGCCACGTCGGCGCGTGCACGCGAAAGCGTCATCATGCACGTCGTCGTGCACCACCACCCGGCGTTTTCGTCCTGGCGCAACAACATCATTACGCTGCCAGCCGGACTCACATTCGAAGGCGGCGACCTGCTGGTTGCGTCCGAGCGGACTGTGCTGATTGGAAGTTCGGAACGAACCTCCCTGGGGGCCGTCATGGCCGTCTCCCGCCAACTCTTTGAGCGCACAGCTATTACGGACGTCGTGATGGTCAACCTGCCCAAGGAGCGATCCTGCATGCACCTGGATACCGTCTTCACGTTCGCATCTCCCGACGAATGCGTGTCCTTTCCCCCGCTCATTGACCGCCAAGGGCAGCACAATGTGCTCCACATCCGTCCAGGAAGCGACGACAGGGGATTTTCGTGTCAAATTCGGGACAGCCTGCATGAAGCGCTTGAACACACACTCGGCCGCAGCATTACGTTCGCGCCGTGTGGAGGGCACAACGCATTGAGCCAGCAGCGCGAGCAGTGGACAGACGGAGCGAACCTCTTTTCCATTGCACCCGGTGTGGTGATAGGCTACGACCGGAATGCCCGTACCTTCGATGAACTGGCATCGCTCGGGTACCGTGTGGTTTCGGCCCAGGGCTTTCTGTCCTATTACGAAGAGAGCGCATTCAAAGCCAATGAGAAAATTGCCATCAAGCTCGACGGGCACGAGTTGTCCCGGGGACGCGGCGGCCCGCGCTGCATGACGCTTCCCCTCTCCCGAACCGTACAGCCGACACGCGAGACGTGACCGTGAGTATCGAGTCCCTGATGTCACCCCATCGCCGCTGGATGCAGCTTGCGCTTCGAGAGGCACAGCGGGCGTATGACGCCGGAGACGTTCCGGTCGGTGCCGTCGTTGTCCGGGGAGAACATATCCTGGGCCGCGGCCATAATCAGGTCGAGCGGCTCTCAGACCCCACGGCGCATGCCGAAATTCTGGCAATTACGGCTGCTTGTGCCACAACGGGCCAGAAATGGCTGGAAGATGCCACGCTCTATGTTACACTCGAACCGTGTGCCATGTGTGCCGGTGCCGCCGTCCTGTCGCGCGTCGAACGTATTGTATTCGGAGCCATGGACGAGAAAGCAGGCGCCGTGTCGACGCTCTACAACATCCCCCAGGATACCCGACTGAACCACTACGTGGACGTGATTGCTGGCGTCGAGGAAGAATCGTGCTCATCCATACTCACGACATTTTTCAGGAAGCGCCGAAAATGAACCAAGATACGTACGATACCGTTGTTGTGGGTGCTGGACCGGTCGGTTTGGCCTGCGCCATTGAATTGAAGCGTATTGGTCACCGGGTTGTCGTCATGGACAAGGGGGCGCTCGTCAACTCCCTCATTGGCTACCCCACCAACATGGAGTTCTTTTCAACACCCGAGTTGTTGGAAATCGGTGGGTACCCCTTCGCAACCCGCAACTACAAACCGCGCCGCGAAGAAGCCTTGGATTACTACCGGCGGGTTGCCTTCCGGGAGGATTTGCCCCTGGCGCTCCATGAAACCGTCGTTGACCTTCGCGGGTCGCAGCCAGCGTTCACGCTCGTCACGGATAAGCGCACGGTAGCGTGCAGTCAGGTCGTGCTGGCCATCGGTTTTTTCGATATCCCCAACAGGCTTGACGTGCCCGGTGGTGGCATGGACAAAGTTGTGCATTACTACAAGGAGCCGTATGCGTATACGGGTCGTGATGTGCTGATCGTCGGAGCGAAAAACTCGGCTGCCAAGGCGGCCCTGGACTGCCTGCGCAACGGCGCCCGCGTGAGTATGGTCGTGCGCGGCGACGACATTGGCGAATCGGTCAAGTACTGGATTCGCCCGGACCTCAAAAACCGGATTGCAGAGGGCGCTATCACGGCCACGTTCAATTCCGGCGTGGAGCGGATTGAGGAAAAGTCGGTAACCATCCGAACGCCAGACGGTCTGAGGACCATTGCAAACGACGTGGTGCTTGCCATGACGGGGTACAGGCCGGATTTCGCCCTTCTCGAGCGACTTGGCGTTACGTTCCATGCAGATGCAGCTCGCACGCCCATCTACAACGATCAGACAATGGAGACCGAACGGCCGGGTCTGTTCGTTGCTGGTACCGTGTGTGGTGGTCTGCGGACAAGCCGGTGGTTCATCGAGAACGGCCGGTTCCACGCCGAGGCCATAGCCAACTCACTTTCTGCCTGATCCAGTCCTTTTCTGGCGCCCAGGCCCTATTCCAGCGCAATGAGTATCTGACGCGCCGTGGCGTCGTCCGGCGCCAGTTCAAGGATTGTATTTGCCTGCCGTCTGGCTGCATCGAAATCGCCCGCCCGGAACAGCGCCAGGGCGTACTTGGACGATGTGGTCACGACCGAAGGTCGGGCCGCATGCGCGCGCCCAAGGTACCGGACCGCAAGGAGTTCATTCTCGTGGTTCAGATGGAATGTCCCCAGGTTGTCGAGCGCTTCGAAGTTATTCGGATCAATCTCCACACCCCTCTCGAACAGTTTCCGGGCCACGTCCTCGTCTCCGCGCATGGCGTATACAAGACCAAGATTCGAAAGGGCAGGCACATATCGTGGATCGAGGGACAACGCCTCCCGGATCCATCTCTCCGCTTCGGTGTCGTCTCCCAACTGGATATACGCCGTCCCGAGATTGTATCGAGCCAACATGTTGTACGACTCTTCCTTGATGGCACGCCTGTACTGGAGAATCGCCCCTTGTACATCGCCAGTTGACTCCAGGAACCGGCCGTAGTTGATACGTACATCGGCCAGTTTGGGTTGTATGCTGAGCGTCCGTTCGTACAGTTGTGTCGTCGCGTTTCTTTTCACGCCGAGCCGCTCGTAGGTCTGCGCCAGCGCGTTCAGGCGTTCAGCTATTCCGGGATCGTCCGTAACGGCGGCTTCCAGCGGCGCCATCGATTCCCCATACCGGCCAAGCAGTTGCAGTGCATACCCTTTGAGAAACAGCGCCTCGCCGGTGACTTCCGCCTTTTCGGCCGCCTCGTCAATGAGCGCTACCCCTTCTTCAAGAAGATCGAGGCTGCCTTCCTGACGTCCGAGTGTAATCGAGGCCATGCCCTGGTACATGGTGCCACGACTTCCCTCCTGATCACGTTCATAGTACGGACGCAGCGATGCGATGTGTCCTGCCCGTATGGGCTCTGGAGGCTGCGGCCTCTTTCCGGAATCCCTGCCGACGACACGGATCCAGTGGTCCGTGAACGTCGAGTGAGGCGCTTCCTCAACGTCCGCTTTCGGCATGTGGCAGTCAATACAGTTTGCCTCTCCGGAATGCGTCGTCATGGCCGGCGTACCTTCAAACCGACGACCCAGATCGGCCGCGCCGTGACAATCCATACATGCAGCGTTGAAGAAAGCATCTCCCGCGTTCTTGAACCCCGCATGTGGATCGTGACACGTCGTGCACAACAGCGGCGACGGCGTGTCCAACGTTTCCGTAAAACAGGCACTCCGTTTCAAGCGGTCGGCATGGGATATTACTTCAACCGTCTTGCCCATAGTCCCGCCGTCGTCATCCCCATGCGTGCTGAAAAGCGCAATGTAGCTCTCCAGGCGCTCCGACGGGCGGTAATCATAAGGCGTTCTTCCTTCCCGTAGAATGGATACGTCTGCGCTCAGGTGGCACTGCTGGCACACATCCAGTTGCCGTCCGACATCGAGGTGGGCCGGGTTCACAATGGAGTCATCCAGATCCCCTTCAGGATCACCCGAGACGAGACGCTCTTCAACGTGAAGCGCTCCAGGGCCGTGGCATCGTTCACACCCTATCCCGGACGGAACCCTCTTGTACGCGCCGTTGGTCTGCACCATGGGTTCCGGATACGAATTGTGGCAGGCCATACATCGATCTGCAATTTTTCGATCGAATCGTTGATTGTTGATTTCATACCCCGGAGAAAAATCCCACCGCTCCGCATTGGTGTACCATGTAACAGGTAATTCGTAGAACCACCCATCCTGCTCGGTGATATAGGTTCTTGCTATGGTGCCGGAGCCGACCACATACTCCATCTGACGCACAAGACGGTGCGTTTTTTTTCCCGACTCGTCTAGCTGGAACTCCTCCATGAAATACTGAGCGCCTTCCGCGTACGTCCTGTACCTGTAGCCGCTCGCGGTGTCCACGACAACATCGCTCCCGAACGCTTCCACTGCTGTTTGCGGTGTCAGGGGATAGAACGAATGGGCCATTCCGTGATCCTGGAATCCGGCGTACTCCGACTCATGGCACTGAAAGCACGCGTCATCACCAACAAAATCAACCGTTGCGGACAGATTCCTGTAGGCAATCGCGTCCTGAGCTCCGATATCCGTCTCCTGGGCAACGTCCACGCAGCCGGCTGTCATGAGCAACATCAGTCCGAACAGTATCGGTGTGCCGTATTCGGATCGGTGTACTCGCATGACTTTTAATAAACAAAATGCGGGGTGGATCTACCGACCCACCCCGCATTCGTTTCCTTCACAGTAAAGGTTACTGCTTACAGACTGATTGCCGCGGTAAACATGTTTACGTTGTCAAAGAAGTCTGTAGACCGGAATGCGTAGTCAAACTGCACATGCGATCCCTGCAGGTTCAAGTCAATGCCGGCACCGAAGTTGCCACCATTGAAGAACGTCAGGTCCTGGTCGCTGACGAGTTCTACACCACCACGGATGTAGAATACATCAAGCAGACCAAGCTGCAAGCCCCCACTGAAATGATCCTGATCGAACGAATTCGACCGGAAATTTCCAAGTACGGTTACAACGGCCGCATCATTCACCTGCCTGGCATACGATACACCGACATTCAGCAGCGAAGGCAACTCGACTCCTTCTGACTCGATCAGCAGGGAGTTTGAGGTGGCATTCGGCGGCTGGTTCGGAAGCCGCGTCTGACGCGTGAGTCCAACACCGCTGTACTGTATGTCCGATCCGACATTCTTGAGGGCAATACCGAGACGAAGTCCCGTTTCGCCCACAACATATGTCATACCGGCATCGAACGCGACGGCTGTCGCGGACACATCATCAATACTCTCATTGATGACCTTGGCCGTGAAACCAGCGGAGATGCGATCCGTGAATGTGCGGGCATAGGTAAGACCCGCCGTCACGAACGTAGCGTCGAACGTTACGGACGTGATCTCCGGCTGCGTCTCCGTCTGCAATGGTATATTACCGAAATCCCACGAACTCACCAGGAATGCGAGATTATTGTTGCCAAAACTCTGGGCGAACCCGAAGTAGTTGACATCAATATCGGCAACGTAATCCATGTGACTGAAGATAGCCGCCGTACCATTGTTGATGGCAAGTCCGGCCGGGTTGGCGTAGATGGCATCAAGGCCATTCATGCCGACCATACCTGCCGTCATCGATGCACCGAGCGATGCGCTCCGCGCCGTCAAAGGCACAAGCAGCTGCGTGGCACCTGCTGTACCGCGCCGTTTGTCATCACCGGCATTTGCGTCCATTACGTCCATTCCGATCAATGTAATGATCAGAAAGGCGCTCAGGACAAGTCTGGACATGTTAGTCATATCACTGTTCCTCCTTGTAGTTTCTGTGTAATTATCAATAGTCATGTTGGCCTCAATCTAGAATGTATTGAGTTGGACACGCTTCTTGATAACAGCAAACTTGAGCACCTTCTCACCCAGATCGGTGTCGACGTGGATCAGGTACATACCGCTCGCGATCGGCAGGTTGTCTTCCGTAGCAAGATTCCACGGGAAGAAGTTTGCCGGGCTGTTTTTCTCGAGCGTATTGATCAGGGTCCCGTTGAGCGTGAAGATCCGGATGGTCGCCCTGTTCGGCAGGTTCGTAAATCGAACCTGGTCAGTCAGTTGAGATACCTCATAGGCTGATGCACCCTTGTACGGGTTGGGAACGATTCCGATTTCGTCAAGCGCAGCTACAGCTTCTTCCTGCGTCTTCTGACGCGCTCCAAGGCCATCAGTCGAGAACGAGAACGTATCGCCAGGCTGATTCGGCTTCGTTGTCAGAAGTCGAATAACCGTGCCTTCCTCAGGAACGTCAGCCGTGAAATTCGTCTCGCTCGGCGTCGTAGCATCCCAAGCCTGCGGTGCAGCACAATTGGCGACGCTACCACCGTTGAAATTGACCAGTACCGTCCGGCCAAAGACTTCAGTTCCCCAAGCATCACCAGCACCATCACCCGTTGCCAAGACTTCAGCCTCCCAGGCGTCGTAGCCAGCACGACCTGGGGCCGTATTTGACGGCAGGTGCCAGTACACGGCATCCATTTCGGGGTCATTATCGCCTCCTGACGTGCTGTGATCTTCACACGTAATGCCATATCCGTCACCATCCCAATCGATGGTCCACGGAATCAGGCGGACGTCATCGCTTGGATCATCGGGTGTACTGATGCCAACACGCCAGAGCTCGAATGGAACCTTGATGACGGATCCATCCGTGAAGGCATTCCAAGCATATCCGCCTTCAGCCGTGAAGCGCATTTCGAAGTCAAACGGCACGAGGAATGTCCAACCATTGGCACGTCCAAGAACCGAGCGATTCAGGAAGTGCTGGTAACTGCCACTACCTGATTCAAAGGTGTGGAAGAACCATCTACCTCCTCCGACCTGCTGATCAGCATTTGCACGCGGTAACGATCCAGGGAAGCCCTGGAAGTCAGCGGCTGCACCAATGTCAGGAACAATAGGTCCTGCTGCGTTGGCAACAGCACGGAAGCCCAGGAAGTCATTCGGTGCGCCAGAGATGTTGATGGAGAGTCCATCAACCCGGACGATTCCGTTTCCTTCAGGAAGGTTTTTCCCGAGTGCGGCAGCAGCTGCCGTGCCATCGAATACCTTCGTCCCCGTCGTTGTATTTACCACGTCGTACGCAAGCACTTCAGCCGACGCCGACTTGCGGAGCAGGTGCTTTGGCGTCGCGTCGTTGATGCGGTCAGCGTCACTGACCACATCACCTCGTTTTGCGGATGTACCTGTCTCCGTCGTGAAGAACTCCAGGCGGTAATCGTCACCGGTAACCTTGGCTGGGTTGACGACCTTGGCGGTCACGTTCCCGTTACCGACGTTATCTCCACGCGTCGATTCAATGTCGAATTCCGCTGACAGCCTCGAGAGTGCTACAGCATCATCCGACATCACGAAATCAGGACGGCTTGGCGTAACGGAAACCCGCGTAACGGGGCTCTTGATCACCTTGGCACCGGACGTTTCATTGTACGCGTAGGCTTCCACACCAAATTCCACCGTGGTGTAATTCGTGAGGTTGTCAGCGCGGAAGGAGTGCTGAATGCCCGAATCGGTACCATCAGCGGTAATGAACGTAAGTTCTTCACCCTCAATCACACGCGTAATGCCATTGACTTTGTCGAACGTCGCGATAATACGTCCCTTGCTGTCGCCTGTGGAGGAAAACCGAATGACGTTGTACCCTTCGAAGACGTAATCGCGATCGGCAACATCCGGAGACAGGAGTGGATCAATTTCCACATACTGATCAAGGAAGTTGT
>PCUY01000050.1 GCA_002787815.1 Bacteroidetes bacterium CG12_big_fil_rev_8_21_14_0_65_60_17 | reverse complement strand
ACGGCACGTGGACAGGGCCCGGTTTGAGACACGGCTCTCTCCTCTGTTCTCCCGGCGGGATGAGTCATCCCGTCCGTTCCTGCTGCTCGCCCTGCGGATGGACCAGCAAGGAGGCAAGAAGGCCCGGCCGTTTGATTTCGATTTCCTGATGGACCTCGTTCGCGAAGAACTCCGCGCAGAGGATGACATGCTGGTGCAGCCTGACAGGGAACGGTTGGTCGTTTTCCTGGCCGACAGTCCACCCGAAGAAGCACAACACTTTTTTGCGCGCCTGAAGGAGCGCCTCCGTTCAGAATCACCCGTACAGGCCGATCATCTACTTCATTCGGTATCGGCAATTGTAGTACCTGACGGAAAACCGTTCGATACCGTATCGAATTTCCTCACTTACGCGCTCGATGAAGAGTAATGAAGATGGTCCGTTTCATACCGATCCTGCTTTTTCTGTCGCTTCTGGGCTTCGCGGTAGCGATGCCTGCCGTAGCCCAGGACCTGGTGGCCCAGGAACGCGCTGCGGAACTGCTTGAGGAAAATCGGTACAGTGAGGCCATTGTAGTACTGAACTCCGTCATCACGGCCGATACGCGCGATGCGCGTCTTTTCCTGTTGCGGGCCGAGGCGCACGAGGGGCGCGGAGACTATCCGTCGGCAGCCCGTGACTACGAGAAGGCCCTGGAACTCAACCCGGGGTCGAATGAGGCCCTGACGGGACTTCGGCGCGTTCAACAGCGCCAGCACGCACCGACCGACAATGCGTCGAACCTGGAAAGCCTGCGACGCCTTGTCGAGCTCAACCCGACGAATCTCGCATACAAAATCCGATATGCAGATGCCCTGTTTTCGGCTCGGCAGTTCCGTGCGGCTGCAGACCAGTACGGTGCGTATCTGGAGGAGACACAGGGAACACCGGACATCGTACAATCCTACCTGATTGCCATTGCCAGTTATGAAGGCGACAATGATCTGGGCGAGCGCGTAGCGGAAAAGTACACGCGGATCTACAGAAACAACGACGATTTGTGGATGCGGCTCGGTTACTTCCGGTTATGGCAGTTGAAAAACCAGCTGGCCCAGGAAGCATGCGACCAGGCGCTGCGTCTCAATCCGGGCAACAGGGAGGCAAAAGACTGTCTTGCCACGGCGCAGGATCCGGGCCTGACGGGGGGCAACCAGGTGTCCCGTTATCCGATAGATGTGCTTTTTCGCGAGTTGAACAACAACCCATCGGATGACGACACGCGGTTCCGCCTGGTCGATCTGCTTGTAGACGCCGGTCGGTATTTCGAAGCCAGACAGCAACTCGACATCTTGGCACCGCGCCATCGTGGAACGACGGCTTGGTCGGAGCGCTTCCGACTCGTCGAAAACCGGCTTCAGACGGAACCCGCATCGCAGCAGGGTCCTTCACAGTTCATTGTGGACCGCCTGCAACGGGCCGTGGCGGCGTCGCCTTCGAACAATGAGGTGCGGTTCGACCTTGCCGAGGCGCTTATCAAATATGATCGCTTTTTCGAGGCCTATGACGAACTACTGGTACTCGAGCCGGAGTTCGGGAACACAGATAGGTGGTTGAGGGCTTTCGTGCAGGTAGATCAGGGGCTGGCGCGCCAGGAAGGCACTTCGCCCCTCTATCCTATTGATCGTCTGACGTTCCTCCTGCGTGCAGACCCCGGAAACAAGCAGGTCCGGTACAATCTGGTGGATGAATTCGTGGCCGCCGGGCGCTACGCGGAGGCCTACGATACGCTCATCGATCCGCGCTATGCCGACCCGACCGATCCCGGATACCAGGGTCGACTCGAATCCATTGAGCGCACGCGTCAGACAATGGCTCGCGAGCGGATCAATGAACTCACGCTCGTGCTGGAACAGAATCCCGGAAACGCAGCGGCACTCCAGGAAATTATTGCCAACTACAATATTGTAGGCCGCACGGACGACGCCATCCGTGCTTACGTCAGCCTGATTGAACTCCGCCCGGAAGACCTGGCGCTGCGCGCGGCATACATTGACGCCCTCAGGTTGGGAGGCTACCCGGCCCAAGCTGTGACACAGGCGCGCTGGCTCGCTGATCGCGACCCTGCCAATCCGGACGCACAGCGCCTGTACGTCATGACGCTGTTTGCCAACGGTGAACTGGACGCCCGCGGTGAATCGTTTCTGTCGTCCCTGTTGGCGGGACAGGGTGCACAGGATCCTGAACTCCTCTTTGAAGCGGCCAGCTACCGCCTGGCCACACGACGCGTGGACGATGCCGAAGCATTGATTCAGCGGTTGGAAGCGCTCGATCGGAATGAGTATGCAGGGCGTGTCAATACGCTCAATCACCTGGTCGCCCGGGAACGAATGCGTCAGAACGAGGAAGAACAGACAGCCATCCTGAATGAGGCCCGCCGGCAAGTAACGGCCAAACAGTACCAGGCTGCGGTGGCCTCCTACGAACGGTATTTCGAAGTGCGCGGAAAACGCACGCGTGGTGAACTGGTCGAATATGCCCAGGTACTCGCTGCCGCAAATGACTTCGACCAGTCGCTGTCCATTTTCCATGCGCTCATGCAGCAGAAATGGGAATATCCTGTTGCGAAGGAAATGGCCCGAACACAGCTGACACGGGAAGATTACTCCGGAGCGCTCTCAACGCTCGAGCGACTGCAGGCTGAAAATCCCCGTGATTACGAAGTCCGGTTCATGCAGGCGGAAGCCCTGCGTCAGTTGGGCATGTATGTACAGGCGCAGGCCATCTATAATGAAGCCAAGGGCCTGGCCGAAAACTCCGACTACGTGGAAGGGCGCGTTATTGGTATTGACGGCGATATCCGCGCAGCCGTTGCCGAAAGTGGCGAGTGGACCGGATATGATTTCGCAGGAGTCATTGTACCAACATCGAATGCGACCCGCTCCCGTGGGGGTGGAACACAATACGACCGGTGGGCACAGGGCATGCAGACACAGGTTACGCTACCCATCAATACCGTGTTGACCGCTGGCGTGACCTCCCACTTCATCAGCGGATCGCGGCGCTTGGTGCCAGGCTCGGAAATTGTCCGGGGCCGTGTCAATCAGATTTTTACGGGCGGTTACGTTGACCTGACGCCACCCGTACAGTCTGAACGGGCTTCATACTCGAACCGGATTTCCGGTGAGGTCGGCCTCTATGACTATGAGGGTGCCCGTACAGTGGTGTACGGAGGTATCCGGTATTGGCGGCAGGAACTGGGTAGATACGAAGGTTCTGTCGGTCTCCGAACGGGTGAGGGCTCGATAGACCTGTGGTCGCCAGCCGGTGGTCAGTTCAACCTGAAGTTGACCCAATTCGATGTGAAGGGGTCGTCCGTGGCCATCATGCCCGATTCCGTGCTGCGGGTGAACGGTTCGATTGCGTTCAACGTGGTCCGGGACAACTTCGGCAACACGGCGAGCAACAGCGACACGAACTTCGGTACGGTCATTCAGCTTGAGGCGGGGTACAAGATTGTCGATTACACCTACCTGGGCATGACCTACTACAATCAGCAATACCGCTCGACCGTTGACATTTATTTTTCGCCGCGGGATTACCAGGTGTACGACTTCTTCCTCGAATATGAAAAGGAGCTCCCCCAGAACTGGTACATCCGCCTCCGCGGTGCCATGGGTATCATTGCACAGAGCAGCGGTTTCATTTCCCGCCGATTTGAAGCGGACTACATCAAGCGTGTAGCCGACAAACTCTCTCTGACGCTCTCCACGTCCATGGGCGCATCGACCCGGACACTCGGTTCCGGCGCGACCTCCTTCATCGACAAATACAACACATTCACGTTTTCAGGAGCACTCTACTGGACGCTTTGAGCGACCGCTTGCAGCATGGCTGACAAAACCCCAGACATATCGGAAAGCACGGCTGAACCGGCGTCAACCTCTACGGACCTGGGTGTGACCCCGTCCGGCATTCCCGTTACGCGTACGCCCTTTACGCCCGTGCGCCGTCGTGAGGATGATCTGCCGACAGCCGCCGAGACAGAGGAGTCGTTGTTTCGACGTGTTTTTCTGTTCGGCTTCCTGTCGCTGGCCCTTTTCGCGCTGATATACATTTTTCTCTACGACCCCGGTGGATACCTCTTCCGGCTGACCGGTTGGAACTCGAACCTGCGCGGCAGTGGGCTGATTGTGTATTCGTCCATTGTGGCGCTGGTGCTGTTTCTCGTGATTCTGCTTTTCCGTTACCTGTCCCTCATGAACCTGGCCTACCTGAACACCGTGCGGCATACTGTGCGAACGGGCCATGACGCGAATTTCCTGCCCGGGATATCCATCATCGTCCCGGCATACAACGAGGGCAAGCTGTTGCAGGCGACCGTCATGTCGCTCGTGCAGATGGATTATCCGAATTTCGAGATATTGGTCGTGGATGATGGATCGACCGACGACACGCGCGAAGAAGCGCGTCGCCTGGTTGGTCACTACCGGGACGGTGCGGTTGAAGTCCGCCTTGTGGAAAAGAACAACGGCGGGAAATCCACGGCGCTCAATGCCGGCATTCAGATTTCACGATACGACTTTGTACTGAATGTGGACGGAGATTCCCAGCTCTCACCCGATACCCTTCGCAAGGCAATCCGCCACTTCGTGGACCCACGACTCGGAGCGATTGCCGGTAACGTCAAGGTGCTCAATCGGGACAATATCTGGACTACGCTGCAGGCGCTCGAGTACGTTGAGGGGCTCAATATGGCGCGTTCGGCACAATCCATTGTCAAGCTGGTGAATATCATTCCGGGTCCGCTCGGCCTGTTCCGTAAACAGGCCATTCTGGATGCGGGCTGGTACAGCTCCGATACATTCGCCGAGGACGCGGACATAACGCTCAAAATCCTGCGTGCAGGATGGCGCGTTGAATACGAACCCGATGCGAAGTCCTATACGGAGGCGCCAGACCGGATTGTGGATCTGCTCAAGCAGCGTTACCGCTGGACGCGGGGCATTCTCCAGGCCGTCAGAAAGCACAAGGATCTGTTCTTCAACCCCACGATCAACTTCGGTGGGACGGTCGTGATGTGGTCCATGGCGTTCGAGTCGCTTATCTGGCCCATCATGAACGTGTTTGCGAACGCCTATTTCATATTCATCGCCGTGGTCTTCAACATGAGTTATTATCTCGTGTACTGGTGGCTTTCGCTCACACTGTTGGACCTTGTGGCAGCACTCTATTGTATAGCTGTGGAAAAGGAAGAAATCCGTCTTGTCTTCTACTCCCTGTTTTACCGGCTGTTTTTCATTCTCATCATTGATGTCTGCAAAACGTTCGCTACCATAGAGGAATTCCTCGGATTCGGCATGAACTGGGGCAAGCTGGAGCGCATTGGGACCGGGGCCCGTCAGGCATGACGACTCGTTGCGTGGTCGCAGTTCTGCGTCTCAAAATGAAAACCAAAATGAAAAGAATTCGCGACAGAATAACCCTGAAGCAGCCCTGGATGCCTGATTCGGAGGCTTCGTTCAGGATGGCACGATAGTTGCCATAGGCTGAACACACACATTCAACGCTCACGCTGAGATTTCGCCATGGAACTCGTTCCGATTCTCTCGACCATTATTCTCGTAGGTACGATCGCGACCTTCATCCTCGCTGTCGCAGCCTATGTCCTCTACAAAATCCGCGAGCGTCGTGCTCAGCAGCATGGTGACGTGCAGCACCAGGTGGCACCTGATCCCCATGTGCTCGTTGCTCCGCAGCAGCCACAGATGATTGGCGCTCATCAGCAGCAGCAGTGGCAGCAGCAACCTCAATGGCAGCAGCAGCCGCAGACGAACGTATTTGTTGGCTCACAGGATGCCCAAGGCCAGTATACGGGTCAGGAAGAAGCGGACACCGAGCAGGAGCAGACCACGATCGTTCCAAGCCACGCTCCCCAGGTGGCTCAGCCCGCGCAGCAGAACTCACTCTTCTGGGAATATACCGACGAAGGTTTTGTCCCTGTCCGTCCCGATGAGCCTCGCAAGGAAGACAACAAGAAACAGTCCCAGCAGGGCCAGGACGATGGTTTTGCCTGGCTCTAAGCCCACATGCGCACCCTACGACTTGAAAAGATCAGCACGATATGGTTTCTGACGCTCGGAGTTACCTCCCTGGCGGCGGGCATCCTTGTGTATATCCTGCTGCTCGAAAGTGCGCTCGGTGCCTTCAGTATCCGGGAGGCATCTCCTGCCCGTATCGGGCTTGATACGCGACCCCGGGTTGCACTGCTCAACAGCGACTATACCCGACGGACACATCGTATCCTGAACCTGCGCGACACCAGTACCGTGTGGGTAGATCAGACGTTGATCTCCTGGCGCGAGTTCTTCCTGAATCAGACGCCGCTTATCCCGTTCGAGGATATCAGTGATGATCAGCTGGAGTACGGCGATTTGTCTGAGTTCGATGTTATCGTGCTCCCGTCCACCCGGGCCATGAGTGATCTCCAGATTCAGCGCGTGCAGGAGTTCATGGAGAATGGCGGCAGTGTGATGGCCACGTGGACACCTGGGCTCTACCGACCGGATGGTTCGTGGAGAGGCTGGAGTTTCATGGAAGAAACATTCGGTGTCCAGTTCGAAGGGTTTGTCGAGCGCGGCCAGGGGAATTTCCGTGTCTTTGCTGACACGTTTCCCGGCCAGATGCTCGATGGCATATACCTGCCCAAGTACCTGACGGAGTCGGACCGATTCATTCCGCCAACGTCCGGCGATGAGCGGCATGAGCAGTTTCAGGAGGCCCAGCGACTGCGGGCGGAAACGTTCGACTTCCCGCCACTGCAGGACTATGTCTGGTTCGATACGCTGAACGCTGCCCAGCCGACCGTGGACTGGGCGAGGGCACGTCAGATCCGTGCCGAACTGCGCGACATGGATGGAGAACTCCGGGAGCAGGATGCCGTCGTCGTGTCCTACTTCACGTGGACCGGGCGCGGTCTGGGCGATCAGATTCCGTTTCCCCGCACCAGTGGTGGCGTTCGTCGAATGACCATTCGAGCCGGCACGCCCATTTCTGCCCAGATCGCGCCTGGATACCGCGTCAAGATACAGGTCTACAACCCCGGTGTGAAAGTGCGCGTCGTGGAAGACCGTGCCAAACCGGCGGCGTTCTGGTTTGATTTCGCGACGGAAGATCTGGTTGGATTCAATCAGGTCGAAGAGTCGAGCAGCGTTGTCTACGGTGAGTATGGCGAAGGCCGTTTTATGTATATGGGCTTTCAACGCAATGCCATGGGTGTTGGACCGGAAGACGTGGAGGACTGGGAAGTGCTCAAATTCTATTTCCGCAATTCACTCAACTACCTGCGCCGCCTCCCGACGATCTGGGTACATGACTGGCCGTACAACTATGATGCGGCGGCCATGGTTGTTGGTGCCGCTGAATCTCCCGGTGGCATTCAGCGATTCGGCCCCATTGCAGACGCCCTCGATGATGCCGGAATACCCGGTACATACCTCGTCAAGCCCGAACAGGCTGCTCCATTCAGTTCGCTGCTGCAACGTCTGCACAGACAGGGTGATGTAGCCGTCTATGACACGCTGCGTGTCGAGGCTGACGGCCTGCCTCGCGATCAGGGAAACCGGCTCAGACGCCTGCGTCTCATGCTTGAGGACCTCGTGCGGGCCCCTGTACAGGGTTACAGGTCGACCGAGAGGGGAATTATCGGTATCAATACGATGGGCGGCCTGGTGCAGGCCGACTACACCTATTTCCTCCCCGACTCGATTGGGCGCCGTATTGCGCCCAAAATCATGGGTTTTCCCTATGAAACGCTGACCCGTATTGGCACCACGGCAAAACAGCAGGGGGATGTTCTGGAGGGACTCGAAGAAGACAGTCGCGACCTGCTTACAGGCCTCATGCTGGAGGACCTGGAGCGGGTCAAATACGAGGGTGGCCTCTACAATCTGGTATATGATCCGGAAAAAATGGACATGGCCACTTTCAGGACACTTCTGGGACGGGTCGACGAAAGTGACATGTGGGTGGCATCGGGCGATTCCGTTGCGCTTTGGTGGCGCCTGAAGCGGGGGCTGAATGCCGACGTGGAGCAGCGCAGTCCATCGCGGATTTTTGTGCGGGTATCGAACGACAACGGACACACGGCCAAGGAGGCGACCGTGTCAATTTCCCTCGGGCGCCGCGTAACATCAGTGAATGTACGTCCAGAACTCATCAACATATTCAAGCCCGTACCGGACAATGTGGATGTCCCCCCGTACAGGCTGCGGGAAGACGGTACGGTCCTGGAACTCTCCATTCGGGAGCTCAAACCGCAGCAGTATCGCATTTTTCATATCGATCTCCTCGGTGACCCGTTGGCCGATGCCATGACTCCCGATGAATAGCGTAGCGCTCATATATCGCGGGCTGTTCCGTTTCTGCTTCACGGTATGGATGGTGGCCCTGTTCTTTACGGGCGGGCCGGCTGTGGCTCAGCCCGTGCACAAGTTCGTGAGCGTGCAGGCTCCGGCGCGAACGGTAGCGACCGATCTGTCACAGTTGCTGACAGACAAGCGCCCCCGACTGGCACTTTACCGCTCCGACCAGACGGCTACCTACGTGGGAGGCAATCCACGTCTGGTAGAAGATGCCGTTTATTTCTGGGAACTGTTTCTGCTGGGTCTGCGCATTCCATACGAGATTGTGGATGACCATGCCATGTCGGGACGGATTGACCGGGACTGGGACATCGTGGTCATGCCGGCTGCCGAGGCGCTCTCCGACCGACAGAAGAGGCGCTTGCGCGAGTACGTCGAGCGGGGCGGCAACCTGATTGTGTCGGGTCGTTTCGGCGTGTTTGACGAGGAAGGAAATCGAAAGGGGGGCGACTTTTTCCGCTCCATGCTGGGGTCTGAGTACGTGGAAAACGTGCCTTCCCAGCCGTTTGGTTACCTGCAGAGCCTGACCGGTCGGGGACCGGTTTCGGCAGGAGTAGATCCGGGCTTTCAGCTCAACATCGCAGCCCAGCAGCCGCTGGTGGCTGCCAGACCGGTCAATGCACTGGGGCTGGGGCGCGTGGTGACGTATCAGCCTGCCGACCAAGCAGCCTTCGATTCGCTCACGACCGCGGTCTACAACCAGAAGGGAGATGGCCGTGTGCTGTGGACGCGGTTCCATGCGCACGAAGTGTCGCGAGAGGACACGCAGCAGTACATGTGGCAGCGCCTTGTCGTGAACGCCATGGTCGACATGGTGGGTGGGCTCAGCGTGTCGGTCGCCCCCTGGCCCAACGCTGCCCCCATGGCGCTCAGCGTCGCCGCGCTCCCGACCGTAGGTTTCGATCCGCTCTCGTTCATGAACGGTACGCAACAGCTTCTCGATATGCTGGAGACAGCCCGGGTGCCGGCCAGCTTCTATTTGACGTCGACCGAGTTGTCTTCGCTCAACGATCTGCGTAATCGTCTCATTGAGATGGGAGAGGTGGGGCTCACTGCAGAGAGTGACCGCGTTCTCAAAGGGCAACCCATGGAAATCCAACGCGAGCGCATCCTGCGAGCGAAGAGGGACATGGGTATTGAGACATTTCACGGCGTCTACCCGCCCGGTGGATTCTTCGACGGAAACACGCTTCGCGTACTCGACGACCTGGATGTCGACTACCTGATCCTGCCCGGTCTTTCCAGCTGGTCACCGGGTGAAGTCGACTGGTGGAAATATGTTGACTACCGGGAGACCATTGAAGAGGCGGAAGTACCGGAGGAGCCCCAGATTGAACTCTTCGTGCCAGGCCAGGACGCCGCGGCCAGCCGGTCGAACGCGCCACAGCCACCGGCCCCCCGTGTGGAGCCGGACCGCGTCATCTCGGTATCGATCATTGAAGGGGCCGCGCCTTCGTTCGAGGAGACATACCGCCTGGTTCGGGATGTGAATGGGCATTACGTTCTGCCGTACTATCCGGAAACGTATTCCGCGCGCTCGGTCAGCGCCGCCGACTTCGAGCGGACCATTGCCCGAGCGCGCAAAGAGAGGGCCTGGATTGCCACCGTGAGCGATGCCGTCATCTGGTGGCGACAGCGGCAGAGTATCCGTCCGCTGGTGGTATCGACGTCGGGCCAGGAACTCCACATCGACGTGCACAACGACAGCGAATCGGTGGTCGACGGTGCCGTACTCGAAATCAAGATGGGCAAGGAGCAGTTCCGGAACATGCGTGTAGCGGGAGGCGACGGGGTTGCCCGTTTCAATGAGGAAACCGGTGTCATGAATGTCCACCTGCCGACACTCGATATCGGCGTGCGCCGTGTCGTTCTGACGTGGGACAGGCGCTGACCACATCAGGGAGCTGACGGGATCAGGGAGCTGACGGGATCAGGGAGCTGACGCGGAACAGGCATTGACGCGGAACAGGCGTTGAGGCGGAATCAGCGGAACGGCTTTTCCTTCTCGAGCATACCGAACAGGTCGTCTGTTCCGATGGGACCATGCCGGTATATGAACGGCTCGCCGTAGGTCGCGCCAATCCGGTAGCCGGCCACTTTCATGCGTGCTTCGATCCAGTCCATGAATGCCGGGTTCGATACGAAGGTCTCGGGCTCATCGTCTCCCGCCTCGTAGTCGGGCGAGTGGAACTGGGAGGCGTACGCCCGCAGTGCCTGCATACGGCGCTCCCAAACGGCCGATACGTCCACCACGAGTGTGGGCTCAAGTTCTATGGACTGGATATAGTGGAGTATATGATGCGGTCTCCAGGGCTGCTGTGGCCTGCCGTCCGTATCGCGCGTTTCAATCCGGGTGAGCCCGGAATGGAACGCGGCGTTGGCTACCAGGCGGGATGCGGCCACATGGTCCGGATGCCGGCACTCGGGTGCGTTGATGAGTACAATGCGCGGACGAAGGGACCGCAGTACCTTGATGACTCGGAGCCGACTTTCTACCGTGTCCTGGATGTTACCGTCCGGCAGTTCCAGGTTCAGACGCAGACTGGCACCCAGGATCCCGGCAGCCCTGCGCGCTTCTTCGGCCCTGATCTCCGGCGTCCCGCGTGATCCGAGTTCTCCCCGGGTCAGATCCACCAGGCCCACCCGGTGCCCGCGGTCGACCAGCGTACACACGGTCCCACCCGCAAACAATTCCACGTCATCAGGGTGCGCAGCGAAGGCAACGACATCGCACGTCATGACACCACCAGATTGACGAGCCGTCCCGGAACGTAGATTTCCCGGCGCAGTGTGCCGTTTTCCATATGACGCTGGACGTTTTCATCGGCTTTTGCCGCCGACAGGATGGTGTCTTTTCCGGCATCTGCTGCAACTCGGATACTGCCCCGGACCTTTCCATTGACCTGTACGACGACCTCCAATTGGTCGTCCTCAAAGAGCGCCGGGTCGGCCTCGGGCCAGGGTTCGCAGGCCAGCGATGATGCATGTCCCAGGCGCTCCCAGAGCTCTTCGGCCATATGGGGTGCAAGCGGCGAGAGCAGCAGTACGAACGGCTCGGCGACGGTGCGCGGAATGCGGTCCAGCGGCACAAGTTCAGAGGTGAACTCGATGAGCGCGGCAATTGCCGTGTTGAAGCTCATGCGGTTCATGTCCACGGTTACCCGCTCAATCGTCTTGTGCAGCGCCCGGAGCAGTTCCCGTGGTGCCTCCTGCTCGGCGACGAGGGGCTCACCGGAGTCCGCATCCACCAGGTTTCTCCAGACCCGGCGCAGGAACCGGTTGACGCCGACAATGTCGCGCGTATTCCACGGTTTGGAGGCTTCAAGCGGGCCCATGTACATTTCGTACAGGCGCAGCGTGTCGGCGCCGTAACGTTCGCATATGTCGTCAGGGCTGACCGCATTTTTGAGGCTCTTGCCCATTTTGCCGTATTCCTGGGTGACGGGCTCTCCGTGGGCAAAGAACTGCCTTCCGGGTTGATCCTGGACTTCGACCGCCGGCCGCCCGTCCTGGTCTACCACGTCTTCCACGCTGACAGCCACGCCGCGGGCATCCCGGTAGGCCCAGGCCTGGATGTACCCCTGGTTGAAGAGCCGACCGAACGGTTCAGGCGTGGAAACATGCCCCAGATCGAAAAGCACCTTGTGCCAGAATCGGGCATAGAGGAGATGGAGCACGGCGTGTTCCACCCCGCCCACATACAGATCCACTCCGTTCTCTCCCATCCAATAACGTTCCAGATCGGGCGAGACGAAGGCGTTGTCATTCCTGGAATCGACGAAGCGGAGGTAATACCAGCACGAACCGGCCCACTGGGGCATGGTATTCAATTCACGCTCCCACGTGACGCCATCCAGTTCCACTTCGCGCCACGATGCCGGTGCGCGGCTGAGCGGCGTGCGCGGAGCGGCATCCGGGTCGTCGGTGGCTTCGGGACGGAAGTTCTCCATGGGTGGCAGCTTCACCGGGAGGTCTTCCTCGTCGACCGCCTGTATTTCTCCGTTCGGACCATGCAGGATGGGGAAGGGTTCGCCCCAGTAACGCTGCCTGCTGAAGAGCCAGTCCCGCAGTTTGTAGGTCACCGTACCCTCGCCGTTGCCCGTTTCCTCGAGCCAATCAATCATGCGCGCCTTGGCGTCGACAACATGCAGCCCGTTCAGGAAGCTGGAATTGATGGCCGGACCGTCGCCGGTATAGGGTGCGTCCTGGTCATGGTCCACCGGAGGAGAGACGGTACGCACAATGGGCAGGTCGAATGTTTTGGCAAATGCCCAGTCCCGCTCATCCTGCGCCGGAACAGCCATGATGGCACCCGTGCCGTAGCCCATGAGCACATAATCTGCCACCCAGATGGGTATGCGCTTGCCACCGGCCGGATTTATGGCCCACGCGCCGGTGAACACCCCCGTCTTGCTTTTGGCGTCGGCCATGCGGTCTACATCGGAGCGCTCGGAGGCATCACGGAGGTAGGCAGCAACGGCATCCCGGTGGGCGTCGGTCGTAATCGCGTCTACCAGCGGATGTTCAGGTGCCAGGACCATGTATGTGGCCCCGAACAGCGTGTCCGGTCGCGTCGTAAAGACGCTCAGCTGGTCATCGCGCCCATCTATCCTGAAATCGACACGGGCTCCTTCGCTGCGTCCGACCCAGTTGCGCTGCATGATCTTGACCGGCTCGGGCCAGTCGACCAGATCCAGATCCTCGACCAGCCGGTCACAGTAGGCCGTAATGCGAAGCATCCACTGCTTGAGAGGGCGCTTGAAGACCGGGTGGTTGCCGCGCTCGCTCCGGCCATCGTTCGTCACCTCCTCGTTGGCAAGCACCGTGCCGAGCTGAGGGCACCAGTTTACCGGTACTTCGGCGAGGTAAGCCAGTCTGTATTCGCCCAGGATGGCCTCTTTTTCTGCCTCGGTTCTGGCTGTCCACGACGGGTCCTCAGCGGCCAGGCGCACTTCGAGTTCGGAAATGGGGCGTGCACGATCCGCTTCCACGTCGTACCAACTGTTGTAGAGCTGCAGGAAAATCCACTGGGTCCACCTGTAGTAGTCCTCATCGGTCGTGGCTATGGCACGATCCCAGTCGTAGCTCAGCCCAAGCGCCTTGAGCTGCCGAACCATGTTGGCGATATTTTTTTCCGTCGTCTCGCGGGGATGTACGCCATGCTCCACCGCGAACTGCTCCGCAGGTAGGCCGAATGCATCAAACCCCATGGGATGCAATACATTGTGGCCCGTCATCCGTTTGTAGCGTGCGACAATGTCGGTGGCGATATATCCCAGGGGATGGCCCACATGGAGTCCGACACCACTCGGATACGGAAACATGTCCAGCACGTAATACTTCGGGCGCGAGGTATCGGGACGCGTAGGTGTCGTGAACGTTTTATGACGTTCCCACCGGCGCTGCCACTTCTGTTCAATTTCCTGGTAGGGGTAATCGGCCATGCAAAAAATGTGGAAGTGTGTTCGGAAACGCCAGTAGTGTGATTGTTTTTCAACGCACTACCGGTAAACTACGGATCAGAGCGAAACTACCTGGTGTGCATCGGTGTCGGTCGAGAGCGTATCCAGCAGGCGGTCGGACAGATCCATACCATATTTGTTCAGAAAATAAAGAGGTGAGAGGAAGCGTTCCTGGAGCAAACCATTGGGCATGAGGTTCGCCTGGGCACGCCTCAGCTGCGTACAGACTATATCCTGCTGGCTGCGCTCAGCCTTCACGACGCGCTGTTTAAGCTTGTTCCAATCCTTCATGAACGACGCACGCGTGGCTTCGGCGGCGCCGAGCAGCGACTTGTCCACGCCGGAGACCACCGGCTTGATGGCATTCACGGCCTCATGGATATGCTTGCCCGCCTCACTGAACGCGTCGTCCAGGTCCACGTCCATATTTGCCACGACGACCCGCCTGAAAAGCCGCTCCAGCTGGTCCTCGAAATCCGGTACATCAAGTGCGTAGCGTTGCAGGATCTTGTCGATACGGCCCTCCAGCAGCGTACCTCCCGACCGTGGCCAAATTATGGGCATGGGAACGTCTGCCCATGCGTACAGACTTCTGAACTGCGCGAAATAGGCAATTTCACCGGGTCCCGCGACATACGCTGCCGTCGGCAGAAGCGTATCCTGCAGAAGTGGTCGAAGTACAACATTCGGACTGAAAGAACCCGGGTCCGATGCCAGCCTGTCCAGCAGTTCGGCTTCCGTGACCGGATTACCGTCGGAGAGTCGGAGTGCGCCGTCCACAACCTTGACGCCCTGACGCCCCGTATCGGTGTGCAGGAACAGGTTGGTGGCAGAGGGGGTGACCTGGGTGTGCCAGCGCTCGGCGATCTGGCTGCTTGCTGCCTCGAGACGGGACAGACTACCGGACCAATCGTTGATTTCGTGCTCGAAAACATGGGCCCCGAGCGCCTTCAATTCGGCATCGTCAGGCGAAATGAAGACCACGCGACCTGGTCCGACGAGTCGATCCATGAAAACCGCAAAGGCGTGTATCAACCGGCGACCCGGAACCCATGCACTCCGGAGAGCCTCCATGAGATCGGGCTTGAAATCGGTCGGTTGCAGCAGTTGATCCACACGGTCCAGGGCGTCCAGGACGTTGGAGTCGAGCACCATGCGACCTGTCGCCGTGCCCCGTTCCGCGCTATCGGGTGCGTATTCGACGCGTACGGGATCGTCGCCATCCAGAAGGCCAGCCCAGGCAATTTCGGCAACATCGTGGTCTTCACCCTCGAGCCAGAATACAGGAACGCATGCTTTGCCCGACTCTTCCTCCATTTTTGCCGATATCTGGATGGCAGAGAGCGTTTTGAACAGCGTGTAGAGTGGGCCGCCGAAGAGACCCAATTGCTGACCCGTTACAACTGCAAGGGTGTCGGGTGCTTCAAGACGGGCAATCAAGGGCGCGCTTGTGTCGAGCAGACCCCATTCGGCTGCCTGGCGTCGCAGGACCGATACCAGGGCCGCCCGGTCCCGGTCTGCGGTGAGCACCGCATCTATCCGCTCCTTTCGGAATTCGGTATCACGGTAGTCACCGCCAAACCAATTCGAGAGCGTATCTGGACTGGAAATGAAGTTTTGGAAGAGCGTGGAGAACGATTCGAATGAGGAATACGGTATACGTCTCAATTGCTTTCGCCTTTCAATCGTGAGATGTCATCCCGGAGACGTGCCGCCCGTTCGTAGTCTTCTGCCTTGATGGCTGTGTCCAGTTCGGCCTCCAGGCGCTCCAGGTCGGACCGCGGTTCGGACGTGGTCGACTCTTCCGTCGATTCCTGCACGTCCTCGGTACCGACCGGTGGGTCCATCGCCGAATCGTCTGTCGGAATGCCGGCTTCATCAAGTACGGAGGCCGATACGAATATAGGTGCATCCATGCGAACGGCCAGTGCTACGGCGTCGGACGGGCGCGCGTCGAGTTGGCTGCGGGCCCCCGCCAGGAGATAGCGGATTTTCGCAAAAAAGGTGCCTTCGCGGAGCTCGTCAATGACCACATCTTCGACGTCCGCGCCCACGTTTTCGAACAGATCCCGGAGCAGGTCATGCGTCATGGGCCGGGGAGGTTGTATTTTTTCCAGTTCGAGGGCTATGGCCTGTGCCTCAAAGGCACCGATGATGATGGGAAGACGACGGTTGCCCCCGACTTCACCGAGAACGAGGGCATAGGCACCGCCACTCGAAGGGCTTGTCGAGAGTCCAATGATGTCGACCTGGATAAATTCCATACAGGGCGTGGTGGGAAACCGCTTAGAGATGTCGGGTCAACGCAGTCAAAAATGCAGAGTTCTCAGACGGCGTGCCCGCATTGACACGGAGATACCCTCGAAGTTCCGGATAGCCGCCCATGTTACGCACCAGCACGCCATCGTCGGCCAGTTTTTCAAGCAGCATACCTGCGTCCTGGTTGCAGCGGAAAAGTACGAAATTGGTATCGGTCGGGAGGACCTCCACACCGGGCAACTCTTCAAGGTCGTTGACCAGTTCACGGATGGATGCGGAGATCGAAGCAACCCTTTCCCGGATGAGGTCGGAGTGGCGGAGCAGCGTCTGACCCGTAATGTCGGTGAGGCGATTGACCATGAATGGAAGGCGGGCCTTCAGCATTTCAGCGACCACGTCAGGGTGTGCCATGAGATAGCCTATGCGCAGACCCGCGAGGCCGAAGGCCTTGGAGAGTGTTCGCAACACGATGACATTTGGGTGTGTTTCGAGCAGGTCCCGAGCCGATGGCTGGGGATTGAATTCATGGTAGGCCTCGTCGACAACCAGGAATCCATCTGTCGTATTTGCCAGGCGGCGGATATCGGCAGCCGACATGGCCAGCCCCGTGGGGTTGTTGGGACTGGCCACGATGGTCAGCGCCGGGTTTCTGGCTTCAATGGCTGCGACGAGTCCGTCGGTATCGAATGCCATGGTGGGCAGCGGCGCGACTGCCGTTACGCATCCACCGAAAAGCCGGACCACGCTTTCGAAGAGCGCAAACATGGGACGCGGTAACACAACGTGTCCACCGGGTTGCACAAAGCAGAGGCCGAGCGTGTGGGTCAGTTCATTCGATCCGTTACCGACCAGGATACCAGCCCCAGGGTGGCCTGTGTGTCTGGAAAGGGCACGTACGAGTTCGGATGGCTGCTCCTCGGGATACCGGTTGAAGGGAACTTCGAGAAAGGCTGCAAGAAGTTCCTTCTTCAGTGGCGTAGGGAGGTCGTAGGGGCTTTCGTTCTGATTGAGTTTGTGGGGTACACGCCGGGCGCCGGGTACCAGATATGGCTTTTCCGCGCGTACCTGTTCACGAATGCGATCAAGAAGGCGGGGGTCTGGGGACTTCACGTAGGATGGGGTAGGATGGCGGTGCCGGGAAGATGCCTCAACACCCGGTCGGGAGGGAACAGGTTCCCCGGCGCGCTCAGGGGGAACTCATTCCTCCTGATTTTCACGCGGTATGGCCGATAAATCCGGCAGATTCCGGAATTCAAAATCCGGCAGATACTCTTCCTGGACGTGCTCCACGGTATCCAACAGGGCACTCACAAATTTTCCGAAATCCTCCTTGTACAGAAAGATTTTGTGTTTTTCCCAGCGGGTTTCGCTGACCCTTTTACTCTCGGTGATGACCAGGAAATAGTCCTCTCCGGAGCGCGTTGTCTTGACATCGAAAAAGTACGTCCGCTTTCCTGCCGGAACGCGTCGGGAAAATACCTCGTCACGTTCGTGGTACTCGTTGCTCATGGTTGTCTGCATGCTGATCCAGCATGGAATATGCAACGTCAGGCAGCACATATGCAACGCACTTCTTGTGCACCAGCCATTTACAGATCGTCAAGAGTCAGTCTCGGGAGTTCGGACAGGGCGCTGGGACCGAATTCCGGATGCTCAATGGAGCGCGTGAGACGACGCGCCCAGTACGAGTCCAACCTGTACAGTGCACTGGTGATCTGCTTGGCACCCAGCCTGTTTCCTTTGGCCAACTGGACCTGACCGAGGTCAAATAGTGCCGGCGCGAACCCCGGATCACTTGCCAGGACCTGGTTCAGTAATGATTCAGCCCGATCGAACTGGTGAAGACCCATGGCGGAACGGGCCATTCCATAGGTGGCAAGGTGCCGGAACGGACCGCCCGAGGCCACCCGCGTGAAATGGGTATCGGCGCTTGACCAATCCTGTTCGGTGACGTGGAGCAGCCCAATCAGATAGTTGGCCCCGTAGTGCTGCGGATCGGCATTGAGCGCAGCCAGGTAGGCCTGTCGGGCGAGCTCCCGATCTCCCGCATGTTGGGCCAGCAGTCCGAGTCGATGCAGCAGCTCGGCATCGGGGATGGGAGCCGACTCCGCTTCCTCCAACAGCAGGAGCAGTTGTTCCAGGAGCAGTGTCCCGGTGTCCGAAGAGCGTCCCTGTGCTCGTGTTGCCAGTGCCATCTCCACATCCATGATCCGATTGTAAAGATTTTCCGGCTGGTTCAGGTCGTCGATGGATCGGGGCGATGCACCTGACATGACGGGCTCGAAAAGCGGACGAGGGTCGTAGGCCAGCATGAGGTCTTCGCGAAGTACGTCGGGGTGCTGCACGCCCGCCATTCCGGCGGCAACGACACCCACGATGTTCCCCTCACGGGTCAGGAGGGGGCTCCCGCTGTCACCCGGACGGATTCTGTTCGTGGCCAGCCACCGGCGTGAATCTGCCTGGTCCGGCACGACGTGGAGCCATCCTGAACTGATTCGATTTCCTGTCACGGCGTAAACCCAGTCACCAGGTGCCACCGTATGGTCGGCAGCCATGGACAGCGGGGATATCTGCTCGTCTGCCACGGCTGCAGCGTCGATATAAAGGAGCGCCGCGTCTATTTCCGCCTGCGCGGACCACCCCTTGCGGACGGGCAGGGTCCGGCCGGAGGGCAGTGTGACCTCAATGCGGTCGGCACCTCGAACCAGGTGCCAGGATGTGAGCAACGTCATGCCGTTGACCACGGAGGCATAACCGTTGCGTCGGTAGGCTATGCCGCCACCGGGATGGAATACGTCCGCCCTCAGGGGCAGCACGGCACGCGTTACAGAGGCCTGGAAGGAAGGAGGATCGGCAATGCGAAGGGGAAGGGCGGTTGCAACAACGGGTCCATGTTCCGTCTCAAGCTGCCAGGGGCCGAGCGTGACGGTACCGGGAGCAAGTGCTGCATAGAGGACCGTGCGGGCGTAGCGATAGACCATCTGATCCATGATGGCATGTCCGTCACGGGACTGCGAGCGGCCATCGGACAGGCGGCGCACGGGCCCCTCCGTGGCGTGAGCGGCCACATTGTCAAGCCCACGTCCCGTACGGAGTGCGTCGGCCGACGACGGCGCAGTGATATAGGCAGACAACTCGACACGGATGGTGTCGCCCGGAAGGTATACGGCCCTGTCCGCCTCGGCCTGCAGGCGTACGCCAGTCTGGCCGGGGGGCACTACGGACTGCAGAAAAAGCATCAGAATCGCGATCATACCACCAATAACGTGTTATTGGCCACATCCCGCAAGTCAAAAAGCTTTGACAATGCCTGTAACCAATCGTTGCAGGCCCTGCTGTACGCGCCTCCCGGTATCGAGCACCTCGTCATGGTTCAGTGGCTCGGTTCCGAGCCCGGCAGCAACATTAGTGATTGTGGATAATCCCAGGACACGCATCCCGAGGCTGTTGGCTACGAGTGCTTCCGGTACGGTGCTCATGCCCACGGCATCGGCGCCCATGGCATGCAGGGCCCGTACCTCCGCAGGTGTTTCATATTGGGGGCCACGAGTCCATGCGTACGTGCCCTGCACGGTGTCAATACCCAGGCTTTTGGCTGTGGTGCG
>PCUY01000069.1:5582-6015 GCA_002787815.1 Bacteroidetes bacterium CG12_big_fil_rev_8_21_14_0_65_60_17 | reverse complement strand
CCGAATCCTGTGCAGGATCGGGCGAGCGTTGATTTCACGCTTTCGACGACGTCCCGGGTGACACTGACGCTACACGATGTGCTGGGTCGGCAGGTGGATGCGGCCCTGTCGAATGTGTATCCGGCCGGACGGAACAGTGTGGAGTGGGACCTGACCCGTCTGTCAGGTGGCCTGTACTTCCTCTACGTGACGACAGGACATGAATTCGAGACTTTTCCGATCGTGGTGAGGAGGTAGGGTTGACAGGCACTCGAGCGGCCAATGTATTTACCGGAGTCGTCACGCACGTCATCGGGTGCAGACCGCCGTGCTCGCGTTCGCTGTCCTCGAAATGCCCTACGTAGCCGTACTCGCCGATACTCATTTTCTCGGTAACGACTTTTCCGCCGGCGCCACGGATGCGATCAAGGGCGGTGGCCACGTCATCCCACGC
>PCUY01000069.1:4401-5562 GCA_002787815.1 Bacteroidetes bacterium CG12_big_fil_rev_8_21_14_0_65_60_17 | reverse complement strand
AAACCATGGAGCCGTCATGCGACGGAACGTACGACTCCTGCTGGATCAGCGCTCCGGTTGCTCCGCCGGCATCCGGGACGAAGGGAAACCAGACCATAGGGAAGCCTCCGACGTCTTGGCGCGGTCAAATATCGGTTGCCGGAATTTCAAACCAGTTGACTGGGTTCGTGTGTTTTGCGGTTTCATGATTGGTCACTGACACTCGGAGGGCCTCCGTCTATTCCACATCTGCTCGCTCTGCAAACAGGGTAGCGCGACTTTGATGCCTCGAAGAACATTGTATGTGAATATAGCATTAAGTTTCGAATATATCTTGAAATTTAATTCGGGAGGGGGAGTAGCCTTTGTTGAACAAAGACGATGTGCAACCATGGAAAGAGGCTTGTTCAGAATAGGCATTCTTCTTGCACTGATTATATCAGCATGGAATGTCATCGCCATAGTGGAAAGGCAGACTCAGCTTCGAGAAGTAGTCTCCAGCGTGTTGGAGGAGGAAAACGCCGATCCACAGTTGTACGAGGAACTCAGCCGTAGCATCAAAACAGAACAATCTGGTAGTGGAAGTGTTGATGTAAGAGCAGTAATCTATCTAGCTAATGCTGGTTTATGTGTAACTTACTATAATGACATTGAAGCCTATTCAGTGTATCTGACTCAGCGTGGTGTATCGTCTCATACGCTAATCTTGTGGCACGCAGATGCGCGTATCTCTGAACGAATGAAATATTTGGCCTCCGACAGATTGGATATTGACGTAATTGCCTTGTCAGATCATGACTTGGCGCGCTTTACCAGACAGCTTCC
This sequence comes from Bacteroidetes bacterium CG12_big_fil_rev_8_21_14_0_65_60_17, assembly GCA_002787815.1. Taxonomy (GTDB): domain Bacteria; phylum Bacteroidota; class Rhodothermia; order Rhodothermales; family UBA10348; genus 1-14-0-65-60-17. The sequence continues at coordinate 4,758 of PCUY01000069.1, read as the reverse complement.
CGAAAGGGCTATAGCGCTTCTGCCAAATCGATCCGGAGAGTCGATACATCAAATACGGCTTCAGTCAAGAAGAATAGAGGATTGGCTGAGAGATGTCACTTTACGTGATCTGCTGTAGCCAGCGGTCATGATCGTGAACAATACAACTAACCAATGGAGTGGGAGAATGAACTATCAATTCACTGCAGAGCACAAAAAATGGAAATCGGCCTTGAGTATACTTGTTTTTGGAGCACTGTTGGTAACGTCCGGATTCAGAGTCGCGCTCCCAATAGTACCAGAACCTACATGCACATCATGCGGCTCTGTGGATGATTGTATTTCCGGCGTTTCCAGAGAGAATGGATACCCTGAATG
>PCUY01000069.1:0-4366 GCA_002787815.1 Bacteroidetes bacterium CG12_big_fil_rev_8_21_14_0_65_60_17 | reverse complement strand
TCAGTGTGGATTCCACCTCAGGGCAGGTGACGTTTACGGTTCCACATGAAGTACAATATACGATAGGAGACGATGTAGGATCAGGTGGAGAATATGCGTTCGCACAGATCAGGTTTCTTCTGAGCGATGGGGTTTACTTTTACGTGATCGACGGAAAGTCGCCGTCCGTGCGATTCTATGAATTGGTGTCTGGACAGTATAGCGGCTCTTTCGGACGACAGGGTGACGGCCCTGGGGAATTTCAGGACATCTACAGCGGGTACGGCCACAATGACGGTAGGCTCTGGCTTTTTGACCGCTCGTTGCAGAAGGTCGAAATCTACCGGCAGGGCGTTCATGTAGAGACGCTGCGGTTTTCAGATGATGAGTTCATGGCTCCGCAGGTGTTCCGTCTTGAATCCGACTCACTCGTCGTCGCCCACTCCACGCTCAACTCTGAGGGAGCCGTGGAGTGTATTGACCTCAGAACTCGAAGAAAAGTTTGCTCTTGGCTTGATCTTCGACCTGTCTTCAGCCCGGAAATGTATCCGCTCGAAAACGATCGCACCCTTGCAGACTGGATACGAATTGCTCATGTCGACCGCCGGAAGGCATATTTCGTAAGGGATCTTTACGACGGAACCGTGTGGAAGGCGAGGCTTGAGGGTGACACGGAGACCGTGACGTCGCTCTACAGCTCAGAATATGCCAAAGGTGCTGGATATTTCGCGAGTGGTGGTCGCGTTTATAAAGCCATAAATTATAATGACTACTATGGGCGTGACGGTGGTGTCAGGAAACGGTATCCCTATCACTATTCCATATATTCTGTCTTCAGCGGCGGACAACGTATCCCCAGGATGTATCACATGTTTTCATCTACGTTGAACATGTGGATGGATCCTTTTGCTGAAAAAATTCGTATCGCTTATGTCCTGCATCGGGAAGACAGGGGATCGGACATGTTCGTCGATACCGTCAGCATTGGGGCCGATTCTGTGCGTACGGTCCAGGTTGCCGCCTGGACAAGCGGGCCCAATACCGTCCGAGATCTGCTTCAGATCGGAGAAAATGAGTTTCTTGTTGGGCGTATTCAGGACGGCATCCCTGTTATCTCAAGAATGACGCTTGACCTTGGCGAGTGAACCATCTGGACTCGAGGTTCGACGTTGCTGCTCACTCCACCTCAGTCCGGGCGCCGAGCGGCAGGTTCCACGCGTCATGGAGGCGGCCGCCGACCATGACGTGTGAGATGTTCTCGGCGTCGCCGAGGCGCGCCAGTGGATTGCCCTCCACAATGATGAGGTCGGCAAGCTTGCCTGCTTCGAGCGATCCGATGTCTCCGTCCATGCCCAGGTAGCGCGCGCCGTGGAGCGTGGCCGAGCGGAGCACTTCGTGCGGCGTGAGGCCACCCTGCTCAAGAAGACGCATTTCCCAGTGGAACGCCAGGCCCTGCATCTGACCGTGGGCGCCGATCTGGACCAGGTTGCCCTGCCGGACGAGAGCGGCGGCCTGGGCGGCCACCTCGCCGTGGAAGTACTCGTCTTCGGCCGCTTTCTGGCGGCGTCGCGAGAGGGGATCGACCACGGAGCGGGGGACGTAGCGCAGCAGACGCTCATTTTCCCAGACATTGTCGCGCTCGTAGGCCCAGCGCTCGCCGCTCGGGCCGCCGTAGAGCACGACGAGTGTCGGCGTGTAACCCGTACCGCTGCGCCTCCAGAGCTCGCGCACGTCCCGGTAAAGGGGCGCGACCGGCAGGTTGTGCTCTATGCCGGTGTGCCCATCGATGATCATCGTCAGATTGTGGTTGAGCGTCGATCCGCCCTCGGGCACGACGTTCATCCCGATTTCGCGGGCCGCCTGCATGATCTGCTGGCGCTGCTCGCGGCGGGGCTGGTTGTAGCTCTTTACGCTTGTGGCGCCGACGGCCTTCATGCGGCGCACGTGGGATCGGGCATCGTCGAGTGAGTTCACAATGGCGCGGAAATCGCCGTCGGCGCCATATAATATGGTACCGGTCGAGAACACGCGGGGGCCGACAAGGCGGCCCGAGCGGACCATTTCAGAGAGCGTGAATACAGTTTCGGTGTTGGCCGAAGGATCGTGGATCGTGGTTACGCCAAAGGCCAGATTCGCCGAGTAGACCCAGTACTCCTCCGGCACAGGGCCGCTGAAGAAGTGACTGGCGTGGGCGTGCGCATCCACAAAACCAGGAAGCACGGTTTTGCCGGTAGCATCCACCATGCGGGCACCCGCCGGAATATCGACCTCGCCCCGCGTCCCCACGGCGCGGATCCGGTCATGCTCCACGACAAGCACGCCGTCCTCGATCACCTCGTCTCCATTCATCGTCACGATCCGCGCGCCTGTGATGGCCGTCACGCCCTGCGGCCGATCGCTATCCAGTGTGAGCCCGATCCGGACCACGGACGAATCCGAGCCGTCCACGCGCCGCGTGTGATACTCCTCACCCACCATCCAGTGGATCGCCGATCCATCGGCCGAGAAATGCACGTCCGTGCCCAGATCTTCCGTGAGGCGCGTGACGGGAATGGCTTTCGTGTCCTTGTTCAGGTCCACGGCCGATCCGGTCTGCGGGAGCGGCGCGAGGTAGGCATTGAATAGCTCATTGAAAGCCACATGCCCGAAATCCGGGCTGGGAACGACGACATTGGCATACTTCAATTCGAAGTGTGTGCGCACGTCGCCGCCGTGCCGATCAACGGACATATAGTTTTTCGAGAGGCCGCGACCAGAGAGGTAGTATATCCGCTCACCGTGCGGCCCGAAGCGGGCGTCCGCACCCGATCGCGAGACAAGAACCGGATCGCCACCCGCCGCATTCATCCGGTAGATTCCGGTGTCCATGCCATGCAGCGTGCCCCGGATGCTGCTCGCCCCCATGCGGCGGAACACGATTTCCGAGCCGTCGGGTGAGAAGCGGGGCTCGGCGTAGTGTCCCGGGCGCGACGTGAGCCTGCGGCCTGCGCCACCGCCCACCGACACGGCGCGGATGGTCGCGTAGTCCTCATCATCCCACGTCGTGTACACGATCTGCCGTCCGTCCGGGCTGAAATCCGGGTCGTACTCCCAGTGATCGGTCTGCGAGGTCAACCGGCGCGGCGTGCCGTCCGGGAGCGACTTCACGTACAGATATCCGGCGGCATGGAACACGATGCTGCGGCCGTTGGGAGCGGTCGCCACGTCGCGGATCATCCGGGCCGTAAACTGCTCCGGGTGCACCTCGACCGGCACGCGTAGCGCCTCGTGGATGGTGCGCTGAATATCGACTTCGAACGGGATGGGTGCCGTGCTGCCGGTCGCCGCATCTACCCGGAACAGCCCTCCCTTTTTCCAGAATATGATGGATGCGCCGTCCGGCGTCCACGCCATGCGTGGGTAGACTCCGAATATGGCCCAGGCTTCCTGCTGGTCGCGGTCCAGGTCGTCGTGCAGCCAGCGGATGCCTCCCGTTTCGGTGTCAAGCAGGTAGATGGCGCTTTTTTCACGGGCGCGCCGGACGAAGGCGATGGTCCTGCCGTCGGGCGAGGGGGTGGGGCGGGCCGATCCGCCCATGCCCGTGATGTAGTTCTCCAGGCGGCCCGTCTCACGGTCCAGGCGACGAATGACGTAAATCTGCCCGTTCGGGTCCTTGTTGTACTCGAACGTGGAGCCGCCCGACATGTCTTCGCTGAAGTAGACGTAGCGGCCGTCGGGACTTGCGGCAATTTCGTTGCCCTGGTCCTGCTGGTCATTTTTCCGTTCTGTAAGCTGCAGGCCGGCCGTGGCCGTGCCACCGGCGTGGTACATCCAGACTTCCCCGGCGCCAAGCGAGCGCGTGGAGGTAAAGTGCTTGCGCGCCAGAATGTAATTGCCGTCAGGTGTCCACGCAGGACCATTCAGAAGGCGGAAATTCTCTTTGGTGATCTGCACTGGATCGGAGCCGTCGGTGCGGATGGTCCAGATATTGTCGCCGCCGGCGCGGTCGCTCGTGAAGGCAATGCGCGAGCCGTCCGGGCTGAACGCGGGCTGCACGTCCCAGGCGGGGCCAGACGTGAGCGGCGTCGCCTCGCCGCCGCCGATGGGCATGGTGTACAGGTCGCCGAGCAGGTCGAATACAATGGTGCGGCCGTCCGGCGACACGTCGACGCTCATCCATGTGCCTTCACTGGTCGTGAATGAGACGGTTTCGGTTGGGCCGAACGGTGCGTTGACACTCCACGTGGTCGCGTTGTTGGCGGGTGTGTCTTTTTCGGATCGGTCCTGCGCCGCGGCCAGCGTGGGCAGGACACACGCCAGCAGCAGGGCAAGAACAAAGTGTGGGCGAACAGGGTGGCGCATGGTGATGGAAATTCGGTTGCATGACAGGAATGCGGTTATGTTACAC